>JAPOIM010000015.1 GCA_029978905.1 Planctomycetota bacterium
CCGATGCTTTGAGACGCAGCAGGCTCGTGCGGGAGAGCTGTTATCGTCGTGGTGCTGCGGGGCGAGCGAGGCCGAGGTCGTTGCCGTGTGGGTGCGGATGCTGGTGCGGGCGGCGGGTGCGGGCCGACTTCGCTGGTGCTGAGAGCTCCTCAAACACGTGCTCGATGTTCTCGGTTCGCGAACGGGCCTCTTCCCCGGTCCACTCTTTGTAGAACGGGATATCGAGCGTTTCCTTGATCGTGTCGAGCGACTCGCCGCGGTCGATCGCGGCCTTGATCTCACTGCGGAGTTCGCTGAACCACCGCTTCTGCGTGGCGATCACCTCCGCTCCGCCCATCTCACCATGCCCCGGGCAGAGCGTTTTCACGCCGAGGTCTTCCATCGCCCCGAGCACGGCAATCCAGCTCGCGGTGTCGGCGTCGCCGGTGTAGTTAAACGCCCCGTTCACGCACGCATCGCCCGAGAAGAGAATCTTGTGCTTCGGCAGCCAGGCGACCGCATCGCCGGCGGTGTGGGCATGGCCAAAGAAGATCAGCTCCACCCGCTGATCGCCATCGTCGAAAATCAGCTTGTGGGAGAAGTAGACCGAGGGCATCTCGTAGTCGAGGCTGCCATACTCGGCCGCCCGGTTTTTCTTGGCGCCCTCGAAGCCGTCGGCCCCCTTCGACTCAAACAGCGGCTGGCTGCGTTCGTGGGCCACGATCGTGGCCCCAAGTTTCTTGTACTGCACGTTTCCGTCGGCATGGTCGCCGTGGTAGTGCGTGTCGAACACAAACTTGATCGGCTTGTCGGTCTGCTCACGAATCGCCGCGACGACCTCATCCACTTGCCCAGGAAAGTTGGCATCGATCACGAGCACATAGTCGCGGAAGACGACGAACCCCTGATTGCATCCGGTGAAGACGGGCTGGGTCTGGGCCTTGCGGAAAAACACTCCCGGGGCCACTTCCGTGACCGTGGTTTCTTCCGGGGCGGCCTGAGCGAACCGGCCGAAGAACGCCGAGCCGACGGACGCCAGGAGGATCGCGGGGAGCAGGGCCGCTGCCAAGCCAGTGTGTCGGGACCGCATGGAATGCCTTTCGGTTCGCGTGAGGCGAGAGAGGGTGGAAAAGGTCTCTCAGCGTGACCTCGCGACGGCCGCTGTGCAACGCGTCGCGACGCCCGACGGTTTTCGCCAAAAGCGTGTGTGAAAACACCGCCCGGGGGTAGGATCGTGGGCGGAGGAGGAGCAACGTTTATGCAATCGCACACCGAGACTTCCTGGTTGAAACACCCCCTGGCGGCTTGCCTGACGAGGCTCGCCGGCTGTGGTCGACGCGCCGCGGCCGTCGTGATCCTCACGCGGATGATCTTCACGGTGCTGGGCGGAGCGGCCGGCCTGGCAGGCGAGGTCTCCTTCGACCGCGATGTGCTGCCGATCCTCTCCGACACCTGCTTTGCCTGCCACGGCCCGGATGCCCAGGCCGACGTGCAGCTGCGGCTGGACTCCTTCGACGCCGCGACTGCAGACCTCGGCGGCTACCGAGCGATTGACCCCGCGAACCCCAGCGAGAGCCTGTTGCTCGCGCGGATCGCGTCGACCGACGACCCCATGCCGCCCGCCGATTTCGACAAGCAGCTCAGCGATGAGCAGAAAGCCATCCTCCGCGCGTGGGTCGAGCAGGGGGGAGGCTACGAGCAGCACTGGGCCTACGTGGCGCCTACCCGGGGGCCGCTCGCCGGTGGCGCGAGCACCGGCAGCGAGGTGATTGACCTGGCGATCGGGGAGCGGCTCGCCGAGGAGGGCGTGGGCTTTGCGGAAGAAGCCGACCGCAGCACGCTGGCACGACGTGCCGCCCTGACGCTGACCGGCTTGCCTCCCGAGCCACAGCAACTGGCAGCCTTTCTCGCCGACACGAGCGACGAGGCGTACGAGCGGTATCTCGACACCTTGCTCGTGAGCCCGTCGTATGGCGAGCACATGGCGAGGTTCTGGCTCGACGCCGTCCGCTACGGCGACACCCACGGACTCCACCTCGACAACCGCCGTGGCATCTATCCCTATCGCGACTGGGTGGTGCGGGCCTTCAACGAAAACCTGCCGCTCGACACCTTCCTAACGTGGCAGCTCGCGGGCGACCTCCTGCCTGAGCCCACCCTCGAACAGCAGATTGCCACCGGATTCGTGCGGCTCAATCCGACGACCAGCGAAGGGGGCGTGATCCCCGAGGAGTTTCAGGCGAAGAACAGCTTCGACCGCACCGAAACGCTCGGCACGGCGCTCCTCGGGATGACGCTCACCTGCGCCCGCTGCCACACCCACAAATACGATCCCGTCACGCAGACCGAGTACTACCGGCTCTACGCCTTCTTCAACAGCACGGCAGAGCCGCCGCTCGATCGGAATGCCTATGCGTTTGGGCCGACCGTGCGCGTGCCGGACGATCAGGCGGCGTGGGCTGCGTGGCAGGCGCTCCAGCGCGACACGGCCGACATGGCGGCTGCCGCGCGGTCGTTTGTGGAGGCGGGCATCGTGGGGCTGCAGGGGGACGACGCGAGCCGCTGGGCCGGCCTCAAGGATGTGGAAGTGGTGGCTCTGGTGGCCCGGCCGACCGGGCCGTTTGCGGCCGATGAACTGGCGCCCGCCGCCCGCGACCTTGTGGCGCAGCGCGACGCTGCCGAACGAGCCTTCACGACCACGCTCGTCGCGGAAGAACTCGCCGAGCCACGTCCGACGCGGATCTTGCATCGTGGCGAATACGACCAAGAAAGAGGCGAGCCGCTGGAGCCAGGAGTGCCGGCGGTGCTCGGGGATTTGCCGGACGGCACGCCACGGAATCGGCTGGGGCTCGCGGCGTGGCTTGTGTCGCCGGAGCAGCCGCTCGTCAGCCGCGTGCTGGCGAATCGGCTCTGGCAGCATGTGTTTGGCGCAGGCCTCGTGCGGACGCCCGAAGACTTTGGCGTGCAGGGCCGACGCCCCACGCATCCGGAACTCCTCGACTGGCTTGCCGTTGAGCTCCAGGAGAGCGGCTGGGACATGAAGCGGTTTCTGCGGATGCTGCTGGCGAGCCGCGCGTTTCGGCAGTCGTCGGCGACCAGAACCGACCTCGACGATCCCGAAAACCTGCTCGTGGCACGCGGCCCTCGCTACCGCCTCGACGCCGAGGTGCTGCGAGACCTTGGCCTGTGGTCGAGTGGACTGCTCGATCCGACGATGGGTGGCGAAGGGGTGAAGCCCTACCAGCCCGCAGGGATGTGGGAGGCGATGGCCCATCCTGCGAGCAACACCAAGGCCTATGTCCAAGACTCAGGGGAGCGGCTCTACCGTCGCAGCCTCTATGTCTACTGGAAGCGGACCAGCCCCCATCCGATGATGACGCTCTTCGATGCGCCCGATCGCGAGTCAGCCTGTGTGCGTCGTTCACGCACCAGCACGCCGCTGCAGTCGCTTGGGCTCTTCAACGAGACTCAGCGGATCGAGATGGCTCGTGAACTCGCCGAACGGCTGCTCCGCGAACACCGCGAGGATGCCCAGCGGCTCGACGCCGTCTTTGCGATGCTCATGAGCCGTGCGCCCACGCCGGCGGAAGAGCGTGCGTGCCAAGCGCTCCTGGAAACCGAGCGAACCCGCTTTGCCGACGAGCCCGCGGCGGCAGAGTCGCTCCTGGCCGTGGGCGAGGCGAGACGAGACGCGGCGCTTGCGGCAGCGGAGGTGGCGGCGTGGACCCAACTTGCGGTCACGCTTTTGGCGAGCGATGCCGCCACGCTCCTGTACTGAACAGCACCCGATCACCGACGAGGAGACACTCAGATGGCGATGCCCCCTACCGCTGCCCAGCGGCACCTGGCGGACACACTCACACGGCGTCATCTCTTTGGCCGCACAACGCTTGGCCTGGGCACGGCGTCGCTGGCCCAGCTGCTCGCCCGAGACCTGCCACTGGCGCAGGGCGCCGAGAGCTCCTCCGCCGCCACTCCCGGGCTCCATCACACGCCGCGGGCGAAGCATGTGATCTATCTCTTCATGAGTGGTGGCCCGAGCCAGCACGACATGTGGGACTACAAGCCTGCGCTGGAGAAGCAGTTTGGGGAGCAGTTGCCCGATCACATTCGCGACGGACAGCGGATCACGGGCATGACGGCCAACCAGAAGGCAGGCCTCCCGCTCGCCCCGAGCAAATACCGCTTCACAAAGCACGACAACAACGCCGACGGCGTGTGGGTGAGCGAACTGCTGCCGCACACGGCGGGCGTGGCGAAGGAACTCTGCGTGGTGCACACCGCCTTCACCGAAGCGATCAATCACGACCCGGCGATCACCTACATCCAGACAGGCTCGCAGGTGCCTGGGCGACCGAGCCTGGGGGCCTGGCTGAGTTACGGCCTCGGCAGCATGAATGAAAACCTGCCGCACTACGTCGTGATGCACGCCAAGACGAGCTATGCCGAGCAGAGCCTCTTCAATCGGCTCTGGGGGCCCGGCTTCCTGCCGGCCGAGCATCAGGGCATTTTGATGCGGAGCCAAGGGGACCCCGTGCTCTATCTGGCCAACCCGCCGGGAGTGAGTCGCACCGATCGCCGCGCCCAGCTCGATCTGCTGCGCACGCTCAACGAACAGCATCGCGAGGCGTTTGGTGATCCGGGCGTGCTCTCACGGATCGAGCAGCATGAGATGGCCTTTCGCATGCAGACCTCGATCCCAGAGCTCGTCGACATCTCTGGGGAGACCGCCGAAACGCTCACCCTCTACGGCGACGACGTGCACACGCCGGGCACGTTTTCGGCCTGCTGCCTCCAGGCCCGCCGGCTCGTGGAGCGAGGTGTGCGGAACATTCAAATCTTTCACCGTGGCTGGGATGCGCACGGCAACCTGCCTGCGGAGCACGAGTCGCAGTGCCGCGACATCGACCAGGGCTCAGCCGCCCTCATTCAGGATCTCAGGCGTTGCGGGCTTCTCGACGACACGCTCGTGGTGTGGGGCGGGGAGTTTGGTCGCACGGTCTACTGCCAGGGTGGGCTGACTCGCGAAAACTACGGCCGCGATCATCACCCACGGTGTTTCACGGTGTGGATGGCGGGGGGCGGCGTGAAGCCGGGCATCACGTATGGCCGCACCGACGACTACGGCTACAACATCGCCGACGAACACGGCCAGCCGATTTTTCCACAGCCAACCAAGGACGTGTGGACGCCAGGCTCGATGCACATCCACGACCTCAACGCCACCATCTTGCACCAGGTGGGCATCGACCATCGCCGCCTGACCTACCGCTACCAGGGACGGGATTTCCGGCTGACCGACATCCACGGCCACGTGATGCACGACCTGATTCAGGCCTAGAGCGTGACGTCGTCGAGGCCGAGGTATTCCGTGGGAACCGCGCGGAAGACTTCTTCCACGCTTGTGATGCCGTAGGCAACATGCAGGAGTGCCGACTTCCGCAAGGAGAGCATGCCTTCCTCGACCGCAATCTGGTTGAGGGCTCGCGTGTCGGCGTGGTTGGCGATGGCGGCTCGGAGTTTGGGGGTGATGGGCATCACTTCAAACACGCCCGTCCGTGACCGGTAGCCTTGGCGGTGGCAGGCGTCGCAGTGCCCGGGGCTCCACATCGCAAGCTCATGATGCGGCGGAAGTTCTTTCTTGACGTCGTCAAAGATTTCCGGCGTGGTCGAGAGGTCGTACTTCACGCGGCACTCCGGGCAGAGTGTGCGCACCAAGCGTTGCGACACTACGCCCAGCAGCGAGGTGGAGAGGAAGTGCGGCAGCACGCCCAAGGCGAGCATGCTCTGCACAGCCGCGGCCGCGATGGGCGCATGCAGCGTGGCAAACACCAGGTGGCCGCTGTTGGCGGCACGCACGGCCGTCGTTGCCGTTTCAGCATCGCGGATTTCGCCGATCATGATCACGTCGGGAGCCTGGCGAAGCACCGCCCGCAGGATCTCGGCAAAGCCCAGGTCGAGCAGCGGGCTGACCTGCGCCTGACGCACGCCCGCGAGCCGGTATTCCACCGGGTCCTCGATCGTGTTGATCTTGTGCTGCCCGTCGTTGAGTTTTTCCAGGAAGCTGTAGAGCGTGGTCGACTTTCCCGACCCAGTGGGGCCGGTCACCAGCACGAGCCCGCTTGGGCTCTGGAGCATCGGTTCAAGTTGCTGCCGCTGCCCTTCGCTCAGCCCAAGGTCTTCGATCTGCTTGCGGTGTGCGGAGGTGTCCATGATCCGCACGCAGAGATCTTCGCCAAACACCGTGGGAAGGGTGTTGATGCGGAGGTCTGCACGCGAGCCGTCTTCCAGGCTGCTCACCCACCGACCGTCGAGCGGACGTCGCCGTTCTGCGAGGTCCATCCCAGACGCGGCCTTCACGTAACGGATCAGCCGCTGCCCTTCTTCGGAAGGATACGACCGCAGCTTCGTCATGATCCCAAGGAGACGCACGGCAGCCGTGACTTCCCTCTCGTCGGAGAGGAGGAGCAGGTCGCTGGCACCCATCTTCGCGGCTTCGGCCACAAGCTGCCGGCAGGTTTCTTCAGCCGACTGCTCTTCCTGGAAGTCGATCGGTTCGGCGTGCATCAGTCTCTGGACTCCGCAAGAAGAGAGGCCGCTTGTTCGTCGTCGGCGATGGGAAGCACCCGATGCAGGCTCATCAACTGCATGACTTTGGAAACCATCGGAGGGACGGAATGCAGAATGATTTTCCCCTTGCCGGTGCGGAACCGCTTGTGCTGTTCGAGGAGCCAGCCGATTCCGGACGAGTCGAGAAAATCGGTGCCGCTCATGTCGATCAACAGCGGCCGTGAGTAAATGTCGACGCCGAAGAGTTTGACCAGGTCGCAGCCCGCGGCGCGAAGGTCGTCGCCGGTCACCTTGCCGAGGAGTCGCAGCTGCGGCGGCCCATCTTCAGAACCGGAAACTTCAAAAAGAGCATTCGCGTCTGCCATACCGTCTCCCCTTGTCGATCGTGGGATGCGTCGAAGTCTTCCCAGGAGACTCCGCCATGGCTGAGCCCCACCCCGGCGAAAGGATAGCACGGAACGGCGTCGCTTCCTAAACCGGCTGGGTCGTCGCACGGCACCGACTGGAAAACCGCGGATTCTGTCGCAAAAGCGTGAAAACTACGTGAAGACCACGGTGCGGTCGCAGATCATCAACACGCGATCTTCGGCCCAGAGACGGACCGCACGGGCGAGGACGAGCCGCTCGGTGTCTTGGCCGAGGGCGATGATCTGCTCGACCGAGTGGGCATGGGTGACGCGGGTCACGTCCTGCTCGATGATCGGGCCCTCGTCGAGGTCGGGCGTGACGAAGTGTGCCGTGGCACCGATCAGCTTCACTCCCCGTGCGGCTGCCTGGTGGTAGGGCCGCGCGCCTTTGAAGCCGGGAAGAAACGAGTGGTGGATGTTGATCGCCCGCCCGCTGAGCTTCGTGCAGAGGTCGTTTGAGAGCACCTGCATGTACCGCGCGAGCACCACGAGATCGATGTGGTGCTCTTCCACGAGCGCCAACAGTTTGGCTTCCTGGGCAGGTTTGTTCTCGGGGGTGATGGGCAGGTGATGGAAGGCGATGCCGTGTCGGTGGGCGATCCCCTCGGCGTCGGTGTGGTTGGAGACGATGACCGGAATCTCCACCGGCAAAAGACCGTTCTTCCAGCGATAGAGCAGGTCGACGAGGCAGTGGTCAAACTTGGAGACCATGATCAGGATCCGCGGCCGTGCGTCGGAACGGCGGACCTTGAGCCGCAAGTCGGTGGCATGCCCTTCCCGCTCGAGGCTCGTGCGGACGGTTTGGGCGACCTTGGCCGAGTCTTCGCACGCGCTCTCGACGACCGTTCGCAGGCAGAAGAGCCGCGAGCATGGATCACCAAACTGAGCGCTCTCCAGGATGTTGCCACCGATCTCGAGCAAACCGCACGACACTGCGTGCACGATGCCTGGCGCATCAGGAACGGTCAGAGTGAGGATGTGGCTCGTCTTCATGGGCTGACGAGGATCTCCGGTGAGGCGCCAAACTTGGCTGGCAGCGGCATCGTCCAGGGCTCGTGCATCTCGCCCACGAGTCGCTGCCAGCGTCCGGAGAGTTCGAGCTTCGTGTCGCCCCCTTCCACCACGGGTGGAGTGGTGAGCACGCCTGGGGTTTTAAGCACGAGCAGGTTCACATCATCGCTCACCGCCTGCTCCGGCGCGATGGCGAACACGCCCGGCTTGCTCCGTGTCAGCGGCTCGCCGTTGAGCCAGGCGGCTTCGACGTCGGCGCCGCACAGCAGGTGCGCGTGGCTGTGGTGGGCATCGTCGGAGTCCAGCAACGACGCCGGCGCAAATAGCGTGCAGCGGTACCACTGCGAGCCGGTGCTCGAGGGCACATCGTCCACCTCGTCGGTAGCGTGAGCAATCGTCACCGTCTCCCACGGAGCCACTGCGGCGTCGGCATCGGCGGATGGCGGAGCCTCGCTTGGCGACGGTTGATCGCCCGCAAACTGGAAGGGCGTGCCTCCGATCAGCTGGTCGCTGGTGATCGTGGGGCAAACATGACGTTCGATGTGGTCGATGACGCGGCGTGTGCCCTCAAAGTGGCTCACGAAGGGCCAGCGGGCGGGGTTGTACATGCTGTCGGTCATGTCGCGCATCAGCACCACCTGCTTGCCATGGCGGGAGAGTTGGCGGAGGCCAAAGGGCCGACCAAGCACGCACATGTTGACGTGCACGCCCACCAGGATCACGTGGTCGATGCCGCGGGCGGTGAGGATGTTCCAGACCTCATCGCCGCGATCGGTGATGAAGTCGGCCTGCTCGTCGATCGCAATCAACGGAGACTGCTGCTTCCACGGCATGCGTGGGTTGCGGCCCAGGGCTTCGAGTTTGCGTGCCCATGCGGCGTGTTCTTCCGGGTCGTCGTCTTCGCCCCCGTCGGACTGGTCAATCGGGTAGGTCGCCTTTTCTTCGGAGGGAATCGCGGAGCACCACGCCGTGATCTGATCTGGGAGCGAATCGGCGGCCTGCGTGTCCATGGCTCGCTGCCGAGCGGGGTGGTTGGCGTAGGCCTCCATGCAGTCGCTCGGGGCGTGGATGATCGTGGCCCCACGACGGCGGGCTTCCGCGACCACGGCATCGAGCCTGGGGGCAAACTCTTCCAATCGCCGCACGGCATTCAGGCAGTGGTGGTAGTCCCACACGTCGCACACGATCACGGCGGTGGAGGCGGCCGGCCATGTTTCCTCGGCGCGTACCGTTGTAAACGTTTCACCGCTGGCATCGGCGGGAACCTGCGACGTGAGCGTGAGGGGGAACGACTCCTCGGCCATGACAACCGGGCTGAGGAGCGAGCCGAGCATCAACGGAGCGACAAACGCGAAGGCGAAGGCCAGGACGGGCGCGGTCGAGCCGCTGCGAAAGATGCCGTGCCACGTGGGAGAGAGGTCCATCGGTTTCTCCTCTAGACAATCGCCGATTCAAAAAGCACTGGATTGAGCGGGTCAGCCATGATTGACCCCACAACGCTCGACGGCGTCCACGTTTCGTGGTCGAGCCGCTGGGCGGCGTTCCTGGGCTCTGCCATCCGCATGTCGATGTCCATGTAGATCACCGTATGCACCTTGCGCGGTGATGCGGTGGTGTTGGGGCCGGCCCGGTGCAGCGTCCACCCCAGGTGAAACGAGACATCGCCCGCTTCAAAGGGCTCGATCACTTCGCGCAGGCCCTCGCTCGACACCGCCTGCTGGATCAGCTGCTCAGACTCATCGGAGATCGCCAGTTCGCGGCCGATCTTCTTGAGGTGGCTGCCGCGGGCAAAGGAAAGCGGACCCATCTCCAAGGGCACCGCATGCAGTGGAATCCAGGCCGTCACGCACCGGCTCGACGCCATCGGCCAGTACTGCTGGTCGGCATGCCAGGGGGTGAACCCTCCGGAGGGCTCTTTGTAGAGAGCCTGATCGTGCCACAGCCGCACGCCTCGCGTGTCGAGCAGGGAGGCGGCGATCTCCGCAAGGCGACGCGAAAAGGTGAGCTGCCGTGCCTCCTCGCTCCGCTGCCAGAGATTGCCAACCTGGATAAACGCCTTGCCGTAGGTGTCGCGATCTTCCAGCGGCACCCCGGCATTGCGGTCGTGGGCCAGCGTGTCGGCGGTGATCGCCGGCTCGAGGGCGTGGAGAACGTCGCTGCCAAGCACACCCTGCAGATGCAGATAGCCGTCGTCCCGAAACTGTTGCCGCTGCGCGTCGGTGAGCGGGTAGGGCTCACGCAGCGCAGCCTCAAGCACCGGTTGAGAAACGGCCATCAACGGGATTACTCCAACTCGGCGAGGATGGCTTTGTAGAGCTCCTTGCGGGCATCGCCATCAACACCGCGCACTTCGAGCATCTTGGGCCGGAGGGCCACCGCGAAGTTGGCGTCTTTGGCGATCTTGGCGTCAGCCTTGGCGAGCAGGTCATCTGCGTTGCCACCGGTCGCCTCTGCCGCTGCCGCCACCACGCTCCGCAGATACTCTGCGGCCTGCACTTCAGGATTTGGCTCTGAGGGAGCCTCCGAGCGGCCAAGCGCCCAGCGGATGCCTTCGATCAGGTGCTGCTGATACGCCGACTCCTTCCACGTCGCTTCGTTGTGGCCGAAGTTGGTGTAGAAGACGCGACCGTCGCCGTAGTTTCGCACCCATGAGACGGGCACATGCCAGGGCTCCTTGGGCGTGCTCGCCGTCATGTCGAGGCTGACCAGCACACGGAGGTTGTCTGGGTTGTAGCGGAGGTCGTATTGATAGATCTCGTCTTTCCAACGGAACCGTTCTGGCACCATCGTGGTCAGGCGGTGGCCAGGTTCGTGGACCACGAAGGCATGTTCGCCACCCGCGTTCCACGGATGGCCGGCGAAGTGTCCGCCGATCATGTCGACGTAGGCATCAGAACTCTTCAGCGTGTCGCTGGCGGCGTGCATGCCGATAAAGGCCTTGCCGCTTTTTACCCAGGCGAGGAACCCATCGAGATCAGGAATCGGCAACTCGCCGGTGGTGCTCGCAAAGATCACGCCATCAAACTCGGCGAGCGCCTCGGGAGCGAACGCCTTGGCAAACACCTCTTCGCCCGCGGGCTGCCGGAGGTAGTCCACGTGAAACAGACCACTTTCGCGGCCGATCTGTTCGATGATGGGCTCAGCGGTTTCGATGGAACTGTGGCGGAAGCCATTGGTGACCGTGACGACGAGCAGGCGGGCCGGGCCGTCGGCCGCCATCGCGGTGCCCGCGAGCGACAGCATCGCGGCGAGCAGCCAGGCCATCATGCCCCCCATGCCGCAGCCACCCATGCCACACTGCGGCATCCCGCAGCCTCCCTCGGGCATGTCGCCACCGCCTGAAGAGGAGCCGTCGGCCACATGGCCCGCCACGACGCTCAGCAGCTTGGTGAGCTTCTTGCTTTTGCAGTGTGGGCAGACCGGCTTCTCCTGCCCGCGGATGAGCAGTTCACAGTCCTTGTGGCAGTCTTGGCAGGCGTACTCGTAGAGCGGCATCGAACAATCTCCGGGATAGCAATCTGTTTTAGATGGTTGCGTTGGGAAGGGCTTAGGCCTTCATCGCGGCCTGAGCAACGGCCACACACTCACGGATGTCGGCAATCGGGTCGGAAGGGTTTTCTTCATACTCGAGCGACAGCGCACCATCGGCGGGGAAGTCGGCCTTCACGAGCGCCTCAAACACCGCCCGCACGTCCATGTGACCCTTGCCGAGGATCACGCCCTCGGTCTTCTCCTTCATTTCGGCGAAGTCCTTGAGGTGGATGCCGTAGAGGCGGCCCGAGAGCAAACGGATCACCTCGGTGGGCCGCTCGCCCGAACGGATGAAGTGGCCGAGGTCGGCGCAGGCTCCGATCCGCTCGTCATGCCCTTCGATGGCATGGAGCACATCGATGACCTTGTTGTAGCGGTGGGCGGGGCCGTGGTTGTGAATCGCGATGCGGATGTCGAACTCTTTGACGAGTTCGTCGAGATTGGCGAACGAGTCTGGCGAGGGGTCGGCCGAGAGGGTGCGAATCCCTGCGGCCTTGGCAAACTCAAACACTTTGCGGTTGGCCGCGGCATCTCCGCCAAAGCCATTCACCCCGTGAGCTGAAATCGTGAGCCCAAGATCTTTGACCTTCTTCACCGTGGCGTTGATCGCTGCGGTGTCGTCGGTGATCGGGAACATGCCGGAGTAAAACTCGACCGCTTCAAAGCCGAGGTCTTTCGCGTGCTTCAGCGCCGTGTCAACGTCGTAGCCACGCAGCGAGTAGAGCTGGATGCCGAGGGGGGCTGCCGGCTTGGCGGCGTGGGCAGCACGAGGGAGCAGGCCGGCCGCAACAGCAGCAGAACCAGCGGCAACGAACGAGCGGCGAGAGAGCGTGGAACGAACCATGTACCGGTGACCCCCTAAAGAAAAAATGAAAACCTCGTAACGGCCAAGCCGACCGGGCGTGGCTCTCCCACGCCCGGCCTCCATCATACCGCGGGGCAAGGCCCGCGGCATGGCCCACTCAGGCGGCCTGGCACTCAGGCGCCTTCGACCTCAAATCCTTTCCGGCTTTCTCGGCCGAGGAAACTGTTGGCCTGGTCGTCGCCGACAATCTGGCGGGCCACCGGATCCCAGTCGAGTGGCCGGCCAAGCCGCATCGCGATGTTGGAGAGATGGCAGATTTCCAGCATGCGGTTGTGCGTCCACACGTCGGAGATCGGCTGCTTCCGCGAACGCATGGCGTCGACGAAGTTGGCCGTGTGGTTGGCTGCCACAGGGCCGCCATACACCTTCTCGATCGCACCTTCGGGGAGCGGCGTGTCGGCCAAGGCCTCCACCGGAGCACCGGTGATCTTGCCACGGTTGACGAAGAACCGGCCTTCCGTGCCTTCGAAGAGGATGCCGTTGTCTCCTTCACTGGTGATGATCATCTCGACGTCGTTGGGCATGGCCGCGCGAATGCGGAAGTGCGTCGCCGCGTTGTACTGGTCATGAACCAGCGGATGGCCATCCTTGTAGGCCACCGGCAAGGTGTACTCCAGCGGCTCGATGCGGCTCGGGCCTGTCTCGCTGGCACCGAGAGCCCAGCAGGCGATGTCGACGTGGTGGGCTCCCCAGTCGGTGAGTTTGCCGCCGGAGTATTCATGCCAGTTGCGGAAGGAGTAGTGGCAGTTGCTAAAGAGCGGCACGCCGCCGCCGTAGCCTTCGCGGAGTTCCGGGAGCGCCCTGTAGGGCACTTCCGCCGCTGGTCCAAGCCACATGTTCCAGTCGAGGCCAGCAGGAACCGGTGCTTCTGGAATGACCGGGGAGGGTTCCATCCCATTGATGCCGCAGGTCACTCGCTTCACCGTGCCGATGCGGCCCGCGTGCACGAGGGCCACGGCTTGCAGGAATCGCTGCTCTGATTCCGTCCGCTGCATCGTGCCCACCTGGAACACGCGGCCGGTCTCCTTCACCACGCGCTCAATGAGCTTGCCTTCGTCGATCGTGAGTGTGAGCGGCTTCTCGCAGTACACGTCCTTGCCGGCACGCATCGCCTCGACCGCGATCTTGGTGTGCCAGTGGTCGGGCGTCGCGATCATCACGGCGTCGATGTCGTCGCGTTCGAGGACCTTGCGGTAGTCGTTGTAGCCATCGGGCTTGCGGCCCTGAGCCTTTTCCACGCGGTTGCGGTTCTCCTCCAGCACGCCCGCATCCACGTCCGCGAGGGCCACGAAGTCGGCGTAGTTGAACGACTTGCTGGTGATCGTCCAGCCCTGATTGCGGAGGCCAATGGTGGCGAAGGTGGGGCGATCGTTTGCGGCGGCGAGTGCCATCAGCGGGCGGGAGGCGAGCAGCGGCCCGGTGGTGGCGGCGGCGGAGAGCTGCTGGAGAAACCGACGGCGGGATGGGTTGGCGTGCGACATCTCAACAATTCCTCAGGGGACAGTGTGTGCGACAAGGGGCGGCGTAGGCGACAAGAAGCGTGCGGAAAGCCGGCAAAACCGCCAGGCGTCCGTGCCGTTCCTCGCCCAAGTCGGTCACGAGGGTATCCTGATTGGAGACGGGCCGCCACTGAAACTGGGGCGGCACCCTTTCGACAGGACCTGCCTGAGTCGTTCTTTCTCCCTTTGAGGTGACGGATGGATGCCCGGTCTGAGATGCGTGTGTGGGGTCGTGTGTGGACGATCGCGTTGCTTCTGAGCG
Source organism: Planctomycetota bacterium (assembly GCA_029978905.1). Taxonomy (GTDB): domain Bacteria; phylum Planctomycetota; class Planctomycetia; order Pirellulales; family UBA1268; genus M30B53. The sequence goes on from JAPOIM010000015.1 coordinate 14,125, forward strand.
GTTTCTGCTGGGACTTGCCAACGTCTCGCGGCGACGAGGCAGAGGCTCAGGAGAAGCCGGAGGCCAAGGCCACGGTTGAGCGGATCGTGCTCTCGGGAACCTACGTCGATCTCGTAGGGCCCGCTGAAATCGACGCCCTCAGCCTGGTGATGGGGGACGGCCCATCGCGAGGCAAGAGTTTCTACAAACTCTGCGACCTGCTCGAACAAACCTCAAAGAACGAGAAGGTCAGCCATGTGGTCTTCGACCTCTCGGCCAACACGCTCGACATCAACCTCGCGCAGCTCGACGAACTCTTGCGGCGGATCGCGTTGGTCAAGCAGGCGGGCAAGCCGTTGGCCGCATGGCTTGAGAACCCCTCCCCCACGCATCTGGCGATCGCCGCCGCCTGCGACCATGTGGCGATGTCAGATTTTGGCGGCGTCGACATGCCCTCCAAGTCGCTGCAGTCGTTGTTCTATCGCGATGCGATGGATCTGCTCGGCGTGAAGGCGTCGGTGGTGCGGGCAGGCAACTTTAAAGGCGCGGTGGAGCCGTATCTCAACTCCACGATGAGCGACCACCTCCGCGGGCACTATCTGGAAATGCTGGCCACGATGAACGACGCCGAGGTGTCGATGATCGCCAAGGGGCGAGGCCTGCAGACAGAGCAGGTGCGCGAGCTGCAGAAGCAGCGGGTGCTCCTCCCCAAGGAAGCCCTCGCGGCCGGGCTTGTTGACGAACTCGCGCCCACCGGCACGCTCAAGCCCACGATGGCGCGATGGGCCGCGGGCGAGGGAGAGGTGGACTGGATTGAGAAAGGCCGCAGTGTCCGGAAGGAGATCTCCGTCTTTGAGTTGATGAGCAAGATGATGTCGGGCGGGTCGGATGGCTCATCGCGGATCCGCAAGCCCTCGATCGCAGTGATGCACCTCTCGGGCACGATTGTCGATGGCACGTCGACCTCGGCCGGTTCGATCGTCTCTGGGCCCACCGTGAAGGCGATTCGGGAACTGACCGAGGATGAGAAGGTGGGGGGCGTGGTGGTGCGGATCAACTCTCCCGGCGGATCGGCCACCGCCAGCGAAGCGATCCGGCAGGCGTTGCTGGAGCTCAAGGAAAAGAAGCCCGTGGTGGTCTCGATGGGGGAGATGGCTGCGTCGGGCGGCTACTGGGTGAGCTGCCTTGGGGTGCCGGTGTATGCGGAACGGGGCACGATCACGGGATCCATCGGCGTGTTCTCCATGAAGCTGAGTTTTGGGTCGTTGATGAAGCGGGTTGGCGTGCACGTGGAGAACATTGCCCTCGATGACGCGGCGGTGGCCTTCGCCCCGGACCGTGCATGGAACGATGCCGATGAGGCCACGCTGCAAAAGACGATCGACGATGTCTACACGCGGTTTCTCAGTATCGTGGGCGAATCGCGAGGCATTGAGGTGGAGCAGTTGCACGACCTCGCCGGCGGACGCGTGTGGTCGGGCACGCAGGCCAAGCAGCACCATCTGGTCGATGAGATCGGTGGGCTCGACGACTGCCTCGCCGTGGTGGCGAAGAAAGCGGGCCTCGACACCTTTGAAGTGGTGCATCGCCCCGAGCTCTCGACGGGCCTCGACCTCTCCACGCTGCTGGGAGATTCCGACGAGGATCTGCGGGCGATCGGTGTGTCTGCAGATGCCGTCGACCTGCTGCGCAAGCGTGGGCTTGCCACAACCGTGCTCGACCTCCTGATCGGAGACGCCCTCCACGACGGTCAGCAGCGGCCGAGCGTGTGGGCGCTGGGGCCCGCAGAACTCTCGATTCGCTAAGTGGCTGGGAGCCGGTGCTGTTCCCAGTGCTCTTGCCATTCACGCCAGTCGAGGGTGGGGGCTGGCTCAGCGGTCTTCGTGCCGCGGTGGGATTCCGTCATTTCGTCTGCGTCACACAGTGCTGCGATGCCTTGCAGCATCCTCTGCATGAGGCTCAGCTGCTCGGCATTCAACGCGTCCATCCAGCCTGGATCGGTGAGGTCGCTGGTGATCCGGCCGTGTTGCTGAGAGATCGTCATCTTCAGCGGCGACGTGCTCCAGGCCGCTGCCTGCAGGGAAAACACCACGCGGTTGGTGGCAAGGCGAACTTCGGCCACGTCAAACGCGACTCCCTCGAAGGGGCGTGTGCGACGCAAGATGCCCAAGCACTCTGCGTTGACGAATGTGGCGATGTCGCTGGCGAGTTCGGCGAGCGCCTCGTCGGCCGGAACCATTCCCATGCCGGTGAGGTCCGCGTGAAGTTGGCGGCGGAGTTTTGCAAAGAGTTTGGGCAGCGTGCCCGAGTGCAAGCCAGGCACCAGCAGCCTCCGCATCGTTTCACCATGGCTCCCAACCTGCACGGGGCGGAGGGTGGTGGCACGATTGGCGGCGTAGAGCCGCCAGTTTTCTTTGAGTTCCCAGGCGAGAAAGCCAAACACCCCGGGGGTGGCGGTGGCCACGGCCGTGAGGACGGTCAGCGCGAGGCGGCGTTCCATGCCGGTGGCGGCCACGAGTTGCGTGGCGGCCATCGGGATCATGGGGAACAGCAGCTTGTGCGACACCGTGACCACCGGGAAGTGCTTGATCGGATTGAGCTGAGGCTCGATCAGCAAGGTGACGCAGAAGCGGATCACCCAGTCCACTGAGGACCAGAGCGTGGTGAGCACCGCCTTCACGGCGAGCGACCAGCGGGATTCGTCGGAGCGAAACCGGAGTTGCTCGTCGACGGCATAGAGCATGCCTTCCACGAAGTTCATCGCCTGTCGGAAGAGGTCGACGATCCAGGTGAGCAGGCCCACGATCAGTGTGGCGTGGAGGTGGCGGAGGGCCCGACCGATGTTGTCGAGCACGTGCTCCTCAATCACACGGCCAAGCGGAGAGTTGAGGATCCCAAGGCTGAAGCAAAACACCACTTCCGACAGCCACGGATTCGATCGCGACAGCCAGCCACCCTCGTGAGGCACCATCAGCCAGACGACAAAGGTGAAGACGAGTGGGCTCGAGAGGTAGCGGCGAAACACCCGCACCAAGCGGCTTCGCAAGAACTGTTCCACGCGGGGATTCTTGAGCAGCTGCTGAGGAAGGTCGAAGAGAAGGAACGAAAAGCCGTGGCCGATCGCGTGCGCGCCGGCGAGGAGCAAGCCACGAAACGTCTCGAGGTGCATCACCAGCCAGAAGAACACGCCGGTGATCAACACGCCTGTTTGGCTGTAGATGCGAACGGGCTCTCCCAAGACGTAGTCAGTGACGGGCTCGACGACATGCTCCAAGGCCACCCAGGCCACGAAGGCTCCACCAAATGGCAGCAGCAGGTGCACCGTCAGCCAACGCCCAAGCGGCAGCCCAAAGGCCACCGCGCTGATCCGTTGCATAAAGGAGAGGTAGGCCGGAGCGCGGGTGTAGGCGCCGTCGAGGTGGCGGGAGAGTTTGCGGTTGGCTCGCAGCAGTGGGTCGCCTAAGACAAGCTCGCGCACCCCTTGGAGGTCATGCAGTTTGACTTGGCTTCGCGAGACGGCATCACGCACGTTGCCAAAAGATTCGAAGCCTCGGTTGGCGATGTCGTGCACCAGTTCGTCGACGAGGGTGTCGAAAGCCGCTTCCTCAACGACTGTTCGCGGTACGAGGCCGGAGGAGGTGAGGCTGTGACGAATCGCGGGAGAGAGCCGGATGCGGAGGTTTGCGGCGGTGGTTTCGATGGCCGGCAGCAGCAGCGCGTTGCCAATCTCCATCATGTCGGCGGAGAGGTTGAGGGCTGAAAGGCGGCGGAGGGCAGCGGCCACATGCCTGTGGACAAGGGCGGTGCGCTGCCGTGGCAGGGGGCGGATCAGCCGCGTCCGCCCGAGGGTGAACGCCCAGGAGAGGAGCTGCGTGCGGTAACCTTCCCGTTCGCTGTCGACACAGATCTTTTGCAGGTCGTAGAGCAGCCGCGCGGCTGGCGACCAGGCCGATCCGCGCGCCGTTTCCACGAGGGTCATCAGCAGGCTGTTGACGTCGCCCGGTGTGGCCTCGCCGAGCGTGACAGCCCGGTCGAGCCGTCGCACGAGACCAGCGGTGCGACGGGCGAGCCCACGACGCGACCGCTCTGCGGCGATCGGGTTGCCGTCGGCAAGCGCCCCGAGCTTCCAGTGCAGCAGAGCCGCCCGCACATCGTTGCCCCGACGTGCGGCAAGCCCCGTCCACTGCCGCAGCACCGCCCGCCGTCGCCGCGAGAGCCGGCTGGGGGCAGGTGTCGTGCTCACAGGCCGCACGGCCACGCGGTCGCTGACTTCGGTCGTGATCGGATTGGCGGTGGACAGAAGGCTCGGGCGGGTGCGATCGATCAGTGCTTCGAGCCCCACGAGCGGCTCAAGGTGCCGCACGAGTCCCTCCGGATCATCCACCGAGGGAAACCAGGCATGAAACTCGCGTGGGGCGAAGGTGGCGAGTTCGAGGGCTAAGGCGATGAACTCGGCGGCCACCTCGCGCTCGTTGCTGGGGTCGCGAATGCGGGCTTCTTTGGCGAGTACCGACCGCGCTTCGGCAACCTGCAGCGGGCCGAACTGAGGCAGTGTGCGCACCAGCTCAGCAACGGAGGCGCGGGTGAGCAGGTCGCGGGCCTTGATGTCGAGGCACCCATGGGCGAGGAGCCGCCAGTAGGCCCGCAGGAGGGCGTCGACATTCCCTGCGAAGGCCTCGGCGTCGGGGCGAGCGATCAGGAGCAGCTGCTCCGGCGCATCGGTCGGCAAGGCCCACACGTCGTCGGCAAGTTCCAGCAGCCTCGTGGGCGAAAGGAGGATGCTCTCCGCATGCGGCACACGCGCGCGTGGAATGGGGAGGTCAAGGTCGGCGAGGATGATCCGCCGCACCACGCGAGGCGACGCAAAGATCGCTTCCGGAACGGCGGTTCGCAGCGACTGCTCGATCGACAGGACGCTTTGCTGGGTGCTCGGCCTCTGGGGGGATGCGTTCATGGTGAGAGATGCCTGCGGCGCAGCATTACTTCAGCGAGGCCATGAACGTGGTGATCGCGTCGTTGACAGCCAATGGTTGCTCCAGCGGCGCCATGTGGCCGGCATCCTTGATTTCGACGAACGCCGATTGCGGAGCGAGGCTCGCGGCGTGCTGCATCTCATCGGGGGGAGTGATCACGTCTTCCGAGCCACAGAGCCAGAGCGAGGGGCAGGAGAGCGAGGGGAGCAGTGCGGTGGAGTCGGTCCTCGCGGCCATCGCCAGCAACGCCGCCGCAACCGCGTCGGCGCTCGACGCCACCATGATCGAGCGGGTGTTTTCCACGACGTCTGGCTGTCGTTCGAACGTTTCGCCGGCAAAAAGTTTGCTGTGCATCGCGTCAGCCACCGTGGCCACGCCACCTTTACGAACGATCGCCACCATCCGGTGCCTGTTGTCGCGGGCGTCGTCGGTGTCGGCGGCAGCCCGCGTGTCGCAGAAAATCAGGCCTCGCAGCCGCTGTGGCATAAGGGCCGCGAAGCGAAAGGCGATGTAGCCCCCCATGGAAAGCCCGCAGAGCACGACCGGTTCTTGCAGCTCGAGCACGTCGAGCATCGTCGTCAGGTCGTGAGCAAAGTCGTCGAGGGAGCCCACGGGCTCGCTCCCCAACGACTGTCCAAAGCCACGCAAGTCGGGGGCGATCACGCGGTGATGGGGGGAGAGCCCCCGTAACTGTCCCAGCCACATGCGGTGGTCGAGCGGGAAGCCATGCAGGCAGACGAGCGCTGGCCCTTGGCCGGCTTCATGCACGTTGAGTGTGCCGCCGGTGGGGAGTGGGATCTTGTGGCAGGTGGTGGGCACGGGCATCGCGAACCTCTCAGGTGGCGGGAGAAAGCAGCGGCAGAATCCGAGGGTCGCCAAGCGACTCCGCAACCAATCTCGCTCCGCTGAAGTCGTGCCGACGGCTGTGTCCACCAGGCACCGCGACCACCACAGCCCCCGCAGCTACCGCGGCCCGACAGCCGGCTGCCGAGTCTTCAAACACAAGCATGCGTGCGGGCTCCACGCCATGGCGGGCCGCAGCCGTCAGGTAGATCTCTGGATCCGGCTTCCCGTGGGTGACGTCGTTGCAGGTCAGCACAAAATCAAGACGCCCGCGGAGCTGGATGCGGTCGAGCACATCGTGGGCGAAGTCGGGCCCGCTGCTTGTGGCGACCGCCCTGGGTAGCCCGCGTTGCTCAAGTTCGGCAACCAAAGCCATCGCTCCAGGCATGGGGGCCAGGCGGTCGTCGAGCAGGCTTTGGAAGATCTCTTTCGTTTCGGCCGCGAGCGTCTCAACGGTGTCGTCGAGGCCATGCCACTCGATCATGACGCCGAGGGCGACCTGCTGCGGCCGGCCCATCATCGCGTCGAGCAGGTCGGCATCGAACGAGCAGCCACGACGGCGGAGCAGTTCGGTGCCGACATCCTGATAGAGCTCCTCGGTGTTCACGAGGAGACCGTCGAGGTCGAAGGCGACTGCGGCGATCGGGGGTGAGGCGGCCGCGTCGGAGTCGAACATCAAGTTTCCAGTATCTTGCTGGGGCATCTCAGGTTGGGAAAACAGCCTCTACCGTGCAGGATACTGCATGCGGCCACGAATCAACCATGATCGGTGTCGGTGGCCGATCAAAGCGGGCGTCGGGCGCAACGTGGGGAAAGTGCCCGGAGCCTCGGCCGCGGCTCCGGCCGCACTCTGGGAGCCAGATCAGGACACAGGCGGATGCTTCTCTTCAAAATTCTGTTGCTCGCAGCGGTCCTGTATGCGGCAGTCTGCCTGTTCTTCTATGTCTTTCAGCGGTCCTTTATTTACCGCCCAACGCCGCTGATGCCGGAGCATGCAGGGGCGATGGTCGTTGAGCGACCAGACGCGGCGATCCGGGTTTCCGCGAAGCCGCGCGTAGGCACCAAGGCGCTGCTGTTCTTCGGTGGTAATGCGGAAGACGTGGGCATCACTGTGCCCAAACTTGCGGAACTCTTTCCCGAGCGGGCGATCTATGGGATGCACTACCGAGGCTACAGCGGAAGTTCGGGGCGGGCTTCAGAAGCAGGCCTGCGCGATGACGCCCGGGCGGTGTTTGCGATGGTGCGTGAGCGTCATCCGAACGTGATGCTGGTGGGGCGAAGCCTTGGCAGCAGCATTGCCATCGGGCTGGCCGCGGAGCACACCGTGTCGCGGCTTGTGCTGATCGCGCCCTTTGAGAGCATTCTTCGCATCGCGGCTCGCACTGCGCCCTTTTTGCCGATGCGTCTCTTGCTGCGCGACCGCTACGAGTCGTGGCGATATGCCCCTCGCGTGACCTGCCCCACGCTCTTGCTGGCGGCATCGCACGACGAGCTCGTGCCCATGCAAGACACGCAACGGCTTCAGGATGCGTTCCGTCCTGGCGTGTCCACACTGCGGGTGATGGAGGGGACCGATCACAACACAGTGGCGAGCGTGCCGGCGTTTTACGAAGCGTTGTTGGATGGTCGCTGACCATCAGTTCCGTGACCGCGTGGAGGTCCAGGCAACGGCCAGCACAATCACCAGCCCCACAACCAGCCCTGCCGCGAGGCCTTGGGTGAGCCCGAGGCCAAACCCCAACTGCGTTGGTCGGAAAACCACCTCAGGCGGCACGCGGAATACCATGCGGTAGTAGTCGGGTGTGGCGTAGCCAATCAGTGTGCCAACGACCGCACCGAGCAACCCACCACCGGCTCCACTCGCCAGCGTGATTGCGAATCCTCGGGCCACAGTCATCGGAGGTGGTTTCAAGACAGGCCCTGGGGCATTGGGGGAAAGGGGACTTTCCCAAAGATAGTCGCTGCACGGGCGGTCTCGCCAAGCAACGGTCGTTTCCGCAAGGAGGCGAGATGGAAGTCGGGGGAGCCGGGGCCGTGCCGCTGGAAGGTGCGCCTTGCCCTTGCAAGAGGAAGCCTGCGCCCTGTATCGACCCCCGCGACAGGGAGGCGGCCTACTTTCTCAACGGCGACCCCTCGCAGATTGAGAATCGCAACGTCATCTCCTGGCCGACGCTTAGCGACTTCACGTCCAACACGAATCGGTCACTCTCGGGCACCCGCACGAACGCCGCGACCAGTTCGGGCATTAGCTTGCTCGCCAATGGCACGTTCTACGTGTTTGAACGCTCGGCGACTGCGACGGGAACGGTCGACCTCCGTTCGTGGTCTTCGATCGATTCGTACGCGTCGGGCGCTGCCGGCACGCTCGTGGGCACCACGACAGCCAGCCTGGGGCCGTCGTCAGGCTTTCATGTGAGCCAGGCAGGAGCGGTGTATTTCCTCGAAGGGGATCCGAGTGTGACGTCGACGAGCAGTCGAACGCTCTACAGCTGGAGCAGTCTTTCGACGTTCCTTTCCGATACCAATCGCACGAACATTGGCACGACCACACTCGGGGCAGGCTTGGGCCTGTCAGTCGGCGACAGCAAGATCTACTTCCTCGAGGGGAGCCCGGTGACCGTCGGGAATAAAAAGATCCTCGAGTGGCCCACGGTTGCAGATTTTCTGGCCGGCACGAATCAGACGGATTACAACAACGCGAACAGCGGCGCGACAACCACGTCGTCCGGGCTCGCGATCACGCCCACGCCGGTGCCCGAGCCGACCACCACGGTGATGCTCGTCGCCGCGTTGGTCGCCGTTATCACCTGCCGACGACGGACGCTGGTTTCGTAACAGGAAAATGGCGGCGCTCTGTCGGCGAGTGCAATGACGCACTTGGCCCGTCGCGGCATTACAACAGGGTGTGCTTGCCAGTAGGAACCATCGCCCATGACATCGCCGCATCTCCACATCCCGCCGCATCGCTGTTCGCGGCGTGAGGCGGTTGGCCTGCTCGCTACGGCGGCAGGTAGCTGTGGCGTGGGGCTGTCTGCGATGCCCGCTCTGGGGCGCGAGCCCGCGAATCTGATCCTCGCTGAAAATGCGAGGCCAGGCACACGCGACTGGATGCTCTCCCGTGTGGAGATTGATCCTGCGACCAGATACCGCAGCCCGGCGATCGAGGGCTGGTGCTCACACGCGAGCGTGCGGGCGGGCGAGACCCTCACACTTCACGTGAGCACGAGGCCTGCCCGTCGCTTCACAATCGACCTCTATCGCATGGGTTGGTATCGCGGCGACGGGGGGCGGCTGGTGGCGAGCCTGGGCGAGTTCGCCGGCACGGAACAGCCTGATCCGCCGGTCGGTGAGAAACGGGTGCGGACGTGTGCCTGGTCTGCAACGGCCGAGGTGACGATTGCCGCGGACTGGCCTAGCGGTGTCTACCTCGCGAAGCTCGCCTGCGTGGGATCCGATGGCGAGCCTGGTCCGCAGAGTTATGCGATCTTCATCATCCGAGACGACCGGCCCGCAGACTTCATTTTTCAGTGCAGCGACTTCACCTGGCAGGCCTACAACCGCTGGCCGAACAACTTCGCGCTCTACGACGATGGCGATCAGAGTTGGTACTGGGGCGGGGGCGTGAAGGTGGGGTTTGACCGGCCCTACGGCAAGTACTGCCAGATCCTCGACCAGCCCCTGTCGGTGGGATCGGGTGAGTGGTTTCTCTGGGAGTTTCCTTTTGCCTTCTGGCTGGAGTCCCTCGGGTATGACGTCACCTACATTTCCAACTTCGATACCCATCGCGACCCTGCCGGGCTGTTGCGAGCTAAGGGGCTGCTGAGCATCGGCCATGATGAGTATTGGACGATCGAGATGTTTCGCCACGTGCAGGCGGCGATTGAGGCTGGTGTGTCGGTGGGCTTCTTCTCGGGCAACGCGGTGTGCGGAAAAATTCTCCTCGACGCACGCCAACGGGCTTTCGAGCGGGTGGGGGTGTTTGGACCACCGGGCGGCACCAGAGAGTTCGCGTCGATGAGTTCGCTGACGCACGAGCGGCCCTACGGGAACGAACTGATGGGGGCTCACTCCACCGGGCCTGTGACAGGAGGCGCTGACTGGATCTGCACGGCGGCCGATCACTGGATCTATGCCGGTACCGGCATGCGGATGGGAGACCGGATCCCCGGAGTGATCGGCTGGGAATGGCATGGAGACCCCGCTCCGATACCCGGCCTTGAGGTCGTGGCCACCGGCCCGACGCAATCCGCCCCTGACACTCCCAACGGGGGCGTGTACACCGCAACGGTCTACCCTGGTTCGCGAGGTAATATCGTTTTCAACGCGGCCACTTGCTGGTGGGCAGATGGCCTCGCGGCACCGCCTGGGTATGTCCGCCCAAGCGTCTACACGAGTCCGCAGGGGCCTGATGAAAGGTTGCAGCGGATCACCGCCAACGTGCTCAGCCGGATGCTCTCCCGCGAGTGAGCAGCCTGTGGCAATTTGTCGCAGAGGGAATCGTCGAAGGACCGTCAGTAGGTGGCGCCGAGTTGCAGCATGAGCGCGTCGGTGGGATTGAACTCTGCCACGCCGTTGGCCGAGATCGTGCGGGCAAAGACGTAGCCCACCTCCGCCACACCCGCCACGGTGCGGCTCTTGAACCACTCCAGTCCGAGGATGGCCCGCAGGTCGCTGGAGGTGACGACTGCTGTCGTGTCGTCGGGAAGCGTGATGGCCCAGGTGCCACCACCAAACTGACACGCCGTGTAGGCCCAGGCAGCACCTCCCCCAGTGAACGTGCGGAGGCGACGTGCGAAGCGAGACCGGGGCACGAGCAGTTCCAGGCGGGTGGCGTCGTTGGGCGTCCACACCAGCCCGCCCACTGGCAGCACTTGCATGTCGAGCTGCCGCACGACCGCAGCCCCCGCAAGCAGTGTCCAGGTCTTGGTGACGGCGATGTCGACGAGCCCCCAGCCGGTGAGCTGAAAGGCGCGCGAGTTCAACGACTTGTAGTCGCCATACACGCCTGGTGTGATGCCAAAGGCAAATCCCCAGCGATCGGTGATCGGGGTTCGCCACGACACGTCGATGTACGAATCAAACACGGTCGACGGGAGAACGAGGTCGTCGGGCGACTGCCAGAAGTGAAACCCAAAGCCCGGGGTTACGAGCAACGCGGGGAGGTCGTCGAACCAGACCGGGGCGAACGAGGTGGTGATCGGCACGTCAGTGTTGCCGAAACCGTTGGCGCCATTCTTCGGCACCCAGGTGGCCGCCAAGGTGCGGGCGTACCAAAAGGGTGTCTGCCCGGCCGGTCGCTGTTCGTTCCAGTGGCCACCGAGGTCATCAACCAGCGGGCCTTGGCCAGGCGCAATCGGGGTCGCGGGCACGATCGCACCCGTCAAGACGACGTCGCTGTCTGCGGCGTCGTCCGGCACCGGGAGAAAAGTCAGGATGTCGCTCTCGATGGCGTTGGCTTCGATGGGGGCCGTGAAGATCGCCTCAACTTCGCTCGCCGCGGTTCGCGTCGGCAAGCCACACCAGACGGCGATCGCAATCGCGATGGCGTAGGGCAACTGCCAGTGGTGAGATCGGGAGGCCGTGAGCATGTGGCGGTGCGAGGAGGTCCTGCAGCCTAGTGGCAAACACGGCGGGAACCGTATCAACCGCACCCGTGTGGCCACAATGTCGGCCACGGGTTGGTCGCTCGGTCGGGGCAAACTGGGCAGCCTGGCGTGCTCCACGCTGCCTTGACGCGGCGCAGGCCTCGTTTCATCGTCTCCTCGCGCGCTCGAGGGCCGCGACTCTGCGGATTTCATCAAGTGGAGGGATCGTGGCGGTCGATCCCCCTCCGTTGCGGAACTGCTGGGGCACACGGTTCGAATCTTGGAGGCTACCCAATGAAGATTTCCACCGCATGTCGCTTTTCGCACGCACGGCTCGCGCTCGCTGCGTGCGTGGTGGTGCTCACGCCGGTTGCTGCCCTGGCCCAGTCAGGCATCCTCCACAAGCGGACCTATGCACCGCCGACGGCGAGTTTGGCAGCGACCGCCTCGCCGCTGAGGGCGATGGCTGGCAGCGTTTCGAGTTTGCCCGCGCCTGCCGATCCAGGGGCCATGCCGCCGGGAGGACCGATGGGGCCCGGTCAAGGATGGGGCGATGCGGTCTCCGGGATTGCCGTGGGTGTGCCGGGTGTCGCGGATGGCGCGCCTTCCATGGTGCCTGGATGTGTGCCTGGGTTTCCGGGGCACGACGCACCAGGCTTTGACGGTGGCGCGGTGGTGACGCTGCCTGGGGGCATCGATGGCGTGGGCGGGGAGGTGCAGATCATGCCTTATCCGTTCTCGCCTGGTGGGTCGCCGCCGGTAGCCCCGATGCCAGGTGCGATCGTTGTCATGCCGGGCGACATCGACGGCTTCCCCGGAGTGGCGCACGGTCGTGGGCCTGGAGCGGGGCCCGGATTTCGCACGCACGGCGGAGAGGGCTTTAAGCGGGGGGCAGCGGTGTCGCTGCCTGCCGCAGTCGATGTGGGCGATGGCGTGCAGGTGATGTCTTTGGCTGCGGCACCTGCTGGAGGTCGCCTGGAGTCTGCTCCCGCGGGGAGCATGACGCGGGCCGCCCAGCCTGGTGGACGCTTGCTGGCACAGCCCCCGGCGAGCGGCCTGCACAAGCATGCGATGGGCGTTCGTGGCAGCGTGAATGCAGCTCCTGCAGCGGAGGCTGCTGCGGCGCCGGAGAGCGCGGTCGCACGCAGCCGTGCGGTGCCGAGCGTGCAGCCGGTTGGCGTGGTGCGATCGGCCGCACCCCTGCGATGGGCCGACCGTCTGCGGTTTTCCTGGCCGGGCAGCAGCAACTAGATCCGGCGTTCGCTCTCGCGAGAAGACGCAGAACGCTGCGCGACCCCGCAACATACGGTTGTCGCATGAAAATCGGGGCGACTGGATTCGAACCAGCGACCTCTACGTCCCGAACGTAGCGCTCTAGCCAGGCTGAGCTACGCCCCGATCTGGCGGAGACATGACCGGTTGTGCCGATCACCTTTCCACGAAAAGCAGCCTACACAGCCGCTAGGACGCGGACAATCGCAGCCAGCGAAGTCCGGGCTGCCGATGCCGAAGATCTCGTTTCGCGGCCGGCCCGCGCGTCACTCCGCGGCCGACACGCACACCAGTTCCTGGTCATTGCGGGCATAGATGCAGCGGTTGGCAAACGCGGGATGGCTCCAGACCACCTCCCGGCCAAAGCACTCGTTGGTGGGCTCCAGAAGGTGCATCCTGGAGAGCTCCTCGTAGCCCGCGGGGGAGAGCCGGGCCACGATCAGGTCGCCGGTTTCGCTCATCAGCCAGGTGCGGTCGCCGTGTCGCACCAGAAACGCCGTGCCATGCTTACCGCGGCGTTCGGTGCCCATGGTGGGAGCAGAGGTCTCCCACAGCCGCTCGCCGGTGGCCAGGTCGACCGCGGTGAGAAACCCGGTGTCGCAGTCGCAGCCGTAGAGCGTGGTGCCTTCGATAAAGGGCGTGGCGTTGGCACTGTAGACCGCGGTCTTCGGCTCACCTCGCCAGAGCACGCTCGCGCTGGGGCTGTCGGAAGAGAGCCTGAAGAGCGCCGCCACGCGGCCGATGCCACTGGCAAAGAGCACCTGGCCGTCGGGCGTGTCGGCAACGCGTGGGGCCGTGATCGACATCCCATAGCCTGGCTTCAAAGGTTGCGACCACAGCGGCTTCCCCGTTTCGGGCACGAGGGCATTCAAGTTGTCGGCATCCCAGATCAGCAGCTGCCGCACGCCTGCCGATTCGATGATCGTTGGCGGGCAGTAGCCGGCCTCGCTTGCAGAGCCATGCCGCCAAAGTTCCTCGCCAGTCTTCTTGTTGAAGGAGACTGCAACGCTCCCTTCGCCACCCACGACGCAGATCAACTGCTCACCATCCACAAGCGGATGAGCGCAGAAACCCCAGATTGGTGTGGGGGCGTCGTAGTCGGTTTTGAAATTCTTCTCCCACAGCCGCTCGCCCGTTTCTGCATCAAGGCAGAGCAGATGGCCTTCCGCCCCCAGGGTGTACACACGGCCGTCGTCGACCGTCGGTGTGCACCGCGGACCAGACGCATAGGAGAGCGCGTAGGGGCAGTCGTCCTCCACCTTCCAGATCAACGAGCCATCGGTCGCGTCAAAGCAGAGCACACGCTCGCGGCCGGACAGTTCGGTACGACCGTTGGGATCGTTGGCCAGCTCGCCTGCCGTCCGCATGTAGTCGGTGAGGTAGACGCGGTTGCCGACAACGGCCGGGCCTGAGTAGCCCCCCTGGACCGGCACGCGCCAGAGCACCGGAAGGCCTGCGTCGGGAATCGTCTGCACAACGCCCGTTTCCTGCCAGCGGCCGAGGCGGTGGGGGCCAAGCCACTGCGGCCAGTCGTCACCACGCGAGGGGAGGGCGACGAGCGACACGATGGACGTGGCCAACAGCAGCAGTCGGGAGGTGGCAAAGGTACGCATGGTCACAAGGCTCTCAAAGGGAAAAGTTCGGTTACGCGGTGGCTGCCACGAGGGGTGGAAGTTCCTCGGCCACATCCACGCCGTCTGGCCTCCAGTCGACCAGCTGCACCTCAGCCGACCGGCGGCCGCGAAACTCATTGATCACGGGGCGGAAGGCAATGTGAAACGGCTCACCCGGCGGGGGCAGGTGCGGCAGCCATTCCCCAGCACCGAAGGCGACCCCACGAATCTTGGCACCGTGTTGCACCAGCGACAGCTGCAGGTGGCGTCCGCCTTCGCCCATCGTGCGGGCCGGAGCGGCCAGGGTCACCCGCGAGGCGCAGAGCACCGGCCGACGGTTGGCATGGCCAAATGGAGCGAGACGTTCGATCTCCTCGACCACGCGAAGGGTGAGGGCGGCGAGCGTGGTTTCGCCATCCACGTCGAGCGTGGCGGTGCGGAGGCCTGCCGACATCCGTGAGCCCACCTCGTGGCAAAACTTTTCGCGAAAGGCGTTGATCTGGCTGTCGTCCACGCGAAGGCCGGCTGCGGCTGCGTGGCCGCCGCACGACCGCAGCAGGTCGCGGCAGGCGAGCAGCGGCTCGTGAACGTCAAAACCTGGCACGCTGCGGATGCTGCCAATCGCTTCTCGACCTTGGTGTTCGTCTTGGGCAATCATCACCACGGGGCGATGAAACTTTTCCGCCAGCCGGCCGGCGACAATCCCGATCACACCGGGATGCCAGCCGCGAGCGGCCAACACGAGGGCAGGATCGGCCGCGGGATCGAAGCGATCCTGCGCCTGCTTGGTTGCGGCGAGCTGAATGCTGCGCTCGATCGACTCGCGCTGGGCGTTGAGTTCGTGCGCGTATTCGGCGAGTTGGTGGCCGCGGGCGACGTCGTCGGTCATCAGCAGTTCGATGCCGACTGTCGCCATCCCCATGCGGCCTGTCGCGTTCAACCGAGGAGCCACGCGGAAGGCGACATCTTCGCTGTCGAGCCGGCTCTTCTCGTGCAGTTTTGCCAGTTCAAGCAGTCGGGCAACGCCCGGGCCGCCGCGGCTTCGCAGGGCTTCAAGTCCGTGTCGCACATAGATGCGATTCTCGTCGAGCAGGGGCACGACGTCAGCAACGGTGCCAACGGCAGCAAGTCCGATGCTCCTAAGCAACATCGCCCGCAGGCGAGGCGTCACCTTGTTGGAGCCGCTGGCTCGCGTGGCAATGGCCCAGGCAAGTTTGAAGGCCACGCCCGCGCCGCAGAGTTCACCAAAGGGGTAGCCGTGTCCGGGAAGCCTCGGATGCACAAGCACATCGGCTGCGGGGAGGTCGTCTTCAAAAGCATGGTGGTCGGTGACGATCAGTTCCAGATCGAGCTCCCGAGCCACCGCGGCCTCCGCCACGCTGGCGATGCCGCAGTCAACCGTGACCACCAGGCTCGCCCCTTTGGCTTGGATGGTGCGGAGAGCCTCCGCGTTGAGGCCGTAGCCCTCGTCAAAACGATCCGGCACATACCAAAACACATCCGCGTGAATCGCCTGCAGGCAACTCGCGAGGATTGCCGTGGCGGTCATGCCGTCGGCATCGTAGTCGCCATAGATGCAGATTCTGCGGCCTGCCTTCACGGCGGCCATAATTCGGTCGGCCGCCTCTGCCACGCCGGGGAGCAGTTCCGGGTCACGAAGATCGGCGAGGTTGCCGGCCAGGAAGGTGCGTGCGTCTGCTTCGGCGACACCGCGGGCCGCCAGCAGCCGTGCCAGCACAGGCGACACCCCGACGGCACGCTCCAGGCGGCTCACAACCGTGGCATCGTGCGGTTGGATTCGCCAGCATTTCGGCATCGTGCCACCTCTCTCCGTGTCGTTTTCCCTGGGGGCCCCATTAAAGCAGAAGCGTCATCGGCGGGCGCGAGGCTCGTGGTCGACATCGGCGTCGGCTACAGTATGGGGCTTTCTTGCTGAGCCGCCCGCTTCACGGAGTCGTGAGTTTCATGTCGATTCCCCCGTCGCTGCCCCTGTCGCTTGCCGAGCCCGTGCTACCGGTGCTGCCATCGAAGCCCAAGCGAGACACCGTGCCAGCAGATCAGGTGCTCTGTGAACACTGCACCGCCAAGTGCTGTCGGTACTTTGCGCTGCCCACGGATGTGCCGGAATCGCTCGAGGAGTTTGAGTTCCTCCGCTGGTTCTTGCTGCACGAACACGCCACGGTCTTTGTGGAGGATGGCAGCTGGTTTGTCTGCGTGCACACCGTGTGTAAGCACCTCCAAGAGGATCAACGCTGCGGGATCTATGAGACCCGGCCGAAGATCTGTCGCGACTACACCACCGACAACTGTGAGTATGAGGACGACTGGGTCTACGACCAGTACTTTGAAACGTCCGAGCAGGTCGAGGAGTATATGGAGGCGATGCTGGGCCCCGGTGGCGAAAAGATCGGTGACGGTCGTCGGCGAAAAAATCGCCATCGCTCGATCCGAAGTGCGAAGCCAAACCCGCTGCAGGTTCTCTCGTAACGTTTCCCCCCGCCACGCCCACGAAGCATCACTCGTTCCCTCCTATGATCACACCTCGGACGCTCAAAGGGTTTCGCGACTATCTGCCCGCTCAGGCACTGGCCCGTGAGTGGGTGCTGGAAACAGCTCGCACCGTCTATCGCTCGTATGGGTTTGCGCCGATCGACACGCCGGCCCTGGAATACCTCGAGATCCTCACGGGAAAGGGGAGCGACGAGACCGACAAGCAGCTCTACCGTTTCACCGACCATGGTGGGCGCGACGTGGGGATGCGGTTTGACCTGACTGTTCCCTTCGCCCGCTTTGCCGCACAGCATGTCGGTTCGCTGGGGCTGCCATTCAAGCGGTACCACATGGCAACCGTGTGGCGAGGTGAAAACACGCAGCGCGGTCGGTACCGCGAGTTCATGCAGTGCGACTTCGATACGATCGGCACCACGAGCCCCGTCTCCGATCTGGAAACCGTGCTCGTCGTGCACGACCTGTTGGTGGCCATCGGCATCGAAGGCTTCACGATCCGGCTCAACGACCGTCGCAGCCTGACGGGCATCCTCGACCAGGCGGGCCTCGCAGCGAAACAGACCGACGTGCTGCGGGCGCTCGACAAGCTTGGGAAGGCATCGGCCGAGGCGGTCGGGCAGGAACTGGCTGGGCACGGGATCGAAGCCGACACGATCGAACGGCTGCTAGGCATGGCCTCGCTCTCGGGACCGCCGCAGGAGGTGCTCGCGAAGCTCCGCGACCTGGTCGGCGGGTCGGAGATCGGAAATGCCGGGCTGTCCGGGCTCTCGCAGATCATCGACGGTGTGGCTGCGGCTGGCGTGCCGGAAGGGCGTGTGGTGATCGATCCTTCGATCGCCCGCGGCCTCGATTACTACACCGGGCTTGTGCTGGAGAGCTTCCTCGACGAGCTGCCAAGCCTCGGCAGCATCTGTTCCGGCGGTCGCTACGACAACCTGGCGGGCCTCTACACGAAGCAGCCGCTGCCGGGAGTGGGAGCGTCGCTGGGGCTCGATCGCTTATTAGCGGGCCTGGAAGAACTCGGGAAACTTCCCTCGGCCGAGACGCCGGCGGACGTGTTTCTGGCCTTCTTCGCCGACGAACACCTCAGCGACTACCTCCGCCTCGCCTCGGCGCTGCGTGCTCGAGGGGTGGCTGTTGAGTTTTACCCTGAGCCCAAGAAACTCGGCGTGCAGCTCAAGCTGGCAGCCAAGCGAGGCCATCGAGCCGCCCTGATCATCGGGACGGATGAGTTTGCGGCTGGCAAGGCCCGGCTCAAGCTGATGGCCTCTGGGGAGAGTCGAGACATCTATTGGGCCGGTGATCCAGCACGGCTTGCCGAGGGTGTGCACGCCGCGTTGGCTGCGGTTGCGGGCTAACTGTCGGAGAGCAGGCGGGTTTCGATGGCCGCAATTTCTTTTGCGATCGCTTCGCAACTCGCGGGCCGGTCGGCTTTTTCCCGGGCCATCATCCGCATCACCAGACGCGCGACGTCGGCGGGAACATCAGGCACGCAGTCGGTGAGCGGTGTGGGTTCACCCCTCGCGATCGACGTGAGTATTGTCACGATCGAGTCGCCTTCAAACGGAAACTGCCCTGCAATCATCTCGTAGAGGATCACGCCGAGGCCAAACACGTCGGCTTTGAAGTCGACCTCACTGGCCTTCGACATCCGCTCGGGTGCCATGTAGGCCGGTGTGCCGACGATCGCTCCGTCGACGGTGAGCCGGACATCGTCGGTGCCGAGATCGCTCGCCAGTCCGAAGTCGATGATCTTCACTCGCCTGCCAGGGCCTTCGAGAAAGATGTTCTCGGGCTTGATGTCGCGGTGGATCAGGCCTTGAACGTGCGCCGCATGCAGCCCAGAGGCCGTCTCGCGTGCGATTCGTAAGGCCTCGGGCACCGGGAGCCGCCCAAGCTCTTGGCGAAGGCTCGCCAACGAGGCACCTGAAAGGCGCTGCATCACGAAGAAGGGAAGCCCGTGGGTAAACCCTGGCATCGGATGTTCGCCGACCTGGTAGATCGTGACGACATTTTCATGCTCCACCTTCGCGGCCAGACGGCTTTCGCGAAGGAAGCGTTGGCGTGCGGCCGGGTCGTCGGCTTTGCAGGGGAGCATCGTTTTGATCGCGACATCTCGCTCGAGGGTGTCGTCGTGCCCCAGATAGACCCGCCCCATGCCACCGCGGCCTAGGAGTTTGATCACGCGATGCCCGCCAACCATCGTTGGCACAGGGTCTTCAAACACTCGGCCGGTGACCACGAGTTCATCTGAACTGACGGAAAATGTTCCGTCGTCCGACGACTCCACCTGGATCGTTTCTGCATGCGATGCATGTGAGTCGTGCGTTTCTTTATGGAGCACCCGCACCACAAAGGTGCAGTACGGAGCCCCGTTGTGCATGCAGCTCTCTTCGCGGACTTCGATTGGCTCGCCGTAGTGCTCGGCGACTCCGCGGATGATGCCGCCGGCAAGTCGGCAGAGCTGCCGTGCCGAGGTATAGATCACGTGCACTTCGTCCGCGGCTGCGCGGACTGTTTGGATGACCGGTGGCGATGCTTCCGGTGTGGTGGCTCGCACCATCGTGTGGATCACCGATTCCGTGTGTTCGATAAGGTCCAGCGTCCGCCACGACGGGTCGACGTGCCGTCCAGCCACCTTGATCAGATGGGGGGCGAGGAAGAACCCAAACCGTTCCACCAATCCGCCGAGCGATTCCTGGGTCGAGTCGGCGAGCTGAGAGAGGAGCGAAACGGCTTCGCCGTCAGGGTAGCTTTTCGACGGAAGGTAGTGCGTTGTGGACTGCCGCGCTGGCAACGCAGCATCCTGCGGCATGCGGCCTTCGTGAGACAGCATGTCGGCGAACTTCTGGATGTAGAAGAAGATCAGTCCGTGCACAGCAGCGACCCGTCGGTGGTCTGCGATCGACGAGGGGAGCACTTGGCCCTCGCAGCGACCGTCTCATGGCGGGCCCGCCTTCCCCCTTCGAGGCATCTAGCGTAGCAGCCCGCAAGGCGGGAGGGAAAATGTTGCAGATGACCTCGATGGCCCCCCGGGGGCAATCGGGGGAGGGCGGGCAGTGGTGCCCCCCTCGCAACTTCATGGAGAGGGCTCGTCCCCTCGCTGTTGTGTGTTTTGAGCGGTCTGTGTGGTTTCTCCGCACATCCGCGTGCGGTAGAGCACCAGCCCGTGGGCTGCGTGGTACAGCCCGCCACATTCCACCGCGACGTCGGCTGTTTGCTCAAGGAGGGTAACGAGTGCGTCGGCGGCCCTGCTCACCCAGGGTTCGTGGAGTCGGTTCTGCTCAAGGGCCATCGCAAGAAACTCGAAGGTGTGGCCCGTCGAACCGATTCGGGCGAACACGTCGGGCGAAGTGGAGGGCCTTTCGAAGAAGTTGGTGGAGAAGGTGCCGTCGGGCTGCTGGTAAAGCCGGGCGTTTTCAATAGCTCCCTGGATTCGCTGTTCCGCGTCGGCCCAGCCGCCGGTGAGTTCGCTGGCGTCACTGCCGGTGGCCGCCAAGTATCGGTTGATGGCCACGGTGAGCCCGTATAGCCGGTGCGAGCCGCCGCAGGCACTCTCGGCCAGGTCGGCCGCGGCCTCCATGGCGACGAGTTTTTCCAGCGTCCACTCGGTGCCATCGCCAGCGGTCCAACTGGCATCGACCGGGAGGTACGTGGAGAGCGCCATCAGCGTCCAGGTGGCTTCCTGCCCCTGCTCAAGGTCGTGCTTGGCCTGGTTGAGCAGCTCGACAACGCGGTGGTCCTCGCCACCGGCGGTGATCGTGGTGTCGAGCGGCATGCCGTCGACGGCACACTGAGAGAGGTAGCCGAGCCACTGATCGGGATGGCCCTGGCCGGTCTTGCTGCCGGGATCGAGAACGGCCATCACGCCGACGGGGGTGGGTCGCAGCGTCCAGCCAGTGAGTTGGCCCCCGGCAAGAAGGTAGTCCAAGGCAGGCGAACTAACGCCGTTGTGCTCGATCGGAAACGCGTCGCCGAAAGCCAGGATCCCGTGGACCACCTGCCAGGCCGCGTGGTCGGTGGTGTTGAGCCGTCGTCCATCGCGGGCGTGCGCGAGCACCGCGTCGATCCGCTCGCAGAGGCTCTTGGTGTCGACGGGCTCGGTGGAGACCTCGGCCATAGGGGGAGGCGTCGGGGCGGAACCGCAGCCTGCCGCTGCCGCGAGGGTGATTACGACACACCAGGTGGCCAGCCGCGAAAACACCGAAAAAAATGCCGAGGGACGACTGGTGCGAACCATGGTGAGGCCAGTTGCGTAAGGAAGGGTTGGCCGGAAGCGGCCACGCGTCGAGGCCGGAGGGCCGATCGGCGGACCTCCTGCTAGAATGGCTCCAGAAATGGCGGTCGTCCAACGGCACGCGGACGTGTGCTGGCTATGACGACTGTGACGGCGAGGGTGGCAGCGGCGGCGAATTGCCAAGGCGTCATTACGCACAAGTCCACAAGGAATCGGCCTGATGTTTTTTGACCCGTTGTATTTCGTGTACGTGGCTCCGGCGCTGGTGCTTGCGATGTGGGCTCAGTGGCGGGTGCACTCGGCCTATGCGGCGGCGTCGCGCGAGCCGGCGCCGCTCACCGGTGCGGCTGCCGCGCGGCTTATCCTCGATTCTGCTGGGGCCGTCGATGTGGCCATCGAGCAGGTGCCCGGCAAACTGTCTGACCACTACGACCCGCAGGCGAAGGTGTTGCGGCTTTCGCCCGACGTTTATGGCCAGCGATCGCTCGCGGCTGTCGGGATCGCGGCCCACGAAGCCGGCCACGCGCTGCAAGACGCCCAAGGCTATGCCCTGATGGCCGTGCGAAATGCCGCGGTTGGTGTGGCCAACATCGGTAGCGGCTTCGGCGTGATCTTGCTCTTGGTGGGCCTTGGGATTGGCTTGTCCCAGATTGCGTGGCTCGGCATTCTGCTCTTCGGTGGCACCGTCTTCTTTCAGTTGGTGAACCTGCCTGTTGAGTTTGATGCGAGCAATCGAGCCAAGGCGCAGTTGGTGAGCCTGGGCATCGTCCCGCAGTCTGAAATGCGGGCTGTCAACAACGTGCTCAACGCAGCCGCCTGGACCTATGTGGCCGCCACGCTGCAGAGCATCCTCACGCTCCTCTACTACGCCAGCTTTCTGACCGGCAACGACTCCGACTGAGCGGCCCGCCGTAGGATGCGGCGGTATTGCCGGCCCAGTGGACAAAGGCCTTGGGTGGCTTTGTCCACGTGAAGTCCGTCGCAGGATGCGGCGGTCTTGCCAACCCAGTGGACCAAGGCCTTGGGTGGCTTTGTCCACGTGAAGTCCGTCGCGGGATGCGGCGGTATTGCCGGCCCAGTGGACAAAGGCCATGGATGGCTTTGTCCACGTGAAGTTAGTGGTTGAGCGAGTAAAGCAAGAGGTTTAAGGCGATCCGCTGAGCGTCTTCGCTTGTATAGCCGGTGCACTGCAGGGAGTTCTGCTTCTCCAGCGCGCAGGAGAGGTCGTAGGGTGAGAAGATCACGGCCCAGCGATCGCCCATGCGGATCCCTTCGAGTTTTGGCGTGATCACCTGCTCGCGCGCGTCGAGCCGACCGTTGCCTGCCAAGGGCTGCCGCAGCGTGACGCGGCGAATATCAAACCCGCCGTACGCTGCGGTGAAGAGGGGATCATCTGCCGGGATTTCTTCGAGGGTGCTCGTGGGCAGGATTGCGTCGATCTCGGCGCGAAACGCATCTGAAAACTCGCCCGAACCGCAGATGCTGTCGGCGATCAGGAGTCCGCCGCGGTCGAGGAAGGTCGCGACGTTCTTGCGGCCAGCCTCTTCGAAGGCAAACCCGCTGCGGCCATGCATAAACAGCATGTGGTAGCCAAAGATCGCTTCGTCGGTGGGATCGATCAGCCGCGGTGCGTCGTCGATCGTGGCGCCGAGTTCACGGGCGGCTGCTCGCAGCACGTTGGCAAGGGCCGCAGGAGCAGCATTGCACATGCCTGCGTGGCGAAGCTTGCCGATCGCCAGACGCCCACGCGCGGCCGGATCGGCAGCCGGATCGACAGGCTTCTCGGGAAGCACGAAGAGTTCGTCTTTGCTCTTGAGCTGGCGGTTGGTGGCATACGCGAGCACGTTCGTGCCGATTGCGAGGGCGGCATCGACTTCCCGCAGGATGTTGTCTTGCAGCCGATCCTTGGAACTGCCGCCGAGTTCCCATAGGCAGCCGAGGCTCGGCATGGCGCCCGTTGGCAGGTTGTCGGTGGGGGGAGCGTAGATCACGGACGTCCGGCAGCCGTAGTCGATGCCGAGCAGCGGCCGTTGAAGATTGGCCGGCACGATCTCTTCGGCGTTCCAGGCGGGGTGCTCCGGAGGGAGCAACTGGAAGCGAAACTCTGGCTCAGGAAAGGCTTCTTCCATGAGCCGGCGGAGGTCTGCGTCGAAGCGGTCGCTCTGAGGACAGCAGGCTTCGGCAAAGATAAACCCGCCATCATCGAGATAGGCACGGAGCTTCTGCCCTGCCCCCGGCCCGAGATCGAGCCCTTGGCTGCCTGAGAGCCAGAGCACCGGAGCCTGCAGCAGGTCGTCGAGCCCCGCCGTCGGCGTGTCGACCACATGCCACGAGAGCCCGGCTGGATAGTCTCGCTTCCATCGCTTTTCGACATGCCGCACAAGATGCGCCACTTCATGGCCGTGCCGATTCCAGTCGGGGTCGGGCGTGTGCCGGCTCTTGGCGACGATCACCGGCCGGCGACCCTTGGCGAGGAAGAGCAGGGCGAAGCTGGTGGCAACCACCTTGTCTTCGTGGCTGCCTTTAAAGGTGCCATCGAGTTGGTCTTGGGAGGCGACGAACATCTTGGCCCCCTCGAGATACCAGTCGGAGTTGCCGATGTAGCGGCGGGCGGTAAAACGCCCCACGCGTTCCAGACCGTAGAGATAGTAGTAGAGCCAGGTCTGGCCGCGGGTGCCTGGGTTTTCCACCACCGTGAAGCGGCTGCCGAGCCAGGCGAGCCCACGTTCGAGCTGTTGTGGAGAGCGGCCGCCGCCGCAGCAGGTGACACTCTCGCCGGCCGCCCGGGCATCGGCCGCCATCAGGTGTTGGCTCGTGATCCAGAGGCTGGTGATGCCCGCGCAGGTCATGCTGCCGGAACCGCCGAGATTGCCTAGTGTATAGCCCCAGGAGCCGTCTCCCACCTGGCACGAAATCCAGTACTTCTGTGCCAACTCCCAGACTGCCGGCGTGACCCGCACCCCGGCCTCACTCGCCTCATGCAACGCGAGCATTGCGTACTGTGAGTTGGAGTTGTCGCCGTTGCCACGATTGTGGTGGTAGCTCCACGAACCCGCCGTGGCCCCCACGCGAATTTGCCCGTCTTCGAGCCACTTCACATTCCGGGCCAGTTGCAAGCGGTCGGCATCAGGCGTGACGATTGCCAGCACCATCGTCTGCAGCGACACCGAGTAGGTTTCGTCTGGCGTTTGGCTCCGCAGCCACTGCAGCGCCTTGGCGACAGCAGGGTTCTCCGGCGGGACGCCCGCGTTGAGCAGGGCGAGGGTGACCAGCGACGTGGCCCCCACGCGGGTCTCGTTGGGACGCATCGAGCATTCCCACGAGCCGTCCCCTTTCTGCTGACGCACAAGCCAGTCGCGGGCTCGGTCGATGGCTTGCTCAATCTGCCGCGTGGTGACCGGTGGCTGCTGGGCTTCGACCTCGCGGGGGCGCACGAGCCCTGCGACGACGAACGCTCCCAAGGCAGCCAGGAAGATCAACGGTTTTCGTGTGGGCGTGCGATCCATGGGGCCATTCTAGCGGTCGGTTGAAAAAGCCTTCCATTGCTGTTCTGGGAGGGCTGCGACGGTCGCGATTGCCGCAATCGCAGCGAAGTCCGATACTGAAGCCTGACGGGCGATCGCCGCCCGCGGCGACTCCTCGTAGGTGAAGTAGCGTGTCGACAGCCTCCCGCCCCAAGACCCTGGATGACATTCTTCAAGAGTTTTCCCAGCACCGTCAGCTGATGCAGGAAGAACTTCAGAAGGTGATCATTGGGCAGAACGATGTGATCGAGCAGCTTTTTGCCGCGATTTTCACCCGCGGGCACTGCCTGCTCGAGGGTGTGCCTGGTCTGGCAAAGACGCTGATGGTGTCGACGTTGGCCCGGATTCTCGACGTGGGCTTCAAGCGGGTGCAGTTCACGCCTGACCTGATGCCCTCCGACATCACCGGCACAAATGTGCTGGAGGAAGACGAAAACGGCCGGCGGCATTTTCGCTTTGTTGAAGGCCCTATCTTCACCAACATCCTCCTTGCCGACGAAATCAACCGCACGCCCCCCAAGACCCAAGCGGCGCTCTTGCAGGCGATGCAGGAACGCGAAGTCTCCGTGGGGCAGGAGACCTACCAGCTCCCCGAGCCGTTTTTCACGATCGCCACGCAGAACCCGATCGAGCAGGAGGGTACGTATCCGCTACCGGAAGCTCAGCTCGATCGCTTCATGTTCAACATCAAGGTCGGCTACCCCACGGCGCCAGAAGAAGAGCAGATCCTGCTCGCGACCACCCGCTCGGAAAAGCCCGAAGTCCGCAAGGTGCTCTCCGGCCGCGCGATCGTGAACATCCAAAAGCTCGTCGCAAGCGTGGCGGTGAGCGAGTACGTGGTGAAGTACGTGGCCAGGCTGGTGCGGGCCACGAGGCCGAAAGATCCCGAGTCGCCAAAGTATGTGGCCGAACTGGTGGATTGGGGGGCCGGACCTCGCGCGGGCCAGTTCCTGATCCAGGGTGGCAAAGCCCTAGCGGCGATGGACGGTCGCTTCAGCGTGTCGCTTGGTGACATACGCCGGATTGCGGTGCCGGTGCTGCGGCACCGCATCGCGACCAACTTCCAGGCACAGGCGGATGGGCTGACCAGCGAGGATGTGGTGGCTCGTCTCGTGGCCGAGATTCCCGAACCCGAGATTCCAAAGCTCGTCAAGTGAGCAGCAGGCACGCGGTTTTGCCAACTGGGGGAAAACCGTTGACTGCGAGGCTGCCAGAAGGGGGCGGGCAATGGTGCGTGCTGTTGAGGAATACCTGAAGCCGGATGTCGTCAGGCAGATTGCCCGGCTCGACCTCCGCGCGAAGTTCATCGTGCAAGGCTTCCTGCAAGGGCTGCACGCGAGCCCCTACCACGGCTTCTCGGTAGAGTTCAGCGAACACCGGAAATACACACCCGGCGATGACCCCAAAGACATCGACTGGCTGGTGTATGCCAAGACCGACAAGCCGTACATCAAGAAGTTTGAAGCCGAGACCAACATCACGGGCTATCTCTTGATCGATACGAGCCGGTCGATGGACTTCACCTATCGGCAGCAGTTTACGAAGCTTGATTACTCGATCTCGCTGGCTGCGGCCCTCTGCTGGCTGATGGTGCATCAGCAAGATCCATGCGGGCTGATGGTGTTTGATGATCGTATTCGGCTGAGTCTGCCGGCCCGTTCGAAGCGATCGCAGATTGCGGAGGTGCTCTCCCTCCTGACACGCGTTCAGCCCTCGGGTGTGACCGATATTGCCAAGAGCCTGATCCAGGCTGGGGCGATGTTGCGGCACCGCTCCTTGCTGATGGTCTTCAGCGATCTGCTCGCCGACCCTGAGCCGATTCGTGACGCCCTCAACAGGCTCCGCCACCGGGGGCACGATGTGATCCTGTTTCACGTGCTCGATGAGGCTGAGGAGCGGTTTCCCTACAAAGGCATGGTGGAACTCACCGATCCCGAAGCCGATGCCAAGCTGGTGATCGATGCCGACGCAGCCCGCAGCGAGTACCTCGAGAGCATTCGGGCGTTTCGCGAAAGCTATCAACGGTCCTGCTTTCAGGCGGGGATCGATTATGTGCCGATCGACACCAGCATGCAGTTTGACCGTGCCCTCACCGGGTATCTCGCCAGCCGTCGCACCCGGTTCTAGACCTCGCTCGCATCGCTCATGGGCCTATCCTTTCTGACGCCGTTGCTTCTCGGTGGAGCTGCCTTGGTCGCGGTGCCGATCGTGTTGCACCTTGCAATGCGAAGGAAGCCCGTGCCGCACGATTTTCCAGCGCTGAGGTTTTTGCAGGAAAAGAGGCTCGCCAATCGGCGGCGGCTGCAACTCAACCATCTGCTCCTCTTGCTGCTGCGGATCGCGGCGATCGTGCTGCTGGCCTTGGCGCTCGCCCGCCCCACGCTGCGGGCCGCGGGTTGGTTGGGAGAAGCCGAGGGGCCCGTCGCCGTGGCATTTGTGTTTGACACCGCGCCGCGGATGCTGCTGCGGCGAGCCAATCGCACCCGGCTGGAAGATGCGGCAGCCATCGCCCGTGAGCTGCTTGCGAAGCTTCCCAAGGGGAGCGACGTGGCGGTGGTCGACACCTCGGGGCGGCCGCTCTCCTTCGCGGCGAGCCTCAACGCGGCGCGAGCGGCGATGGATCGGCTGGAGGCTGGGCCGCCGGTGATGCCACTGGCGACCGCCGTGGATGCTGCGGCCAACCTGCTTGCCGAGTCGGAGCACGAACGGCGCGAGCTCTACCTGTTTACCGATCTCTCGATCGCGGCCTGGGAAGTGGGAGAGCCGGCGGCTGCCGTGCTCGCACGCCATGCTGATGTCGCACCGGTTGTGGTGGACGTGGGAGTGGAGTCGCCATCCAACTTTTCGCTCGATTCCGTGCGGTTGCCCGCGGAGAGGGTGTCGGCAACGGCGCCGCTCGAACTCACGGTGCAACGCAGCCGGATTGGGCCAACCGAAGAGCGGTCGGTCGCGGTCGAAATCGTGCAGCCCGACGGCACGTACGCCCGGCGGGCCGTGCAGCCCGTGTCATGGGACGCCGTCGACTGTGAGCCCCTCGTGTTTTCGATCGCGGGGCTTGAAAAAGGAACGCAGCAGGGGCGGGTGGTGATCGTGGGGGCAGATGACCTCGACGCTGACAACGTGCGCTATTTCAGTGTGGCGGTCGATGCCACGCCGACGGTGCTCGTGGCGTCACCAGATCCGTCGTCGCGCACGGGCCGCTTTCTGACGGAAGCCATCGCCCCGGCCGCGCTCGCTCGCGATGGACGGGGGCGGCTCGGGTGCACGTTGGTGAGCACCGACGAGTTTCAGCAACAAGGATGGGACGACTTCGATGGCATTGTGCTCGTCGATCCCCCGCCCCTGGATGAACGCACCTGGGCGCAGCTCGGTGACTGGGTGCGGTTTGGGCGGGGGTTGGTGATCTGGCTAGGGCCGAATGCACGCACGCCAGAAGCTTTTAATAGCGAGGAGAGCCGCCGCACGCTTGGTGGTGGTCTTGCGCGGATCTGGCGAGACGAGAGTGGGGAGAACCACCTCACACCCAGGCAGCTCGACCATCCGATGCTGGCGGTCTTTCGCCGCGTCGCCGACTCGGTTCCCTGGCAAGACTTTCCGGTGTATCGGCACTGGGAGTTTGTGCTTCCTCCGGAGGCCGCGGCCGAACCGATTGTTTCGTATCGCGATGGCACGCCCGCGGTGCTCGTGCATCCGCTCGGTCAGGGAACGGTGGTGGTGATCACCACGCCGGTGTCGCAGCCCGCGAGTGATCCGGACGCCTGGAATCTCCTCGCCACTGGTTTTGAGCCGTGGCCGTTTGTGGTGCTTGCCAATGAATCGCTGCTGTATGCGATGAACACGCGGGAAGAGCACAACGTGATCACCGGACAGCCAGCGACGGTGCGGGTGCCTTCCGATCTGGAGGGAGCCGTGGTGGTGCAGACGCCCGCCGACGATGAGTTTCCCGCAGCAGTCGATCCTGAGCAGCGAACCATTACGGTTTCTTCAACACGCGAGCCAGGCAACTACCAGATTCTCGCGGGGGGGCGCGCGGATGGATTTCGTGGTGGCTTCAGCGCCAACCTTCCGGTGGTGGCGACGGACTGTCGGCGACTCGATGGAGAGCGTGCCTCGGAAATCTTTGGCAGCGAAACGCCCCTTGTCCGCACGGGTGACGAGATCGTGCGGGAGGTGCGTCTCGAACGCGTGGGCACGGAGCTCTCAGGGTGGCTGATCATCCTCGTGGCGTTGGTGATGGCCGGAGACTGGATGGTCGCTAACCGCTTCTATGCGCCTCGAGAAGACAGCGAGCCCCCCAGCCGACCCGCACACGACTTCGAGGCTGAGCGTGCGGAACAGCCGCCGCCACTCGCTGCCGCCTCGCAAGCCCGCGTGGACCGCGAGGCGGCCGAGAGCGACGACGCCTGGGATGATTTTGACGACTAACCCACGAACACCTGCTCATGCCTCCTGCTGCTGAGACTACTTCACCGGCCGCCACGGCCCTTTCGCTGCTCTTCGAGCCAGTCGGCTCGTGGTGGTTGGTGCTGTTGGTGGCGATGGGGCTCGCGGCGGCGCTGTACTTTGTGGGCCCCGATCGCTCTCGCATCGATGGCTTTCGTCTGCGGTGTCTGGTGGGGCTGCGAGTGGCGGCATTCCTGGCAATCGTCGTGTGCATGCTGCGGCCGACCGTCGTGGCCCAGCGCCAACTTCAGCAGGAAGGAGAGCTCCTGATCCTGGCGGATGCCTCGGAGAGCATGACGGTGGCCGACGCGCCCGCCGGCCAAACCCGTTGGCAGCACCTGGTGACGTCCTTGGAGGCGGCGGAGCCCGAGGCACGCGAACTTCTCCAGGCGGGCGGCCTTCGCCTGCGACTGTGGCGGTTTGATCGTGGGCTCGTGAGCGTGCCGGTGACGAACGAGGATCCGTTTGCCCTCGCGAGCGAGTGGGAGAAGGGGGAGGGATCGGAAGAGACCGCCCTTGGGGCCGCGCTCGACGAAGCCGTGCAAACCGCCGACTTCGAGTCGCTCGCGGGTGTGGTGGTGCTCAGCGACGGAGCCCAGCATGCCTACCCGCCGCGTGACCTGCCTCCGCAGACGGTCGCCCGACGGCTTGGTGAAAGTGGGATTCCTCTTTGGAGCGTGCTCTTCGGGCAGCAGCGATCCGGGAGCCAGGGACGGGATGTCGACGTCGTGCAGCTCTCAGTGGCCGACGATGTGTTTGTGAAGACCAAGGTGGAGGTGACCGGGCGGGTGCGGATGTCTGGGCTGGCAAACCGCGAGGTGATGCTCCGGCTGCTCGTCGAGGATGCCGACGGCGAAATGCAGGAGGTGGCGCAGTCGATTTTGAAGAGCTCCGGCCCTGATGTGGAGCAGACCGTACGGCTCACCTGGCAGCCGGACCAGCCTGGGGAACGCAAGGTGGCCCTCGTGGTGGATCCGCTCGAAGGCGAGACCGTCATCACCAACAATCAGCTCAGCAGCTTCGTGAATGTGATCGATGGAGGCCTGCAGGTGGTGTATCTCGAAGGTGCGCTGCGGGTGGAGCAGCGATTCTTGCGACGCAGCCTCGCGGCCAGCCCCGACATGCAGGTCGACTTTCGTTGGATTGATGCCTCCGAGCGCGGCGATTGGCCGGTGGACATCAGCGAAATGCTCACCGATGACGTGGATGTGTTTCTCATCGGAGATTTGGACGCGTCGGCCCTGTCGCCGGAGCAACTCGCCCTGATCAATGACCGCGTGGGGCAGGGGGCCGGGCTCGGACTCCTCGGCGGACTGCATGCTTTTGAAGCGGGCGGGTGGGGGTCGACGCCACTGCAGCCTGCCCTGCCGTTTGAGCGCGATCCACTGTCGCGTCAGGCGTTTGGGCAGCCTGTCCGCGAGAGCCTGCACGTCCGTGGGCCAGTGAAGATGCTGCCGGATGCAAGGTTTGGCGGGCTTTCGATTCTGCGGTTGGCCGACACACCGGCTGAAAACCTGGCTGCGTGGAACGAACTGCCGGCCCTCGAAGGGGCCAATGTGCTTGGGCAGTTGGCCCCCGCGGCCCGGCCTCTTGCTGTCTCGGAGAACGGGGTGCCGCTGCTGGTGGCCAAAAGCTATGGCACCGGACGCGTTGCGGCGCTCGCGGTCGACTCCACGTGGCGGTGGGTGATGCAGGGGGCTGACCGTCCCTACCGCACGTTCTGGAGGCAGTTCATCTTTTGGCTCGCCAGCCGTGACGACATTGGCGACGACTCGCTGTGGGTGCGGCCCGGCCAGCGACGCATCTCCGCGGGGACGCCACTCGCCTTCAATGCAGGGCTGCGTCACGCCGACGGAGCCGCCGTCGAGGATGCCGTCTTGCAGGCAGAGGCCATCGCTCCCGACGGCACCAAGCGGCCCGTGCGGCTGGTGCGGGAGGGAGACAGTTGGGCGGGGCAGCTCACCGACTGCTCGACGCCAGGGGATTGGACGATTGCCGCCACGGCGGCCCGAGAAGGGCAGGAGGTGGCCAGCCGCGTCGCCCGTTTCACGGTGTTTCGTCAGGACCTTGAGATGGCCAATCCCGTGGCCAACGGGCTGGTGATGCGGCAATTGGCGGAGGAGACGGGGCAAGAGCCTCAGCCTGCCGAAGATTTGGCGGCCATTTTTGAGCAACTCTTGGAGAGGCCGGTGGTCTACGAAAGTGAGGCGGAATGGAGCTGGAGCCTGTGGGATTCCTGGCCCATGCTGCTGGTGACCATCGCCCTGATGTCGACCGAGTGGTTTTTGAGAAAGCGTTGGGGCCTCGCCTGAGCGGGGTTGGTGGGATCGGGGCGAAACGCGGTTTTCCGGCCGAGGGAACGTTGCTACGCTCCCCCCTCGTTCCCGCGCATGGACGCGGCGGGATGACCCAAGCCGGGGCGAGACCAGATGCCCAGACGCAGGCCAATCCGCAACAAGTTGCTGCTGTGTGGGCTCCTCGCAGGCGTGGCGGTGACCGCGCTGTTTGCGAGCAGTTTGGTGGGGGTCTCCAGCTATCGGCGACTGGTGAGAGCCCTCTCGAACCGAGCGGCGGAGATGCCGCTTGCCAGTGACCTCGGCCTGAGGGTCGACGATCTGCGGCTGGCCCACGCCCGCGCTTTTGTCGACACCGACACGGGCAACACCAGCGGAGGGCTGGCAGACGAGACCCTCTCAAAACGGCTTGCGCAGGTGGAGCGTGCGCTCGACGCCTATCGCGATCAACTCGAGCGATGGGATCTCGACGGCGTGCCCATCGCCGACCGAAGTCGTGAACGAGCGACGGCGACCGCAATCGCCTCGAGTTTGGAGTCGCTCCGCCAGTGGAGTGGAGACAGGCGGCTTGACGATCCCGTCGCTCGGCATCTGGCCACGGGGCGAGAACTCGATCGGCTTGCTTCGCTCAGCGCGGAGCTCCCCAGCTTTCTGCAGGAGCAGTTGCACGACCTCGCCCGCGAAGTTCGCACCGGGTACCGCACGTTGATCATCGTCACCTGGGCAGCAGCCCTTGCGGCGACAGCCCTGCTGGTGGCACTTGGCGTGCTGATCTACCGCTGGGTGTTTCGGCCGCTGCGGCACCTCGGACACGGGTCACGGCGGGTGGCGACGGGCGACTTCGACTACCGCATTCACCTCGACACCAACGATGAGATGGCTGAGCTTGCCGAGGCCTTTAATGGTATGACGGCTCGATTTCAGGCGATTCGTGACGATCTCGATCGCCAGGTTGAGCTCCGCACCCGTGAAGTTATCCGCAGTGAGCAGCTTGCCAGTGTGGGGTTCTTAGCCGCGGGCGTGGCGCATGAGATCAACAACCCTCTGGCTTCAATCGCGATGTGTGCTGAGTCGCTGGAGAGCCGTGTCGTGGGGGCGGTCGATGATCCCGGCGAGAAGCAGCTCACCCTGCGTTATCTCGAACTCATTCAGAGTGAGGCCTTCCGGTGCAAGGAGATCACAGAGAAGCTCCTCGACTTCTCCAGGCTTGGGGAAGTGAAACGGCAGGCAACGGCAATCAAGGCGATCGTCAGCGATGTGGCCGAGATGCTGCGACATGTCGGACGCTTTGCCGGCCGCTCGATCGAGATCGCGGAGGGCCCAGATCTGCTCGTGCAGGTGAATCCCCAAGAGATCAAGCAGGTGGTGCTGAATCTGCTGGTCAATGCGCTCGACTGCATCGAATCGTCGGGCCGCGTGGCCGTCACCGTTACCCGCAATGGCCGTGAGGCCGAGGTGGTCTTTGTCGATGACGGATGCGGGATGACCGAAGAGGTGCTCACCCATCTCTTTGAACCCTTTTTCACACGCCGGAAGAGTGGCCAGGGGACCGGCCTCGGCTTGTCGATTGTGCATCGCATCGTGGTCGACCACGGCGGACGTATCGAAGCCTCGAGTGCTGGTCCAGGCAAGGGAGCCGCCTTCACGGTGATGCTCCCCCTCGCTGCCGTAGGTGAAGCCACTGGCAGCGCATCGGAGACGCTCTCGATGAGCGCCCATCATCAGGAGGTGGATCATCTCGGAAAAGCCGCTTAAGCGACTGCGAGTCTTGTTTGCCGACGATGAAACGTCGCTCCAGGAGTTGATGAGGATCGAGCTGCCTCGGCTGGGACACGAGGCCACCGTTTGCGCGGATGGCCGCGCTGCGTTGGTGGCGCTTGAGCAGACGTCTTACGACTGTGTGATCGTGGATCTCGACATGCCTCACGTGGGAGGGCTCGATGTGATCCGTCGGGTTCGCGAGGTTTCGCCCGACACCGAAACGGTGGTGATCACCGGAAAGTCGTCACACGAAACGGCGATCGCGGCGCTGCGGGAGGGCGTCTTCGACTACCTCACCAAGCCTTGCAAACTCGCGGAGATTCGTGCCGTCCTTGAGCGGGCGCGGAAGAAACGCGAACTGACGGCCCGTCTGAGGGCTCTGGAAACCCGCGTTCGTCGTGCGGAGGGGGATGCTCGGCTCGTAGGAAGTTCGCCTGCGATTGAGCGGGTGCGGCAGCTGATTGCACGCGTGGGGCCGACCGAATCGGCGGTGCTGGTCCGCGGTGAGACGGGCACCGGCAAGGAACTGGTGGCGCGAGCGATTCATGAAGCGAGTGGCCGCGCGTCGGGGCCGCTCGTGGCGGTGAACTGCGGTGCCCTGCCGGAACAACTTGTGGAAAGCGAGCTGTTTGGTCACCGGAAAGGGGCGTTTACGGGCGCCAGCGAACACCGCGCGGGGCTCTTTGAGGTCGCGGACGGCGGCACACTCTTTTTGGACGAGATTGGGGAACTGCCTCGATCGTTGCAGCCTCGGCTCCTGCGGGTACTCGAGAGTGGAGAAATCCGGCGAGTGGGCGAGAACGAACCGATCAGAGTCGACTGCCGCATCGTCTGTGCGACCCATCGGCCTCTCGAAGAAATGATCACGGAGGGCGCCTTTCGCGAGGACCTCTTCTTCCGAATCAACACCTTTGAAATCCGCTTGCCCCCACTTCGCGAACGTCTCGACGACATGCGGGAACTGACGGAGCATCTCGTCCGCCGTCTCAGGCCTCAGCTGTCGCCTGCCTCGCAGGTGGTGACCGACGATTTGCTCGAAGCGCTGGCAACGTATCCCTGGCGAGGCAACATCCGCGAACTCGCCAACGTGATCGAATACGCGCTGGTGGTCAGTGATGCCCTGCCGCTGAACTGCGATCACCTGCCAGAGCGGTTTGCGACGACTTCTTCGCGGGTCGTGCCTCTCGCGACGGGAACGCCAGCTGGGACGGCCGCGTCGCTCGTGGCTGCAGCATCCCCTGTGGTGCCAGTTGGCCGCGAGGACCGGCCACCCGACACCGGACGGCCCCTCTCTCTCCGGGAGCTTGAGATGCAAGCCATTCTTGAGGGCCTCGACCGCAACGAAGGCAACAAGGCTCGCACGGCCGAGGAGTTGGGCATCAGCATCAAGACGCTCTACAACAAACTCAACCAGTACTCGGAAGAGTCGGTTGAGCGAGCTGTTTCCTAGAGCGGTTTCGGCTTACGTGTGTCGTCGGCTCGGAAGCAGTCGGCGCAGGGTCGTCAGCCGGTTTTCCGCACCACGCCGACAAGCACGCCCAGCACGCGTGGGTTCTTGACGTACATCGGCTTCATCTCGGCGTTTGCTGGCTGGAGTCGCACGCGATCCCGTTCTGGAAACCACTGCTTGAGGGTGGCTTCACCTTCTTCGGTCTGCGCCACGACAATGTCGCCGCTGTGGGCTGTCCGTGATTTGCGGATGACCACCCAGTCGCCGTCAGCGATCTGGGCTTCGATCATCGAGTCGCCCATGACTTTCAGCACGAAGTGGTTGTCGCGATTGAACAGTTCTGCGAAATCGATTCGCTCAGCCTGCTCTTCGGCCGGTCGCAACGTGCCCGCGGCAACGAGGCCCGCCATGGGGAGGCCGCTGAGATGGGCTGGCTCCGTGACGAGTTCGATCGCACGCGACATGTTGCGGCCGCGCGTGATGTATCCCTTCCGCTCCAGAGCCTTGAGGTGGCAGACGACACCGTTGGGAGAACGAATCTTAAAAGCCGTGCCGATCTCGCGAACGGTTGGTCCAAAGCCTCGCGAGCGAATCTTGTCGCGAATGAACTCATAGATCGCCATCTGGCGACTCGTGGGGCTGCCTTCTTCCGCATCGCGGGGGGCGCCTGTGGTGCCAAACAGACCATCGAGCGGGTCGTCGCTCGCGGGGGTTGCCGCGGATCGGGCACGCCGCTTCTGGGCTCCGGCGGTACGACTCTCGGCCGAGGCCTTTGCTCCGCCTGCGACCTCCGCATGGCGGGGCAGCGGTTGGCTGGCCGACGCGCCGGATTTGGTCATTTTCGCTGAGGAGCGGGTGGTATTTTTGGCCATGGCTGGCATGATGCAGGCATCCTGCACCCCCCGGGGGCGGTCGAATGTGTGAACGTCGGTATCGTACTATACCTGCGTTCATTGTCAAGCCTGGCGAGTGACTCGTTGGCTGGCAGCGTGCGGAGGGTGGCATGCCTGAACTGCCTGAGGTGGAAACGATGCGTCGTGGCATCGCCCCTGCGGTGGGCATGCGGATCGACCGTGTCGAGATCCCGCGTGGCCGACTTCGCCCTCTCCTGATTGAGCCCGCACCGCCGCAGTTTGCCTCGCACGTGCGTGGTTCCGTGCTTGAGGCGGCCGAGCGCTTTGGAAAGCGGCTTGCCTTGCGGCTGCGTGCGACTGACGCGAAGTCCTCTCGTGCACGCCTGGCGACGGCGGCCACGCCACGGTGGCTGGTGGTAGAGCCGCGGATGACGGGCCTGCTGCTGGTGGCCGAGCCGCCCACGCAGGAGCACGTGCGACT
Organism: Planctomycetota bacterium; assembly: GCA_029978905.1. Lineage (GTDB taxonomy): Bacteria > Planctomycetota > Planctomycetia > Pirellulales > UBA1268 > M30B53. The sequence goes on from JAPOIM010000015.1 coordinate 49,942, forward strand.
TCGCCTCGGTGGAGAGAGCCCGGCGGGGCGTCCCGCGGAGCTTCTCTTCTGGGATCGCCGCGGCTTAGGCACGCTGCGGCTGGTGGATGCGGATGGACTGGCTCGTCTCTGTGGCGAGGATCGCCTCGGGCCCGACGCGCTTGAGATCAGTGCTGCCGAGTTGATCACGAGGCTGGGGGGCTCGGCCCGTGCGGTGAAGGTCGCCCTCCTGGATCAGAAGGCGTTGGCGGGCGTCGGGAATCTCTATGCCGCCGAGATCCTCTTTCGTGCTGGGATCGACCCCCGGACGCGATGCAGTCGGCTGAGTCGCCCGCGATGGAGGCGGCTCCATGCGGTGATGCAGGAGGTGCTTGCGGAGGCAATCGAGTTGGAAGGCTCGACGCTCTCCGACGCGACGTATCGCACCGCGCTCAATGAGCCAGGCCGCTACCAGGCGCGTCATCAGGTGTATGGTCGTGCTGGTCAGCCATGTCAGGTGTGTGGGACGGACGTAACGCGGATCGTCCAAGCACAACGGTCCACCTTTTTCTGTCGCGCGTGTCAGGTGCGTTGATGCCCGTTCGCGTCGTGCGATCCGAGCCATGTTTTTGAAGAAAGGCCGCTTCGATGTGGATGCAGCACGAGATCACCTTGCCGCCGAAGGCGCGAGGGTTTCATCTGATCACCCGGGAGGTGCTTGGGGCGATCCCTGAGGTCGAGCGGCTCCGCGTGGGCCTGCTGCACCTCTTTCTGTGCCACACCTCAGCGAGCCTGTCCGTCAACGAAAACGCCGACCCGGACGTGCCTGTGGATCTTGAGATGGCGCTCAATCGGGTGGTGCCCGAGACGCTGCCCTACGTGCACACCTTGGAAGGGCCCGACGACAGTCCTGCCCACATGAAGGCTTCGCTTGTCGGCTGTTCGCTGACGATTCCCGTGCGTGCGGGAAGGCTCGTGCTCGGAACCTGGCAGGGAATCTACCTCTGCGAGCACCGCAACCACGGAGGGCAGAGACGACTGGTCGCCACGCTCCACGGCGAGGATGCGTGACGCACGGTCAACGAGGGATGGCGAGCCGGGCAAGGACTACCAGGCGAAGTGAGCAAACGCCTTATTCGCATCGGCCATGCGGTGCACGTTGTCACGCTTGGTGACCGCAGCGCCTTCCCGCTTGTAGGCAGCGATGATCTCTTCGGCAAGCTTCTGGTGGGTTGGGCGGCCCTTCTTGTCGCGCACTGCCTGCAGCACCCAGCGGATGCCCAGCGACTGCTGCCGATTGCGGTTCACCTGCATCGGCACCTGGTAGGCGGCACCACCGACTCGCTTGCTCCGCACTTCGACGGCGGGCTTCACGTTGTCGAGCGCCCGATTGAAAACCTCGATCGGCTCCACTTCGGTGATCTTCTCAGCCACGATGTCCATCGCGTCGTAAAACACCCGCTGGGCAACGCTCTTCTTGCCGTCGAGCATCAAGCAGTTGATGAACTTGCTCGCAAGAAGCGATCCGAACTTGGGATCGGGGATGAGGGATTCGCGGCTGGCGGTGATTTTACCCATCGTCGGTCAGGTCTCAGGACTTGGAAGCTTTGGATTAGGTGTGGGATGCGAAGGGACTCAGGACGGTCAAACGGAGGCTGAAAACTAGCCCCGCTTTGCACCGTAGAGGCTGCGGGACTGCTTTCGACCCGACACGCCGAGGGTGTCGAGGGCACCGCGGATCACGTGGTACCGAACACCTGGCAGGTCGCGAACACGGCCGCCGCGGATGAGGACGATCGAGTGCTCCTGGAGGTTGTGGCCTTCACCAGGGATGTAGACCGTGACTTCCTTGGAGTTGGACAGCCTGACGCGGGCGATCTTCCGAAGAGCGGAATTCGGCTTCTTCGGCGTCATCGTACGCACTTGGAGGCAGACGCCACGCTTCTGCGGGCACTGTTCCAGCACGGGAGACTTGGAGAACTTTCGCTTCGGATGGCGTCCGGTGCGAATCAGCTGATTAACGGTAGGCATGAGTCCAAATCGCTCAAAAGTTGTTCGAGAGACGTTTGATCGTGCATGCAGCGACGGCGCGGGATCGGTCGATCACCTCGGCCGCAGCACGGCATGCGAGCCACGAAGGATACCTCAGTGAAGCAGGCGACGGAAGCCCCACGCTGGCAAAAACTTCCCTTACGCAGCTCGCCCGCAGTGGGGGCCTTCGGCATCTGGGAGGCAGAAGATTTCCCCCCGTCCGCCAGCAAGAAAATCGCCGTGCCACTGTTGCCAGGGGCCTTGAGCCGCCGCGGCCGGCGATTTCCAGCCGTGCTGCACCAGCCACTGCAGGAGCATGGGCACAATCGGCGGTTGCCACACACTGCCGCGAGAAAAGGTAGGCCAGACTTCGGGGGTCGGCCCGAGGGCGATCACCGACCCGCGTTTCATCCCCGCCCCCGCGCGGTTCCCGAGCCGCCCCGCCACCACGACGGTGCCTGCCGCGAGCTCATACCCGGCGGCCTCGCCGCAGTCTCCGCCGATCGCCAGGAGGCCTCGCCTCATCCGGGAGCCCGCCAGGTCGCCGGCAGAGCCTTCAATCAGCACCATGCCTCCTTCGAGCCCGCGGTCGTGCCGTGGCACCGCCGACGCGGCGTGGTCGCCCGCCGAGCCAAGGACGTGCACCACGCCCCCCTGCAGGCCGCACGCCAGCCAGTCGCCTGCCGAGCCATGCAGCGTGACGTGGCCGCCGTGCATGCCCTCGGCCGCGTGACGGCCCACGTCCCCCTCGACCACCACGCTTCCGGAGCGCATCCCTGCCGCCACTCGGTGGACGCGCGAGGTGGTCCCTCGGAGCACCATCTGGCCGTCGTTGCCGCTTCCCGCGACTTCAAACAGATCGCCAACAAGGCACGGCCGCTGGTCGGCCTTAATTGTGAGGTGTGCCACGTCAGCCGCCGAGGCGTGCTGAAGGCGGTCTGGCGTGAGACCCGCGAGATCCACGCCCAGCACGTCGCGGCCGAGGGCATCCTCGCGGGCGGTCAGCAGGAGGGGCATGAGGGATCCTCGTCAGGCGGCAGCAGCGGCAGGCGGAGTCGGCATCCGCATCATAACGCCGCCGCTCTTGGCCGCCGGCCACCAAGGGAAGTGCCGGCCGGAGGTCCTGGCGGGCCGCTGGAGTACAGGGCCCGCCAGGCTCGCGGACGGTTCGTTCACGCGGTTGCTCGGGGTGGCCGCCGGTCAGGCGGAGGTCACCGCGATCTTGCGAGGCTGCGTGGCGGCGAGGCGTGGCAGGTGAATCGTGAGCACGCCGTGCCGTGCCTCCGCGGTAATCTGCGACGGGTCAAACCCCTCGCCGATCCGAAAACTCCTGCGGTAGTCGCCGATGCCGTACTCCTGCCGAAGAGGCTGCCCAGGGAGTTCTCGCGATTCCACGGGCGCGTGCAGGGTGAGCACGCCTTCCTCGTAGCGGATATCGATCTGGTCTGGCTTAGCCCCAGGAACATCCGCGACGAGTGTGACTTCCTGGCCCATGTCGCAGATGTCGACGTTTGGGGAGTAGGTCAGCTTGCCCGTCGGTGCCGACTCGGTTGGCACGGGGTGTTGGTGCGTGGCGTTGGTGGTGTGGTGCATGGGTCTTCTCCTGTTGCTGCGCACGCGTCAGAGGTCTGACGCGACTGATGTTTCACACGATGCTGGAAAGGGACCGTGGGTTCACGATGCCTGGACGGTGATCTTGCGAGGCTTCGCCTCAATCGCCTTGGGGCACGTCACCCGGAGCACGCCGTCGACGAGTTGCGCCTCGACCCGCTGGCCATCAACGCTGGCTGGCAGGGCAAGCCTCCGCTCAAAGGTGCCGGAGCCTCGTTCACGACGGTGCCAGACGCGTGTGGCTTCCGAGTTCTCCGCGGGCGAGGTGGCCTCGGGGCGGCTGCCGCTGATGACAAGTTCGTCGCCGCAGACCGTCACGTCGAGTTGCTCTGACGCAAGGCCTGGGAGTTCAGCCTCGACCACGAAGGCGTCGGCACTCTCGCTGAGGTTGACAGCCGGGAAGCGCGGGCTGCGTTGGACCGTGCTCCAGCCGTGGAGGGGTGGGGCGGCTGTCAGCGGGGCCCACAGCCGGTCGAGTTCGTGGCGAAGTTCATCGAAAGGTCGGCCGAATCCTCGGCGCAACGTGGCATGAAACGGATGCATACATCGCTCCTTTCAGGAAAAACGGAGACGCGAATCGCTGTGCGAAAACTGCTTTCGCATGCCTGAACGAATGTGCAAAGACCGTGCCGAATGTGCCGTTGGGAACGGCGCGGTCGCCTCTCCACGCGAAGCTGCCGAAAAAAGCGTTCGACTGGGGCAAATCCGGCCAGGGTCGCGGGCGGTTGCGTGGAAGGAGCGGCTGTCAGGTTGGCAGAATGCGGGAAAACCCCCTGTCTGCCTGACAGATGTGAAAACCGGCCGGTATTCTCGATTGGGATGGTCAGAGCACCTAGCAGAAGTTCTCTGCCGTTTGCGGGTGCTGCGGACCGATATGCTCGGATGATGTCGGATCCGCGATCCGAGGGCGTTGCGTTTTTGAATCTCCCCCACGAGCCGCTATGCGATTTTCCCTGATCGACCGCGTGACCGCCATCGAACCCGGTAAGAGCATCACCGCTGTCAAAGGGGTCTCGCTCTCCGAGGAGTACCTCGCGGACCACTTTCCCAGATTCCCTGTCTTGCCTGGTGTGTTGATGCTCGAGGCAATGACGCAGGCTGCTGCCTGGACCATCCGGCTTGGTGAAGACTTCGCCCACTCCGTGGTGGTGCTGCGGCAGGCGCGGAACGTGAAATACGGGGATTTCGCCGAACCAGGAAAAGTGCTCACGGTCACGGCGGAAGTGCTCTCGCAGGACGAGACCACTACCAAAATTAAGGCGTCGGGCCTGGTTGGAGACCGGCCGAGCCTGACTGCCCGCCTCGTGCTTGAGCGGTACAACATGGCCGATCGCGTGGCCCATGGCGATGCGATCGACGCCCGCGTCCGAGCCAAAATGCGTCGGATGTGGAGCCTGCTGGCTCCATCGGCGAGAGCCGGAGAACCCCGTCGCCCAGTCCCTGCCCGATACGTTTCCGGTGGCGATGTCGGTGCCACCGCCCCGGCGGCGGTGCCGTCGGGGAGTTGATGCCGTTGTCGATGGGGTGGAACGCTGCGGGAGTGACGCCCATTTCGGGTTTCATTCTCAGCACGTCGCCCCTATAAATCTGCCTTCAGGGTTTACCAAACCCGTACTATTTCCCCTTCCTTTGCAAGGTGCCATTCGATGTCGTCGCGTGATGAAATCTTCGAGAAGGTCCGAGCCGCCCTCGTGGACGCCCTTGGCGTTGATGAGGAAGACGTCACGCCCGAGGCCACCATGGTCGGCGATTTGGGTGCTGAGTCGATCGACTTTCTGGACATCGTTTTCCGTCTCGAGAAGGCCTTCAGCATCAAGATCCCACGCGGGGAGCTGTTTCCTGAAGACGTTCTCTCCAGCAGCGAATTCGTGGCTGATGGCAAGGTGAACGCGGCTGGCATCGCCGAACTGAAGTCCCGCATGCCGTTTGCCGATCTTTCGAAATTTGAGGCGAATCCCAGCGTGCAGAACTTTGCGAACACGCTGACCGTCGAAGACATGGTGCGATACGTCGAGTCGAAGGTTGCCGGTTGACCATTGCGGTCTGACGACAACCGCTCACTGCAGGAGTGTGCATGCGCTGGTTCTGGATCGACCGCTTTGAAGAGTTTGTCCGTGGCAGTCGAGCGGTGGCGATCAAGAATGTGTCGCTCGCCGAGGAGCATATGCACGACCATTTCCCTGGTCTCCCGCTTATGCCCAACTCGCTGATCGTGGAAGGGATGGCTCAGACTGCCGGCCTCCTCGTGGCCGACGCGATCGACTTCAATCGTCGCGTCGTGCTCGCGAAGGTGGCCGCTGCGACCTTCCACTTCGATGCCGTGCCCGGCGACACGCTCCGCTTTGATGCCAGTGTGCTCGACCTCAAGCCGGCAGGCTCGCTCACGAAAGTGACGAGCATGATCGGCGACCAGCTGCAGGGCGAAGCCGAACTTTTCTTTGCTCACCTTGAGCCAGGCGAAGGGGTGCCCACGCTGTTCTCGCCTGATGAACTGCTCACCTGGCTCGACCATCTCAGACTCTTCGACGTGGGGAAAGATCAGGAGGGCAAGCCGCTCCTGCGACGCGATTGGTGAGAGAACGGTCGGCGGAAACAAGGGGCTAGGCCCTTCCGCAGGCGGGATTCACAATGGAGCTCAGCAGGGTTCCGAACAACGGCATTCCGACGCAATGGGCGGTTCGAACATGGGCAGCGGCAGACGACGTGTGGTGGTCACGGGCATGGGGTGTATTACGCCCCTGGGCACGCGGGTGGAGACCCTCTGGGGGCACCTGAAGAAAGGCGACTCCGGCGTCGGGCGGACCACAATTTTCGACGCGTCGCAGTTTCCTACCAAGATCGCGGCGGAAGTGCGCGACTGGGACATTACGGACGAAGGCTACAACGCCGAGGATTGGAAGTACTGCGGCCGCCACACAAAGTTTGCCGCAGGCGCGGCGATGCGTGCGATGACGGACGCTGGCCTCGTGAACGGCCTCGACGATCCGACGCGGCTGGGGGTGTACCTCGGCAGCGGTGAGGGCCAGCAGGACTTCCAGGCGTTCACCGCCATGATGATGGAGGCGATCCAGGGCGAGTCGCTCGACATCGCCCGGTTCACGAAGCTCGGGCTTGAGCGTCTGCACCCGCTTGCGGAAATCGAGCAGGAGCCGAACATGCCTGCCGGGCACCTTGCCGGCGTGTTCAACGCCCAGGGCCCCAACGTGAACTGCCTCACGGCCTGCGCTGCGTCCAGCCAGGCGATCGGCGAAGCCACGGAACTGATCCGTCGTGGCGAGGCCGATGTGATGCTCTCCGGCGGCACGCACAGCATGATCCACCCGTTTGGTGTGACAGGCTTCAACCTGCTCACCGCGCTCTCCACGCGAAACGACGAGCCCGCCCGCGCGAGCCGCCCCTTCGATCGAGATCGGGACGGCTTCGTGTTGGGGGAAGGGTCGGCCATGGTGGTGCTCGAAGAGCTTGAGCACGCCAAAAAGCGAGGCGCCACGATCTATGGCGAACTTCTCGGCTACGGATCGACCGCAGATGCCTACCGCATCACCGACACCCACCCTGAGGGACGCGGTGCGGCGGCGTGCATCCGCATGGCGCTCGACGATGCGGGCCTTGGGCTGGGCGACATCGACTACGTGAATGCCCACGGCACGAGCACGAGCGTCAATGACCGGGTGGAGTCGCTTGCGATCAAGCACGTCTTCGGCCCGCAGGCCTACAAGATTCCGGTCTCCAGCACCAAGAGCATGATGGGCCACCTGATTGCCGCCGCTGGGGCGACCGAACTGATTGTCTGCCTGCTTGCGATTCGTGATCAGATCCTGCCGCCCACGATCAACTACGAAACGCCCGATCCCGACTGCGACCTGGACTACATCCCGAACGAGGCCAGGGAAGCTCCGTGCAGCCGAGCCCTCTCCAACAGCTTCGGCTTCGGCGGGCAGAACATCTCGCTGATCGTTGGCCGCTACGACGACTGAGCGGCGGCGCTCGGGATGAGCCCGGTGCTGCCCCACCGGACGTTCGCCGCGGGCCCTCCAGGCCCTCGCTCACTCGAAGATCCGCTTCGCTTTCGTGCGGCGCTCGGGATGAGCCCAGTGCTGCCCCTCCGGACGTTCGCCGCGGGCCCTCCAGGCCCTCGCTCACTCGAAGATCCGCTTCGCTTTCGCCCTCCAGGCTTCGCTCGCTTCTCTACGCCGGCGGGTCAGCACTGGGCTCATCCCTCGCTGGGTGGTTGGGCCGCAGTGCTTTGGCGGCGAGGTTTTCTCATCCCGCACCGCCCGCACGACCGATACCACCGGTGGTCTCGGAAGAATCGGTCCGACGGCCCATTGCTGCCGGTCGCCGCTTCCGTATGGAGGGGATCTCACTATGAAACACATGCTCTACATGAGCCTCGCTGCTGTGGTGATTGCCGCTGGCAGCGGTTGTTCGATCATCGATCGACTCTTTCTGCTCAATACAGACGGCCCCTACGCAAGCAGCGGCGGCCAAGGCGGTGTGATGGTCGAAGGGGACTGCCCCGACGGTCAGTGTGTGCAGCAGGCGGGCTACCTCCAAAGCTGCACCGATGGGGACTGCACGCACGCGGCGGGCGCACACAACGGCGCGGGCCGTAATGGGCTGCTTCGCGGACGAGCCGGCAACGGCAACGGATGCGGCAACGGCGCGTGCGGGAATCTGGCCTGCCAACAAGGCGTCTGCGTGCATGGCGGTTGCTATGGCCGCGCTTGCCACGATGGCTCATGCCACGCCTGTCAGCAGCACGTGGGGCGCTACGGCGGGCTCGCCCGTCATCGGCTCACGCCTGGTGAGCGGTGTGCGATGGGCGGTTGCGAGCCCATCGGGCCAGCGGGTCCGCCCACCGGGGCTGTGGCCTATCCCTACTACACCACTCGCGGGCCTCGCGATTTCCTCGCCAAGTGCCCGCCGTCGATCGGACCGTGATCGTCGGTTCGACGGTCTTTGACGACTCATCTCCTCATCGCAGCCGGCGCGTTCTCCAGAGCGTGCCGGCTGCGTGCGTTGAAGCCAGAGCGTGCCGGCTGCATGCGTTGAAGCCAGAGCGTGCCGGCTGCATGCGTGTTCTCCAGCACGTGCCGCGTCGTCTCGGCGACCGTCAAGAGCCTGATCGCGAGGCCTCGATCAGCAAAAACGGCTGTCAAGTGTTCGCTCTCGCGTCGCCTCGTCTGCTGCTCGTACCGAATCAACGCAACAACTCTCTCTTTGGGTTGAAGGCGTTTTCTCCGTAATCGGCTGTAGCCGTCTCCTCGCGGATTTTCATGAGCGACGGAACGGCAGCGTCCTGCCGGCGAGTTTTTCTTGCGGGAGACGGCTGCGGCGGATACGCTGTGACGAGGAAGTGTACGTGCGTATACATTACGGGGTGTTTGGATGGGGTGGGCTCATTGAAAAGCCAGCGGTCTTTCGGCGTTGCAGGAGATCAATCGCTGGAGGCGAGCGCACTGCCCGGCAATACTGAGGCTGCCATCGTGGCCATGGCGCTGGTGCAGGGCAGTTTTATTTGCGGAAGCCGTCCCTCTCGTCATTCCTGCCAAACGCCCGAAAACTGGCACCTGCGGTTGTTTGGAGGTACTTTCGGGGAAACTCTGCGGGGGGGGGCAGTTCATGGACAGGCCTCTGCCCATTTCAATTTCCACCGAGGGCCCCCGCCATGTCGTCGCTGTGTAGCAACCGTTTCACCCGTCCTATCGCCGCTCGTCGCCGTCGCGTGCGTGCTGCCGCCCCAGCGATGCCGCTTGAGCGGCTTGAGCAGCGGATCGCCCTCGATGCCGCCGGCGCCCGGGATCTGCTCCAGCAGGCGAGCACGCTCGTGATGGATCAGTCGATGGGCCCAAGCCCCGTCGTCATGACCATGCAGCAGGTCGCCGGCACCGACGTGAAGAGCTTTGTGATCTCGCACGTGCCGGAAGGCTCGGTGGTTGAGAAGTGGGACGCCGCCACAGAAAAATGGATTGACGTCTCCACGAAACCCACCAGCGGCAACCCGCTGGAACTCATGCGACGGCTCGCCAATCGCGTGATCCATCAGGGAGACAGGATCCAGTGGCGACCGCAGCCTGGCATTGAAGGCGCGACGCAGCAGGCCTTCCAGATGATCAACTGGGATGACGGCAGTGAGTTGCTTGGGGCATCTGCGGAGGCACCCAGTGCCGTACAGAATCTTACCGTCAATCCAACAGGCGTTGGCGAACTGACGGTGAACTGGGAAGCGCCGGCGACAGGTGAGGCGACGAGCTACACCGTCACGCTGACGACCACGGATGGAACGGGCAGCACATCGTCAAGCGTGTACTCCACAACAAACACGTCGTACACGGTTTCGGGGCTCTCGCCGGCGAATGCCTATTCCTTCTCGGTGACCGCTTCGAATGCGGAGGGGACATCGCTGGCGTCGACTGCAACCTTTGGGCAGCCTGCGATCAGCGTTGGTGAGGATCCCAATGCCCTCACCACCGGCCAGGATGGGTCGATCTGGGTGGCAAACTATTTGGACAACACCGTCCAGCAGATCACCAACGCCGGAGGCGTGTGGACGGCTCAGCCTGCGATCAGCGTTGGCGAGGCTCCCAATGCTCTCACCACCGGCTCCGATGGGTCGATCTGGGTGGCGAACTATTTGGACAACACCGTCCAGCAGATCACCAACATTGGAGGCGAGTGGATGGCTCAGCCTGCGATCGCGGTGGGCTCCGCGCCCACTGGCCTCACCACCGGCTACGGTGGGGCGATCTGGGTGGCAAACTCTGGAAGCGATACCGTCCAGTATATCGGCAACAGCGGTAAC
>JAPOIM010000160.1 GCA_029978905.1 Planctomycetota bacterium
TATCGCCGACGCCGCACTGGAGACGGTTGGCTGCTATGAGCGGCGGAAGCCGACTCCGAAGAAGCCTCGCAACGAGCAGCTTCCTGCTCACCTCGAGCGATACGAGGTGAAGCTGCCTGTTCCCGACGATCAAAAGACATGCGCGGAGCATGGTGAGCGGCAGGTGATCGGCTACGACTGGCAGGAGACACTGGAAGTCGTGCCGCCGAAGCTGGTCGTGCGCCGGACCGGCATCCCCAAGCTCGCCTGCCCGAAGGCGCCAGAGTGTGGCGTGGTCGAGGCTCCCAGGCCCGTCGGTCTGGTGGAAGGCAATCGCTACGACACGAGCGTGGCGGCCGAGGTGATGGTCGCGAAATACGCGTACCATCTCCCGGTCTACCGGCAGCAGGATCTGTTCGCTTCGTGCGGCTGGACACCGGCCCGAAGCACTCTGCAGAACGTGCTCAAGCAGGCAGCGATCCTGATTCGGCCCTTGGTGGATTCGTTCCATGATCTGGTTCGGGCGGGGCCAGTTGTCGGCACTGATGACACGCCCGTGACACTGGTTGTCACAGGGGCCCCGCTTCCCACGAACGACTGCCCGAAGAACGAGCGAGCCCTCGAAGTAATCGCCAAAGCGCGAGAACAGCAACGCAGCAGCATCACTGCACGCATGTGGGCGTATCGCAGCGTCACGAGTCCGATCAACGTCTTCGACTTCACGGTGAGCCGCCATCGGGATGGGCCTGCGCACTTCCTGCGGGGATTCACCGGCACCCTGATGGCTGACTGCTATGCGGGCTACGAAGCGATCCATGCTGAGACCGGCGGGCTTTTCACCCGCGCGGCATGCGTGGCGCACGCACGGCGGAAAGTGTTTGAAGCGACAGACAACCATCCGTTGCATACCAGTCGGCTGCTTGCGTGGTTCAAGCATCTCTACGACATCGAGGACCGCGGGAAGGAACTCTCGCCTGCTGACCGACAGGTGCTGCGCGATGCCGAGGCCCGACCACTGTGGAAGCAGATCACCGAGTACATCAACAGCTCTGCCGTCGCGAACGTGCTGCCGAGCGAACAGTTCTGCAAGGCGATTGGTTACCTGCGGAATCACTTCGATCAGTTCGTCGTGTATCTCGACGATGGGCTCGTGCCGATTGATAACAACGACACTGAGCAGTTGATGAAACAGGTGGCCTTGTGTAATGGACCCCAAATTTCGGGCGCGGCATTAAGGTAGAGCTCCCTGGGTGGGCGGCACCCTGAAAGGAGCGAGAGAATGACGCGGAAGCGGCGAACGTTTGGGGCGGCCTTCAAGGCGAAGGTAGCCCTTGCGGCAGCCAAGGGAGACCGTACGACGGCCCAGTTGGCGAGCGAGTATGGCGTGCACGCAGGCCAGGTGACGGCGTGGAAGAAGCAGTTGATGGAGCAGGTGACGGAGCTCTTCACCGACGGTCGAAAACGTCGGCCTGACGAGGCCACGAACGAGCATGAGCTCTACGAGCAGATCGGCCGCCTGAAGATGGAGGTCGAATGGTTGAATAAAAAATCTGCCGAGGTCGGCTGAGGTCAAGCGGCGATGCGTCGAGACAGATCACGAGAGCCTGAGCGTCTCGCGGCAGTGCCAGCTGCTCGGCCTTGCGCGGAGCAGCTGGTACCACGTGCCGCAGGGCGAGTCGGCAGAGAACCTGGCCCTGATGCGAGCCATCGACGAGCTCTACACGAAGCGGCCGTTCAGCGGATCGCGGACGGTCTGCAAGAAGCTGGGCATCAACCGGAAACGGGCCCAGCGGCTGATGAGACTGCTTGGTCTCGAGGCGGTGTACCCCAAGCGATCGACAAGTCGGCCCGCTCCCGGGCACAAGGTTTTCCCGTATTTGCTGCGGAATTTGGAGATCTCGCGGCCCAACCACGTGTGGGCGAGCGACATCACCTACATCCCAATGCAGCACGGGTTCCTCTACCTCACTGCCGTCATGGATATCTTCAGCCGCAACGTTCTCTCCTGGCGGCTGTCGAACACGCTGACGGGGGACTTTTGCGTCGAGGCGTTGGATGCTGCCTTGAGCAAGGCAACGCCCGCGATCTTCAACACCGACCAAGGAGCACAGTTCACGGCGACTGCCTTCACGAGCCGATTGATCGAGAGCGGGGTGGCCATGTCCATGGATGGACGCGGCCGAGCGCTCGACAATGTCTTCGTCGAGCGGCTCTGGCGGACGGTGAAGTACGAGGAGGTGTACCTCCGCGAGTACACCGACGGCTGGCAGGCCGAAGAGTCTCTCGGGTCATACTTCGACTATTACTGCAACGAGAGGCGACACCAGTCCCTGAAGTATCGAACACCTGCCGAGGTGTACTCGTCGGGCTGAGGCGAACGAAACGTTCGCGCTCAAATTTCCGTTGAGACGGACTCTGCGGAGGATAACCTACAAGAACCGAGACCCGATCACCGCTCCGTGGCCGCGTGAGACCCTTTGAGGGGGTCTCACGGGCCACAAACCGAGTGGCGCTCAACCTTAT
>JAPOIM010000161.1 GCA_029978905.1 Planctomycetota bacterium
AGCCCGTACGTGCTCAAGGAGTTGCTGGACCAGCAGGTCGGCGTCGTACCACAGCAGCCGATTGTTCTCCGGGTTCTTCGCGAACCCAACGTTTTCCAGGATCGCGGCCTCGGTTTTTGCTCCGAAGCCCTTGAGGCCTTGCACCCGCCCTTCGCGGCAAGCGGCTTCGAGTGCGTCGAGTGAATCGATCCCGAGTTGCTCGACCAGCAGCCGGGCCTTCTTCGGCCCGAGCCCCGGCACCCGCATGATGCTGAAGGCCGAGGCTGGCACTGCCTTCCTGAGATCCTCGAGGATCTTCAGCGGCGTCCCATCGAGAAGGGCCTCGATCTTCGTGGCAAGATCGCTGCCAATGCCGTCGATGTCGGTCAGTTTGCGAGACGCATCCGCCCGCACGCCGGCGAGCGACTCGACCATCGTCTCCACCTGCCGGGCAGCATTGCGGTAGGCCCGAATGCGAAAGGCATTCTCCCCCTTGAACTCCAGCAGGTCGGCAATCTCTTCAAAGACCGCCGCAATCTCAGCATTCGTCACAAGATGACTCACATCATGGGGCAGATGAAAAGCCCCATGATATCAGCCGCTGCCAAGTCCCCAGCTCAGTACGGAGCGGGGGTGGGGATCAGCGCCGTGGGGTAGGTGCGGGCCGGTGGCAGAGGCGTCTGCGGTGCGGCAACACCTGTCGACCAGTTCGATGTGGTGTGCTCGCTTGGAGCAGTTTGGTGAAGGCGTTGGTCGAAGCGTTGGGGCCGCTGCCTGGCATCACGGGCATGCCCACCCCGTAGGCCGCGCCGCTCGCGCCCGCCGCGGCGGGAGCCGCCGTCGCTTCGGTGGCACTCTCGTTGGTGGCCGCGTCGGCCGGCTGACCGTCGATCGGTGAGAGCAAACGTGGGGCTTCTGGGATCGGTCGCAGCGAAGGGGCTGGCGTGGCAGCCGGAGCTGTCGCAGGCGCGGTGGCAGGAATCTGTGAGAGGGCGGGAGGGGCCGTGGCCTGCAGCGGTGAACTCGGCACCATGTAGGTCGTGCCTGTCTGCGGCACGATCTGCTGCTGGTAACTCTGCTGGGGAGCGATCGCACCAGGCGTGGAGGCCTGCGGCACGAGGGTGGGTGGAACGTCAGCACCTGCAGCACCCCAAGCCTGTGGTGTGGTCGGTGCGGCAAAGGGGCTCGTCGCCGTCGCAGCAGCGGCCGCAGTTGGAGCTGGCGTGGCAGCGGTGGGATAGCCTGGGCTGCCCGGCTGCACCGTGACGTACTTCGTGGTGTAGACCGCGCGGTACTGCGTGTAGGGAACGTTCACTGCCCGCTGGGCGTAGGTCGTGATTGGCTGCACCACCTGCTCAGGGCATCCGGTGGCGGGATCGATGTCGCAGATCTGTCGGTAACACACCTGCGGCACACACTGATACTCGGTGCGGTAACAGGTCTCGGGCACATAGCTCACCTGCTGCACCGGAACGGTGACCGGCTGCGGTGTTGGCGGCGGAGCCGCGGGCACGGGTGCAATGACAGGCGCAGCGATTGGCGCAGCCAGCGGCGCGGCCAACGGAGCAACGGCGTAGGCAGGAGCGGCTGCGGGTTTGGCAGCACAGCAACCCTTGAAACACCCGAAGAGGCCGTCCAGGCAGCACTGGGCCATGCCCTGCTCAGCTGAGAAAGCCAGCAGTGCGGCCATGCCACACACGAGTCTCACGCGTCGCGTTGTCATCGTCGTTTGTCCGGCCTCGCCCTGCGACGAGATCCGGTCCGTAAAGAAGTGAAGAGGAGAGAGGTGGACGAGCGCGAGAGGAGGGCAGTTCTTCCGCCGACTTCCGCGTTCAATCCAAGCGTAGACCAAGCCTCGTCACGGATGACGTAGAAAAAAAACTTTCGCCGACCGTTCAGGCTTCGTCAGTCGACACGATCGCGCCAACCGCTACAGAAGGGCTGTGCAAGGTCGGATTTACGACCGTTGCTGACGCTCCGCGGCTTCGACGCGGTCATAAAGAATGAAAAACGCTTCGCGGAGATTGCCTCTGCTGGCCTCGTATGCCTCTGCAATATCCGCCGAAGAGAGGCGACATTCTCCGCCGGAGAGCTGCTCAACGAGAGCCTTCAGAAGCTGCAGCGACGTGGAGCAAGTCGCCAGCATGGGCAGCCCGAGCGGGGTGTGGCAGGTGACGAGGAACCGCAGCCGCCGCGAGCGTGCGAGGCGACGGAGAAGCGCCCGGCTCAAGGGTCCCGCCTGCTCGAAACTGTCGACACAGACGAGCGCCCCCGCGGGAAGCGAGCAGAGCGTCCACGCCGCACGAAAGGCATCACTCCAGTGTCGCAGGCGGATTTGGCACACATGTT
>JAPOIM010000162.1 GCA_029978905.1 Planctomycetota bacterium
AGAAGGGGAAGTGCCGCGCGTTCTCACGATCCGCTGGCCGCATGGCGACTCGCAGCAGATGGCGTGGGCAGCGACGAGCGGCCGCTTCCTCATCCTCGAGAGGGGGTCGGCTCCCTTTGCTCTCTCACGATCGCACGATCGCGACTGATTCCGACGCCGGCTTTCGGCCTCCTCTGGCCTGTCCCTCCAATGGACACACCCGCCTTGGAAGGCTATTGTCCGAAGACCGAGGGTTGACGGGGTGAGCGGAGTGCCAGCATTCGTCCACAACAGACGAAGCCGCCGCATGACGTGATGCACAGCAGCCCCCAGTCGCCCGATTGTTGAGAATCCACGCACAAAGACCGCGGACTCCCTCCCGCGGGAAAAGAGGTTCGTCGATGCGGAAATCCCTGTTTTCGTGGTGTTTGCCTGCCATGGCCATGGCGATCGTGGTGAGCAGCGTTGGCTGCTCGGGCGACACGGGACCCGCCATTTTTCCAGTGACGGGGAAAGTGCTGGTCGACGGCGAGCCGCGTGCTGGGTTGGCAGTGATGTTTCTCCCCAACTCGAGCAAGGGCACGACAGGCCCCTCTTCGATCGCCCAGACCGACGAGGCGGGCAACTTCACGCTCAACGCACCAGGCGAAAAACAGGGTGCCATCGCTGGGACCCATATTGTGACGATCACCTGCCCATCGTTTGGCGGCTCAAACCCATCGGGCGACGGCGAGCAACAGACCACGCCGTGCCAGCTCGCACCGAAGTTCAGCAGCGTCGTCGACTCGCCGCTCTCTGCCGAAGTGAAGCCGGATGCCTCGGCCCCGCAGGTCTTCACCTTTGAGATCACCTCGATGTAGGTGAGTGCCAACTTTCGTTCTTTTTTTATTTCTGTTTTTGCAGTCCAGAGGAGTCGTCCATGACCCTTTCAACCTTGTCACAGCACGGTCGTGAATCGCGACCGCTGCCCGCGCGTCTCTCACGCGGCTTCACCCTCGTGGAACTGCTCGTCGTGATCGCCATCATCGGCGTCCTCGTCGGTCTCCTTCTGCCCGCTGTGCAGTCAGCTCGTGAGGCCGCTCGTCGCAGCGCCTGCTCCAACAACATCAAGCAGATCGGCTTGGCGTTGCACAACGCACACGACACCAAGGGTGCTTTTCCCGCGCTTGAAGATCACTACGACCCCTTCCTCAACGGACAGAACAACAACTGGGGCGAAACTCCGGGCAACTGGCTCATCCACATCCTCCCCTACATCGAAGAGAATGCGGTCTACAGCCAGATCGACTTCAAGCAGGCCTGGAATGCTGGCAACAACAAGCAGGCGTTTCTGCAGAAGTACAGCGTGTTCATCTGCCCCAGTAATCCCATCAGCGACAAGACGACCGGCAACAACTTCGACGCCCACATCGCCCATTACTTCGGCGTGTGGGGTTCGAAAGACGCGCCCGGTGGTCGGGCTCGCATGCAGTGGGCCGTTGGCAACAACACCAACGCCGACGCCAAAGGCATCTTCTACTTCAACAGCAAGACCACCTTCGGACAGATCACCGACGGCACGTCGAAGACAATGGCTGTTGGCGAAGTCCGTGGATTCCGACCACAAAGTCCAATGCAAAAGGCCACGGTAGCCGGCGACGGCGGCCGTGGTATGCGGTGGGAAGTGGGAACGTCGCCGATGCTGCTGCCGATCAACGGCATCGACGGCCCTGGTGGCAGCAACTGCCCCAACTGCCGCTGGGAAAACATGGCGAGCTTCCACCCGGGTGGCATCCACGTCGGGCTGGCGGACGGCTCCACCAAGTACATCAATGAGCAGATCGACACGACCACCTTCCTCCGCTTGGGATCAATGATGGATGGCCAGGTCGTTCAGGATTACTAGTCCTACTTCGCTCGATCATCACAGCGACCTTCTTGGTCTTCATGGCGGCCGGGCTTCTCGCAGGGGAAGCCCGGCCTGCTCATGGGTGGTCTGCGCCACAGTGGCCGTGCTCTTGCTCGCAGGCTGTGGGAGTCGCAACGAGGGCATCCGCGACGAGCCGGTGGCAACGCCACACCCCCTCGCCCCCGCGTTTCCCCTGGAGGTGCAGGCCACGGAGGGCAACGGCGTCATCAACAGGGTGGCGAGTACGCCTGGGCAAGCCTTTCCATACGCCCTGCCCGCAATCACTGGCTCGGGCTGCGGTATCGCCGACCTCGATCACGATGGCCTGCTCGATCTGGCCGTGGTCAGCCTGACCTCGCCAGACGATCCGCAGCGAGGAACGCTCACCATCCTCTGGCAAACCCAGGCGGGGGTGTTTCCTGAAAGTG
>JAPOIM010000163.1 GCA_029978905.1 Planctomycetota bacterium
GGTTGGGTCACTGCTCACTCACCGAGTTGTCATTGTCTCGACAGGAACGGCGAATATTCCAGGCCTTGGTCTGTACGAATCACTCGGATTTCGTCGCGTCGGTGTCCGCGAGGTTGCACCGGCAGTGACCGTCACCGAACTCCACTGGCTCCAGCCGACGTAAGCCAACTGTCATCCTGGTCAGGCGCGCTTCAAGTCGGTGACCACTGCGCCACTGGCGTGCACGAGATCGTTCGGCGCGATCGGGAACACGTCGTTCCAGGTTCCCGCCGCCGCCCACGTCTCGTCGTACTGCAACAGGTCTGGGTCGATGAAGATGCGCAAGGTAGTGCTGTGGCCAAACGGCGGCACGCCGCCTTTGGGTTTGGCAACCTATTGCTCCAAACCGAACCAGGGCTCGCCAGCCAAGTCGGCTTCGACGAGGGTCCGGTCCTCGGTATCAGCGATAGGGACATCGCGCGCGATCGCCAGGTGGTGTCGTGCCTGCTCCGCATTTCCCAAGGCAGCAAATGAGCGTGCCAATGCCTCGTGGGCGTAGGCAAGATCGAAGTCCACCAAACCAGCTGACTCACACACCGCCAGGCATCGCCGGGCATGGTGGAGAGCCAGTTCACCGTTCTGTCTCACGACCCACACTCGCGACAAAAGCCAACTCGCACGGGCCTCATTCGCCGGGCTTGCCCCCTCGGCGCGCTGCCAGTGATACGCGGCTGCGTACGCGCGCCGGGTCATCTCTTCGGCATCATCGTCTGAGATCTCGGTCAGTTCTTTTCCGAGAATCTCCCAGGTGGCGTTGTTCGCGTCGACTGCGAGTTTTCTGTGTGTCGCAGGGTCGATGGACATGACCAGATTCTGCCACGAAAGAGGAACCAATCAGCCGCGCTTCAGGTCGGTGACCACGCCACCGGCAACGCGCACGATGTCAGCAGGTGCAGCACCGAAGTTGTCGTTCCACGTTCCCGCAGCAGCCCACACCTCGTCGTACTGCAACAAGTCGGGATCAACAAACACACGTAACTGAGTGCTGTGACCGAAGGGAGGCACGCCATGTTTGGGTTTGGAAACCCTTGGAGCGGTGGTGCCAAATCAAACGATGCTGGGGGGTAGATCTAAGAGTCCCGAACCCCGTAAGCGCGAAGCGTCCCCGAGCGCCTCACATCAGGGTCCATGTCAGCAAACAGATGCCAGCTCGGCGCCATGTAGGGCTGGACATCATCCACTTCCACCACAAAGATTTCCGAGAACGGAAAAAGTCCCTGAGTCTTGGACTCGAGCTTGATGCGCATCGCTTCCGCTTCGTCCGACGTCGTCGCCACGACTTTCGCTCGGCCCGACACCCGCACTCCCTTCTGCTCGAAAATGTCAAGCAGAGAGACACACGCAGATGCGTTCGTTCGGATGTTGGCCGAAGTTCGTGGCGAAGCGATGTTTGCGATAACAATGCGGCCGTCAACCAGGTCAAATACTTCCTTAGGACTCACATTGGGTGCACCGGATGAGTCGACCGTCGCAAGCCAGCACAAAACGCTCTTGGACACGTACTCCTCAAGAATGCTCATCTCTTGTTTCTATCCGCGTTTTAGGTCGGTGACGACGCCACCGGCGACTCGCACGATGTCCGCAGGTGCTGCACCGAAGTTGTCGTTCCACGTTCCCGCAGCAGCCCACACCTCGTCGTACTGCAACAAGTCCGGGTCCACGAACACACGCAGTTGAGTGCTGTGACCAAAGGGAGGCACGCCGCATTTGTCTTTGGAAACCTATTGGATGATTTGCAGCACCTCGTGGGATTCGTTCTCAGGAATCCCACGCACACTCATCATTAGTCTTCGTCTATGACCTCTCACGGACACTCGCACACACATCTGCCGGTTGATCACAGCTCCAGAGCGATGGGTTTTGTACTTCTCATCACTGTTGCGGTTGTTGCCACACAGTGGGTCGGGGTCCTGCTGACCGGGTCGCTCGCGCTTGCAGCCGATGCTGGTCACCAGCTGACAGATGCAATCGGCATCACCATCGCTCTCATTGCTGCCCGTATCGCCTCACGATCGCCTTCCTCCACGAGAACATTCGGCTATCTCCG
>JAPOIM010000164.1 GCA_029978905.1 Planctomycetota bacterium
CGGCAGAAGTGCGTTATGATGAGATGAGAAGAAGTCCGGTCGTGCAAACCTTAGGGTTGATCGAGTCTCTCCCCCATAACGACAACACCGCCATGCAAAGCCTCGTCGATATCGAGCAGGCCGTGCAAAACCTCTCGGCTGAACAGCAGGCCGAACTGCTGCTATTCGTCGCCGAGCGGCTGCGAAGTCAGCGCGTCCCGCTCCCTGAGCCGCGCGAGTTCTCCCAGGAACAACTCAAGGCATGGCTCGACGAGGACGAGCAGGCCATGGATCGGTTTCGGTCCGGATCGTGAGGTTGTTCGTCGATGCCAGTGTAGCGCTCGCCGCCTGTGGAAGGCCGCGCGGGGCATCCCGGGCCATTTTCAATGCCGCTTCTGCCAATGACTGGGAGTTGGTCTCGAGCGGGTATTCGCTTGCCGAGGTGACTCGCAACCTCGGCAAACTCCCCGCATACGCGGCGGTCGAATGGGAGACGATCGCAGGTCGTCTTCGCATCGTTCGGGATGTCTGGACGAGTGACAAGCCAGCCGTGTTCGGCGTCGCCAAAGACCGTCCCGTGCTGTTTACGGCAGCGGCATGCGCTGACGTATTGCTCACGCTCGACACGGCGGATTTTGTCGCACTTCTGGGCAACAGGTTTTACGCCCTCCATGTTCTGACGCCCGGCATGTTCTTGGAGTGGCAGCGGGCGACGGGGGTGTTGCGAATAGACCGTGGCTGAGCGAACTTCGCCGCTATCCCGCGGCCAAGCCACCGAGGGCGTTGTCGACGTGATGGACGCCGCGGTTCGTGGCGATTGCCTTCAGTCGCTCGGCGCTCGTCGCGCAGTAGCTGCCGAGCCAGCGGGTCTTGCCGAGAAGCTTTTGGAGGTGCGACTGCCAGTATTCGGGGCTCGTGCCGAGCCGCGCCATGATGCCGGCCACTTCCTGCGTGATCCGTGCCTTGCCCGTGCGGCAGAGCCGGGCCGTCCAGTCCACGAGCTCGAGATAGCTCGACAGGGAAAACCCTGGCAGCATGCCTTCGCGGGCTGCGCCGTTGGCGTTGCGATCTTGGAGCGGGCAGAGCCAGTGGGATTGCTCGAGGTCGGCTTCGATACGGGCGGCGGGGATGGATTTTGCTGCGGCGGCGGCCTGGAGTGTTTCGAGGTTGTTGTTCTGGCGGACGTGATCGACGCGCTGCTTGATCGAGGTGTGCGGGGCGGCTTCAGGGGTTGTGGCGATGCCGGCGGCGAACGGGTTCAGGTCGATGTAGGCGCAGGTCGCGAGGAGGGCTTGTTCATCAAGGATGGCGATCGACTTGTAGCGGGCTTCCCAGAATGTGCCCTTGCAGTCGTCTTCCTTGTTGGCGAGTCGGGCGAGCGGTTCCTTGAGAGCCTTCATGAACCAGCCGAGATCCTGGAGTCGCGCCCGGTAGCGGGCGACGCGGGCGGTGTCTTGGCACTGGTGGTCGATCCAGGCCTGAATGGTCGCCGGGTTGTCGACGTCGAGGCAGGAGGGGCGGTAGACGGCGATCCAGCGGCGGACGACGTCTTCGTCGCTCCAGCCGTCGGCGATGCCGGGGTCGAGGCGGCAGAGGACGTGCAGGTGGTTGTCGAGGATCGCGAACCCGCAGACGGAGACGGCGAAGTGCTTGGCGAGGACTTCGAGCCGGGCTTCGATCCAGGCCTTACGGTGCGTCACGCCTTCGCCGCAGAGAAAAGCCCGCCTGACACAGCGGGAAATGCAGTGGTAGTAGCGAGTGACCGCGACGTCCACCAGCTGCCGCCTGGGCATCGTCATCGCGGGGGCTCCTGCAGGATTCGGGGAGTACTGAACGCCCGTATCCTACGGCTCCCGCAGCCGGCCGTCAAGGATTATGCCTGTCCTTTGGGGCGCCAGGAGGAAGCCGCGTGGGCACACCTGCAAAAGGATCGATAGTGTTGGTGCCGTTTCCCTTTTCGGATCTCGCGCAAGCGAGACGTCGCCCAGCAGCTGTGATGGTGGTCTCCGGCAGAAGTGCGTTATGATGAGATGAGAAGAAGTCCGGTCGTGCAAACCTTAGGGTTGATCGAGTCTCTCCCCCAT
>JAPOIM010000165.1 GCA_029978905.1 Planctomycetota bacterium
GCGCTATTGGTTTCGGTCTCGCTCTATCGCCATCACCGTGTCTGCCCCACATCGCCCTCCCTCCTCCGCCGGTGCCGCCCCCGTTTTTGAGGGTGCTGAGCAGCTTGTCGAAGAGGCGCTGCAGGAAGCGGCCCACTACCTGCCAGCACAGGGGCCGATTGCTGATTTCGTACACCACAACACCCTGCACGCCTTCGAAGAGGAGCCTTTCGAGAAGGCGGTGCTGCACGCGGCCGGGATTTTTGGCACGCAGCCCTACTTGACGGAGGAACGCTACAGGCAGTCGCTTGCCAGTGGGCGAATCCACGTTGCTGATATCGATGCTGTGCTCGACGAGGACTTCGCGGGCTCTGAGGGAGACCCGCTGGCTGGCGGGCG
Organism: Planctomycetota bacterium; assembly: GCA_029978905.1. Lineage (GTDB taxonomy): Bacteria > Planctomycetota > Planctomycetia > Pirellulales > UBA1268 > M30B53. Next base: position 379 of record JAPOIM010000165.1, read on the forward strand.
GGTTTCTGCACGAATGCTGCGGAGGGCGCTGCTCGTCCATGACGTTCGTTCCGAGTCTGATATCTCGGTTCGCTGGCTGCTCTCCGAGAGCGATGCGATCGAACGCTTGCGGCCAGATCTCAGCCCCGAAATGCGGTGGCGGCAGCTCAGCGATGTTGGAGGCATGAACGCGATCGCTGCCGAAGCTGCCCTGGCGAACAAGAATGAAGCAGAAACTCGGCGAGCGATGTTTGAACGCGCGGCGTCTGCCGTGGGGGCCGGCAACGAGCGGCGTGCTGCTGCAACGCTGTGGCAGGCGTGTGTGGAGGCGATGTCGCTGGCTCGGCCGGCGGTCGTGCATTGCACCCCGCCGGTCCGGTACCGCGATCTGATCGTTGCGGTGGATCCGACGCTCGACACCGATGCGCTCGTGCACCCGCTGCTGATTCGCCTCTCTGCGGCCTTTCTCGATCAGGGCGTGGCATCTTGGCCAATGCCGGACCGGGATGCAGGCTTTCTCGCTGCCGTGGTGGCGCTTGAGAGCCATCCTTGGAGCCCTTCGGAACCGTGGAGCCGAGGGTTGTCGCAGGCGTTTCAGGAGGTGCGGGGGCGTCATGCCCACGCCTGTATTGTCGACGAACTCAGGCGGCTTGGCATTCCAGAAAGTGCCTGGCGACCGTTTCTCCGTCACTCGCTGCTCGCCCTTCGCGGCTGGGCGGGCATGGTGCGGCAGTTTGAGGAGCGGCCTGACCGCGTCCCTGTCACTCCGGTTCCCGCGACCCTGGCTGATTTTCTCGCGGTCCGGCTGATCTGCGACCGTGTCGCGACCGAGTGGGCTCGCGAACGGCTGCGGACTCGTGCGGTCGGCTTCGCAGCTTCGCCAGGCGAGACGAGTCTGCCCCCGTTGGCATCGTTTTGGGTTGAACTGCAGGATCGTTTCCCGCCACACGAAGGGCCTGGCAGCCTGGCACGGGCATTTCTGCTGTACCAGGTCTGCCAAGTTGTCGGTTTGACGGCACGCGACGTTCGCAGCCTCGACGAGAACGAACTCGCGCGTTTTGAATCGGAGATCCTGGCGTTTGATGAGATCGCGCGTCGTCGGGTGTTTCACTTGGCCTACGAACGCCGCTACCGCCACCAAGTCCTTGATGGCTTGGCCGCCCAGGTCGTTTCGATGACGGCCCGCCCATCAGTCGAAAGTCGAGCACAGTTTGTGTTGTGCATCGACGACCGGTGTGAATCGTTTCGGCGACATGTCGAAGAAGTGCGTCCCGACTACGAAACGTTTGGCGTTGCAGGGTTCTTCGCAGTGCCGATGTACTACCAGGGCATCGATGACTGGCATCCCAGGCCGCTGTGTCCGATCGTGATCCGGCCAGAACACACGGTCATGGAAGAGCCCGATGTCGGGTCGCTCGCCTCGCATCGAGTCCACAAAGCGATCCGCCTCCGTTACGGCCAGCTGGCAGGTGAGCTTTCTGCCGGGAGTCGCACACTGTTTCGCGGAGGGCTCGTGTCGGGGGTGATGGGTGCCTTGGCCGCTGTTCCGCTGGTGATGCGGGTGGCCTTTCCGCGGCTTGCCGCTCGGTTGCACCGCATGGCAGGGCAATTCGCAAGACGGCGAATCGCCACGCGGTTGCGCATCGATGAGAGCGACGCGC
>JAPOIM010000166.1 GCA_029978905.1 Planctomycetota bacterium
GTCGGAAGAGGTGAGGCAGCGGATACGACAAACCATCACCCATTATACGCGACAGGCTTCCCTCACTTCCCAGCGGCTTCAGTGGTGTCGTCATGGAACACCAGCCAGCCAAACCGCTCGGGTGTATGAAAGGTGGAGGTGTGCGTGGGGGAGAGAGCCAGGCCTGTGTGGCTGGCCTTGTCATGCCGGAAGAGGTTCAGACGCCAGCGGCTACCCGCAGCAGGCGGGGCGGTTGAAAACGCCGACCAGGGGATTTTCGCTTCCACTCGCCACACAGCCGCATCCTGATCGATGCGGACGGCCGAAACCATGTCGGACGACCAGGCAAAGTCGCGTGTCCCGGCATCGAGCGCGAGATCGAGGGTTTCACCGTTGGGGGCCCACTGCAGTTCGCGGTAGTGGTCGAGGTGTGTGGGATCACAGGCTAGGAAGGCTTCCACGACGTCGTTTTCCCAAAGCCCGATCCGCTCGGTGGCCTGTGTCGGTTCGAAGGTGTGAAGCTCGGTGAACGGGCATTCAAACGAGAGCATCAGGCACCGCTCTGACCACAGCGCACGCACGGGCGTGCTGAGCGAAGGGTGGGCGATGCTGTTGGATGACCCGTATTCCAAGCGGCACGGGATCGCACGTGACCAGGCAGCCTCGCTGAGCACGCCATCGGCTTCGATGTCGTGCTCCACTCGTATGGCAGTGAGGTTGGGCAGTGGCCACGACCGGCCAAACAGCCTGTGGGCGTTGTCAAAGTAGATCTTCCGCAAGACCTCTGGCGGGAGGTTAATGCTCGAGATCGTCCATTCCCCTTGGATCGGTGTCATGTGGGGCCAGTCGCGATCGGCTGTCTCCAACCATCGGCGGTGCTTGGCGAAAAACAGATCGGCGTCTGCGTCGGTGGGCCGATCGGCATCACCGCCGGAGCCCAGGACGAGTCGGTCGAAGACCTGGAAGTCGGTCGCAAAGAGAATCCGGTCCTGGTGCTTTACGAACAGGCGACGGACCCGCTCTGGTTCGTGCCGGCCCAGTTCCGGCACGCGGGCGGCGAGGTCAGCATAGAAGTTTGGCCGCTTCTCGAGGCGGGCGTCGACCCAGTCGAGGTCTTCCGAGTTGTTGGCAAAGTGGACTCCGATGAAGGTCGTGCCGGGATGGCGGGCGATCACGCGGTCGAGTGCGTCGAGCAGTTCCATGCGCGGTGGGTGGGCCGCGGCGTCACCAAACCACCAGCTGCGATGGTCTTTGAGTTCGGTCCACCGTTCGTTGTTCTCGTCGTAGGGAAGCCAGAAGGCACGCGGATCTCCCACGTGGATCGACACCGGCATGCCCAGTTCCCCGCACCGCTTCCAGACGGGGTCGAGTTTCGGATCGTCGACCTTGATCAACTCGCCGCGACCGTCTTTGAGGAACAGGCCGAGCCGTTTGAACTCCTTCAGTCCTGCGGCTCCACGCGCGTGCCCCTCCTCGATCTGCCGCACGGCTCGGTCGCTCCAGTCAGGCTCGTCCCAGCCGGTGTAGTCGAGGAGCATGGCCTGCATGAATCGGCCCGGGGCGAGCCGTTCGGCAAGTGTGCGGGCTTCGGTGAAGGCGCTTGGCCGTCCGTCGCTGCTCGTGACGGTGCCCACCCCAAGAAGCAGCCCTGTGCCAATGCCGGCCCGGTCGAGGATGGCCACGGCCTGGTCGAGCCGCTCTGGCCTCGCTTCCACGTGGAGGTGCACGTCTGCCAGCCGCCGCTCGCTGTGCCAGGCGTCAGGCGAGAAGGCCGCAGTGAGTGGATGGGGGAGATTCGCTGGTTCGGCCGCGAGGGCGCGTGAGCACGGCGTGGCTGCGAGGAAGCCAGCAAGCAACGGGCATGCAAACGCAGCGATGGCTACAAAGAGGGCGCGGCAGGTCACGTCGAGAGCTCCCAGGGGTGAACACGATCCCGAGATCGTACCGCCCCTCCGCCCCGTTGCTTGCTGG
>JAPOIM010000167.1 GCA_029978905.1 Planctomycetota bacterium
TCCGAATACGCTGGGCTGGCGGCATAGATCGGGAAGCACCTATCGTCCGGCCGACCCTCGGCCGGACTGATTGGCCGCCTTCAAGGCGCATGCCCTCTCGGCCGCGATGGCCTGGAGCGTTTCAGCCAGAAGATCCCGGATAATGCCATCCGTGAACGAGAAATCACCGCTGCGTTCGGCAGCTTTGCAGTCGGCCAAGCGAGCCTCTAGCCCGGCTTTCTCCCGGCTGCGATGATTTGGCGGCGGCATGACGCTGGTCGAATGGCATGCGCTCCTGGTGACCGTCTGGGCAAGCGCCGTCGCCGCCACCCGTTGAGGCAACGTGGGCAGGCTCGACGCTGATCCTCTGCTGTTGATCCCCGGGCTCAGGCGCGGCTCTGCCGCCGGCGTTTCATAGTCGTCGCGCCGCCAGCATGAAGACGTCGCGGTCGGGGCAGGCGGACGCGAATGCGAGCTTCACGCGCCTCACGCTGATCGTGACCCGGGCGCCGATCTTGAGGAGCTTCAGCCGGATGGTGCCGCAGGTGGCGGCCGCGAGCTTGGTGCCGGCGAGCCCGATGCGGCGCACGGCGCACATGAGCACGTAGGCGAAGGACGCGAGCCATAGACGCAACTGGTTGGCCCGCATGGTGGGCGCCGGCGTGCGGTCGGCGAAGAGGTCGCCCTGACACTCCTTGAGCCGGTTCTCCATCTCGCCGCGCTGGCAGTAAACATTCTCGTAGAGGAAGCGCGCCGATCCGAAAGCGGCATGGATGTTGGTCACGATGAAGCGCGGGTTCGCCGCGCCGTTCGTCCATTCCGCCTTGCCGATGACGCGCCGCCTCGCACTCCAGCTCTTGCGCGTCCGGTACTCGAAGTCGGTGAAGACGCGCGCCGCCTGCCCCGACCGCTTCGCCCGCCGCCTGGCCTTGCGCATCTCGGGAGCGAGCTTGCGAACGAGACGAGGATTGCCTGCAAGTCCCAGAACATACTGCACATCGTTGGCCTCGCACCATGTCATCAGGTCGTCGCGGCAGAAGCCGCTGTCGGCGCGGACGACGATCGTCGTTCCAGGCCAGCGGGCGCGGATCTGGGCGACGATGCGGGCAGCCTCGGCGACACTGCCATGAGCGGCATCGTTGGCCGACGATCTGAGCTTTGCCGCCAGCAGGTGCCGGCCGCAGAAGACGTAGAGGGGCAGATAGCAGTAGCAGTCGTAGTAGCCATGGAAGTGCCGCCCCTCCTGCTCGCCGTACACGGGATCGTCAGTGGCATCGAGATCGATGACGATGCGCGACGGCGGCCTGTGGTGGGCGTCGAGGAAGAGATCGACGAACAGCCGCTCGATCGAGCCCGCGTCGTGGTCGAGCTTGTGGTGACGATCGCTGCCAATCTTGGCCGCATGCTCAAGCCGATTGAGCGTCGATTTTCCAGCGAGCCTACCGCCGGGCTTGTCGAGCACGGCCGCCAGTGCAGGATCGTCGCGCAGCGCATCGTGGTCGATCAGGTCCTCGTGGCCGAGCGCGATGCCGAAGATGCGCTGGCGCAGCAGGTCGCCAACCGAGTGGCGGACGGCGTCGGCGATGCGCAGATCCGTGAAGCAGGCAGCCAGGCGGCGGCTGAGGCCCGTGGCCCGGTCCGCCGCAGCCAGCAGCACGACGCCGCCGTTCGAGGTGATGGCGCCACCGTCGAAAGCACCCACAAGTTTGCGACCGTCGGAGCTTCCGAAATCGAGTTCGCCCTGACTACACTGTGTCGGCATCGGGGAGCATCTCCTCTTCAGTCGAAGTCGTTGCTGCACAACAACTTTCGCTGAGTCGGAGCCCCGATGCTCCTCAGGAGTGGGAGAAGTTCAGGCTAGAACTACTATCTTCCAGAAGTCCTTGCCAGGAAAGAATGCTAGACGTGCATAGGTTTCCCATGTGATGAGTAGAACCA
>JAPOIM010000168.1 GCA_029978905.1 Planctomycetota bacterium
CTGCCCGCTGCTCATCAGCGGCGATGTCGCTGATGATTGCCCGCAAGTCTGCGACATCGCCCGGCGCAAGGGCATCCCCACGGAGGAGCATTTCTGCAGCCTCGACATTATTCAGGATTGCTCCAAGGGGTTGACTGAGTTCGTGAGCGAGCGACGCGGCAAACTCTCCGAGCGCCGACACCCTTCCGGCGTGAATCACAAGCTCCCGCTGGGCGCTGACCATTTTCTCGGCAGCCAACCGTCGCCGCAGGTTGACCACCAGCAGCATGATCAATGTCGCTTCGAGCAGCAGAACAAACGCGATCCCCGTTGCCTGAAGCCAATAGCGTTCCCAAAAACCTTTCTCTTGAAACAGCACTCTGCTGTCCGCAGGAAGCTGCGTCTGCGAAATCCCAAAGCGCCTGAGCACACGACTATCAAAGATGTTTACCAACGGGACAACCACTGACTCGGGCCTCGCACCGTTGCTTGCCGCCACAACCATTTGGCCCGCTGCCTCCCCCATCGCCACCAGGTTGGCGCATGCTCCGCCCACGATGCCACGGCCCACATAGCTTTCAGCCACACCAAAGACGGGCGCTCGTGATTCACGGCAAACGTCCGCAACAATGTCCGCCGGTACGACCGATCCCGTTTCGGCATCGCCCCAGTGGCCCATGTACACAACGATGGAATCAGGCGGAAGTTGGCGAACAGCTGCGAGTGTCTCGCGGATCGAGATGTCCACGAGCGACACGAACTCGATGCCGAGCCCGTCTGCCGCCGAACGCACCTCCCTTTCGGCAAGTGTCTGGTTATCCGGATGCGGACCAGACTGGGCGATGTACACCACCCGTACCGCAGCCGGAAAGAGCTGTTTGGCGAGGGCGACGGTTGCTTCAAAGGGGGAAGCAGACACGACCGAACTGTAGCGATCGACAACCTCAGATGACGGTAACGGCACGCCCGGCCGCTCCACTCCCACCACGTTCGCCCTGGCCGAAAACACGTTGCCGCCGGCGAGCACGAAGTCGCGACTGACTCGGCTGGTCGGCACGATCACGTCAAATGCGGTATCGCCATACTTTTCCCGCAACCAGCCCGCCGCCCGCTCCACGTCGCTGGCGGTTCGCTCCAGCCTCACCAGATCCAGGTTTTCGACAAAGACGTCGAAAGGCTGGGAAAACTCGCTGGCCAGGCCTTTGCGAACGCCTTCCATGAAGAGCACAAACGCCGGCCGCGTCGCCCCCTCCTGATCGATCACGAGCACGCGTTTACGGGGCCCGTGCGCCTTGGCCGCTTCGCCGGCCCCCTCCTGGCCCGCGCTCAGCCCAGCCCAGGCACCACTGCACACTGCCGCCACGACCGTCGCAGTCCGCAACGAGGCCATCCACCGCCACTGGTTTGAGAAACTCACCTTCATGACAGGAATGTGCCTGAAAACGCGATTTTTTCCCAGACAAAACTCCGCAAACGGTCCTGCCCGTTCCTGGCTTTGCGCTCAAGCGCATGGTAGCGTTTCGCTAGAGCGCATCTCCCGCAAGGTTTAACGGCATCCCCTCCTGGTTACGGGGCGGGGGCGAGCCCATGAACCAAGCGTGGTGGTCCTCCGTAAACTGCCCGACAGCGCAAATCGCAGTGCTCCGCCCTCCCGCACGGACTGCACCGCCGCATGCATGAGATCCAAGCCATGGTCGCCCTCTTTCGTCGTCACTCGTCTCGCTTCGCACGTCCTGCCCGCACTCGGCGGCACCGCCCCGCTGCTGTAGGCCTGAGCCCCGAGCGGCTCGAGCAGCGGATCGCTCTCGCGGCTGACACGGTCGCTCGGCCGCAGCTCGAGGCCGCCACCAGCCTCTTTGTCGATCAGTCGATGATGGGGCCGGCGGCGAT
>JAPOIM010000169.1 GCA_029978905.1 Planctomycetota bacterium
CGAGCTTGGCCCCTGGATCTTCGCCGAGCAGACCGGTCTCGAGGCCAGGCGGTTGGCCGTCATCCTCCGCGACAAGCAGAGGCAGCGGCAGACCCTCCACCTTTGCGGCGACGTAATGAGTTTGCTGGACGCACTCCCGGAAGAGGACCGCCGCGACCTCGTGGACGACAACGAATACCTCGTGCTCGAGCCGCCGCTCTCCGACGAGGAAGTCGCAGCCTTCCGCGCGGCGAGTCTCAAGGTCCGTGACCACTATCTCCGGCTCGGGGGCCCCGGAGCGGAGGCACTCCTCGAGCAAATCCTCACGCTCTCACGGCAGGCGGCCACGTCCTCCCCAGCTTCACACGAGCACGCTCGGCTTCCCAACGATCGCTGACAGTGCACACCGGGATACGTGCAATGTCGATGAAGTGTGCCTGAGGACTTCGGCCGGCCTGTGGAGTTTCCCGCCGGCTCACACAGATTTTCGCAGCACCGCCATTGATGCCGCCTGTAAGGCCTCAACCCGCGTCTTTGCTGCCCTCGCTTTTTCCGCGGCCACCTGGGGGCGGGCGGCAATCTCAAGAACCACTCCAGCCACCTGAGCACACTGCGGCTCGTCGTCGAGATCAAACAGCCAGTCGTCGAGGCCTATGTCGCGCCACATCGTGCCTTTGCTCGTCTGCTCGGCCCAGCGGCAGATCGCAGCCGGAATCCCGTTTCCGATGCACATGATGGCTGAGTGGAGTTCGTTGCCAAACAAACCTGCACTCTTTCGGTACACGCTGAGAGCTTCGTCGGTGAGCCAGTAGTTGGCTCGCCACACCACACGGTCTTTGACATCGTGTGGCAGCGGATCGTAGAGCACGCCCTTGCCGATCTGCATCTGCGTCATGTCTTCCGGGCAGATCAGCACCTTCATCTCGGTTTCTCGGACCACCTGCACCATCGCCTCGCGGAGCGGCGCGTGGTCATGCTCGAGCATCGCGTCGTTTCTTGCCGCCTTGACCGGATCGAACGCACCTTCTTTCCCAGGCATCCGCCAACTGGGCGTGTAGCGTGCTCTGGGAATCACGCACAGGAACTTTCCCGGCTGCAACCCATGCTCGCGCAAGAACGCCTCTGCCTTGGCAGGGTTGCCGAGGTCGCAAGCAAATGCACCATCCGGGCCATACGCCGCGACAGGCACCTGGAGCCCTGCGGCAGTCGCGAAGCGCAGCGACTCCGAATCACGGAAGTAGACAAACGACGCCCTGTTGAGGACGTCAATCGAGGCCGCCGTCACCTCCGGCGGATCGGGCTCCGTTTTCCACGACTGCTTTGGCCCAAGCGTAATCCCATACACCCCAAACGGCTTTCCCTTTGATTTGTCCGAGGAGAGCCACTGCACGACGCTCGACTGCGCCACGAAGTTGGCACCTGAGCCGTGAAGCAGGAAATCACACTCGACAAACGCCTCCGCAAGATCACGACTGCCGTGCACGATCTTGAGCGTGGGGAAACGGTCGAGCAGAAGTTGTTCCACGCCGTTATCAACCTTGCTCGGCCAGAGCCAAATCTCGGCGTCGGGAAGATGGGCCTCGAGCAACCTCAGCACGCCCGGGGTGTGTGCGATGTCACCAATGTTGACGGTCGCCCAGGATGACCGCAGCAGGATCCGCGGGGGCCTCCCGAGATCTGCGAGCGCACGCAGGGATCGTGTGGCTGCCACAGCCCCCGCCGCTGCCGCCACCACCACCTCCTCCTCCTTCTCCTCCGCCGCCCGCCGCCCGGGACCCGTCCCCACCCGCGCGGCGCTCGGCCCGGCCATCGGCGCGGGCGTGTTCGGCGCGCGGCTCGCGGACGGCGCGGACGACGTCTCGCC
>JAPOIM010000016.1:0-36780 GCA_029978905.1 Planctomycetota bacterium
CTGTTGCAGGTCGTCCACCGGTTGCTGGTCGTCCACCGGTTGCAGGTCGTCCACCTGTTGCAGGTCTCCGGGACGGCCGCGGTTGAGCAGCGGTATCGCCGTCGTCGTGGTCGTCGGCGTATGGCCGCGATTCCCCCTGCGGGAAGGGCTTCTTGAAGCTTTTCTTAAACGGCCGCTTGGCAGCCTGTTTGGCGGGTGGACGGCCCTGTGTGCCGTCCCGCCCCTTGGCGTAGGGCTTCGAGGAGGGGGAACGCGGTTGCCGAGATGGTTTTTTTGCCACGGTGAAGCGAGGAGTCCAAGCGGAGGGAGGCGGGCAGAGGGAGGCAGAATCTTGTGATGATACCTCCTATCGGCCCCCAGACCACCACCGCGATCGCTTCACTTCCGTAACAGGCTCGGCATAGTCCCTCGGCCGTGTGCCATCCATCAACGGAAGGCGAAACTGATAGGGACCAATATCGTTTTGCAGGTACGGATCGAATCGCACCGCCCTTCTCCGCTGATTCGCTTCAGGACCGGGTTCCAGCCAGTCCGGGCGTCCGAGGGTGGAGCATCCCGAGACAGTGAGGAGCAGCAGGATCAGGCACCCTCCGAAGGAACAGGACACGCCGTACAGAGGTCGGCTGGGGGCGTCGGGCGAAGCTGGCATGCGATGGGGTCCTCACGAAGGCGGGGGAGTGTAGAACGCCCGTCGTGCTGCCCCAACGGGAGTTTCCCGGCCCCCAAAGCCCGCAGGCTACCTGTCCCTCATGACGGCAAACGGACGCGGAGGAATTCCGTGCCGCTGCTTCCAGCGATCGCTTGCAAGCCGAGCGAGGCGGGGATCAGCACGCAGTCACCAGCCTGCAGGGGAGGCAGGCCCCACGCGGCATCGAGTGCGAGGGTGCCGCGAACGACGGCCAGGAAATGCGGTGACTCGTCGCCACCGAGGTGCCAGACCCGCGCATCCGTTGGCTCTGCAGCGAAGAGATCGAGGCCGAAGTAATCGCATGTTGCCAGAGGAAAGCCAGTGGGGGGCACCACTTCTGGAGCGTGCCGCGGAATGACCGGACAAAACTGCGTGACCGCCTCAAGGCCCGCGTCGATGTGGAGTTGGCGGGGCTTCCCGTCCGGGCCCACTCGATTCCAGTCGTAGAGCCGGTAGGTCACGTCACTCGACTGCTGGATTTCTGCGATCACGAGGCCCGCGCCAATGGCGTGCACCGTTCCCGCTGGAATAAACACGCAGTCGCCGGGGTGGGCTGCAAATGAGTGCAGGCAGCGGTCGAGCGTGCCGTCGGTGATGGCATGCCGCAGGTCGTCGGTGCGGACGCCTTCCCGAAGGCCGGCGTAGATCAGGCTGCCGGGCTCGGCATCGACGACGTACCACGCTTCCGTCTTGCCGCGGTCGGGAGGGGAGAGTTTGGCGGCCCGCGTGTCGTCAGGATGCACCTGCACGGATAGGTCTCGTTTGGCATCGAGAAACTTAAACAGCAGCGGAAACGCCTCGACGCCTGAGTGCCGACCCATCAAGGCTGGCCCCTGTTCACGGACGAGCGTGTGCAGGGAGGTGCCGGCAAGAGGGCCGGCACGAACCACGCTCTGATCGTCGCCGTGGTCCACGAGTTCCCACGACTCGGCAAAGGTGTCGCCTTCCGGGAGCGAACGCCCCAGACGCGAGGCAAACTTGAGACCTCCCCACAGGTAGGTGCGGTAGAGCGGCGAAAAAATCAGTGGGTGCATGTCAGCGTGCAAATCCTTCGAGAATGCGACCGATCCAGAAGCAGCAGACTGCGGCGACCAGCATCACCAGCATTTGGCCGAGTGAGATCGAGTGAGAGAGTTCGAGGATGATGGCGAGGAACGGAATTGTGAGTCCTGCCATCTGCAGCAGGCGGGCGATCGGTCGCATAGGGGGCTCTCCTGGGCATCCAGAGCCAAATGATGGAGGCGCCGCCGCTTGGAGGACAAGGCGGGTTTTGGTGAGACGGCGGGAGGACTTGTCTGGTTGGCGGTAACGCCCATACTGCTCCCAGGGTCGGCGGGCCACATGGAGGCTCGCTGCGTTGGTTCACGTTTGGTTAGCCTCACCAGAGGAGATTCGCATGTCGGGTTCGAGTGTCACGCGGCCTGGAGCCGTCACGTTCAAGGGCAATCCTCTCACGCTCGTCGGCGAGGCTGTCACGGTTGGGGCGGCAGCGCCCGATTTTGATGTCGTCAGCTACGGCGCAGGCGGGATGACGCACATCCGCAAGGCGGATCTCGCCGGCAAGCCGGCGATCATCAGCGTCGTGCCTTCGCTCGACACCCCCGTGTGCCAGACGCAGACCAAGGTGTTTAACGAGCGTCTCTCGGCGCTCGGCGACAAGGTCACGGCCCTCACGGTCAGCCTCGACCTGCCCTTCGCGATGAATCGGTTCTGTGGAGCCGAGAGCATCACCAACATGAAGGTCGGCAGCGACTACATGGACCGCAGCTTTGGCACCAGCTGGGGCGTGCTGATCGACGAGTTGAAGATTTTGGCTCGCGCGGTGTTTGTGCTCGATGCCAACGGGACGGTGGTCTATGCCGAACCGGTGCCAGAAGTGGCGAGTGAGCCAAACTACGACGCGGCGATCGAGGCCTTGGAAAAGGCTGTCGGCTAATCGCAGCTGGGATCGCTGAGTCGATCTCACGTGCATTTTGTGCTCGTCCCCGAGCCCCACGCGTCAGTCGTGTGTGGGGCTCGGGGCAACACGGATCTCAGGGAACGCGTCAGAAGCCGCGTGTCAGGATGCAGCAGCGAGCAGCTTCTGCATCGCATCTTGGGCGGCTTGGAGAGCGGCGTCGAGCTTGTTGGGGTCTTTGCCGCCAGCTTGCGCGAGGTCTTTGCGGCCGCCCCCCTTCCCGCCGACGAGCCGAGCCGCCTCGTTGATCCATTCGCTCGCCGACAGGCCACGCTCTTCAAGTTCTCGGCTGATGCCGGCGACCAGCGTGACCTTGCCCGCGTCATGGCCGCCCAGCAGCACGGCGATCGGGCTTCCTTTACGGCGCAGCTGATCGATGCACTGACGCATGGCGCCGGCGTCACCGCTACCGAGCAAGGCCACCACGATCCTCGTGTCGCCCACGCGGACGGACGCTGCGAGCAGTTCGTCGGGTGAGACGCCTGCGGCCGCGACTCCCCCCTTCCCTTTCCGCAGTTCTTTGAGTTCTTTGGTGAGCGCCGCAAGCCGCGTGGGGAGGTCGCTGGCTGGCACCTTGAGCGAACTGGCTGCTTCGGCGAGCGTCTGCTCCGCGCGTCGAACTCGCCGCAGGCCTTCGAACCCGGTGACCGCGGTCACTCGCCTCGTGCCCGCTGACACGCTCTCCTCACCGACAATCCGCACGAGCCCAATCTGGCCGGTGTTGCTGACGTGCGTGCCGCCGCAGAGTTCGCGACTCACGCGGCGGTCGTCGCTCCCCATGCTCACCATCCGCACAACGTCGGGATACTTTTCGCCAAAGAGCATCATCGCGCCGGCGTGCCGTGCTTCGGCCAACGGCAGCAGCTGGGCAGACACAGGAAGTGCGGCGAACACATTGGCGTTCACCATGTCTTCGATCTGCTCCAGTACGTCGCTCCCGATGCTGCCGCCATGCGAGAAGTCGAACCGCAGCATGTCGGTGTCGACTTTCGATCCCTGCTGCACGGCATGAGGTCCGAGGAAGTGCTGCAAGGCTGCGTGGACAAGGTGCGTGGCCGAGTGCGCTCGGCGGAGGGCCTCGCGGCGCTGGGTATCAACCTGTGCCGTCAGGGTTTCACCAAGCGTCAGCCGACCTTCACGGAGATGGCCGCGGTGCAGGATAAAGTCCCCTTCACGCAGGGTGTCGGTGACCTCGAAACGCAGACGGTTCGCGCCCTCTCCTGCAGTCAGCCAGCCCGTGTCGCCCACCTGTCCGCCCGCTTCACCGTAAAACGGCGTGCGGTCGAGAACCACGATCACGGAATCCTCGTGGTCGATTTCCTCGAGGGTTTCGCAGAGGCGATCCTGGGCGATGATGCCCACCGGTTTGGCAGTGGTTTCCGTGACGTCGTAGCCCACAAACTCCGATCCGTGCATCGCCTTCTTGAGGGCGTCGAGCGGACCAGATGTGAACACCTCCACCCGCGTGCCCGCTCCCGAGCGGATGCCGTGGGCGTCCATGGCTTCCTGAAAACCCTGCCAGTCGAAGGCGCAGTTCCGCTCAGCCGCCAGCGTTTCAAGGAGCTCCGGTGGAAAGCCGTGGGTCGTGTAGAGTTCGGCGGCATCCTGCCCGGAAACAAGCCCCGAGCCGGTCTTCTCAATCGAGTCAAACAGCGACTCAATCCTGGCGAGCCCGCCATCGATCGTATCGAGGAAAGCGGACTCCTCACGCTGAATCACGGACGCGACGCGGTCGGTGGTCTCAGCGAGTTCGGGGTAAGGCGACCGCATGATTTCCGCCACCGCGGAGGGAAGGTGGTGGAGGAACGGCTCCCGCAGGCCCATCTGGTGGCCATCCAGCACGGCTCGGCGAAGCAGCCGCTTCACCACGTACTTTTCCTCGTTGTTGCCAGGCAGCACATTTTCGTGGACCGCAAACGTGCACGCCCGCACATGGTCGGCGATTCGACGCATCCGCCGGCCGTCGTCGGTGTCCGGCTCGTAGGGCCGTCCGCAGACCTCCGCGACCGCTTCCACCAGCGGCCGAAGGATGTCGATGTGAAAGTTGCTGTCGACCCCTTGGAGCATGGCGCACGTCCGCTCAAGCCCCATGCCGGTGTCGATGTTGCGGCTCGGGAGCGGACGCAGGTTGTCTGGCGGCTCGCCCACGCGGTTGAACTGCGTGAAGACGAGGTTCCAAATTTCGACCTCGCTGCCGTTGGGCATGGTGTAGAAAATTTCACTGCACGGGCCACAGACACCGTCGGGTCCCTGGCTCGGGGCCGAGGCTGGCCAGAAGTTGTCGTCTTCGCCCATCCGGGTGATCCGCGTGGCAGGCACGCCGATCTCATCCGACCAGATCGTGTAGGCCTCCGTGTCGTCTTGGTAGACCGTGACCTTCAGCAGTTCCGGGTCAATCTTGAGCCAGTTGCGACTGGTGAGAAACTCCCAGGCCCAGTGGATTGCTTCCCGCTTGAAGTAATCGCCAAAACTGAAGTTGCCGAGCATCTCGAAGAACGTGTGGTGCCGGGCAGTCCGGCCAACGTTGTCGATGTCGCCCGTCCGCAGGCACTTCTGGCAGGTCGTGGCACGCGTGAAATCGAGTTTGCACTTGCCGAGGAAGTGGTCCTTGAACTGATTCATCCCCGCCGGTGTGAAGAGCACGGAGGGGTCCCATCGCGGCACCAGCACGTCGCTCGGCCGCCGGACGCAGCCTTTCGATTCAAAGAAGGTGAGATAGGCTTCGCGGAGTTCGTCGGCTTTCATGTTTTGTGATTATTCACGTGGGAGCGAGGGATCAGGCCGCACACTATACCAAGACCGGATAGCAGGACCGAGCCACAAACAGACGGCCAGGTCTGCCACTCGCATCGGGCAGGCCTGGCCTCTGGTTTGAACCGAAATCAAGATTTTCGGACGGTACGGTGCTGGCGGGCAGCCGGAGCGTCGCCGGCGGTTATTCCGCCAGCGACTCCACGTCGTCGTCTTCGCTTTCCACTGTCGCGTCAGTTGGCTGCGGGTCAATCGGCTGATGATGGAGCATGACTCTGTCGCGAATTTCCTTGGCAACCTCAGGGTTGTCCTTGAGGAACTGGCGGGCCTTTTCCCTCCCCTGGCCGAGATGCGTGTCGCCAAACCGCATCCAGGTGCCGCTCTTTTCGATCAGCTTCGCGGTGACGGCCATGTCGATGATGTCGCCTTCGAGGCTGATGCCATCGGCATGCATCATGTCGAATTCCGCGACCCGGAACGGCGGGGCGACCTTGTTTTTCACCACCTTGACCCGCACCCGCTGGCCCACGACCTCTTCGCCGTCTTTGAGCGTTCCGATGCGGCGAACGTCGACGCGGCACGACGAGTAGAACTTCAGCGCACGACCGCCTGGCGTGGTTTCGGGGCTGCCGAACATCACGCCGATCTTCTCGCGGATCTGGTTGATGAAGATCACCGTCGTCTTGCTCTTGGCAATGGCACCGGTCAGTTTTCGCATCGACTGGCTCATCAAGCGGGCCTGCAAACCAACGAACGAATCGCCGATTTCGCCATCCAACTCCTTCTGTGGCACGAGGGCCGCCACGGAGTCCACCACGATGATGTCGACGGCGTTGCTGCGGATGAGCATCTCCACGATGTGCATCGCATCTTCGCCACTCGTGGGCTGGCTGACGAGCAGGCTCTCCAGGGAGATTCCCAGCTTCTTGGCCCACGAGGGGTCGAGGGCATGTTCGGCGTCGATGAACGCCGCAATCCCCCCTGCCCGTTGGGCTGCCGCTACCGCGTGGAGGGCGAGGGTGGTCTTGCCGGACGACTCCGGGCCAAAAACCTCAATGATGCGGCCCCGCGGGAAGCCGCGGCCGCCAAGTGCGAGGTCGACCGACAGGCTCCCAGTGGAGATGCCTTCGATGGCGGCCAATCCATCTTTGCCCAGCGGCATGATCGAGCCTTGCCCAAACTCCTTCTCGATCTGGGCGAGCGCGGATTTCAGCGCGGGATTGGCGTCGAACATCGACTCCACCGGATTCTGGGCTTTGCCCCGGGAAGCCTTCTTTCGCCCACCACTCTCTGCTGCGCTGCCTGCGTCGGCTTTTTGCGCCTTTGCTGCCTTTGCCATCCGACCGTTCACTCCTGCTGTTGCCAAGATCATGGCGACACCTCCCGCGTTTCCCGGCGCCATCGTCGGGGTGGCTGCGTCACCACCATGAATCGAGCGATTTGCCGCGGAAACGTATACTGAACGCCCGTATGGTATCGGTTTGTTCAGTAGGCTGCAACAAGAAAAAGAACGGGTGTCCAGTTGTGCCGGTGAGCGGGTTTTCGCCGCGGCAGCATCGTCATTCCACGCCCGTCTTCAGTTCCCAGCCAACCGGTTGGGTCCAGGCTTGCTGTTGTTGGCCTTCCCAGATTGGATCGTGCGGCGGCTCGCTTGAGGTGACCACCGCCCGCACGTAGAGCTCGTCGCCTCTCAGCGTGTAGCTGGCGGAGAGGCCCTCGGCCTGGGCGAGTTCTTCGCCAATCCGCGGCTCCCCTCCGTCCACACCAGCAAGCGATCCGATGAAGCGTGTGGAGAAGGTGGCGTTGGGGGTAGGTTCGATTTCGATGTCGAGCCGACGGGTCTTGAGGTCGAAGTGGACGCTCCGCAAGGTCACGCCGCTCGAGGCGTAGAAGTCACCGTCTTGGAGGCTGTGGATGATCTTCTCCGGCGTGAGGTGGGTGGCCCGCACCATCACCCAGCCCCGCCCCGGCCGGGCCGACTGCTTGTCGCCTGGCTGCGTGTGGTAGTCGTGCGTGTCGTCGGTGGCCACACCAAAAAGCGGCGCTGCGTTGAGGTCGGCGAGACGGATCACGTTGGCGATGTCCCACAGCAACTCGATCGACGGCTTCTCGTCGTTGCCGAGTTGATTCACCGAAGGGTGTCCGTTGAAGACTTCAAAATGCTGCTCCAGCGTGGCGTGAGCGAGGTCTTCCGGGGTGACCGCGTAGCCAAAGTTTGGATGGTTGAGGTGTGCGAGGATCGCTCGGCCAGACTTTTCGGCCTGTTCGCGGACGGCCCGCAGGTTGTTTTGAATCGCTTCGCTGACGGTCTGGCCCCCAACGGGCTGGAGTGCTTCCGCGATGTTGCTCGCGTTGATGTGCACGGGCTTGCCATTGACCGCGTCGCTGATTTCTTCGGCTGGAATCATCAGGAAACGTCCCCGCTCTTCCACGAGCGCGCGAAACTCATCGAAGGGCTTCAGACGCACCTCAGCGGTGTCTCCCTCGCCTCGCCGTTCGACCCATGCCGAACCAAACCGCGTGAGGTAGTTTTCGATGACTGCCGCCCCGCCCCGCTCGAGGATGCGTTTTTCCGGCATCCAGCGGATGCCCTGGGCCAACACGTTGTGATCGGTGAGGGCCAAGAAGTGGTAGTCGCGGATGCGATACCACTCGGCAACCATCTCGGGGAAGTCGTTGCCGTCGCTCCAAAAAGTGTGGGTGTGGATGTTCCCCTTCCACCACGTGGGCGAAGCGTCAGCCGGCACCCGCTCATCCGCGAGGGACATCGCCGCGACGAGCAGCGGGAGGCCTGCGGCCATCGACAGAAATGCCCCCCTCGTGAGTTGGCGGTGGCAGGGCTTGGGGAGACGCGAGAGCGTGGGCATGGAACGTCCTTTCCGTGTCAGCCGGGTAAGAGGCACTTCGCGACTGAGTCTACCGGCCGTCACCGTCTTTGGCCGTTTGCTCAGGAGGCTTTTGCACCCAGCCGCTTCGTGTGAGCAGAATGGAAGGTGACGCGTGTGGAGACGCAGGCGTGTGCGGCGGCTGGGGCTGCTGCCAAGAGGCAGAAGCGGACAAGGCCACGGGCGACGTGATGACGGTTATTCTCATACCCCTGCTCTTCCTGACTCTCGCCGGATGTGGCTGGCTTGGGACGCGGTTGGTCACGCTGCGGCGGCAGTTGGTCGAACTGCGGCGTGCGTTCGACACCCTCGTCGAGAAGGCACCTGTCGGTGTTGTCCAGACCAACGCCGCTGGTGTGAATGTTTTTTCAAACGCAGCGTGGAGCGAGATCAGCGGGCTCTCGGTGGAAGAGACGGCTGCGGATTGGACGTCGATCATCCATCCCGACGACCGCGAGCGCGTGCTCGCGCTGTGGGAAAAGGCGGTCCGCGACCAAGAGCCGTATCTCAACGAACTCCGTCTCGTTCGCCATGACGGGGGCGAGCGGTCGATTCTCGCTTCGGTGCACCCATTGCTCGATACGCGTGGCCGCGCGGGTGGATTCATCGGCATGGTGCTCGATGTCACGGACCTCCGTGACGTCCATCGCGAGGTGCAGCGTCGGGAGGCGCTCCTCCAGGATTTCATCGATCACTCGTCGGCTGCGATCTACCTCAAGGATACCGAAGGCCGCTATCTCCTCGTCAACAAGCGGCACGCTGAACTCTGGCCGAAAATGCGTGAGTTCCGCCCTGGGACCACCCCTTACGACTGGTTTCCGGAAGACATCGCTCGGTCGTTTGCGAAAACGGACCGACGTGTCTGGGAGACCGGAAAAACGCTGACCTTTGAGGAGCGTGTTCCGATCGGCGACGAGGCTCGGACGTTGCTCTCGGTGAAGTTCCCGCTGCGCGACGACGAAGGCAAGGTTTTCGCGATCGGGGGAATTTCCACCGACATATCAGAACTCGACGAGGCTCGGCGGCAACTCTCCGATCGCGAGCAACTCCTGCGAAACTTGATCGATCTCCAGGAGAAAGAGCGGCAACTCATCTGCCACGAGTTTCACGACGGCCTGATTCAGTATGTCGTGGGAGCCTCGATGCTCCTGGAGCGGATCCGCGACGATGCGGGCGTGCCCGAGCCGCTTGTGGCCACTCTCGACAACGTGATCAGTTGCCTCACCAAGGGGCTGGAGGATGCACGTCGAGTGATTCGTGGCATTCGCCCGGCGAGCCTCGACGATCTCGGCCTCCAGGCAGCGATCGACGACCTCGCAGGCGAACTTGAGCAAGATGGCGTGGCGGTGGAGGTCACGATCGAGGGCGGCCTCGACCGCATCGATGAAGAACTTCACACGACGATCTACCGCGTGATCCAAGAACTGCTCAACAATGCCACGCAGCACAGCGGGTCGCCTCGCGTCACACTCCAGGTGGCGGTTGGCTCGAGCGATGTGGAACTGATCGTGCAGGACTTTGGGTGCGGCTTCGATCCCACGCAGCCGACGGAAGGCTTCGGCCTCACCGGTATCCGCGAACGGGTGCAACTGGCCGGGGGCCACTACGACCTTCAGTCGTCTCCTGGCGAAGGCACAAAGGCGTCCATCCGCCTGCCGCTATCGACGGAGGCAACGGACGGTGTGCTGAGCACCGCGACTCGTTAAAACGTCAGCATCTGACGATACTCGGCCACACGGCGGTCGAGTTCGACGCGGTCGATCGCGGAGAGGCGGTCGAGGCTAAAGTCTTCGACGGTGAAGCTCGCCGTGATCGTTCCGTAGGCGAGCGCCTCTTTGAGGGCCTGCGGGTCGAAGCGGCCGAGCGAGGCGAGGTGGCCCATCATGCCTCCGGCGAAGCTGTCGCCGGCACCGGTGGGGTCGAGCACGCGCGGTGTGGGGTAAGCGGGCATGACATACATCTCATGCTCGCTGAAGAACATCGCCCCATGCTCCCCCTTCTTGATCACCACGAACTTCGGGCCCATCGCCCGCACGGCGTGGCCCGCACGCACGAGGTTTTCATCTTCGGCGAGCAGTTTCGCTTCAGAGTCGTTGAGCACGAGGCCGTCGATTCGCTTGAGGAGTTCCTCAAGTTCGTCGCGTTGGATGTTGATCCAGAGATCCATCGTGTCGGCAACTGTCAGGGCTGCGTCGGGCACCTGGTCGAGGACCGACAGCTGCGTGATGGGGGACGAGTTGCCCAGAAATACGAACTTGCTCTGCCGGTGCGTTTCCGACAGCGTCGGCTTGAACTCACCAAAGACGTTGAGATGAACCTCAAGCGTCTCACGGTCGTTCATGTTCGGCAGGTAGCGTCCTCGCCAGCGGAAGGTCTTCCCCCCGGCGATCACCTCCAAGCCACTGGTGTCGATCCCGCGGTTTTCCAGGAACGTGGTGTGCTTCGTCGGAAAGTCGTCTCCTACCGTGCCGATCATCTTCACGGGCGAAAAAAAGCTCGCGGCGTAGGAGAAAAACACGGCGGAGCCACCCAGCACGTCGTCGCGGCAGGCGGTGGGAGTCTCGACGCTATCGATGGCAACGCTTCCGACGACGAGCAACGGCATGTGGGCACTCCTTGCAGAATCCAGGCGGGAAAAGAGGGAATGTACGGGGCGTGGCGGTCAGGGGCAACGAGCCCCTCTGCCGCCACCGATCAGGCATCGGCACAGAGCGGGAGCGCCCGATGGATCCTGGCGAGCGACTTCTCCCGCCCGAGGATCACCAAGCAGTCGTAGAGGCCTGGGCCGACGGTTTTGCCACTGACCGCGACCCGGACAGCATGCACCAGATCGCCCACTTTGAGCCCAGCGTCGGCCACGACCTGTTTGAGGGCTGCTTCGAGCGACGCGGTGTCAAACGCGTCGAGCTTTTCGATCGCCGCCGCGTAGGTCTGCAGGAGTGGCTTGGTGCCTGCCTTGGCGAGCCGCTTGGCGACGGCGTCTTCGTCCATCACCGGTTCGTCGACCAGGAAAAAATCGGCATAGATGAGGATGTCGCCAGCAACTTTCAGCCGATCGCCGGCGGCTTCGATCACGCGACGCACCGTCTCGACCGCATCGGCGGGCGGGTGATCCGTGAGCAGGCCCGCTCGCACGAGGAATGGCAGCATCAGCTGAAGTTTCTCGTCGACCGGCAGGGCCACCATCATCGTGTCCTGCATCGACCAGAGCTTCTTCGGGTCAAAACTCGCAGGGGAGGAGTTGATCCGGTCGAGGGTGAAGCAGCGGATCAAGTCGTCGCGCGTGAAGTATTCTGTCTTGTCGTCAAACGACCAGCCAAGCAGCGCCAGGTAGTTGTCGATGGCCCACGGGAGGTAGCCGACCTCGCGGTAGAAATCGACAATCACCGGATTAAAGGTGTCGGCTTCCGGGGCGAGCCCGATCCGCTCGGCGATCTTTAAACCGTGCTCCATGATCTGCTTGAAGTCCTGGTTCTTCAGGTACTTGTCGAGTTTTCGCTTGGAGAGCTTCGTGCGGCTGCCAGGTTCTGCGACCAGCGGCAGGTGGGCAAACGTGGGCAGTGGGTAGCCGAGCGACTGGGCGATGAAGGCTTGCCTCGGTGTGTTGGAGAGGTGCTCCTCGGCGCGGATCACATGGCTGATGGCAAGGTCGTGGTCGTCAACGACCGTGGCGAGGTGGTAGAGACAGCTGCCATCGGCGCGTTGGATCACGTGATCCTGCTCGCGCTCCCAGGCAAACTCCACGCGTCCGCGGACGGCGTCGTCGATCACAAGCACGCCTTCACGCGGCATCTTCAGCCGCACGACGCCTGCTCGCCCCTCCGACGCGTAGCGCGCGGAGGTGGCCTCGTCGAAGGCGGCAAACCGGCGGCTGTAGAGAAACGGTTTGCCGGCGGCCTGGGCGGCAGCACGCTCCTCGTCGAGTTCGGCGGGGGTGGCATAGTCGCGGTAGGCGTGGCCGCTGGCGAGAAGTTTTTCCACAGCGGCGGCATACCGATCGCTTCGCTGCGATTGGTAGTAGGGCGCGTAGGGTCCGCCGACGCCCGGTCCTTCGTCCCAGTCGATGCCGAGCCACCGCAGCCCCTCGAGAATCGGCTCGAGCGCCTCGTCGATGTTGCGGGCCGTGTCGGTGTCATCGATCCGAAGGATGAACTGTCCGCCGTGTTGCCTTGCGAAGAGCCAGTTGAAGAGCGCTGTGCGAACGCCGCCAATGTGGAGGTACCCGGTGGGGCTTGGGGCGAAACGGGTGCGAACGGACATAGCGGAAAAGCCTCGAAGCCAAACAAAAACGGACGACACGCCGAGCAGTGCAGAACGTACGTCGACCTGGACCGTCGCGTCAAAAGGGAACGCCCAGGCCGCCTGTGCTCCCGACAGCGCTAGGCAGCTCGGTTCTTGCGGGCGAGTTTTCGGAGGCGACGGCGTTCGGCCTTGCTCAGGCGTTGCTCGCCACCGGCATCCGATTCGTCATCAACTTCGTCGGCACGCTCGCCCATCTCCAAGTCGAGGTCGTCGCCGTTCTCGAGCATGTGCGGCACGGTGCCTGCATCGCTCGTCGCCGCGTCGTCGTCAGCCGCCATCGGCCACGCATCGTCCTGCGGATTGCTGCTCGCCTCGCTCGCGTCGTCAGAAGATTCGTTGCTCGCGGCATCTTCGAAGTCGTGCTGCGGGGCGGCGTGTGCCGGGGCCGGCGTCGCCGTGCGAACGGCAGCTTTGCGAGCATCCTTTGGCTGCTTGGCTCGAGGTGCCTTGGGGGACACCAGCCCGCGTGCCTCGCGGACCACGCCGCGGCAGGCAACCAGCATGCCGACCGCTGCGAGGGAAGGAACAAACGCCTGCAGGATCAGCGACGCCTGGTCCCAGGCCGCCTCATTGCCGAGGTGCCACAGCGCGGGCTGCCACCCAGCGAGAAGTGCCTGCTCGATCCCCTCTGCCGAGAACCAACTCGCCAGGGCAGCGAACAGCCAGAGGCTCGGAAACGCTCGTTGCGTCAGCGGTAAAGCGGCCCAGAGCCCAACTGGCAGCCACGCGATCAGCACCGTGAGCATCCACCAGCCTCGGCCAGCCTCCCCGAGATTTCTCGTGGTGGCGTCTACCAGCACGGCGGCCACAAGCCGATCAATTGGAGTTACGACGCTGACGGCGGCTGCCACGGACAGCACGCTGAGCCAGCCCCATGCCCGATAACGCCCCTGGTGGTCGTCGAGGCGATGCTTGCGGACGGTCTTGGTGGTCGTCGCGAGGGCTGCGGCCAGAAGAAAGCAGCCAACTGCGGCTGCTGCCTGAAGGCTCCTGTCTGAGGTGAGGTTCAGCAGGTCGCGAAGAGCGGCCGCGGCATGCCGCCAGCGTTCGCCGAGGCTCGCTTCGACCTGATCCATCTGCGGCTGTGCAAATGTGAGGCCTGCGAGCAGTGATGGGACCAGCAGCAGGCCCACCACCGCGCCGACAAACGGCAGGACGCCGACTGGAACCCGCACCGCCGCCGAAGGATGGTGCTCCGGCAGCGCTTTCTGCGCGTAGAGGTTTGTTTTTCTTCCGGCTGGTCGGGGTTCTGCCGCCTCTCCGGCGGGCTCGGAGGTCGTTGCGGAGAGGCCGGCGGTCGCCAAACGACGGCGAACGTCGCGACGCTGGCTTCCCTGGAACGATGGCATGGTGCGGGGTGCTTTCGGGTTGGAGGCGTTGGGTCCTACGCGTGGTGAGTCGGTCTACCGGCGGCGAGAAGTTGAGCCGCCTTCACAGACGCGGGGCAACCGTCATGCCCTGCTCATCCTGCCAGCGATCGTGGCGGCGGCGCGATCGGGCACGGCGGGCATGGCCTGGGCGTCGGCAGCCCCAGCAGCGAGCGAGACGATTGTCGGTGCTGGATTGCTCCGGTATCCTCCCGACGAGAAGGTGGTGCCTACGATGATGGGTGACCTTCTGAAACCCACGCGTCGCGGCGTTTCTTGGATTTTCTTTCTCTGGTTTGGAGTCGTTCGTTATGGCCTACACCCTGCCCTCCCTCCCGTATGCGTTCGATGCCCTCGAGCCGCACATCGATGCGCGGACCATGGAGATCCATCACGACAAGCATCACGCGGCCTACGTCGCCAACGTCAACAAGGCGCTCGAAGGTAGCCCGTTGGCTGAGAAGCCGATCGAAGAGCTGATCCGTGATCTCGCGCAGGTGCCAGAGGCAATTCGCACGGCGGTCCGCAACAATGGCGGTGGCCATGCCAACCACACGCTCTTCTGGGAGTCGATGGGCAAGGGCAAGGGGGGCGAGCCCGCCGGTAGTCTCGGCGATGCCATCCGTGGCCAGCTCGGCGGGTTCGAGAAGTTCAAGGAAGACTTCGCCAAGGCCGCAATGACCCGCTTTGGCAGCGGCTGGGCGTGGTTGTCGGCTGGTGCTGACGGCAAGTTGGTGATCGAGAGCACCGCCAACCAAGACAGCCCGCTGATGCACGGTAACACTCCCCTGCTCGGCATCGATGTGTGGGAGCACGCCTACTACCTGCACTACCAGAACCGTCGTGCCGACTACGTGACCGCCTTCTTTGAGGTGATCGACTGGGACGTGATTGGGCAGCGGTTCGCTTCGCTGTAGTGTGACCGGCGGAAAGCCTGGAATCGCTGTGCCCGCCGAGAGTGGCCCGCGAAGCCGAGGGTTTTCTGGGTCGCCAGACGCTGCAGGCTGTGGCATCGAGATAAACAGGAGGGGCGGCAGGAGGTTCACCTGCTTGCCCCTCTTGCCTTTTCTTGCAGGATGCGGAGACTGCCCGCCGCTTTTGCTCAACATGCGGTTGACGCCGAGGGCAGGCGATCCGTATCTCCCCCGCCACGTGGAGCCCGTCCACCAGCCTGGAGATCGATACATGAGATGCCGTTTGGCCCTGCCGGCCGTTCTTGCGTTGCTTGCCCTTCCCTGTGGCACGGGGTGCCGTCTTGGTGGAGGGTCGAGCATGACCAGCTGGCTGCCGGGCCAGGCTTCGGCCGTCACGCAGGGGGAAGAACTCGCGTCGGCACCTCCGTTTGAGGGGGAGATCGTGAAGCCTTCCACCAAGGCGACCCCCTACCCCACCACGTCGACCCCTGAGGGATATGTGGTGCCTGGGGCTCCTGAGGCGGCGTCGGCCTCGCAAGTGGCCGCGGCAGCTCCTGCCGGCCCAACGCCCCCCGTCACCTACGGCATGAAACCCGCTGAAGTGGCGACCGTGGCGGAAGCGACCGCACCGCAAACCGCGTCCACCTTTGGTGGTGCAGGCTCTCCTGCCGCTGAAAATGTTGCGGCTCAGGAAGGCCCCTACGCCCCGCTCGGCGAGAGTTCGCAGGCTGCCACCGTCGCTCCCCCACCCGACACCTTGACCTCACGTTTTGCGTCTGCGGGAGGCACCTCGGAGGGCGCGTATCCTCCGGAAGAGACGGTTGGGATCGCGCCGGCGGCAGGGTCGTCGTTTGCTGCCACTCCGCCCGTCGCGGACTCGGCAAACGCGAGCTCCGATGCCTACGCTGCCGCGGCGCCTCAGGCGTCTGCATTCGGGCAGGCGTCGCAGGTGCCGCAGGGTTCGGCCAGCGATTCTCCAGTGGCCGGCTCCCGCTACGCCTCCGCCGGCGGAAGCCAGTTTGGTGGCGCGGCCGCGGTTTCGGAGCCCTCCGGATTTGCCGCAGCCCCCGCCACGACGGGAGCCGGTGGGGGATCGGCATGGCCTCCCGCGCCTGTCGAGGCGACGGCGAGCCAGCCGGCTGCAGATTCCGAGATGCAAGCGTCGACCTGGTTGCCGCCTGCGGCTGCCGGCGGGGCTGCCGCCTACGAGTCGAGCGAGCGGTCGTTTGATGTGTCGGGGGCAGGCGTCGAAGACAGCTCGTCCGAGCCAGCGGCCTTCGATGTGCAGGCGTCTCAGCCAACCGGTGAACAGGGAGGATTGAAGCGTCGGCCTGATCCGATGTACCGCCCGGCTGGCACCTCGAGCTACCAGCCTTCAGCCCCGATCTTCTCGGATGAACCCGCCCCGCGGTCGCCGGTGCAGATGGCCACCTACGATGAGCCGGTGGCGGGGGTGACCACTACCAGCCCATCACCATATTCGACTCGATGACTTTCCTTGCCCGTTCGAGGTCGTCGCCAGTTTCGTGCATGTAGAGCCGGATGGCGTGCACTTTGTCGCCGGCCGCTTTCGACAGGCACTCGCGGGCGGTGTAGCACGGGTCTTGGTTTGACGTGGGCAGCCCGAGAGCTGATTTCGAGATCACCCACGTGTCGCGGGGGCGGCGTGTGAGACGCACGATCGACTCACCGGGATAGGCGTCAGACACCACTTGGCGGGCCGCGTCTTCATCCACGGCCCACGAGATGATGATGTGGGCGACTGTCTCGATCTCAAACAGTGGCATGCTGCTTCTCCGCGATCACGCCCGGTGTTGAACGGTCAGAAACCACCGGAATGCCGGAAGAATGTAGGGCAGGTTCTGAACGGGCGTCAACGATTCGGGCCGCAGCGGCCGCCTCCAAGCCGGTGTTCTCCGCCCGCCGAACCCGCGTTCGGTGGTGAAGGCGAGTGGAGGGTGATCCAGCTCAGGGTATGATGAGCCCCTGGCACATGCTGTCGGAACAGGACGCAGGCGAGCGGGATCAGGCAAGGGGGCGAGGATGGGGCAGGCCTACGACGACCTCGGTTTTCCGATTCCTGCCGAGTTTGAGGTGCCCGAATCGGCGCGGGGATTTTCTCCGCGGACGAAGTCGCGTCGGAACGCCCGCCCAAGCCGCACCAAGCGGTGGGCAGTGGTGTTGGTGGCGCTCGGCGTGCTGCTGCCAGCGGTCGTGGTACCTGAACTGATGCCCTTCGCCACCGAAGCGGTGGTCCGTTGGTCGCTGGAGCGGGCGTTTGCCTGCGAAGCTCGCGACGATCTTGCCGGCGCGGTGCGGGAAGTCAGCCGCGCCTTGTCATGGCATGGTGACGACGCATCGCTTCTCGCAGCGCGTGCGATGCTGCGGCTCGAAAGCGGCGATGCCGCTCGTGCTCGCGACGATGTCGACCGGGCGGTTGCCCTCGCCCCTTCTCGGGTTGAGCCGTATCGGGTGCGAGCCATTGTGCATGTGGTCGCTGGGCGGGCGGAAGCAGCCCTGGCGGACGTGGCGAAGGTGGTCGATTTGGCTGGGGAGGAGAATGCCGAGGCGGTGAATCTCCGCGCCTACGTGCGGGGGCTGGTGGGGAGAGAGATCCCGGAGGCCCTCGATGAGGTGGAGCGGTTGCTCGGAGGCATGCCGTCGCCGCCGCCGGAGTTTCTTGATACGCGGGGGTTTTTACGGCATCTCGCCGGCCACCAGGACAGCGCGCTGGCCGACCTTGAGTTGGCGATCGACCTCACGCGGCAGCAACGGCAGCAGGCCATGCTCCTTTCCGGAAGGCTCGACCCGCTCACCCTCCTGCAGCGGATGCGGTCGCTCGATCACGCCCTTGCCGTGATGTTTCACCACCGCGGGCTCGTGTTTGAGGCCCAGGGACAAGCCAGGCAAGCGTCGGCCGATTTTGAGATGGCTCGCCGCAAAGGATTTGCTCCCGAGCGGGGAATCCTCTGATTTTCAGGGAAATCCCAGGCCGTCCGGCGGGGAAATGGCGGCCCTCGAGCGTGTGAAAAGAACCCACCTTCTACGCGCCGAATCCGCTGCTATACTTCCGCTGTTCAAGCGAGGCAGTCACCTGTCTCAGGACGACTTCTGCGAGAGATGGCAACGTCTCTCAGTTGCTGGAAGTTGGGCCGCAACCGCGTAAGCGACTGAGGCCTGCCGACAGCGCGGGAGGGAGGTCGCCTGACGCCGGGGGTGTAGCTCAGTTGGTTAGAGCGCCAGCCTGTCACGTTGGAGGCCGCGGGTTCGAGTCCCGTCACCCTCGCTTGCTGAGTGCGGGCAACATGTGCCCGACAATCCAGTGCGGGCAACATGTGCCCGCAGGCGCCCGCTGCCCGCCCGCCGCAACCCGCCTTTCCTTATTCCCCGGTGCCCGTGCGGGACGGGGTTACTCGAGTTCTTCGAGCCAGAGGCGGATTTCGTTCTCGTATTCGCTCGCGAGCCCGCTGACGATCAACTGCCGATGGAAGCTGGCTGCGCCCTCGGGCACGAGGTCGGCCGCTTCGGCGCTTGGGAATCGTCGCGTCGGGTCTGGAGCCACGAGGGCGGTGCAGAAGTTGAGCAGGAGTTCGCTCGACGCGACCTCCGGCGGCAAGATTTCTGGCAGCCGGTGCACAATCGTGCGTTTCGCTTCGAGCAGTTCGCGGAAGGTGTTGAGGCCGGCAAACGCGGGCCTGCCGGAGAGCATTTCGACAAGCACGTAGCCGAGGCTGGCGAGGTCGGAGCGAGGCGTGCATTCACGCCCCTCAAGCACTTCGGGGGCTGCGTAGGCCGGGGTGCAGGTCCGCTGTGCGGGGGCATCTTCAAGCGCGATCGCAGAGCCGATATCGATGATCTTCGCGTTACCGGTTCGCTTCACCATGATGTTGGACGTCTTGATGTCGCTGTGCACGATCTGCTGTCGATGAAGCGCAGCGAGCGCGGCGAGGCACTCCCGCACGATCGCGATTGCGATGCCTGGTTTCAGACGCGACTGACGCGGGCCGGCGGTCACGATCACGTTGTTGAGATAGGTCCACCGCTCGGGCGACACCGAGGCTCTCGTGCGGTCGAGCATTTCGGGGGCCAGCAGCCGCGACAGGTCGTAGCCGTCGATCCACTCCATTTCCATCAGTCGGATCCGCTGCTGCTCCACGAAGTTGTGGACATCGAGAAGGTTGTCTTGCTGAATCTGGGCGACCCGCGATGCGACCGTGGCAATGCGAGCCATTCCCTCTTCATAGAGCCGCTCGCTGTCGTACCGCTCAGGTGAAAAAATCTTCACCGCCACAGGGAGCGTGAAACCATCGGTGCCGCGACGGGTGGTGAGGAAAACCACCCCCTGCCCGCCAGCCCCCAGCCGTCGCGTGAGGTGGTGGTATTCCGTCCAATTCATGCGGCCGACGCTCATCAGGTCGGTGTAGCGACGAAGCAGGTCTTCGGGGCAGCGAGAAATCGCCTGTCCATCGACCGAGACGGTGGGACGGCCCTCTTGAAAGATCGTTGTGCTCATGCGCGCTCGTCGCTGGGCGTGGGCCCGCATCCTTGCTGTCGTGGAAGGGCTACCTGCCCCGTGTTCGAGGTTCTGGAAAACCTAGCCGTTTGTCGACCAGATTGACGAGTGAATCCCCCTGCAGATACCTCCGTAGGTTATTGCAGAAAAAGTCGGTCATTGCATCGATGCGGTGCTTTGACTGACCGGCCACGTGAGGGGTGATGATCAGTCGCGGGGCAGTCCAGAGAGGGCTTTCAGCGTGGGGGGGCTCTTCGGCGGTCACGTCGACCGCCGCACAGTCGAGGTGCCCTTGCTCAAGGGCCGCGACCAGAGCTTCAGTGACCACGAGCCGCCCACGGGCCACATTGATCAGGATCGTCGATGGCCGAAGTTTTGCGAGTGCCGCAGCGTCGATCATCCGGTCGGTGTGCGGGGTGAGCGGCGCCGACAAAAAGAGCACGTCCACTTCGGACAGCACTGCGTCGATGTTTTCTGGAGGCAGTAACTGCTCGACATGCGTGGGCTTGTCGACGGGGTAGTAGTCGGTGGCGAGGATTCGGCAGCGGAAGGGCCTGAGCACTTCGGCAATGCGACGGCCGACGCCACCAAACCCGATGATGCCAACGGTGGCTCCGGTCAGGTCGCGTGTGGGGCGACGCACAAACTCACGGGCATGCTGCTGCGCCAAGAACAGGGGCAAGCGGCGGGTGCAGGCAATCGCCAGCCCGAGCGCGTGCTCGGCAACCTGATCAGCCAGCACGCCCGAGGCACTTGTGACCGTGATGGGCGACTCCACCACGACCGGAACAAGGCAGTGGTCGAGCCCGGCCGCAGAAGACTGAATCCACTGCAGCCGTCCCGCCTTCACCACCTGATCCCACGGCACGGGCACCTTGGGGTGTCCGCAAAAGATGTCTGCCGTTGGCAGCT
This sequence comes from Planctomycetota bacterium, assembly GCA_029978905.1. Lineage (GTDB taxonomy): Bacteria > Planctomycetota > Planctomycetia > Pirellulales > UBA1268 > M30B53. The sequence continues at coordinate 20,290 of JAPOIM010000016.1, forward strand.
GCTCGGCCACATGCTCCTGGCCCGCATCAACGATCTCTGCGTGGGGGGCGACGGCTTGGATGGCTGCGATGTGGTGCGCTTCAACGGGATAGCAGAGGACGATGCGGGTGGAAGACATGGATGAAAGGGCCTTTGGAAATGGCGATCAGTGGGGGCGGACAGGGAGGTAAGCCTCGCGGGCCAAGGTGTCGTTGTCGGGCGGAGGCACGGATGGCATACTGGGCGGAAGATGGGGAGTTGCCGCGGGGGTGTCTTGCGGCGCTCATTTTTGCGTTCGCGCAATCGTGATCCTCCGTGGGCCAGCCTGCAAGCGCGGCTGGCAGTGCTCATGCGGCTGACGCTCCTAGCAACCCTTGCACTGATCGCTTTGCGGGTGGTGATCGGCCTGCATTTCTTCCTCGAAGGCTCGAGCCACCTGCAAGATCCACAGTGGTCGAGCACGGGGTTCCGACGGGCTGCCGTTGGCCCGCTGGGGGACTTTTACCGAGCGTCACTCCCCGAACCGGGCAATTTCTCCGGGACGATCGCATCGCTCGACGACCGCCCAACCGCCGAGGTGATCGAGGCGTGGGAAGCGAATGTGGCGGCCGACTGGGAAAAGCGTCTGGCGGCAAGGCAGCCTGTGGTGGCTGCGGAAGACGTCGGTGCTGCGGCGCAGGCAGCTAAGGAGGCTGTCGAGTCGACACGTGCCGAGTGGAAAGCGTATCTCGAGGAAGTGCGTCCTGAAATCGAGGACTACCGAGGAGAGTTGGCCCGTTTGGCTGCGATGCGTCGCTCGGGCGGCGCTGAGGAGATCCCGTACGTCATCGAGCGGATTCGCGACAAACAACGCACCCTGGCTGGGCAGGCTGCCGGGTGGAAGTCCGACGCGGAAGCCTTTGGCGATCGCGTGGTGGGACGGTTTGCTGAGGCACTCTCGCCGGCGTCGCGTACCGCGGTCGCTGCGGTGGTCGACCGGACCGATCTGTGGAAGGCCGATCAGTTTGTCAGTTGGTCGCTGGTGACGATTGGAGGATGCCTCGTCATCGGTCTGCTGACGAAGTTCAACGCGATGGGCGGGGTGATCTTCCTTGCCTCTGTGGTCGCGACACAGCCTTTCTGGGTGCCCGGTGCCCAAACGACCTACGAACAATGGGTGGAGATGGCGGGCCTCTTGGTGCTTGCCTCAATGCCCTGTGGCGGCTGGATGGGCCTCGACTATTTTCTTTCGCCGCTCACGCGGCGGTGCTGTCCCCTGAGCAAGGATTCACGATGAACCTGACGGAAGAGCAGAAGGCAATCGGGAAAGCCAACTTCGCCGATGCGGTTTCGGTGACGCGGCGTGATTTCCTTACCGGGACGGTCGCTGCTGGGATCGCCAGCGGCGTGGGGCTCGGTTCGCTCTACTTCGGCTACGGGGCCAAGGTTGGGGACCCGGTGCGGGTTGGTGTGATCGGCACGGGAGACGAAGGCAGTGTGTTGCTGGGGGCCCACAACCCCGAGTACATGCAGGTCAAAGCGATCGCCGACATCCGACCCTACAACGTGTTTCGCGCGTTCCACGGGGATATGTCCAGCCCCAACGCCTACAAGGTTCGCCCTGGGCTGATGCAAATCTACGGCTGGGCCACCGAAGACGAAGCGCGGAAAAACGTGAAGGTTTATGGGGCCTACGAAGAGCTGCTCGCCGACGACGAGATCGAGGCTGTGGTGATCGCCCTGCCCTTGCACCTTCACTCGGTGGCGGCAGTGAAGGCGATGCGTGCAGGCAAGCACGTGCTGACCGAGAAGCTCATGGGCCACAGCATTCATGAGTGCAAAGAGATGGGCCGCGTGGCAGCTGAGACGAATCGGCTGCTGGCCACTGGTCATCAGCGGCACTACAGCGTGCTTTATGACGATGCCGTCTACACCCTCGGCAAGGCGAAGCTGATCGGTGATGTGCATTCGATTCGCGCTCAGTGGCACCGCGGCAATCTGCCAGGCAAAGACAGTTGGCAGCCACCGCTTCCGGGCGACGAGGCGCTGGTGAAAAAGCTCGAAAGTTGGAAAAAGGCTCGCGACTCGGCGAAGCCCTCCGAAATCGAGGATTGGCAGAAGAAGGTGGCGCAGCTTGAGGCCCAACTGCTCGACACGCAGGTCGATGCCGCGGCCTACGGCTACGAAGAGAAGATGCTGGCCGACGGCACCGTCCGCACGCCGCTGGAGGAGTTGATTCGCTGGCGTCTGTGGAACCGGACCGGTGGCGGCCTGATGGCGGAGCTTGGCAGTCACCAACTCGATGCGTCGGGCATCTTCGTGTCGGCGATGCACGAAGGGGGCAAGAAGGTCAAGCCGCTGACCGTGATGGCGATGGGCAACCGCAGCCTCTTCCCGGCAGATCGCGAAGTCGACGACCACGTCTACTGCATGTACGAGTATCCGGCCCCGGGCTACTTCGATGAGGCCGGTCAGGTCGTGGACCCCAACAAGAAGATCGTCGTCACCTACTCCTCGATCAACGGCAACGGGTTCGGCGGATACGGTGAGGTTGTCATGGGCACCTCGGGCACGCTGATCCTTGAGCAGGAGCAGGATGTGATGCTCTACAAGGATTCCGCTCGTGACACGCGGGTCACCGTGGGCAAGGCAAAGGATGGCTCGCCCACGCTCGATACCACCGAGAGTGGTGGTGGCCCCGGTGCGGTCGCTGCATCCGGCGACGCCGCGGGGGCTCCTCCCTCGCGTGGCTACACCGAAGAAATGGAGCACTGGGCCTGGTGTATCCGCAATCCTGCTCCAGAGAACCAGCCAAGGTGCAAGCCGTCGGTTGCTCTGGCCGATGCGGTCATCGCGCTGGTGAGCAATCAGGCGATCGGCAATCCCACGACCACGCCGCGGATCGAGTTCCAGGACGCCTGGTTCGACATCGACAGCGACGAAACGCCTGAGGGCATTGCTCCCGATACGGGAAGCGACCGCTACAAGTCGTAGGTTGCGGCAGCGGAGGTGGTTCGTTCGGGGTGAGCCCAGTGCTGCCCCGCCGGACGTTCGCTTCGGGCCCTCCAGGCCCTTCGCTCACTCGAAGATCCGCTTCGCTTTCGGGTCCGTTCGGGGTGAGCCCGGTGTTGCCTCGCCGGACGTTCGCTTCGGGCCCTCCAGGCCCTTCGCTCACTCGAAGATCCGCTTCGCTTTCGCCCTCCAGGCTTCGCTCGCTTCTCTACGCCGGCGAGGCAGCACCGGGCTCACCCCTCACTCGGTTGAGGGTGCTGCTGAACGGTAGTGAAGGCTCGGCGGTCGGCGAACGCTCGAGGAGCGTTGCGGCGTTTCCTTGCCCCGCGACGAGACTTTTGCTGCTGGTGGGCCGCAGCCGCTGGGTTGCAGTTTTCTTGACACGAAATGAAACATGCGTACAGTGTACGCGCGTTCATTTTTGAGGTGTGTCATGTCGATGTCTTTTGCGGATGTGTTGCCGCTTCCAGGAGTTGCCGGGGGCAGCTTGCAGGAGGGAACGGTGGATTTGCAGAAGATAGGAGAGGTGTCGCCGGAGCTCGCGCCTGCGCTGGCTCCTGCGCCTGCGCTGGCCTCTGCGCCTTCGCTGGGCGACGTGGCGCTGGGTGGCATGTCTCGCAGGATGGCGGAGCAGTTGGGGGTGTCGCCGGTGGGCGTCAGCGGTTCGCTGGCGGCCCCGGGGCCTGTGATTTCCAGTGGTTTCCGAGAACTCGACAGGCTCTTGCCGTCTGGGGGTATCCGTCTGGGCAGCCTGATCGAATGGCTGCCTGCTGGTGGGCAGCAGGCGACAGGGGCAACAAAGCAGGGGCAGGAGGTGCGTCAGCCTGGCATGCGTCAGGGGAGCGGCGTGCTCACGCTCGCCCTTGCGCTCGCGGTGCAGGTTGCCCGGGCGGCAGGCGTGGCTGGAGCTGCTTCTGGTGGCCCGACCACGGTGCTCGTGGTGGATCGCGCGGGGTGGTTTTATCCGCCTGCGGTGATGCGTTGGCTCGGAGCGGTGCGAGGCCAATGGCAGCTTCCGCAGTGCGTGGTGGTGCGCCCCTCGCGAGACGACGACGAGGTGTGGGCGATCGATCAGGCGCTGCGGTGCGTGGGGGTAGCGGCGGTCGTGGCCTGCCCCACCGCATCCGTGGTCTGTTCGAGTGTGATGCGGAGATGGCAGCTGGCGGCTCGCGGAAGTGGTGCTGTTGGCATGTTTGTGCGGCCGTGGCAGTGTCGGCGAGATCCTTCGTGGGCCGAGGTGCGGCTGGTGGCGGCGCCGCTGCGACGATCCATCAGCAGCGGTCGCATCTCACCGCTGCGAAGCCCAGCGGTTTCCCCTCGTTCAGAAGCGGTGCTGCGTTGTTGGCGGATTGAGCGGCTCTCCAGCGTGCTCTACGGCGAGGGCGTTCGTTGCGAAATCGCGATCGATCTCGAGCGAGGGGTTGAAGCGTCGCCGGCGGGCTGGCAACGACCGGCGCAGACGCCTCTGCACAGGCAGCGCAGCGACGGGGTGCTGTTTGAGCACCTGGAGAGAAGGCTGCAGGAACTTTCAGGAAAGGCATTGCTCGGAAAAGTTTTCAGAAAGGATGGTGTGGCATGCCGCGCATCATGACGATCTGGTTGCCACGGTGGCCTGTGCAGCGGAGGCTTGTCGAACGACCTGAGCGTCGCCAGTCGCCGCTGCTTGTGTGCCACACCGAGCCACGAGGCGTGCAGCGAGTGGTTGGGTGGGGCTGGGCTGCGGCACGGAACAGGCCGCCACGAATCCCTTGTGGTCAGACGCTTGCCGAAACGCTTGCGGCGTTGACGCATGCGTGCGGATCCCAGGTCTGCCGTATGGCCGAAGTCGATCAGGATGATCCGCAGGCTGATCGACTGGTGCTGGAAGGCATTGCTCGATGGTGTCGGCGGTTCTCTCCAACGACAGCGATTGAGGATGCAGAGCGACCTGAGTGCATCCATGTTGATTTGGCTGGCACTGCCAAACTGCTCGGCGGTGAGCAGCTGGTGGTTCGTACGGCGGTCTGGACATTGGCTTCGCGAGGTCTCTATGCCCGTGCAGCTGTTGCCGACACTCCAGCCGCCGCCTGGGCCGCCGCCCATCACCCCACGTCGGTGCGGGCTCCCTTTCGCGACGCATCTCCGCAAACTCCTCGTCAACACGGGCGTCGATGGGCGGTGGTGCCGCCGGGGTGTCAGGACGAGTGGCTCGCCGAGTTGCCGATCACAGCGATGCGGCTTCCGGAGGCGACGGTCTCGTTGCTGGTGGAACTCGGCGTGCTGAAAATCGGTCAGCTCCTGCAGTTGCCACGCGAGAATGTCGCGAACCGTCTTGGGCCGCTGGCTGCACGCAGGATGGCAGAGTTTGAGGGAAGCCGTGCCGAACCCTTGCGTGCGGTTGCCGACGACACGTTCCCCCACGCGGAGTGTCATCTTTCGGCACCAGCCTCCACGCTTGAGGCGGTGCGGTGTGTGCTGGAGCCGCTTGTCGAGCAATGCGTGGCGGCGCTTGCGACCCGTGGGTTTGGGGTGACGGTGTTGCAGGTGCGTCTGGCTGAAGCCGCGTCGACCTCGACCAAAGCCTGCCCCACCGTGATTGATATCGGTCTGTTTCGGCCGAGCGTGTCGTCGCGGCATGTGGTCGATTTGATCCAGCTGCGGATGGCACGGATGAGGCTGCCACGGGAGGTGGAGTCGCTGGCTGTGGAAGTGGTGTCAGCCGGTGCGGTGACTTCCCGGCAGCGCGTGCTGTTTGATGGCCTGGCGTCGTCGGCCACGCAGAGAGCCGGTGAGCAGGAAGCGCAGTTGGGAGGTCTCCTCGATCGTTTGGCTGGTCGGCTTGGTCGGATGGCGGTGTTTGAGCCTCGGGCTGTTGTCGACGCACAGCCTGAGCACGCGTGGGTCGCGGCTCCCCCCATGCCTGCTCGCGCGCGAACGACTGCCAACGCCCCTCCACCTGCCGGCGTGAGGCCGATGTGGATGGCTCCTCGGCCGATTCGCGTGGAAACAGTGTCGGTCGTTCCTGATGGCCCGCCGTTGTGGTTTTGCATCGGTGGTGTGCGGCACCGTGTTGCTGAGGCGTGGGGGCCAGAGCGGATAGAGACAGCCTGGTGGCGAGGCCGTTGCGTGCGCCGCGATTACTACATCGTGGAAACCGAATCGGGTGATCGGTGGTGGCTGTTTCGCCATCTCGGTGAGAGTGAGAGCCGGCATGAGAAACGCCTGCCTACACCGAGGCGTTTGGCGGCGGCCTCTCGCACCTCTTCTGCCTCTGCGAGTGACCGAGGAGCGTGGTTTGTACATGGCCAGTTTGCGTGAGCGGCCTGTCTGTGTTCCGTGGGAAAAGCCCTCCATGGCCTTTTCCCACTTGGATGCCCCCAAAAAAGCCAAGGTTTTTCGGGGGCATGGGACGCCGCATCCTGCGGCGGCATGGGGGGCGACATCCTGCGGCCTGTCTGTGTTCCGTGGGAAAAGCCCTCCATGGCCTTTTCCCACTTCGTGGGGTTGCTGGCACGTGAGAGCGGTGGGGAATTAGGAAAACGATGGTGAAACAGCTGTATGCCGAGTTGCACTGCACGAGCAACTTTTCCTTCCTGCAGGGAGGCTCGCATCCCGATGAGCTCGTGCTGCGCGCTGCGGAGTTGGGGTATTCCGCAGTGGCAATCACCGACCGCATGAGTTTGGCGGGAATGGTGAGGGCACACGGTGCAGCCAAAACCGCCGGGATCCCGTTGGTTGTGGGGGCGGGGTTGGATGTGCAGCCGCGTGGCCACGGTGATGAAACCAGCCCACTGGTGGTGTGGGTGCAGAATCGAGCGGGCTATGCAAATCTCTGCCGTTTGCTGACAGCCGGCCATGCGGCAGGAGGCGTGCTGCCGTTTGATGAGGTGGCTGCCCATGCACAGGGGCTGCTCGCAGGAGTGCTTCTGCGGCCCCTGGCCGCGCGCGTGCAGGGCCGCGTGGACGCGAGCGGTGACGCCGACCGACACGCCTCGCAGAGAGCGATCAAACCCTGGCAAGAAATTTTTGGCGACCGGCTCTATGCCGTTGCCGAGGTCTCGCGCGAAGGATCTGACGACGAGCTGCTTGCCTGGTATGAGCAGGTCGGCCGCGTTGCTGGCGTGCCTCTGATCGCTGCGGGGGATGTTCGCTATCACGTGCGGAGCCGGATGCCGCTCTTTGATGCGCTGTGTGCGGTGCGACATGGCTGCACGATCGAGGAGGTGCGGGGGCAGCTCCTTGCAAATGCGGAGCGGCATCTCCAACCACTCGAAGCCGTTCGAGAACGGTTTGCCATGCTGCCTGGAGCCGTGGAACGCACGCGAGAGCTGGCCAAACGCTGCACGTTTTCCCTCGACGAACTGCACTACGAATACCCGGATGCGACCGTGCCTCCCGGCCGTACGCCGACGGAGCATCTTGCCGATCTGGTCTGGAAGGGAGCCCGCAAACGCTATCCGCAAGGCGTGCCGGAAAAGGTGGGGCGGTTGCTGGACCATGAGCAACGCCTGATCGCAGAACTCGGGTACGAGGCCTACTTCCTTACGGTGTTTGACATCGTGCGTTTTGCCCGCCGTCGCGGCATTCTCTGCCAAGGGCGTGGGTCGGCGGCCAACTCTGCGGTGTGTTACTGCCTCGGGATCACTTCGGTCGATCCCGCGAGGGCCAACCTGCTCTTTGAGCGGTTTGTGAGTCGGGAGCGGCAAGAGGCTCCCGACATCGATGTAGATTTCGAACATCAGCGCCGCGAAGAGGTGATTCAGTACATCTATCAGACGTATGGACGCACTCGGGCGGGCATGACGGCTGAGGTGATTCGGTATCGGCTGCGATCGGCCGTGCGCGATATGGGCAAGGCGATGGGGCTCTCTCTCGATCGTCTGGCAGCCATTGCCGACTGTCTCGATGTGGCCGATGGGCTCGAGTCGCTGCCGGGGCGTCTGCGTGAGGCGGGGCTCGATCCAGAGAGCGAAACCGGTCGGCGGCTTGTCTGGCTCGTGGGGGAACTGCTTGGTTTTCCGCGCCATCTTGGCCAGCACGTGGGCGGGATGGTGATCACGCGAGGCGATCTGCGGGATCTCGTGCCGATTCAGCCTGCAACGATGGCCGGCCGGACGATCGTGCAATGGGATAAAGATGATCTCGATGAACTTGGCATTCTGAAGGTCGACTGTCTGGCGTTGGGCATGCTGACGGCGATCCGACGGGCCTTCGATCTCATCGAAGAACATGGTGGTCCTCGCCTGACGCTCGCGACGGTGCCGGCTGAAGATCCTGCGGTCTACGAGATGATTTCTCAGGCCGACACCGTGGGAGTTTTTCAGATTGAAAGTCGGGCGCAGATGAGCATGCTGCCGCGTCTCCGGCCGGCCTGCTTCTACGATCTCGTGATCGAGGTGGCGCTCGTCCGGCCGGGGCCGATCCAGGGAGACATGGTGCATCCGTACCTGCGTCGGCGAAACGGTGAAGAGCAGGTGGAGTATCCCAGCGAGGCGATTCGCGAGGTGCTGGAGAAAACGCTCGGAGTGCCGCTTTTTCAAGAGCAGGCGATGCGGCTGGCCGTTGTGGCTGCGGGGTTTACGCCAGGTGAGGCGGATCAGCTGCGGCGAGCGATGGGGGCGTGGCGGCGGCCGGGGCTGATCGAAGCGTTTCGGCAAAAGCTCATCACAGGCATGCTTGCTCGCGGCCTTTCAGAGCGGTTTGCAGAACAGGTTTTCGGGCAGATTCGTGGCTTCGGCGAGTATGGGTTTCCAGAATCGCATGCCATGAGTTTTGCGCTGCTGGTGTATGTGTCGGCCTGGATCAAGCGGCATCATCCGGCTGCGTTTACGGCCTCGCTGCTTTCCAGTCAGCCGATGGGTTTCTATGCCCCCGCTCAGCTGGTGCGAGATGCGCGGGCCCATGGGGTGAAGGTGCTTCCGGCCGATGTGCAGGCCAGCGGCTGGCATGCCCGACTCGAACGCAGCCAGCAGGAGGTGGCGGCGGGAGAGGCTCCTGCATTGAGGCTGGGGCTGGAGATGGTGCACGGCCTTGGAGAAGACGCTGGCAGGCGTATCGAGGAGGCTGCGGCGCGCTCCCGGGGATTTGAGAGTGTGGAAGATCTGGCGAGGAAGGCCTCACTCGATCGCGCTCGCCTCCTGCATCTAGCCCGGGCCGGTGCGCTCGGTTCGCTTGAGCCGGATCGCCGTCGAGCCGTTTGGGAGGCGATGGATGGGCTTGATCGCCCAGGGAGCCTGCCGCTTTTCGAGCAGGCTGCGCGGGCGGCACAGGTCGCCCAAGGGAGTGGGGCGGCTCAAGGCGAGCAGCATGCTGCCATGCCGCCGCCTGGAGGGCTTGCGCCGATGACGCGATTTGAGCGTGTGCTCGCAGATTACCGCACGTCGGGCTTGTCGCTCGAGGCCCATCCGGTGCACTTCATTCGCGAGGCGCTCGCACGCAGTGGCGTGGTCACCACCGCCGACACGGCATTTCTCCCGGAAGGCCGGCGGGTGCGCGTCGCGGGAATCGTGCTCTCGAGGCAGCGGCCAGCCACGGCCAAAGGCCTTGTTTTTCTGTCGATCGAAGACGAGACCGGCAGTGCCAATGTGGTGGTGCGGCCTCCTGTCTGGCAGGCGGCAGACGTGCATGCGAGGCGGGGGGCGGTCGTGGTGGTTTCGGGGCGAGTGCAGCGGCGCGGCTCGATCGTGCACATCCTGGCAACCAAGTTGACGGGGAGTCAGGAAATGTCCCCTGCTCTGCCGCGGCAGTCACGGGATTTTTGTTGACCGCTTTTGCTACAACTCCAGCATGACGCTCCTCCACACAGATCTCGGTATCGGCCCCGTGCACCGCGGTAAAGTCCGCGACTGCTACGACCTCGGCGAACGGATGCTCATCGTGAGCACCGATCGGATCAGCGCCTTCGATTGGATTCTGCCCACGCCTATCCCCGACAAAGGCCGAGTCCTGACCGCAATCTCAGCCTTCTGGTTTGAGTGGCTGGGCGTGCCCCATCACCTGATCACCACCGATGTGGCTGCAATGGGGCTGCCGGCTGACGTCGACCTCGCACCCCTCGAGGGGCGGTCGATGCTAGTCCGCAAGGCTCGCGTCGTGCCTTTTGAGTGTGTTGTCCGTGGCTGGCTCGCTGGATCCGGCCTCAAGGAATACCGCCATTCCGGGACGGTCTGCGGGCTGCCTTTGCCAGACGGCTTGCGGCCCGGTGATTCCCTCCCCGAGCCGATTTTCACGCCGGCCACAAAGGCCACGACCGGGCACGATGAAAACGTGTCGTTTGACGTGATGCAGCTGGCGGTGGGAGACCTGGCAGGCGAGTTGCGGGCCCGCAGCATCGACATCTACCAGCGTGCGGCGGCTTACGCGGCACAGCGGGGCATCGTGCTTGCCGATACCAAGTTTGAGTGGGGGCAAACCGACGAAGGGCAGACGATTCTCGTCGATGAGGTGCTCACGCCCGACAGTTCGCGGTTTTGGCCGCAGGCCGAAGCCGGTCTCGGTGAAGTGCCCAGCTCGTTCGACAAGCAGTTTGTGCGTGATTGGCTTGAGGCTACCGACTGGGATAAGTCGAGCCCTCCGCCCCCGCTTCCCGAGCAGATTGTCGAAGAAACGCGACGAAAGTATCTCGAGGCATATCGCCTCCTCACGGGCCAGTCGCTGCAGTAATCCCCTCGTGCGAGCCCCCTTGGGGGCAGCGCCAAGTCGCCCTCGGGCTCCATGGTGCCCGCCGGGCCTGACGCGGCTTCTCACTCTGGCCCTCGGCAACGCGGCCCTGCAAGGGACGCTTTGCAGCTGGTCTAGGGGGGCTGCCTCCGGCAAACTAAACTGCGGTTTTGAGGGTTTCCGACCGTTTCCTGCTCCCCGTCCCTGCGTTAGGCATTCATGCTCCGCTATCTCACCGCTGGCGAATCTCACGGGCCGGCGCTCGTGGCTCTGATTGATGGCTTTCCTGCCGGTCTGACGGTTGATCAGTCGGCGCTCGATCGCGAACTCGTGCGACGGCAGGGTGGCTATGGCCGCGGTGGCCGCCAGCGGATTGAGACAGACAGCGCGCAGTTTTTATCAGGGCTTTGGAAAGGCGTGACGCTGGGGAGTCCGCTTGCGCTGGAAGTCGTCAACCGCGACGCCAAGCTCGAGCGGCTGGAAGAAGTTGATCGTCCCCGCCCCGGCCATGCCGACCTTGCTGGGTCGGTGAAACATCTGGGCGGCGTGCGGAGTGTGCTGGAGCGGGCAAGTGCTCGCGAGACGGCCGCGCGAGTTGCAGCAGGCGCCCTGGCGAGGCAGCTGCTGGCGGTTTTTGGAATCGATGTGGCTGGTTGGGTGGTTTCGCTTGGAGATATTGAACTCGGGGGCCGCGAAGGCACGCTCGCCGAGCTTCGCGAGCTCCGCGACACGAGTGCCGTCTATTCGCTGCATCCAGAGCGTGATGCGGAAGTCACAGAGATGATCGACCGTGTTGGCAAGGAAGGCGACACGGTGGGCGGCGTGGTGGAGGCCCAGGTGACAGGGCTCCCTGTCGGCCTCGGCACCCACATCCAGTGGGATCGCAAACTCGACGGTCGCCTCGCCCAGGCGGTGATGAGCATCCAAGCGATCAAAGGGGTGGAGATCGGGATGGGCTTTGAGACCGCGCGTCGCCGTGGCTCCGAAGTCCATGACGAGATTCGCTACGACGAGTCACTCCGCAACACGCCGCAGCTCGGCTTCGTGCGGCCCACCAACAACGCCGGTGGGCTCGAGGCGGGCATGACCAACGGCCAGCCGCTGGTGCTGCGGGCGGCGATGAAGCCAATCGCGACGCTGAGAAAACCGCTGGGTTCGATCAATCTCGCCACCAAACAGCCCGAAGCGGCCGCCTACGAGCGGAGCGATGTGTGTGCGGTTTCGGCCTGCAGTGTGATCGTGGAAAACGTGGTGGCGTTTGAGGTGGCCACCGCACTGATCGATAAGTTTGGGGGCGATAGCGTCGAGGAGATGAAGTCGCGTTTCGAGCAGTTTCATGCCCTCGCGCGTGCTCGGTAGCGGGCGTGTGGGTGCCGCTCGTTGTGCGGTTTCAAACGGTCGGGCGCCCAGCAGGGTGCCTGCCTGAATGGTCGGAGCCTCGAGTGGCTTCAGGGAAAGGCCCGGAGAACAGGGATGTTCGTCGAGCGATCTGCTGCCAAGATCCGGGCGGTGCGAACACTGTTTGTGGTGGCGTGCCTGCTGCCGACGGTTGGGCTCGTCGGCTGGGTGTGGTATCGCCGCAGTCCGATCTATGCGGACCCGCTGACCGCCGGCTGGTCGAGAACGCTCGGGCTGACGGTGACGGCCGATTCGCTCGAGCATCTCCGCCCGAACGTGATCAGATTGCAGGAGGTCGCGATCCTCGATGCCGCCACGCGACCGCTCACCCGCCTCCCCGAGGCCGAACTTGAGCAGCGGGCCGACGGTGTGATCGCCCGTCTGCCGACGGTGGTACTCGACGCTGCGGCGGTGGCGGCCGCGGCTCGCTTCTCCGTGGCGTGGCTCACTGAGCCGGTGCGGTTCCCCTCTGGTGGCGTGCTGCAGATCGATGGCCTCTCGTGGGCGGCAGGCAGTCAGCAGCAGCCCCTCGGTGGCTTTCGGATTGAGTACGTGATTGCGGAAGGGGGCCGTGCGATCAGGGTTCGCCGAGAGCCTGCCGATGCCGACGAACTTCGTCTGCGTGCGGTCGCCACCTCCGACGGGCCGCGGCTGGAGGCAGAACTTACCTGTGAGCGAGGGCTTCCGGCGGAGCTCGTGGCGGCGGCCACCGGCTGGTTGCCGCGATTGGGGCCGTCCGCCACCGTTCGGGGGAACTTTCGCGCGAACGCGGAGGAGGCCCAGGGAGGGCACGCCACATGGTCTGGGGACGGAGAGGCGGTCGTAGTGGGGGTCGATCTGGCCGGACTGGCTGGCGTCGTGGGGCAACGAGCTCAAGGGGAAGGCGTGCTGCGGATTGAAGCCCTCACCCTTGAAGAAGGCCGCATCACCGCGGCCCGCTTCCTGCTCTCCGCCGAGGAGGGCACGCTTGGTCGTGGGCTTCTGGAGCGGCTTGTGACGGTCTTTGACTGCAGGCTTGGCCCCGCGGCGGGGATGGTTGTAGCCGATCAGGAGTGGCTGGCCGGGCCCCCCTACCCCTTCGATCAGGCCGATTTCGCTGTGGATCTGACCCGTGCTGGGATGACGCTTCGGTCACGGGGGACGGCAACGGCCGACCTGGTGACGGTGGCGGGGCAGGCATTGCTCGAATCTGCCGGTGGAAGCATCTCGTATGAGCGGTTTGCCTGGCTGTTTGCACCCTACGCCGAGGGCATGCTTCCTGCCGCCATCCCTGCCTCAGAGCAGGCGATTGAGGTGCTTTCTCACCTTCCGATCGCCTCGGACGCTCCTCAGAGCCGTTTTTGACGGTTTTTTGACATTCGGCGGACGCGGATATGACGCTCCACGGATGGCAAATCTGGCATGATCATGCAGAGTATTTGGAGGGCCGGCGCTCCGCTTCGGGGGCACGGAGGAGAACCTTTCGCGAAGGGCATGGCATGACACAGAACAGCACTCTCGAACCTGTCGCCCGCGGGGCGGCGTCCGCAGAGCACGGCAGGGACATGGAAGGCAGGCTGAGGCATGCCTCGCCGGAAGCTGGTTCCTTGGTCGACGCCCCCCTCGAGGCGATGCTCGACGATCGTCCGGGTGGTCATCTCGACGCGATGATCGTGCCAGAAGGCACGGAGGAGCCGCGTCGCGACGGGGCCGCCGAACTGCTGAAGGGCAGCTGGTCCGATGTCGACTGGGCTGTGCTGGGGTGGATCGGCGGCATTCATCTGGCAGCTCTCGCGGCCCCCTTCTGCTTCACCTGGTCGGGACTGGCGATCGCCGTGGCGTTAGCGTGGATCACCGGTGGCCTTGGCGTGTGCCTGGGCTACCACCGTCTGTTGACGCACGGCAGTTTTGGCACGTTTCGCCCCATTCGGTGGCTGTTTGCCTTCTTGGGGGGCATTTCGGGCGAGGGCTCTTCGCTGATTTGGGTGGCCAATCACCGCAAGCACCATGTGTTCAGCGATCAGGAAGGCGACCCGCATTCCCCGCGCGATGGGGGAATGTGGGCCCACGTACTCTGGCTGTTCCCGAAGCATCCCGGAGACGAGGTGCATGCCCACATCAAACGCTGGGCACCCGATCTTCAAAAGGATCCAGGCCTCCGCTTCCTGCACAGCACCTTCCTGGTCTGGCACATCCTCCTCGGTGTGGCTCTGCTCGCAGGAGGCTGGGCTTACGGCGGCCAGTCGGTTGGCGTGTCGTGGCTGGTGTGGGGGATGGCGGTGCGGATGGTGTACGTGTTCCACGTGACCTGGTTCGTCAACTCCGCAACGCACATGTGGGGCTACCGCAACTACGAGACCACCGACGATTCCACCAATCTGTGGTGGGTGGGCTTGCTCGCCTTCGGTGAAGGCTGGCACAACAACCACCATGCGTATCAGCGGATGGCTCGCCATGGGCACCGCTGGTGGGAAATCGACGTGACCTACTGGGCGATCCTCGTCATGGAGAAGCTCGGTCTCGCGTGGGACGTGGTGCACACCCCGCAAAAATCGCCAACTTCGTCGAAGAAGCGGGCGGTTGCGGCAACCTGACCTCGCCCAAGCGGCCCTTCCCTCGTGCGGGCTTGGGACGCTCTGTCGACTGGGGGCCCGGACTGCTCGTGTTGCATTCCCCGGGGCTCCCGGTAGACTTCGGTTCACTTTTGAAGGATTTCAAGCACACAACTTGCAGAAACTGTTTGGTCGTACATGTCGCTGACAAAAGATCGTAAGTCGGAATTAATTGGTGAGTTCAAGCGGGCCGATGCCGATACGGGTTCGGCCGAAGTGCAGATCGCGCTGCTGTCAGATCGCATCACGCAACTCACGCAGCACTTCAAGAAACACGCGAAAGACCACGCGAGCCGCCGCGGGTTGCTCATGATGGTCAGTCGTCGCCGCCGTCTGCTTGATTATCTCAAGCGGGTTGCGCCAAACCGTTACCTCGACGTCATCCAGCGGCTCAATATCCGCAAGTGATTGAGTTTGGGGCGGTTCTCGCCCTGTTGTTGCGTCCTACGCATGCCCTCCCGGACGTCCTCGTCCCTCCGGCTGCTTCTGGGCGATTCGGCGGGGCGAGATGAACTGTGACGCAAGGGGGAATGAGCGTCTGGAGATCGTGGCGGCACGCCGTGCAGGGTTGAGCAACTGACGCTGATCTGAAGCGGATGGTGACTCGGCCTTTGCGGCACGTCTGCCGCTGCTGCCCACGCTTCCTCTTGCCGCACTTTTTGCATGGGGAACACGAGGCCGATGCCCGGCCTGGTCGCCACATGCGGGGGAAGGGCTGCCGAGCAAAAATACGGCAGCACACACAATCCATTGATTTGGGTGGAGAACGGGATCAGGACGGAAAGTGGACGTTGGAATGGGTTCGACGTTGCTGCCGTCTACGCCTGCATGCTGGTGTCGCCGATCGGTCTGGGACCGGTCGGTTTCAGGGAGACTTCTGTGAGGAAGCCCCTCGCCACAGCAGGTTGCACATGTCTGGAAGGATGAGATGGCTGCGAAAGTAAGAGTTGAGCGGACGATTGGGGATCGCGTGTTGAGCATGGAAACCGGCCAGCTTGCCAAACAGGCTGCTGGGAGCGTGCTGGTGCAGTACGGCGAGACCGTGGTGCTGGTGGCTGCCGCAACGGGCGCCCCGCGAGCGGGGATCGACTTCTTCCCGCTGACGTGTGACTACCGAGAGCGAGCTGCTGCCGCCGGAAAGTTTCCCGGAGGGTTTCTCAAGCGAGAAGGCCGTCCGACGATGAAGGAAACGCTGACAAGCCGCTTGATCGACCGTCCGATTCGGCCGCTGTTTCCTGTTGGCTTCTATGACGAGGTGCAGGTTCAGGCCTCGGTGCTCGCCAGCGACCGCCAGACCGACGGCGACGTGCTCGCGATGAACGGTGCGTCCGCCGCGCTGTGCGTGTCGGAACTGCCGTTTCAAGGTCCGATCGGCAGTGTGCGGCTGGCCCAGGTCGACGGTGTGTTTGTGCCCTTCCCCACGCAGGACCAGCTTGAGGAAAGCGACCTCGATCTGATCGTGTCCGGCAGCGAAGATTCGGTGCTGATGATCGAAGGCTTCGCCCGCGAAATGCCCGAAGATCGCATGCTCGAGGCGATTGACGAGTGCCAGCGGATCATCCGCGAACTCTGCCTGATGCAGAAGGAACTCGCCGAAAAGGCTGGCAAGCCGAAGAAGCAGTACGAGATTGCCGATTATCGCCCTCTGCAGGAGCGGATCTACGGCGCCTACCTCGCGGAGATGAAAAAGGCCAAGGCGATCGAGGGCAAGCTCGAGCGAAACGACGCGAGCAAGCAACTCAAGGATCGTGCCAAGGCTGAGATCATCCCCGATCCCAACGCCGAAGGCGCCGTGTGCGAGGCGCACTTCGCGCACGTCTGGCACGACCTTGAGGAAAAAGCCGTTCGCGAGCTGATTCTCGAAGGTCGTCGGCCTGACGGTCGCGACTCGAAG
>JAPOIM010000016.1:36790-58273 GCA_029978905.1 Planctomycetota bacterium
CGCTGCGACCGATCCACTGTGAGGTCGACCTTCTTCCCCGTGTTCACGGTTCGGCGCTCTTCCAGCGCGGTGAGACGCAGGCCTTGATCACGATTGCCCTCGGCACTGGCAAGGATGAGCAGCGGGTCGACGGACTCTTCGACGAGTACTCGAAGAAGTTCATGCTCGACTACTACTTCCCCTCGTTCTCTGTGGGTGAAGTTCGTCCCATCCGTGGCCCCGGTCGTCGCGAGATTGGTCACGGTGCGTTGGCCGAGCGAAGCGTGAAGCCTGTCGTGCCCGATCCCGACACCTTCCCGTACACGATCCGCGTGATCTCCGACATTCTCGAGTCGAACGGTTCAAGTTCGATGGCGTCGGTCTGCGGTGCCACGCTCGGCTTGATGGCGGCTGGCGTGCCGATCACCAATCCCGTCGCCGGTATCTCGGTGGGCCTCGTCAAAGAAACCAACGATCGCTGGACGCTGCTCACCGACATCATCGGTGACGAAGATCACTACGGCGACATGGACTTCAAGATCGCCGGTTCACAGGCTGGTATCACGGGCATTCAGCTCGACCTGAAGATCGCGGGAATCTCTCGCGAGATCATCCAGGCGACGCTGAGTCAGTCGCGTGAGGCTCGCATGGAAATCCTGAGAAACATGATTTCGGCGATTCGTCGGCCGCGAACGGAGATCTCCAACAACGCTCCTCGCCTGCTCCGCACGCAGATCAACCCCGAGAAGATCGGCCTGTTGATCGGCCCTGGGGGCAAGACGATCCGTGCGATCCAGGAGAGCACGGGGGCGAGCATCGAGGTGGAAGACGACGGCACGGTGACCGTGGCGGCCCACGATGGCGAGAGTGCCATGGCCTGCATGGCGAAGGTCGAAGCGCTGACTGCGTCGATCCAAATCGGCCGCATCTACGAAGGTCGGGTGACGAGCGTCAAGGACTTTGGCGCCTTTGTCGAACTCGTGCCTGGCAAGGATGGCCTCTGCCACATCAGCGAACTCTCCGACGAGTACGTTTCGAGTGTTGCCGATGTCTGCCAGGTGGGCGACACGATGCGGGTGAAGGTCATCGCTGTGGATGACCAGGATCGCGTCAAGCTGAGCCGTCGTGCTGCCATGCGTGAGCTGGCAGGTGACAACGGTGAAGCTGGTGGCGATGCAGCCGAGACAGCGTCCAATGATGGGTGATCGATGGAGGCGGGGAACGACATGGGCCGGTCGGTAGCCGATGTCTACTCGGAGCTCTCCGCTCTTGTGGGCGGACTTGCACACGAGATTCGAAACCCGCTTTCCACGATTCAGCTCAACATGGAACTCCTCGCCGAGGACTTCTCGGACGACAGTTCCACCGGTCCGCAGCGACAACGGGACCGGCGTGCACGTGCAAAAATCGAGTTGGTCCGCCAGGAGTGCGATCGTTTGCAACGCCTCCTGGGGGACTTTCTTGATTTTGCTCGGCAGGAAACCCTTTCGCTTGAGCCTGGCAACCTCAATGAGGAGATCGAGCAAGCCCTCGACTTCTTTGCGGCACGGGCGGCAGAGGCGGGCGTCGAGGTGGTGCGCTACCTCGACCCCGCGCTGCCGAAGGTGCGGTTCGATCGAGAAACGTTTCGTTCCGCGGTGCTCAACCTTCTGATCAACGCCGTGCAGGCGATGAAGGATGGTGGGCAACTCGTCGTCCGCACCCGCGCTGCGGGTCTCGGGGTTCTGTTGGAACTGATCGACACCGGCCCAGGCATGGATCCTGAAACGCTCGCGAAGGCGTTTCGGGCGTTCTACTCAACCAAGCAAGGTGGCTCGGGCCTTGGCCTGCCAACGGCTCGGAAGATTATCGAGGCGCACGGGGGGAGCATCGATGTGGAGAGTGCCTCGGGCCGTGGCACCAAGGTCTCCATCTGGCTCCCGGCTCCCCCTCGCCTTGCGTCGGCAGGTCAGGATGAGTGACCAGAGTCGAGCGAGATGACTGTCGGGTGCTGATCGGCACGAGCAACTGGACGGCACCCCGCCTCTCTTTTTAAAACAGGCGTTATGTCAGCAGAAAACAACGACCTGTCCGATGAAGAAGCGAATGAACTGCCTACGTCGCTGGTGAGCGTGTTGGTGGTTGACAACGATCTAGCCCACGCCCGAACGATGGCGGAGGTGCTGGAGCGACAGGGCTACCGGTGTGTCGTGGCTGGCGGCGGGAAGGAGGGGGCGCAGCGGATTGCCGAGGAGGCATTCGATGTGGTCGTCACCGACTTGATGATGAACGACATTGGCGGGTTCGACATTCTTGCCGCCGCCAAGAAGGCTTCCCCCGAGACGCAGGTTATCGTGGTCACAGGCCACGGCACGATTCCCTCTGCTGTGAGTGCGATGCAGCAGGGCGCGTATTCCTACCTGCAGAAGCCCCTCGATCTCACTCAGCTTCGGTCCGCTGTTGAGAAGGCAGCCGAAGGGGTGATCCTGAAACGGCAAAACCTCGAACTCAATCGCCGGCTTGACGAAAAGTTTGGGTTTGAAGGGGTGATCGGCAGCAGCCCGCAGATGCTCGGGCTGGTCGATCGTCTGAAGCGGATCGCGCCCACCGACGCCACTGTGCTCATCCAAGGGGAAACAGGCACCGGCAAAGAACTGGTGGCCCAGGCGATTCACCAAAACAGCCCTCGGAAGGCGAAGCCGTTTGTGGCGCTCAACTGTGCCGCCCTCTCGGAGAACATCCTCGAGAGCGAACTGTTTGGGCACATCCGCGGAGCGTTCACCGATGCGTCCAGCGACCGTGTCGGCAAGTTCGAGTTCGCCAACGGTGGCACCCTCTTCCTGGATGAAGTGGGTGACATGCCGATGGCCACGCAGATCAAGCTCCTGCGTGTACTGGAATCGTCAGAAATCACACGGGTGGGGAGCAACACGCCCGTGCGGGTCAACGTCCGCATCCTCTCCGCGACCAACCGCAACTTGGAAGATGCGATCGCCTCAGGCTCGTTTCGCAGCGACCTCTACCATCGCCTCAAGGTGGTGACGATTGCGATCCCGACGCTCAAAGCGCGGTCGGCCGACATCCCGTTGCTGATTGAGCATTTCCTCAAACAGTTCGCGAAGCGGCACAACAAGAAGATTCGTGGCGTGTCGCCGGCCGCTCGCATGCGGCTCCTGGCGTACGACTGGCCCGGGAATGTGCGGCAGCTGCGGAACGTGATTGAGAGCATGGTGGTCGTCGACATCGACGGCACGCTCGACGTCGACGACCTTCCTCTGGAACTCGAGCCCGACGCGGTCGATTCCGAAAAGCCGCCAGTGGCAGTCGACATGCATGCTGGGCTGGCCACGCTCGTTGGCAAGTCGCTTGAAGAGATCGAGCGGGTGTTTATCTCCGAAACGCTCAAGCTGACGGGTGGGAATCGCGAGCAGGCAGCCGAACTCCTCGGGATCGGTGAGCGAACCCTCTATCGCAAGATCAAGGAGTTTCAACTGTCGTGACAGCGGAGGCCTCTTCGGAAGGCATGCCGTTACGAGCAGAAGCGATCATGGGCAGGATCCATCGTCTTTCGCAGTCGGTCGTCAATCGGATCGCTGCTGGTGAAGTGGTTGAACGACCTGCGAGCGTGCTCCGGGAACTGCTCGACAACGCCCTCGATTCGGGCGCCAACCGCATCGATGTCACGCTCGAAAAAGGGGGCGTGGAACTCGTCCGCGTGGTGGACAACGGTGGCGGCATCGCGGCCGACGAGTTGCCCCTCGCCGTTGCGGCCCACGCCACCAGCAAACTCTCGTCGGCTGACGACCTCGAGCGGATCAACACCTTTGGTTTCCGCGGCGAAGCCCTGGCGTCGATTGCGGAGGTCTCGCGCCTGGTGATCCGCTCGCGGCCACCCGGAGATGCTGCCGGCAGTGTTTTGGAGGTTGACGCCGGGCAGGTCGGCGACGTCTTGCCTGAAGGGTGTGCGGTCGGCACCACGGTCGAGGTGCACCAGCTCTTTGCCAAGGTGCCTGCGCGTCGATCGTTTCTTCGCAGCGGATCCACCGAATGGTCGCATGCGTCGGATGTCTTCACTCGGGCAGCGCTCGCCCATCCGCAGGTGGCGTTTTCCTTGGTGCATGGCAACCGCCGGGCGTTTGACCTCCCCGCGGTGGAGAACTGGGTCGACCGCATCGAAGGGTTGTTCGGTCGCGCGGTGGGGCAACGGCTGATTCGCGTCGAGGCGGAGGATGGCGACGTCCAAATCACCGGCTACATCGGCCGGCCTGAGGCAGACATGGCCAGCGCCCGACTGCAGCACATGCTCGTCCGCGGGCGGCCGATCCGCGATCGGTCCCTTGGGCATGCCATTCAAGAGGCTTACCGAGGCACGATGCTCACCGGGCGGCACCCGATGGTGTTTCTCCGTATTGAGTTGCCGGCCGAGCAGGTCGACGTGAATGTCCACCCGGCAAAAAGCGAGGTCCGCTTCCGTGAGCCATCGCGGCTCTACAGGCTTCTGCTCTCCGCCGTGCGCACGGCCCTGCTGGAGTCGGACCTGTCGACCGCGCTCAAGCCGCCAGTCTGGACCGAGTCGTCTGCGGCTGTTCCCACCTTCCGGCCATTCGAATCAGGCCCGCCGCGGCCGTCGGCGAGTGGTCCTGCCTACGGTCAGCAGTTTTTTTCGCCGCCGCCCGCCGCTGCGTCGATGCCCAGTGCTGCGGTCACCGCGGGTGACGCCGTGGCTCCGCCGGCACACTTCCAGGCTGAGCGGCCGATGCCGCCGACGGTGCCGCGTGAGTTTGCGGTGCAGATGCACGATCGTTACCTGGTGGTCCAGACCAGCGACGGCATTGAGGTGGTGGATCAACACGCGCTGCATGAGCGGCTCTTGTTCGAGCGGCTTCGCAAGGAAGTGGCTGGCGAGGGGCTCGAGATTCAAAAGCTGCTCGTACCCGAACCGGTCGAACTCGCCGCCGCCGAGGCCGCACTCCTGCTCGAGCACGCGGAGGCCCTCGCCACTGCCGGGGTGACTGTGACGCCGTTTTCTGGAAGCACGGTGCTTGTCTCGTCGAAGCCTGCGCTGGCGGCCGACACGCCCGCGGTGTCGATCGTGCAAGAGATTTTGACCCGGCTTGAGGCTGCAGCATCGCCATCGACCGAGACAATCGTTGAGGAAGTGCTGCACTCGCTCGCCTGCCGGGCGGCGATCAAGGCGGGAGATCGGCTTTCCCAGTCGGAGGTTGATACGCTGGTGCGCGACCGGCACCTCGCGGCCTCATCACACTGTCCGCATGGCCGTCCGACCACCCTCACACTGACCAATCGAGAACTCGACCGGCAGTTTCGACGCACCTGAGAGAGACTTCAGCCCATGATCTGCGTGAGCATCGGCCGCGGACGCCATCGGCACATGATCGCCGAGCATCGTTTCCTGGCGGAGAATGGCGTCAAGCTCGTGGAGTTGCGGCTCGACTACATCCAAGGGCCGGTGCAGGTGAAGCGGTTGCTACGGGAGCGGCCCTGTCCCGCCATCGTGACCTGCCGCCGAGCGGCCGATGGAGGACGGTGGCAGGGCACGGAAGATGAACGGCTCCTCGTGCTGCGGACCGCGATTGCCGAAGGGGCCGACTGGGTTGACCTCGAAGACGACATTGCCGAGCGCGTGCCGCGATTTGGCAAGACTCGTCGGATTGTCAGCCACCACAACTTCCAGCGCACGCCCGCCGATCTCGCCACCGTGCACGCCCGCCTTGCCGGGATGGATGCCGACTTGGTGAAACTCGCCACGATGGCGGATCACCCCGGTGACAACCTGCGAATGCTGGAGCTGGTGCGGTCGAGCCGGATTCCCACCGTGGGCTTGTGCATGGGGGAGATGGGAGTGCCGAGCCGGATTTTGACCTGTCGCTACGGCTCCCCGTTCACATTCGCCACCTTCCACCAGGACCGCGCGTTGGCCCCCGGGCAGATTGCCTGGAAGCCGATGCGCGATGTCTATCGAGTCGACTCCATTACCGAGTCAACGGCCATCTACGGTGTGATTGCGGATCCGGTGGCCCACAGTCTTTCCCCTGCGGTGCATAATGCCGCCCTCGCGGATGCTGGGATCGATGCGGTGTATCTCCCCTTCCGTGTGCCGGCGGAGGACCTTCACGACTTTCTCGCAGAGGCCCGTCGTTGGCCGCTGGCAGGCCTCAGCGTCACGATCCCGCACAAGCAGGCGGTGCTCTCTCGGGCGACGGCATGTGATGAACTGGTGGATGGGATTGGTGCGGCCAACACCCTGCGGTTCCTTCCGGATGGCGGAGTCGAGGCACGAAACACCGATGCCACGGCAGCTGTGGAGAGTTTGCTCGAAGCGATCGCCGCTCAAGCGGGAGACCTCGGTGGGCCGCGGGCCGGCACGAAATCGGCCCTCGTGCTCGGAGCGGGCGGAGCTGCGCGTGCGGTTGCCTTTGGCCTCAAGCATCGTGCGATGGAAGTCACGGTGACCTCGCGAACGAGCGAACGCGCCAAGGAGATTGCTGACGATGTGGGCTGCAGGTCGGTGGACTGGGACGGTCGCTATCGAAAGCCTTACGACTGCATCATCAATGCGACGCCGGTGGGAATGCATCCGAATGTCAACGAGACGCCGTTTGAGAAGTCGGCGTTGCGTCCCTACATGATCGTTTTCGACACCGTTTACAATCCGGAGAACACGCTGCTGTTGAAAGAAGCGCGTTCTGTGGGGTGCCGCACGGTGACCGGCGTGGAGATGTTTGTGCGGCAGGCAATGCTGCAGTTTGAATACTGGCATGGCAGGCCAGCTTCGGCGGATGTGATCCGCGATGCGATTAAGGCTGCGACCGCATCACATAAGCCGGTCGGATAAGCCGTCGGCGACGGAATCGCTCGCGACGCACCAGCCGCAGGTGAGAGACAACGGAGTGGGTGATGCCGCGAGTGACGTTGATCGGCTATCGAGGGGTGGGAAAGACGAGCGTGGCCGCAGGTTTGGCGGCGCGGCTTGGATGCGGTTGGTGCGACTGCGACGTTGAGCTCGAGCGGAGGCTCGGGCGGTCGATTGCCGACGTCATCACCCAGGATGGCGAGCCAGCCTTCCGTGATGCAGAGCAGACGCTCCTTGCGGAACTGCTGCGCGATGGCGACGCGGTCTTGGCGACGGGGGGTGGGGTGATCCTCCGCGAGGCCAACCGCGAAAGGCTGATGGCCTCGGGCACGCCTGTCGTCTGGCTTCAGGCAGATGCGGCGACCATCCGTCGTCGGCTTGCGGCCGATCCCTCGACCGCGCACCGCCGCCCGGGCCTCACCACGGCCAATCCCTTGGATGAAGTCGCCGACGTGCTGGCGGTGCGCGAACCGCTCTATGCAATGGTGGCAGACGTCACGGTCGACACGGCGAGTCAGTCGATCGACGTGGTCGTCGAACGCATTGCCGAATGGCTTGCCACGGCGGAGGACGCATGACGGTCTCTCCTGAGGTGATGTCGTCCTTCGGCGTGGCGATTGCGGTGGCGGCGATCGTGGGCAGGCTGCTGACCGCCGCCGTGATGCCGCTGCTGACCCAGCTTGAGGTCATTTTGTCGCAGGAGCCGGCCGGCGAGCCCGCTGCCGGTGATCAGCGGATCGCTGTGGTGCAGAGTGGTGCAGCCGAGGTGCTGGGGCAGCCTCAAACGCCCGCCCGAGCCCGCGGATGGGGAGCCATCCTGCCGGTCGTCGGCTGGTGGTTGAGGGACGCACCCAAGCCTGAGGGCTGGCGCGTGGCCGCCTGTGTGGAAGTGGCGGCTGTGTTGCTGGGGGCGGCCGCCTGGAGCTGGGAAGTGGCTTGGGGGATGCAGCTGCCGCGAGTGTTTGCCGAGGCGCCTGCCGCACTCGATCCGCTGCAGGCTCGACTGGCGGCACATCTCCTGCTGGCTGGGTTTCTCGCGGCGGCCACGTGGTGTGACCTCCGGTACCGCGTGATCCCCGACGCGATTACGGTGCCGGGGTTGCTGCTGGGCATGCTTGCGGTCACGTGCTGGCCCGAAATCCTTTTACCCGTGGGCTGCGTTTTGCCAGTGGAGCCGGCGACCGCGCTCGCGGTCCCTGACGTGCTTGGGTTCGCTGGGCCCCTTGGGGGGCGTGCACCGGTAGGTGGGCTGCTTGACCTCCGGTCGTGGGTGGGCCTTGGCGGATTGGTGGTCGGTTTTTCACTCTGGTGGATGGTGGGAACCGCCCCCGATCCGAGCCGCCGCTGGTACCGCGATCCTCGCTGTGCCGTCTGGGCCGGTGGGGCCGCGCTCATCGGCATCACGTGGGGAACCGCTCCGCAGGCTGGCGTGCCGCGGCATCTGCTCGCGCTGGCGACATCGGTCGTCGGTGCTGTGGGAGCGGGTGGGCTGATCGTGTTCACTCGAGAGGCCGCTTCCCGCGCGCTTGGCAAAGAGGCGATGGGGCTTGGTGATGCCACGCTCATGGCGATGGTCGGCAGTTGGTTGGGGTGGCAGATTGGCGTCGTGGCTTTTTTTGTCGCGGCCTTCCTTGGGCTCGCACACGGACTGCTCGGGTGGCTGTGGCGACGTGAGAGCGAACTCGCCTTTGGCCCAAGCCTCTGTCTCGCCACCGTGATCGTGCTCGCTGGATGGCGGTGGGTGTGGGCCTGGGTGGAGCCGATCTTTCTTCAGCCGTTCGACCTGCTCTTCGTGCTCGGTGCGGTCGTTGGCCTGACCGGGATCACGCTTGCAGTATGGAGCCGGCTTCGCGGCGATGGCCCAGCCGAAGGCGACGAGCGGTCGTAGCGAACGGGCCGTTCCTCGCTCACATCAGCTGAAAAACACCCATTTTCGCTGTCGAGCGGCAGCCGGTCTTGATGCGGCCCTCCCCCCTTCCCTACCCTCCCGCCTCGCTCCCCGTACGCAGTGAGAGCCTCTTGGCATGTGGTGGACACGGATTCCAAACCCGCGACTGGGCCGAGTGCCCTCGGCTTTCGGCCTCATGGTCGCCGCATTGCCGTTGGTAGCGGGGTGTACCGGAAACCCTTTCCGCACCGCCGCCACGAGCGTGCCGCCTCCCGCGGTTGAGATTCCCGGGGCTTCCCCTGTGGTGAACCCCATCGCCCCTACGCTGCCCTACGCGCCTCCACCCACGACTGCGGCCATGGGAGGCGGTGTGGATACGGTGGCGATGCTCGACACCAGTCGGCAGCAGAACCAGCTCCTGGAAGAAGAGGTGGTCGCTCTCCGTGAGCAACTCGCCAGCACTTCGCAGCAGCTTGCGATCGCGATGCGCTCCCCCCCTGCCGCCCCCTCCCTAGCACCGACAACCGCCGACCGCGTGACCAGCGGTGGCGACGTGATGCGGTCCGCGGTGTCGCAGCTGCAGCTTGAGGAACTGCCGGCGCGATTCGATGGCAGTGTGGTGCGGGTGGAGATTCCAGCCGACCGGCTGTTTGATCCAAACGAGGCGACCCTTGTCCCCGGCGCCCCCGCAGTGTTGTCGGCTGTCGCCAACGAAGTGGAACGCGTTTTCCCAGGCCACTATGTGGGCGTGGAGGGGCATCTCGATTCCTCGCCCTTGCAGGCGGAAGGCCTCCTCTCGCCACACGCGCTCTCTGCTGCGCGTGCGGAGACCGTGCTCGACTTTCTGGCGGAACGCACGCCGCTTCAGCCGGCCCAGCTGTTTCTGGTGGCCCACGGCTCCAATCACCCGGTCGTCAGCAACGCCACGGCTGCGGGACGCGAGCGAAACCGTCGAATCGAACTGGTGATCTACCCCGAGCTCGCACCGCGTTAGCCTCGTTCGCAGGTTGCTTTGGCCTCCCGCCAGCGTAGACTCGGCTCATGAATCGCGTCACCATCGTCGACTACGGCAGCGGAAACCTGCGGAGCGTGCAGAAAGCCTGCGAGCGGCTCGGCTCTGAGGCCATCATCACCTCGGATCCCAATCAGGTCGCCGAGGCATCCGTTTTGATTCTCCCTGGTGTCGGTGCGTTTGGGGATGCGATGCGGGAGCTCCACGGTCGCGGTCTGGTGGAGCCGATTCAGCAGTACCTTGCCGCCGACAAGCCCTTTCTTGGAATCTGCATGGGGCTGCAGCTGCTCTTCGAGCGCGGGCTGGAGGGAGGCGAGCATCAGGGGCTCGCCGTGCTCCGTGGCGACGTGGTGCGATTCGAGATCGATCCGGCGCTGAAGGTGCCGCACATGGGCTGGAATCAGGTCACCTGGCGACAAGGCGGGCCTGCGGATCTCGGGAGCGACCGCTACTACTATTTCGTGCACGCCTACCACGCCCGGCCTGCCGACGCGGCTGACGTGTGTGGCACTGCCGATTACGGCGGTGAGTTCTGCGCGGCCGTCTCGCGGGGAAGGCTGCTGGCCACCCAGTTTCACCCTGAGAAGAGTCAGCACGCAGGGCTGCGGGTGATCGGCCGTTTTCTTGATCGGCACCGGGGTGAGCTGTCGGCTGGCTAGGGGCGCTCGAGACGGCCCAGTGCCCTCGTGCGGGACGTTCGCTGCGGGCATCCATGCCCTTCGCTCACTGCATGGGCGCGGCGCTTTCGCCCTCCGGGCTGTGCTTGCTCCCATAGCCCCGCCTGTGGGCACGGGGCCGTCCCTCGCTGGGTGGTTGAGGGCGGCCGGGGGAGCGGGCCGTATGGTTTACCAAGACGGGTTTTTCTGCCTGGGTTACGTGCTCTGCGCGTTTGCCGTAGGCCGCGCTGCTGCGGGCGAGGCTCAGTCTCCTCTTCTGCCCAGCCGATTCTCCGGGATATCAGGGTGGTGCCGCCACCGGGTCGTGGTGCCTTGGAGCAAGTGAGCGAAGCATGTCGGCCGACGTCCGCATCAAAGAGCAGCTGCCTGAACTGACCCGTCGGATCGTCGCCACCTACGACGAATCCCCCTCGATCCATCATCTGGGGCACTGTCCGCTTCCCAACTGCGATGCGGTGGTGTCGGCCTGCGAGGACCTCAAAGAGATCCTCTATCCGGGCTACCGCCGGCGCGAGAATCTCCATCTCGGCAACGTGACGTATCACGTCGGTGACCTCATCGACGGGCTCCACGACAAACTCACGATGCAGATCGGTCGGGCCCTGCGGCATGGCTACTCGTGCGGCCAACTTGGCGGTGACACCGCCTGTGCGGACGCGGATGAGATCAACGGCGGTGAGATCGACTTTGAAGCGCTCGGCCAGGCGAAAGCGGTCGAGTTTCTCGAGCATCTCCCGGAGGTTCGGCGGATGCTCGCCCGCGATGTGCAGGCCGCCTACGACGGAGATCCGGCTGTTCGGACCCTCGATGAGATCATCTTCTGCTATCCGGGCTTGGAAGCCGTCACCATCCACCGGCTCGCCCATCTGCTCTACCGGCTTCAGATTCCGTTGATTCCACGCATGATGGCCGAGTGGGCCCATTCGCGGACGGGCATCGACATCCACCCAGGCGCCACGATCGGCGACCACTTCTTCATCGATCACGGCACCGGTGTCGTGATTGGAGAGACGTGCGAGATTGGCAGCCACGTCAAGATTTATCAGGGGGTCACGCTCGGAGCCTTGTCGTTTCCGACAGATGCGCAGGGGCAACTCGTGCGTGGTGCCAAGAGGCATCCGACCATCGAGGATGGCGTGGTGATCTATGCCAACGCCACCATCCTGGGAGGCAATACACGGATCGGACGCGACTCCGTGATCGGCTCGAGCGTGTGGATCACCCGCAGCGTTGAGCCCGGTACAACGGTGGTGCTTGAGAAGCCGAAACTCAGGATGAAGGGCGAAGCCCCCATCCCTGAGGCCGACTACCACATCTAGAACGCTTTCGGATTACGTGGATCGCCGGCTCGGAGTCGGCAAAATTTCCGCGCCTCGTCATCCGTTCTTCCACATCATCGCCACAGCTTTCCCGAATGAGCTCTCGCGAACGAACCGGCTTTAGCGGCCGCGGCCCGCGGTGCGAGCCATCGCTCGGGCAGCCTCGGCGGCGTCGAGCCTGGCTTCGATCGCAACCTTCCCAACGGCCTTGGATGCCTGGATCCGCTCGAGTTCTTTGCGGGCTTCCTGAGCATCGATCGCGTCGGCGGCGACCGCCTTCTGCGTGATCACCGTGACGGTGTCATGCGCGACCTCGACGAATCCGCCTTGCACGAAGAACCGGGCCGGAGGGCTCCCAGCACCCCGCGGCGTGACCCGCACTTCACCCGCACCGAGTCGACCGATAAAGGGCGCATGCCCCAGCCCCACGCCGCGCTGCCCATCGTCGAGAGGGAGGCTCACGAATCCAGCGGTCATGTCGAAGACCGTGGTTTCTGGTGTCACCACGACACACTGAATTCCACGTCCACCTTTGGCTGTTTGCTTTTGTTCGCTCACGGTGTCTCCTCAGATCGGTCCGATGTCGGCGACTGCCAGTTTCTCAGGACTTCTTCGCCTTCTCGGCCATCTTCTTGGCCTGCTCTTCAGCCTGTTCGATCGGACCGACATACATGAACGCCTGCTCGGGCAGGTGGTCCCACTTGCCGTCAGCGATCTCTTCGAAGGAGCGGATCGTGTCGGCAAGGCTGGTGATTTCACCGGGCTTGCCGGTAAAGACTTCAGCGACAAGGAACGGCTGCGAGAGGAAGCGTTCCATGCGACGGGCGCGGTGCACGACGAGCTTGTCGTCTTCGGAGAGCTCATCGACGCCGAGGATGGCGATGATGTCCTGAAGTTCGCGGTATCGCTGGAGCGTTCGTTGCACGCGACGGGCAATCGCGTAGTGACGCTCACCCACATACTGCGGGTCGAGGATGCGGCTCGACGACGCCAGCGGATCCACGGCGGGGTAGATACCCTTCTCGGAGATCGATCGCTCGAGGTAGAGGAACGCGTCGAGGTTCCCGAACGCCGTGGCTGGCGCGGGGTCGGTCGGGTCGTCAGCCGGCACGTACACCGCTTGCACCGACGTGATGGCACCCTTCGACGTGGACGTGATCCGCTCCTGCAGGGCACCCATTTCTGTGGCCAGGGTGGGCTGGTAACCCACGGCACTCGGCATACGGCCAAGGAGAGCACTCACCTCACTGCCCGCCTGGGAGAAGCGGAAGATGTTGTCGACGAACAGGAGCGTGTCTGCCCCGGTGGTGTCGCGGAAGTACTCGGCCATCGTCAGTGCCGAGAGGGCAACTCGCAGACGGGCTCCTGGTGGTTCGTTCATCTGTCCGAACACCATGCAGGTTTGTTCGATGACGCTTCGGCCGGTGTCGCCGATCTTGGCTTCCTGCATTTCGAGCCAGAGGTCGGTGCCTTCACGGGTGCGCTCACCCACGCCCGCAAACACGGAGTAGCCACCGTGTGCCGAAGCGATACGAGCAATCAGCTCGGTGAGGATGACCGTCTTGCCGAGGCCGGCACCGCCGAAGAGACCGGCCTTACCACCTCGCACGAACGGCGTCAGCAGGTCGACCACCTTGATGCCCGTCTCAAAAAGCTCTGTTTTGGTGGAGAGCTCGGAGACTGGCGGAGGATCGCGGTGGATCGGCCAACGCTCTTGCGTTTCCACGGGACCACGGTTGTCGATGGGATCGCCGAGCAAGTTGAACACGCGACCGAGGGTTGCCTGGCCAACGGGCACCGAGAGGGGTTCACCCGTGTCGACAACCTCTTGCCCACGCACCAGGCCATCGGTGCTGCCCAGTGCCACGCAACGCACCTTCCCACCGCCAAGGTGCTGCTGAACTTCACCCGTGAGGTGCAGTTCCACGCCCTTGGTGTCGGAGTCGATCTTCACCGCGTTGTAGATCGAGGGGATCGCATTTTCCGGAAACTCGACGTCAAAGGTCGAGCCAATGACTTGGGTGATGCGGCCGGTGCTCGTTGCGGTTGCCATGCTTCTCTCGCTCTCCTGCTGGTTGTCCGATGACGGTGCTGTGTTCGCGGGGTTTACTGCGCGGGGTTTACTGCTTGAGGGCCTCGACACCACCGAGGATCTCCATGATCTCTCCGGTGATCTGCGACTGACGGGCCCGGTTGTATTGACGTGAGAGGCTCTTGATCAGGCCGCCCGCGTTTTCCGTGGCTGCCTTCATCGCGACCATCCGAGCGACCTGCTCGCTGACGGCAGCATCGAGGAAGCACTTGAACAGGCGAGCCATGAAACTGGCGGGGAGTATCTCTTCCAGAATGCTGCCCGCTGAGGGGTAGAAGTCGTACTCGTCAGAGGCGAGTTTGGTGGCCACTTCACCCGCAGCCTGTGGCGGAGCGAGAGGAAGCAGCATCTCGGTGACGGCCACCTGCTTGGCGATTCCCTCGAATCGCGTATACGCCACATCGAGGCGATCGATTTCTCCCGCGGCGTAGGCTGCGAGATAGGCTTGGCCGATCGGGGCGACCGCCGCAAACTCAGGCTTGTCCTCAAAGGCGGTGTAGGTCTCATTGATGTCGAGCCCTCGGAAGCGGAGGGCTGAGATGCCCCGCTTCCCAGAGACTGACAGGTGCGTCGAAACCTGTTCGCTCTTCCATTGCCCGAGGAGCGCGAGTGACTGCCGCACCACGTTGCCGTTGTAACCGCCACACAGGCCGCGATTTCCCGTCAGCACGAGCACCGCGGTCCGCTTGGTGGGGCGGATCTCGAGCAGCGGGTGGGCGACGTCGGCCCCCACCGAAGCGATGTTCTCGAGAATCTTCGCGAGATGCTTGGTGTAGTCGCGAGCCGCGATCGAGCGGTCCATCGCCTTTTTAAAACGCGCCGTTGCGATCAACTCCATCGTGCGGGTGATCTTGCGAATGTTCCGCACCGACTTTCGTCGTCGATCCAGCGCTCTTGCCTGTGCCATCCGGCTTCTCCTCTCGCCTCTCGCAGCCTTTAGCCACCAACCGCACCAGCGGTGCGACCAGCGGATACAGAGGACGCCTGACGCTGACGGTTAAACTCTGCAATCGCCGCTTCGAGCTGACGCTCGGTTTCGGCGTCGAGATCGCGGGTGTCAATCAGCCGCTGCCGCAGCTCTGGCACCTGATCGCGAACGAAGGTCAAGAATGACTGCTCCCAGTCGGCCACCTGATCGCGGGGCACCTGGTCGAGATGGCCGCGGGTGCCCGCGTAGATGCTCATCACCTGATCGACCACATCCATCGGGGCATACTGCCCTTGCTTGAGCAGTTCCACCATGCGATAGCCTCGGTCGAGGCGAGACTGGGTGGCAGCGTCGAGGTCTGTACCGAGTTGGGCAAACGCCTCAAGCTCGCGGAACGACGCCAGGTCAAGTCGAAGGCCGCCCGCCACCTTCTTCATTGCCTTGGTCTGTGCTGCACCACCCACGCGAGACACCGAGATGCCCACGTTCATGGCTGGGCGCTGACCGGCGAAGAAAAGGTCGGGTTGGAGGTAGATCTGACCGTCGGTGATCGAGATCACGTTGGTGGGGATGTACGCAGAGACTTCGCCTTCCAGCGTTTCGATAATCGGGAGGCTCGTCAGCGATCCACCGCCATGCTCGTCGGAAAGCTTGGACGAACGCTCAAGCAGACGGCTGTGGGCATAGAACACGTCGCCAGGGTAGGCCTCACGTCCTGGAGGACGACGCATCAGCAGCGACAGCTGGCGATAGGCGGTCGCCTGCTTCGAAAGATCGTCGTAGACGATCAAAGCATGCTGGCCGTTGTACATGAAGTGCTCGGCCATCGCCGTGCCCGAGTAGGGAGCGATGTAC
Source organism: Planctomycetota bacterium (assembly GCA_029978905.1). GTDB lineage: Bacteria > Planctomycetota > Planctomycetia > Pirellulales > UBA1268 > M30B53. The sequence goes on from JAPOIM010000016.1 coordinate 52,394, forward strand.
TGGAGCGGAGCCGCGGTGCTCGCACCGGCCACGATGACCGTCGTGTAGTCCATCGCGCCATACTTCCGCAGCACGTCGATCGCGACGGCGACGGAGGAGTCTTTCTGGCCAACTGCGACGTAGAAGCACTTCACGCCGCTGTTTTTCTGATTGATGATCGCGTCGATGCCGATTGCGGTCTTGCCGGTCTTGCGGTCACCGATGATCAACTCTCGCTGACCACGCCCGATTGGCGTCATCGCGTCGATCGCCTTGATGCCGGTCTGCAGCGGCTCGCGAACGGGCGCACGGTCCGCCACGCCAGGGGCGAGCGTTTCGACCGGACGACGAAGGTCAGTGACAATCGGCCCCTTGCCGTCGAGAGGGTTGCCGAGGGGGTCGAGCACACGACCGATCACCGCATCGCCAACGGGAACGGAGAGCAATCGCCCGGTGCTACGAACTTCGTCGCCTTCGGTCACCTTCAGGTAATCACCAAGGATGATCACGCCGACGGAGTTTTCTTCGAGGTTGAAGGCGAGGCCCGTGATGCCACCGGGGAACTCCACCATTTCACCGGCCATCACGCCGGAGAGGCCCCACACGCGCGCGATGCCGTCACCAACTTCCAGCACACGCCCGACTTCTCGGACGTCGATACCCGATTCGAAGCGATCAATCTCCTCACGCAGAAGTGAGGCGATCTCGTCCGTGTTGAATTTCATTGATGGTCCTCCTGTGCAGCTTCCCGCCCAACGAGGCGAGGCCGGAAGCAATCGATTGGTCGTAGACGGTGTCGCCAACGCGGACGACGAGACCGCCGATGAGTGCGGGGTCGACGGCAAAGCGGGCAGCGAGCGCGACGCCAAGTTTCTTCTCAACGTCAGCGACGATGTGCTGTTGCTCATCTGCGGAGAGGGCGACGGCCGTGGTGAGCACAGCTTCGTGCCGTCCGGCAAGTTCGTCGGCCAGCTTCGCAGCAGCAACGGCCACGTCGGCGAGCATGCCTAGGCGGCCATGGCGAGCCAGCACATGCAGAGCGTGCGTCGTGGTGGGTTGCATGCGACCGGCCGACAGGCGATCAATCAACGCCGTTTTTTCTTCGAGGGGCACGCGAGGTGAATCAAAAACCAGCCGCGCCTTAGGAACCTTGGGCAGCACGTCCGTGCCCAAGGCACGCAACTCGTCAAGCACCTCATCGCGACAGCCCTTGCGGTCGGCCGCCTCGAGGATTGCCTGAGCGTAGACCCGCGCCACCTTTTCCGCAGACGGGTCGAGCGTGTTCGCGTTATGGTCGTGGCTGGATGATGTGTTGGCCATGATGGTGAGTGGTCCGCGGGTCGCAGCGGCTTTCGAGGAAACGCCGGCTCAGTTGACGCTCGGGGCGGAGTGGATTGCAGACACCGAGTCGCGGATCAGCCGCTGTTGGTCGTCGCCCGAAAGCTTCTCTTTGAGGAACTTCCCGGCAACGCTCACGGCCAATTCCCCGGCACGCTCAGCGATGGTGGAAAGCGCTTCGTCGGTAGCGAGTGCGATTTCGCGACGGGCGCGGGTCTGTTCTTCGTCGGCTGCGCGACGCGCTTCACCGATGATCGTCTGTTTGGTGGCGTCGGCATCGCGACGAGCTTCTTCGAGCATGGCCCGAACTTCGTCAGCTGCTTCGGCAAGCCGCTTTTCATAGGAGGCGAGCATCTGCTTCGCTTCTTGATTCGCCCGCTGGGTGGCGGCGATCGTGTCGGCAATCCCCTGCTCGCGTTTCTCAAGCCCATCCATGATCGGCTTCCACGCAAACTTCGTCAGCAGGGTGAGCAGCAGGACGAAAACTGCAAACGACCAGAGTGCGAGGTCTGCCTGAAACCAGGCAGGGCTTTCGAAGTCGGCCTGCGACACGCCTTCAGGCGCGTTGTGACCGATTTCGACATGGTGGCCATCGTCATGATGGTCGCCGTGGGCTGCGTCGCCGTGACTGTGGTCATCGTGCGAGTCGCCCTGCGGGGCGGCGTGGGATTCGGCGTCAGCGTGGGCTTCTTCCGTTTGGTCGGCGTCAGCAGCCAGGACGACTGCAGGCGTGGCCACCCACACGCAGGAGGCAACGCAGATGGCTGCCCAGCACGTGGTTGCAGTGAAACACCGCAGAGCCTCTCGCAACAGCGACAGGCTGCCTAGTTCCTGGTGAGATTGTCGTGAACGAAGACCTTGAGACATCGCGGAAGGCTCCCTGTGGAGATCGCCGTGGTGTGAGACGCATGAAAACTTCTGCCGGGCGCGGGACGGAACACCTCAAGAGGCTCCCGTCCCGCATCCGGAACACAGCACGAAACGTGCTGCCAACTCAAAGCCAGATTTACTGGCCCGAGCAGATGAACAGCGCGTAGAACGTGAAGCCTTCGATCAGAGCGGCAGCGATGATCATCGCGGTCTGCACTGAGCCGGCGACTTCGGGCTGACGCGCCATGCTGTCGTAGGCGGATGAGGCAAGCCGTCCGATGCCAAAGGCAGCACCGATCACGACCAGGCCAACGCCGAAAGAGGGAGTCAGGTCGATCAGGGAGGTGCTACCACCGTCCTGGGCACTAGCGACATCGGCACAAACGAGCGTGACGACGAGGGCTGCGAAGACGCTGAGGCTACGGAGGGAAAAGAGAGAACGCATCATGACGGGCTCTTGCTCCTTGGTCAGGAAAAGGGGGGGAAACGAAACGGATGCCTGATGGCCCTCCGAGTCAGAAACTAAAACAATCCGGGTTTGTTGGTGAAAACGAAGTTCTACGCGAAATCACGATAGTTTGTAGGGGGCACCACGATCAGTGCTGATGCACGCTCGCACCGATGAAAAGTGCCGACAAAAACGTGAAAATGTAGGCCTGAAGGAAGGCGACAAATAGTTCCAGCACACTGAACAGTGTGCTGCTGACAACGCTGATGCCGGTGACCGTGGCCCACATTCCAAATGAGTAGGAAGCTGCCGCTGAAATCAGCCCCATGATGCCGAGCAGCACAAGGTGGCCTGCCACCATGTTGGCGAGCAGTCGCACGGCGAGGATCAAGTGCTTGATGCACAGGCCGAGGATTTCAATCGCAAAAATCATTGGCTTAAGCAGGATCGCCAGCGGCAGAGGCAGGTCCATGCTGGGGATCTGGTTTGCGAAGAAACCCAGCGGCCCAAACTGCTTCATCCCGGCGACGATAACGGTTCCAAACGTCACACCAGCGAGTGCCAACGTGACCGAGAACGAGGCAGTGGGCGAACCTGCCCACGGCACCATCCCCAGAAGATTGCAGCCGAGCACGAAGAAAAACATCGTCAGCAGCACGGGGACAAAGCGGTCGCCCTCGTGCACGTTGAGGGCGGTAGCCCCGCCGTGGTGCCCGTGACTGTGATCGCCATGTCCGTGATCGTCGTGGCCATGGTCACCATGCCCGTGGTCATCGTGGGAATCAATCGCGGGGCGGGCGACTTCATCACGAATGAACATGATGAACATCTCGAAAAGATTGGCGACTTTGCCCTTGGCCGGGGCGCCCGATGAGAGCTGCTTCGCAAGCTTCGAGAAAACGTAGAAGAGGATCGCGGCAAGGACGACCTCGAGAATCATGTATTTCGAGATGCCGAAGCCAGAGCGAACGCTGTAGAGGCTGTCGAGGTCGGCAAAGGGCTGGGGGATGAGGACCTTCCCCTCCATCGCCGTGTTGAACTCTTCAACCGTCGGCATGTGGCCCGACTCTTCGTAGGGCCGGCGAAGAAACTCCGGAACATCTTCGAGCGACTGCCAGTTATGTTGCCACAGCGGCTTAGGAACCTCGAAGAAGTAGGCGTCTTTGAGGTGATAGATCGGATTGTGGTCAGACATGGAAGCCGTGGGCGGAAAGGATGGCGTGAGCGTCGCCGAACTCGTCTGAATTTCGGCTCTGCCTTACGGTTTCTTCAGTTCGTGTCGAAAGTCTCTGCGAAGCGAGTGCACGCGTCAAATCATTTTGTTCTTCTCGCCACTTGATCGACCTTCGCGGGTTTCCAACAGGTGAAGCAGGATGGCCACCGCGAGCATGGCCAGGTAAAAGCCCACGAGCAAGCCGGCCGCGCCCGCTTTTGCAAGGTCGGGTTCGAGGGCCGAGATCCAGCCCAGCGCCAGCAGCGCCGGGAACAGCCGCAAGGTCGTTGCGGCAAGGCCTCCAGAAGCCATCGCCGCAGGGCTGCGGGTGCGAGAAAAGCGGGCCACGAGCCAGCCTGCGAGCGAACCGCTACCCGTCACGGCCGAGGCGATTCCCACCGCGCGGAGCACAACAGGGCCGCGTTCGCCGTAGAAAAGGACGACGCCGATCGCTGCGGCCTGAGCGGCAAGGATGGCGATGCAACCCAGGAGTGTCAGGTGACCAGAAGAACGTGAGATCGTCACTTTTGCCCCACCGTCATTCTCACAAGCCAGGTCAGGCCCGCGACAAACCCCAGGATCAGTCCCACCGCGGCAAGCACCTCGGTGCCCAAGCGATCGTCGAGCCAGCCGCCGATTGCCGCCGGCACAAACATCGCCATTCCCACGGACATGATCCGTGACGCCCAGGAAAGCGCTTCTCCGATTGGGGAGTGCGGGGGGCGGTGCTGAGGCGAGGAGTTTGTCATCGCCGCCCGACCTCCACCTCCGACGCCCCCGCCCGTCCGAGGAGGAAGGACGTGTGTACAAGCCCCTTCCCTTTCACTGGGATCTCTCCTCTGTCGGCGAACCGGAAGCGATTGCCGAGGATTTCTCGAGTCGCCTGCGAGACGTGAATCCGCGACGGCTCGCCGTGTGACTCCATACGACTGGCCAGGTTCACGGTATCTCCCCAGAGGTCGTAAGTGAACTTGTGGCGGCCAATGACGCCAGCCACCACGGGTCCGGTGTGCATGCCAATCCGCACCTGCATCGCCAGCCCGCGAGCTTTCATCACATCGCGGAAGACCTCCTGCATGCCGAGGGCCATCTTGGCCACTGCATCGGCGTGGTCCGGACGGGGGATCGGAAGCCCCGCGACCGCCATGTAGGCGTCGCCGATCGTCTTGATTTTCTCGACACCATGACTGCCCGCGAGTTGGTCGAACGCAGAGAAGATTTCGTCGAGCATCCCAACGAGTTCGCGCGGCGCAATGGTCTGAGAAAACTCGGTGAACCCGCAAAGATCTGCGAAGAGCACGGTCACGGAAGGGAAGTACTCCGCGATCGTGGATGGACCGTCTTTAAGGCGGTCGGCGATTTCCGCGGGCAGGATGTTGAGCAGCAGTTTCTCGCTCCGCTCCTTTTCCCGCTCGAGGTCGGCGAGCGACTGCTCGAGAGCCTTAAATGCGGCGTTTCGTTCGAGCAGGCGGGCGTAGCCTTCGGAGTGAGTCCGCACGCGAGCGAGGAGTTCGACGCGATCGGGCAGTTTCACCAGGTAGTCGCTGGCCCCGTTGGTGAGCATCTCGGCCTTCACGGTGGGCTCTTCCTTGCCGGAGAGCACGATGATCGGCACGTTGGCCGTGGATGACACGGCGCGAAAACGCCGGACCATGTCGAGACCGTCGATCCCCGGCATCACGAGATCCTGCAGGATCACCGTGGGCTGAAAACGGGATGCCGCTTCGAGCGCAGCGTCGGCCTCTCGGCAGAACTCGAAGCCGATGCCTTCCTCGCCGGCGAGTAGCCGGCGGACGGCTTCTCCAATCATGGGCTGGTCGTCGACCAGCAGCACACGGTGCCGCTGCGGAGAAGTCACGGCGACGCACCTTTTTTTAAAACTGGGGAACTAGGATTCGAACCTAGACTAAGGGTACCAAAAACCCTTGTGCTACCGTTACACCATCGGGTATCAGAATCGATGACCGGATATATTAGCCGATTCCAGTGCCTGTTTGCGATAGGGGAGGGAAAGGCGTTGTCGTGAGGTGCT
>JAPOIM010000170.1 GCA_029978905.1 Planctomycetota bacterium
CCTGCGACGAAACTTTTGCCGACTCCGAACCGGCGATACACGTAATCCGAGATCGCTCGAATCGACCGGTTTCATCTGGTGGGACGCCGCTGGATCACAGTGGTGCGGTCGGGCGGAGGTCGATACGCTCTCGGCGTCGGGCCCACTGTTTGCGGCGTATGCTTGGCGCGGTGGTGTCGGGGAAGTGTCTTCGTTCAGGACAGTCAGAAAGGATCAGCCACATGGCAGGCATCTCGCGTCGCGATCTTGTGAAGGCAGGACTTCTGGGAGGGGTGTCTCTGGCGGCACCGGCGCGATCGCTGTGGGCGGCGAACGCCAACGAGGAAATCAACGTCGGTTTCATCAGCTGCGGTGGCCGCGCGAGTGGCTTGATGGGATCGTTTGACAAGATCGAAGGCGTGACGATCGGTGGTCTCTGCGACCCAGATGAGCAGCGGCTCGGCGTGGCGAGTAAGCGTTTCCCCAAGGCTCGCACCTGGCAAGATCTCCGCGACCTGCTGGAAGACGACGGCATCGATGTGGTGGTTGTCGCCACATGTAATCACTGGCACTGCCTTGCAGCGATCTGGGCAATGCAGGCGGGGAAGGATGTCTATGTCGAGAAGCCGCTCTCGCACAGCCAGTGGGAGGGTGCGCAGACGGTCGCCGCCGCTCGCGCGCTCGGTCGCATTTGTCAGGTGGGGACCCAGCAGCGATCCGACCCGATGCAAGCAGAGATCAAGAAGTTTCTGCACGAGGAGCAGGCGCTTGGAAAAATCCTCTCGGCGCGGGTGAACCGCTTCGGTGTGCGTGGCTCGATCGGCAAGCGGGAGACGCCGCTGGAGATCGCGAAAGACGTGGCCTACGACGTGTGGCTTGGGCCTGCGCAGGATCAACCGATCTACCGCGATGCCCTGCACTACGACTGGCATTGGGATTGGAACACCGGCTCCGGTGAGATGGGCAACTGGGGCGTGCACGTGCTCGACGACGTTCGCAACGTGGTCTTCCAGGACAGCGTATCGCTCCCGCAGCGGATCCAGGGGATCGGTGGCCGCGTGGCCTGGAATGACGCCGGTGAAACCCCCAACGTGCACATGGTGCATTTCGACACAGGCACCATTCCCGTGAGTATCCATCTGGCCAACATCACCGATGCACCCGACGGCAAGAAGAGCCCCGCGCATCCCGGTCCGGGCAGCGGCTACATCGCTTCCTGCGAAGGGGGGCGATATGAAGGGCAGCGTGGACGCGGTGTGGCCTACGACGCCGATGGGAAGGAGATTCGTCGCTTTGCTGGCAACAATGGCGATCACGTGCACCAGAAGAACTTCATCGATGCTGTGCGATCGCGCGATGCCTCGCAGCTGAATGCCGATGTTGCGGTGGGCAACGACTCCACCGGGTGGTGCAATCTCGCCAACATCGCCTTCCGTGCGGGCAGCCGCTACAACCCGCGGGTCATTAAGGAAGGCTTTCCCCAGATGGCCGACCTCGCGGCCGACATGGGCAAGATGCTTGCGGCGCATGGTCTCGATCTCGACGGCGGTGAGATCCTGGCGAGCCCGATCCTCGAGATCGATGCAGCGACCGGCGATTTCACGGGAGCGTCGGCAGATACGGCCAATG
>JAPOIM010000171.1 GCA_029978905.1 Planctomycetota bacterium
ACCGCCGGTCGACGCACCTTCATCCTGTCCCACGCCACGCTCGAATCGCTCGGCTAACATCCACCGTCTCTGGCGAAGACTTGGCGATTGCAGGCGTGCATGCGAGGATACGCGTATTCACAGCTGAGCACGGCATGGTCACGATTCGCCTACCGCGGTTCTTCGAGAAAAAACGGGGCAGTCGCCGTACGGGCTCACAGGTCTGGGGGCGAGCTGGTGAGGCTTGCTTCTACGCAGCCTTGCTCGCGGCCGGCGTGGTGTTTACCGCGATGCTCGGCCGCCGCGTGTGGGAAGCTCCCGGCGGATTCGCTGGAATCGGCCTGTGGATGTGGCTCCTGACGCTCCTCTTGCCAGGAGCGCTTGTGTCGATCGGCGGCAGCGGTCTTGCTCGCGTGATCCATGGCTGGGGTCGATCCGAAGAGGGAATGGCAGCCCTGCGTCGGTTCCCAGAGATGTTCCAGCCCTCGGGCCGCGCCCACGAGATCGACCCGTTCCCTTCGGTGCCACCCTGGGAAAACTTCAACAACTCCCCCGGCACGATTCTCCGCTACCGTCTTCCACTGGAAAGCCCGGAGAGCTGGTCGGTGTTTGGGTTCGGACTGTTTGCGGTGCTCTGGAACGCGGTCGTGATTCTGCTGGCGGTCACGGCAGGCGTCGACTTCGTCGGCGGGCAGACCGACTGGCTCCTGCTCGCGCTCCTCGTGCCGTTTGTGGCGATCGGCGTGGCGGGCGTGGTGATCTTTGTGCGTGCGCTTGTGCTGCAAAATGTGGCCGGCCCCACACAGATTGAGATCGGCGATCATCCCCTGCGTCCGGGCGACCGCTGCGACGTCTACCTGGGGCAGGGGGGCGTGGGTCTCTTTCGGAGGATCACGCTCACGCTCGAGCTCGAGGAGTTGGCGACCTTCCGTCAGGGCACCGACACCCGCACCGAGCGACGCGTCATTCAAGAAGAGCCAATCGCCGACTGGCGGGCCGTGTCGATTGCCCCCGGTCGACGGTTTGAGGAGCGGGCTTCGTTCGAAGTCCCCGCCAACGCGATGCACTCGTTTGCTTCGCTACACAATTCCGTCACCTGGCGGATTGCCGTTCGGGTGGAGCCGGCGAAGTGGCCGGGCTTCACTCGGCACTATCCGATCGTTGTCCTGCCGCAGCGGACGGGGCCCGCGCTTTTGAGCACGCCTCCTGCGAGTCTCGCCAGCGTGGGTAGCCGGCGATGAATGCGGCCAGCAGTCAGGAGCGGATGGAGCCTCGGGTGATCGTTGACTTCGATCGTCCCTCCCGTCGCTACGATCCTGAAGAGACCGTGAAGGTGCGGTATCAGGTCGCTGGCACCGGCGATGCGGTCGTGCGGGTGATCGAGCGGTCGGCCCTCTGGTACACCGAAGGCAAAGGAGAGGAAGACCTCGGCGTCTGCTTCTTTGAACGGGTCACCGATGCGGCGGCGCTCCCCCCCGCGCAGCGTCAGGGGGAGTTTTCGTTTCGTCTGCCTGCGAGCCCGATGACCTACGAGGGCATCATCGTCAAGATTCGCTGGTGCGTGCGGGTGCGGTTGTTCTTTGTCGGCCGCCGCGACTTTGTCTCC
>JAPOIM010000172.1 GCA_029978905.1 Planctomycetota bacterium
GACGCGTTCTGGAGCGACTTCCGTGCGATCCGGAGCGACATCCACGACACGAGATCCGTCGATGTCAGTCAGCACGGTGTGAGCGCGCACCACAACCATTCTTGACGAGCCTCGTAGCCTGACAGGTTGGCATTGTTCAACTTGGTTCAGGAGACGCGGGCATGGCACGGCGACCGGATTTGGCGAAGAGGCAGGAGTGGTTGAGGCGATTGCGGCGGTTCGAGGCGAGCGAGTTGTCGGTGCGGCAGTTCTGCCTTGCCGAGGACGTCTCAACGGCAGCATTCGCGTACTGGAGTCGGGCGGTCGGCGGAGCAAGCGAGCCAGGTGTCAGTCAAGTCGCCAGCGCGGCGTTCACGGCGGTTGAGGTCGTGTCTCGCCCACTCGCAGATGAGGCCGGGGCCGTCGTGGTTCGGTTGCCGCGGGGCATCACCATCGAGCTGCCAACTGATCGCCCAGACCTCCTGCAGACAGCCCTCTCCACGCTCGTTGCGGAGGCCGGAGCATGCTGAGCATCGCCCCGCCACCAACGATTTTCCTGCGCACCTCGCCGACCGATATGCGGAAGAGCTTCGACGGCCTCACTGGCCTGGTACGGGGAACGTTCGACAGCGATCCAACCGACGGCAGCCTGTTCCTGTTTGTCAACAAGCGACGTGATCGAATCAAGGCGTTGTGGTGGGATGGCGACGGATTCGTGCTCTGGTACAAGCGGCTTGAGCAGGGCACGTTCGAGACCGTGCCTGCTCCGGACGGCGAGGCCCGCGTTCGCATCGACTCGACACAGTTGGCCATGATCCTCGGCGGCGTGACACTCGAGAACACGAAGCGACGCAAGCGGTATAGGCTTTCCTCGTGAGGTTGCGTTTTTGCCGCGTTTTCGGCACTTGCGCGATAAGGACATCGTCGGTATGTTGCGGGCATGAAGCCCGCAGCAGCCTTCCCTGACGACCTCGCAGCCTGCCACGCGATGCTGGCGGATAACGCTCGTGCCCTCGCCACGAAGGACGGCGTGATCGAGCAGCTCGAAGATCGTGTTGAAGAGCAGAAGCGTGAGCTTGCCAAGGCCTTGGCGGAACGCGATGCCGCCTTGCAACTGGCATTCCGCAAGAGGCAGGAGCGGTATCTCGACGATCCCAATCAGTTCCTTCTCGACTTCGGCGATACCGCCGACGCGAGGAGCTTTGTCGAAGGCATCGCCGATGCGACAGACGAGCAGGAAGAAACTCCCGCCCGCAGTCAGAAGAGGCCTCGGAAGATCCGCAACGAGCAGTTGCCTGAACATCTCCCGCGATACGAGGTAGTGGTCGACGTTCCCGAAGACAAGAAGACCTGCCCGACCCACGGTGAGCGGAAGGTGATCG
>JAPOIM010000173.1 GCA_029978905.1 Planctomycetota bacterium
GTCGCTCATCCCTCGCCGAGTGGTTGCAGACGGCCTGTCCGCCGCAGGAGCGGCGGCCTGCGGCCGGGCGGTTTCTGCCGTTTGGCTGGGGCACGAGGTCTGGTACCTTCCCGCCCCCAAACAAGTCGCGGTGGAAGGTGGCGAGCGATGAGTGCAGAGACAACGCGAAGGACTGCATTGATTGTCGGCATCGCTGGTCAGGATGGGAGTTACCTTGCGGAGCACCTGCTTGGCCTTGGATACCGCGTGGTGGGAACGAGCCGGGATGCGGCTGCGAGTCGGTTTGAGGGGCTGACGACGCTCGGGATCCGCGAGCGAGTGGATGTCGTCTCGATGTCGCTCGTCGATTTTCGTTCGACGATGCAGGTGGTCAGTCGGGTCGAGCCACACGAGATCTACAACCTTGCGGGCCAGACGTCAGTGGGGCTGTCGTTTGAGCAACCGGTGGAGACGTTCGAAAGCATCATCGTGGGCACGGTGAATCTCCTTGAGACGATTCGCATGCTTGACCGGCCGATCCGTCTCTACAACGCCGGCAGTTCGGAGATGTTTGGTAACACCCGCGGCGAGCCCGCCAACGAAGAGACGATCCTCAGGCCCTGCAGTCCGTACGCGATCGCCAAGGCCACGAGCTTCTGGCAGGTCGCGCAGTATCGCGACGCGTACGGAATCCATGCAGCCACCGGCATCCTCTTCAATCACGAAAGTCCGTTGCGTCCGGAGCGGTTCGTCACACAAAAAGTGGTGGCCGCCGCGTGCCGGATCGCGGCAGGTCAGCAGCACACGCTCACCCTCGGTGATCTCTCCATCGCGCGCGATTGGGGCTGGGCGCCGGAGTATGTGGTGGCCATGCACGGCATGCTCGCGGCGGACACGCCTGCGGACTACGTGATCGCCACCGGTGAGACGTTTACGCTCGAAGCATTCGTCGAGGCGGCATTTGCAGCCGTGGGGCTCGACTGGCGCTGCCATGTCACGCACGACCCTGCCCTGCGGCGACCGACAGAGATTGCCTGCGGCCGGGCCGATCCCGCCAAGGCCGCTGCGGAGCTTGGGTGGCGGGCGACCGTCACCATGCCGGCTGTCGCGCGTCGCATGGTCGAGGCGAAGAGGCGGCACCGCGAGGCGATCGCGACGCGACGGGCGGCGTGATGCCGCGGCCGGCTATAGTCCAGTCGCCACGCCGCTGGCGATCACCGCCGAGAGGGTCGCTGATTCGAGATACTCGATCAGGCTGTGTCGCCTCCCTACGATCGATGTGGCGTCGGTGATGCGAAACGCGGTGTTTTCTGAGACCCAGCGACGGGGCATGC
>JAPOIM010000174.1:0-461 GCA_029978905.1 Planctomycetota bacterium
CCCGTCGCATCCCCAGATGGAGCGCGTGCTGGACATGATCAAAGACGCCAAGCGACCGGTGGTGTACGCGGGCGGCGGCTGCCTGGACGCCGCGCCCGAGCTGAAGGAGTTCATCGAGTCCACCGGCATCCCCATCACCAACACCCTCATGGGTTTGGGGTGCTACCCCGCCTCCGACGAGCTCTGCCTCGACATGCTCGGAATGCACGGAGCCGTGTACGCCAACTACGCCGTCGACTCGGCGGATCTGCTCCTCGCGTTTGGAGTTCGCTTCGACGATCGCGTCACCGGGAAGCTCGAGGCGTTCGCCGCCCGCGCGTCCATCGTGCACATCGACATCGACCCGGCGGAGATTGGTAAGAACAAGGAGGCGCACTGCCCGGTGTTCTCCAACATCAAGCCCGCGCTTCGAACTCTCAACTCGATCATCCGAGCGGACAAGCCCGAGCTGGACTTTTCCG
>JAPOIM010000174.1:471-1184 GCA_029978905.1 Planctomycetota bacterium
GGCGGACATCGCGAAGCAACGGGCCAAGTTCCCGTTCGCGTACACCGAGACGGACGACTACATCGTCCCGCAGCACGCCGTGGAGCTCCTGTGCAAGATGACCGAAGGCAAGGCTGTCATCTCCACCGGCGTCGGGCAGCATCAGATGTGGGCGGCGCAGCACTACAAGTTTGACGAGCCGAGGAACTGGCTCACGTCGGGCGGTTTGGGGTCGATGGGGTTCGGCTTACCGGCGGCGATCGGCGCGTGCGCGGCGCGGCCGGACGCGACTGTGATCGACATCGACGGCGACGGGTCGTTCGTGATGAACATCCAGGAGCTCGCGACGCTTCACGCGGAGAACCTCCCGGTGAAGATGTTCATCCTGAACAACCAGCACCTCGGGATGGTGGTGCAGTGGGAGGATCGCTTCTACGGCGCCAACCGCGGGCACACTTACCTCGGCTCGCCGGACGTCGAGTACCACGAGACCAAGGACGAGGCGGACATCTTCCCCGATTTCGTGAAGATCTGCGAGGGCTTCCGCGTGCCCGCCGAAAGAGTCGTGCGCAAGGAGGACCTGAAGCCCGCGATCCAGCGCATGCTGGACCACGACGGGCCGTACCTGCTGGACGTCATGTTCCCGCACCAGGAGCACGTCCTGCCGATGGTGCCCGGCGGAGGCACCTTCAAGGACACCATCACCACCGGAGACGGGAGGACGCCCGAGCTCA
>JAPOIM010000175.1 GCA_029978905.1 Planctomycetota bacterium
CGTCGATCCGGTTGACGCCCTTCTCATCCGTCGGTGGCTGCTGGCTGACGAACCATTTCAGCTCCGGCTGGCCTAGGTCCTTTCGGCTCTGCCCGATGGTCGTCTGCAATCGCCCGGCGGCCTCTTTTCGGTAGGGATAAAACGACATGTCATTTTCGCCGAGATGATAAACGATTCCTGCCAGGCGCACCTTGTGCCCCTTGGCCTCCAACTCGCGAATCGATTGCTGAATGAATTTCACGAACTCAGGGTAGATATGACGCGACCGGGCCATGCTGCCTTCCGGCGTCCAGTCGATGATCTGCGAACCGCTGTGGGTGAACTTGGCAATGGCCACATTGCCCAAACGCTTGGCCTGTAATGCACCGGCGAAACTCAGCTCCGGCCCGAATGTGTCGTAATACACCACTTGGCCAAGCGGCTCCCAGCCGTCGGATTTGCGGTAGCCGCCACCGAGGTTGTACTTGAACGCGATGCCCGGGTTGTCCTTCAGCAGATCGGCTTGGCCAAGCTTGGCCGCGTCCTGCACGAATGCCCGTTCGCCCTCCATGTTGCGATGCCCGGCGAGGATGAACAGGTTGACCTCGCTCCCCTTTTTGTACGGCCAACGCTTCAGCGGTCGCGCGGGGGCCTGCGCTTGGCCAAGCGATCGCAGATAGGCCGCGGCGTAATTGTCGCCGTGCTGCAGTTGGCCAAGCGTGCCGTAGTGGTAGTGCAGCCCGACCGGGTGACCGATCTCCACGCCCACGTGCGACGTCGGCACGTATTCCGCCAACGGATCGGCCTCCGTGACAGCGCGCTGCCCCCGGCTGATGGCGTACATCCGTGGCCGCAAATCCATGCCCCAGATCGTCTTGGTGCAAAGTTCGCCGATGTAGAACTTGAGCTTGTCGTTCTCGTACTTCTTGCGCATATCGTCCTGCTTTTTTTCATCGCGGCTA
>JAPOIM010000176.1 GCA_029978905.1 Planctomycetota bacterium
GTCACTCTTGGTCTGCACCGCGTCATAGCCGGAGTAGCAGTCGGCCACTAGCGTGCCGGTGAAGCCGTCGAGGAACAGCTCCGGACCGTCGCGATGGCGGCTGACGGTGAAGTCGAAGACGTCGATCGGCGCCGTGATGCTCCGGTATGCCCACATGCGCCCGGTGATGCTCTTCTTGCCTGCTGCGTGCGCAGCAGCGATCACCTCGCGAACTCGGGCGGACTTGGGGTCGGATGGGTCTGGGGGCGGCAGATCTTTCGGTGTCACGAGCGTCAGCGTTGTGTCGTCGGTGCCGATGACGGGGCCGGCACGCACCACCTCCCGGAGGTGCGCGACCAGCGGCCGAAGGCATTCGGCCGTCGCTCGGAGGATGTTCTGAAGCGTGCTGCGGGCGGGCGTCCAGCCACAGGAAGCGAAAAGATCCTGCTGGCGATACACCGGCAGGTGAAAGCCGTACTTGTGGACGAGGATCTGGGCGGCCACGCTCGTGCCGTAGCGGTTGCCCTCGACCAGGCCCACGGGCCGCGGGGCCTCTCTCACGCCGCACTCCTCGTGCTTCCGGCAGGCGAGCTTGGGAATGCCCGTGCGGCGGACGACGAGCTTGGGCGGCACGACATGAAGCGTCTCCTGCCAGTCGTAGCCGATCACCTCCCGCTCGCCGTGCTCTGGGCACGTCTTCTGGTCTTCGGGCACCGGCAGCTTCAGCTCAATCCGCGGCAGGTGCGCCGGAAGCTGCTCGTTCCGCGTCTTCTGCGGCTGCTGCTGGCGACGTCTGTAGCCCTCGATGTTCTCGTAGGCCGCGTCGGCGATGCCCTCGGCGGCGTCCGCCACGTCGGGCGAATCCCCGAAGTCGATCTTTAGTTGGCTTGGGTCGGCGAGGTATCGCTCGATCCGCTTCTTGAAGGCGGCCTGGAGCGCGGCCGCAAGGCGGA
>JAPOIM010000177.1 GCA_029978905.1 Planctomycetota bacterium
TCCGGTGGATATCGACGGTGCGGGCGAAGTCGGGCATCGTGGCGTCGTCGAGCCAGTAGTAGTAGGTGAACCAGCGGTCGGCCGCGGCGACGGCGACCAGGTCACCCGACCGCGGATGGTCGAGGCCGTGGGCCGCCTGCGCCTCGCGGTCGAGTCCCTCGGCGATGCCGGGGGTCGCCTCGAGCAACGCCCGCACCTCCGCGATCCGCTCGGGCTGCTTCACGTAGACATGGGCCAGTTGGTGATCGGCCACGGCGAAGGCCGCGCTCGCGCCGGCATCGAGCAGTTCCCAGCCGAGATCGACCTCCTGCACCCGCAGGAGGCCGGCCCGTCGCAGCACACGATTGATGTCGACGCCGGCGGAAACGGGCGTGATGCCGTATTCGCTGACGACGGCCACGGTGCGGCCCGAGCCAGCCGCCCACTCGGCCAGTTCACCCGCCACCGCGTCGATCTCGCCGCAGGCCCGCACGGCCTCGGGGGAGTGGGGCCCGAACCGTTGCAGGTCGTAGTCGAGGTGCGGGAGGTAGCAGAGCGTGACAGTCGGCCGGTGCGTTTCCATCACGCGGCGAGTGGCCGCGGCGATCCAGCGTGATGAGCGAATGTCGGCAGTGGGACCCCAGAAGTTGAAGAGCGGAAACCGTCCCAGCTGCCCCTGCAATTCACCCTTGAGCGCCGGCGGATCGGTGTAGAGGCTCGGGATCTTGCGGCCGTCGGCAGGATAGATCGGCCGCGGCGTGACCGCCTGATCGACGGCCGCGTGCATGTTGTACCACCAGAACATCTTGGCCACGGTGAAGCCGGAGCCGAACCGCCGCCGGCCGACGTGCCAGAGCTTCTCGTGCTCGCAGCCGACGAGCGCGTTGGACTGT
>JAPOIM010000178.1:0-310 GCA_029978905.1 Planctomycetota bacterium
CAGCTATAACATGTCTGACTCTCGATTTGCAGAGTATGTGTCATATCATTTACAGTGGGAATTTCTTAAGAAAGAACAAGACAATTTGCTATTTCACATTCCCTTAAAAGACAAAAACCCATGGACATCGACCAGTATCTTATTTGATATAGAAAAAGAGCAATATTATATTCCAAACCAGCGTGATCAATTTTTACACCTTCCGGAAATGGCAATTCATTATCTGGTTTTATACAATATAGGAATGATTGCGAGATACGAGACGGAGTGGTGGTATGAGCTGTTGACGCAGCATGCAAGTGATGATTAT
>JAPOIM010000178.1:320-869 GCA_029978905.1 Planctomycetota bacterium
AGCCGATAGCTCTACCACTGAGCTACTGCGGAATGATATAGGCTTCATATACAAACATGGTAGAAAATAAAACAAAAACTGCTTGGCGGCGTCCTACTCTCACAGGGGGAAGCCCCCGACTACCATCGGCGCTGAAGAGCTTAACTACCGTGTTCGGTATGGGAACGGGTGTGACCTCTTCGCTATCGCCACCAAACAATTTGAGAGTGTTCTCTCAAAACTAGATAACGCGTAAGCACTAATTCAAAAGTGTGGTTAAGTCCTCGATCGATTAGTATCTGTCAGCTCCATGTGTCGCCACACTTCCACCTCAGACCTATCAACCTGATCATCTTTCAGGGATCTTACTTCCTTGCGGAATGGGAAATCTCATCTTGAGGGGGGCTTCATGCTTAGATGCTTTCAGCACTTATCCCGTCCGCACATAGCTACCCAGCGATGCCCTTGGCAGAACAACTGGTACACCAGCGGTGCGTCCATCCCGGTCCTCTCGTACTAAGGACAGCTCCTCTCAAATTTCCTGCGCCCGCGACGGATAGGGACCGAACT
>JAPOIM010000179.1 GCA_029978905.1 Planctomycetota bacterium
CTTGTGTAACTCAGTTGGTAGAGTTCTTCATTTGTAATGAAGCAGTCGTAGGTTCGAGTCCTACCACAAGCTCGGGGTTGTAGCTCATTTGGGAGAGCGCCGCACTTGCACTGCGGAGGCAGCAGGTTCGATTCCTGTCAGCTCCACAAATTTTAACAAAATGGAGGTTATATTATGGACTTTACACTCGTAATTGGCTTACTTACTTTCGTAGGTGTTGCTTACTTAGTATATTTAAGTAGATAATGGATTGGCCCTATCGTCTAATGGTTAGGACTTCGCCCTTTCACGGCGGCAATCGGGGTTCGAATCCCCGTAGGGTCACAAGAGCTGGTGTAGCTCAATGGTAGAGCAGGGGCCTTTTAAGCCCTTGGTTGTAGGTTCGAGTCCTTCCACCAGTACAACAATAATAATAGGAGAAACAAATGTTAAAACCTTTTGACGCAAGAGTTGTGGTTAAAAAACCAGAACGACAAGAACAAACTGCAAGTGGTATTATATTACCCGATACTGCAGCTGAACAAGCACAAACTGCACAAGGTATCGTGATATCAGTTGGACAAGGTTCAAGAAATATGAACACAGGTGATTATATGGAGATTCCAATTAAAGAAGGAGATACCATTATCTATACTAAGTTCAGTGCTATGGAAGTTCAACACGAAGGAGAGGATTACTTCTTTGTTGCGGAACGAGATATTATAGCGGTTATTGAAAATTAAACGGCGTGATGGCAGAAAAGTAATGCGTGAGTTTGCAAAACTCATTTGTGTTGGTGCGAGTCCAACTCACGCCTCAAAAAAAGACTTGACATTAATAAATAAATTTTGTATATTAAAAAAATTGGAGGTTATATGAG
>JAPOIM010000017.1 GCA_029978905.1 Planctomycetota bacterium
CGACGGGCGAGGGTGGGCCGCGTCTCGCGGGTCCTCCACAACATCCGACGCTGCTCCACCGAGAAGCTGGCCGCCCCGTCGGCGTCGTCACCGGTCACGCCCAGATGCGAGCCGATGTGCCGCAGTTGCTCAAGCAGCGGGTAAAGCCGCTGGATCCGCAGGTGCAGCTCCTCCACGAGCCGAACGGCCTTATTCCGCTGGCGAACGAGCCGTCGCCACGCTTTGCGGCGAACCGTCATCCCCGCAGTGCGCGAGGTCGCCAAGCGGAACAGATCGACATTTTCCGCTTCCAGCCGGTGGAGCGTGGCGAGGTTGGGCCCGAGCCTCTCAAGAATCCGCTTCTTTTCTTTCGTGTCGGTGACCGCCACTTCAATCGTGCGATCGAGCCGCAGCGTCCCCTCGTGCACACGCTCCAAGAGCCGAATGGCTCCACCGCGGACATAATCGTTCGCCAAGAGCGTGTTGCGAAAATCTCGCCGCCAGCGTTCGATCTCTTTTGCATTCGCCACTTCCGTCTCCCGCGTCAGCAGAGGGATGCCTCCCATCTGACTGAGATAGAGACGAACGGGGTCTTCCGTAACGCCGATCGCGTCTGCCTGCCGACTGCGGCGGGGCTGAGCGGGGGTGGAACGTGACGGGGCAGGGGTGGTGACGGGCATATCCGCAGAAGCTCCAGGGAAACACTCGGAGGCCCACGGGCGGACGCTCGCGGGGCCGGAATTTCTGCATGCACGCGCCGTGCCAAATCCCCCAGGTCAACGCAACCCGCAGAGTTTCCCGCTAAAAAACCTTGCCTGATCGGAAAAGTTTCCTGGGGCGTGTTGCCTGCGGGCGACACCGGGCGACACCTTCGTCGCCATCCGGCGACATCTGCTCGCCGCGGCGAGAGGAAAAAATGGGGTGACCTGCAAAAAACCGAGAAAAGCGGCCTCCCAGGGAACAGGGGGGGCATGGCTATACTCCCAAGCCGTACCTGTCGGCGGCGGCAGGGCCGCAGAGTCGTCCACGTGTCAAGGGAACCCCCATGACCTACGTCATCCTCGCGATCATCGGCATCCTTTTCCTTGCAGCGCTGGTGTTCGTCGGCGTTGGAGCTCGAGGGTGGAATGCCGGTACGATCACCGCTGCCGTCCTCGTGATCCTCTCGTCGCTGGGCTACCTCGTGCTGGTGAGCATGGTGGGCGAGCGGGAGCGACAGTGGCGTGAACGCGTCAACTCGCTGCGGGCCGATGTCGCCCGCGCCCGGGACGGGCTGATCCTCAACGACGACGGGTCCACCACACCGGTCGGTCCCTGCGACCTCGAGAGCATGCAAAACTGCTCCGTCGACGACCTTGCCGAACTCCGCGAGCGGTGGACCCGCCAGCGCGATCGGGTGAACTCCTGGCGAGGCATCTGGTGGCGACACGCCCGGTTCACGGCCCCTGAAAATGGCCAATCCGGCAGCCTGGAAATCACGACCTCGGAAAACCCTGCGATCAACGAAGGGGCTCCGGTGTACGTGTTCGACGAAGGCAATCAGGGCACGTATGTCGGGGCCTTCCAGGTGATCGCGGTCGACGGCAGTGCTTTGGAAATCGCGCCGCTGCTGCCCCCCGATGAGACCGACACACTCCGCTGGTCCACGCCCCACGACGACGTGCTCGTGCTGGAGAGCCTTCCCGTCGACCGCTGGATGGCCTTCCAGCGCACCGACGAAACCTCTGACGCACCCACCTGGCCTTCCTCACAAGCCCTCGGCCCTGAGGAAGCTCCTGCAGGGATCGCCGGCCTTGAGCAGATGGAGACCGACCTTAAGGCACTGACCCTGGAGGATGGCTCGCAGCTGATTCCCGCTGACGTCCTCGAAGCAGGGCAGGTGTTTGAGGCTCTTGCGACTACCCCCGAGCCCCCTCCGGGCGTCGGCTGGGCGGAAGTGACCTTCGGCGACGCAACCTCGTTTACCTGGCCCGACGGCACTGTGACCGAGTTCCAGGCGGGCGAGGTCATCCCAGCGTTTCCTGCCGACCAGCTCCCGCAACTCCTGGCCGATGCGCCTTCCGCAGACTACCGTTGGGTCGTCCCGCCAGGACTCTACTGGGCTGAAGTGCGATTCGGCGAAGCCTACACGCACGAAGGTGCTCCCAACGACGAACCGATCGTGTTTGAGGCTGGCTCCACGGCTGTTCTCGAACTGTCCTTCGCGGAGCAGATGGCCGGCGGCGGGACGACGGAAATCCTCCGTCGCTTCTTCCGTCGTCCTTTGACCGACGGCGAGACGGAACTCCTCGGCTCTGACGGGATCACGGCGCGGGTTGGCAATGAGCAGCCGACCACGGTCTTCGACAACCTTCAAACCCTTGGCCTCTACCGGATTCGCCAGGATCTCGAGCGGACCCTCGACAACTCCCTGGCACGCACGCAGGCCCTGCAAAACGCCTACCAGAATGCCGTAAATCAGCTGGCGCTCCTGGACCAGAAGACCAGCGACCTCAATGAGGACCAGGCTGGCTGGGCGCAGGATCTCGAGGCCGCCGAGCGGATCGAGTCCTCCGTGCAGTCCAGGCACGACGCGATCGACGCGGAACTGCGTGAGACCGAGGATGCGATCATCCGCCTCGGACAAGAACTCCGCCAGATGACCGCCAACGTCACTGCGGAGATCGATCGACGCACGCCCCCTCCTGACATCCTTGAGGCACCGCCGGCAGCGGGCGCCTCGCTCCAGTAACTCCTCGCGAGCCAGCGTCCCCGGGGCCTCCCCAGGGAGGCAGGGGGAAGTTCACCGTCGCCCCACGCCCCAGGGGCACCGGTGAAGGGGAGAATCCACGATTCAGACGGCTGGCCCTCACGCCGCGGTTCATCGCTGGTTATGCTTGAAGGTTCGTGGGGTTTCGCACCAGGAAATCATGTCGTTCCATGCCAGCATCGACCGCCGCTCGACCCAGCACTCGCAACCATCTCCGTAAGGCGGTTCATCACCACCGCCTCGCCAGCCGCCGAGGCATGCTCGAGCGGATGTTCACGCTTTGGTTCCGAGGCTTTGTCTACAACCAAATCTGGGAAGACCCTCGGGTCGACGCCGAAGCCTTGGGCATCGGCCCAGAGTCACAGCTGCTGACGATTTCTAGTGGCGGCTGCAATGTCCTCAACTACCTCGTGCACCGTCCCAAGCGGATCGTGGCCGTTGACCTGAACGCCAACCACATGGCGCTGACGCGGCTCAAACTGGCCGCGATCAAGCATCTGCCGAACTACGAGAGCTTTTACAACTTCTTCGGCTTTGGGCAGCACAAGGACAACCTCGCCAACTACCGCACCTACATTCGCGACCACCTCGATGACCAAACCCGCGGGTTCTGGGAATCGAGCGACTGGCCCGGCAACACGATCGGTCCGAAGCGGATCGGCTACTTCAAGACGGGCCTCTACGAAAAGGCGAAGCTCGGCCAGTTCTTCCGTGTCGTGCACGGCATAGCGAGAACAATTCGTCGCGACCCCGCGCGGCTGCTGACGGCCAAGACCCATGCGGATCAGCACCGCATCTTCGACGAGACCTACGCCTCGCTGTTTGAAAACCGACTCATCCGCTGGATGGGCCAGCAGCCGGTCGCGGTCTACAGCCTTGGGATTCCCCCGAGCCAGCACGCGGCAATGCTCGCCGAGTCGGGCGGGAGCGGCCTGAAGCTTTTCGAAACCTACAAGGAGCGGGTCCGCCGGCTCGCCTGCGGCTTCCCCCTCGACGACAATTACTTCACCTGGCAGGCGTTCGGCCGGCGTTACGATCATGAGAATCGCAAAGCCATCCCCGACTACCTCCGCGAGGAGAACTACGAGACGATCCGCGAGATGGCTGATCGCGTGGAAACCCACGTCGCCAGCCTCGGCGACTACCTGCGGACCGCCGCTCCTGGCAGCCTCAATGGCTTCATCCTTTTGGATAGCCAGGACTGGATGCCCCCGAACGTCATCGAAGACCTCTGGAGCGAGATCGCCCGCGTGGGCGCGTCTGATACCAAGGTGATCTTCCGCACCGCGGGAGAGCTCTCACCGGTCGAGGAGGCACTCTCGCCAGCGACGAAGGCCTGCTTCCGGTATGAACAGGAACGCGCCCGCCAGCTCCACGAAAAGGACCGCTCGGCGATCTACGGCATGTTCCACATCTACGAGAAAACCAACGGGCAGCCTCAGTGACAGGACAGAGCGGGCGCGAGTCCGGGGCCTCCGACACCTTCGACACCACGGCCACCGCGCCGTCCTCAGCCATGCAGCAGGGTGCTTCCAGTTCACCTCGCACCGAATCGCAGGACGATCCCGCGAGGGCAATGGACCGCATGTACCGCATGACACGTCACATCTACGACGTGACACGACGGTACTACCTCCTCGGCCGCGATCGGATGCTCGAACGCGTGGCCACGGACGATGGCAGCGCCACGCTGGAGGTGGGCTGTGGCACCGCCCGCAACCTGATCAAGCTCGCCAAACGCCCGCACTGCGGGAACCTCTACGGGCTCGATGCCTCGCACGAAATGCTGGAGACGGCGGCCGCGTCGATCCGCAAAGCTGGCGTCGGGGAGATCACGCTTCGGCAGGGCCTGGCAGAGCAACTCGACGCCCGCACGATGTTTGATCGCGAGGAAGGCTTCGACACGATCTTCTTCTCGTACTGCCTTTCGATGGTGCCTGCCTGGGAGGGGGCTATCGAGGCGGCACTGGCAAACCTCAAGCCCGGCGGGCAGATGGTGATTGTCGACTTCTGGGACCAGGCCGACCTTCCCGGATGGTTTGCCGCGGGCCTGAAGAAATGGCTCGCCCTCTTCCACGTCTTCTACCGACCGGACGTGCACACCGCCCTCGCGACGCTCGGCACATCTGGGCGAGCCGAGGTCACGTTTGAGTCGGTGTCAAAACGCTACGCCTACATCGCGATCGTGCGTAAGAAGTAACGCACGCGTGCGTTCTTCCTGCTGCGACGATCACACGATCAGGGCAGCAGGAACACGATGCCGGTGACGGTCGCAGCCTCGACCGCCATCCCCCGCACGCTGATAGGGAACGCGGGCACCGTCCAGGGAGCACAGTCGCCTGGTCGGTAGTACCCCAGCGGATAGACACATTCCCAAGGCAGCTCGACGCCCATCTTGTAGGGCAAGATCGGCAGGGTGCCAAAGAAGTGGGCCGCAGAGATGAAGGGGTCGGCAGCCCAGCCGTACGAATGTCCGTACCGCTCAAAGTTCCAGTGCTCGAAGTAGAGTGGCTTGTGGCAGTAGCCGGCGGCCTTCCAGGTGAAGGTCGTGGTCGCAAACTGCCGTGGCACAAAGACCTCGCCGTCCAGTCGACACTCGCATGGGTAATCATTGCCCGCGAGTCCATCGACTCGGATATCGAGATCAATCTCGGAGAGCCGGTCCAGCCGCAACTGCTCCAGAGCCTGCCGGCATGCCTCGGCATCCGCCGCGCACATCCCCGCATCGTCCCGGGTCGCGAGCACCTCTTCCGCGGCTGCCGGAGTCACCCGCGAGGCGGATGCTCGCACGGCGAGCGTCGTTGCGTCAGCCTGCGAGGCAGAGCCCGCTCGCGCGGTCTCCTGCTGCCCCTCGAGAACAGCAGCCACATCGAGCGAGCGAGGCTGGCCGACAGGTGCCGAGGTCCGCTGCACAACGTCCGGCGTTGACGCGGCAGTCTCTGCTGATGCGCCGCCGAAGAGGTCGTGCCACGAGGCGGCGTGGGCCATGCCGCCGAACGAGGCGAGGATCACCACCGCCGCGAGCAGCGGTATCCGGCACCAGCTATTCGCTGCCTGCGTGTTCCGCCGTGTAGTTCGGCGCCTCTTGAGTAACAACGATGTCATGTGGATGGCCCTCCCTGACCGACGCGGCGGATACCTGAATGAATCGGCCGTCGCGTCTCAACTCCTCGATCGTTTTCGTTCCGCAATAGCCCATGCCGGCTCGCAAGCCGCCCACGAGCTGATAGACAAACGTGCTCAGCGGCCCCTTGAAAGGCACCCGGCCTTCCACGCCCTCTGGCACCAGCTTGTCCTGCCGTTTCGAACGCTGTCCGTAGCGCTCGCTCGAGCCTTTGACCATGGCTCCCAAAGAGCCCATCCCGCGGTATGCCTTAAATGTC
Organism: Planctomycetota bacterium; assembly: GCA_029978905.1. GTDB lineage: Bacteria > Planctomycetota > Planctomycetia > Pirellulales > UBA1268 > M30B53. The sequence goes on from JAPOIM010000017.1 coordinate 6,112, forward strand.
CTGCCCTGGTAGAGCACCGTCTCGCCCGGTGCTTCCGCCACGCCCGCCAACAGTCCGCCGATCATGCAGGCACTGGCACCCGCCGCGATCGCCTTCGTCATGTCGCCGGAATACCGGATGCCGCCGTCGGCGATCACGGGCACTCCACTCCCAGCTGCCTCCGCCGCAGCGTCGATGACTGCGGAAATCTGCGGCACCCCAACTCCCGAGATCACCCGCGTGGTGCAGATCGACCCCGGACCAATCCCCACCTTGACTCCGTCGGCCCCTGCATCGAGCAGACCGCGGCAGCCCTCGCGGGTGGCGATATTCCCGGCGACAACCTGGATGTCCCACTGTCGCTTGATCTCCCGAACCGTCGTCATCACGTTTGAGGAGTGGCCGTGCGCGCTGTCGACCACCACCACGTCCACTTCTTTTGCGATCAGGCTCTCCACCCGTTCGTAATCGAAGACCCCGACCGCAGCGCCGACCCGTAGCCGGCCCATGCTGTCCTTACAGGCCCGCGGAAACCGCTTCATCATGTCGATGTCTTTGATCGTGATGAGGCCCGTCAACAGATTCTTTTCGTCAACCAGCAGAAGTTTCTCGACCTTATTCGCCATCAAAATCTTCTCAGCCTGCTCGAGCGACACAGTGCCTGTCGCCGTCACGAGCCCGGAAGACGTCATAATTTCCGCGACCGGCGTTTCCCCGCTCTCGAGAAAACGGAGATCTCGCTTGGTGATGATGCCGACGAGCTGCCGGCCTTCGTTGGTGATTGGCACCCCCGAAATGTTGAATTGATCCATCACCTCGCGAGCCTTGGCCACCGTCGCGGTGGGGGGCAGGGTGACGGGGTCCACGATGATGCCGTTGGCACTTCGCTTGACCTTGTCGACCTCATTGGCCTGCAATTCGATCGACAAATTCTTGTGAATCACCCCCAAACCGCCCTCCTGGGCGAGGGCGATCGCCATGGCGCTCTCCGTCACCGTATCCATCGGTGAACTGACAATCGGGATGTTGAGCGTGATGCCACGCGTGAAGCGGGTGGTCACGTCCGCCTCGGCGGGGACGACCTCCGAATAGCGAGGCACGAGGAGAACGTCGTCAAAGGTGATTCCGGTCGTGATGATTTTTCCGTCCATGGCAACTCCGTCAGCGGGGGAAGCCGGAGATTATGCGAAAATTCTGCGGATTTTCGCAATCCGATGGCTCGGGCAACGAACAATCCGACACAGGCGCACACCATGTCCTAGGGTTGAGCGTGCTGCGGCGTGGGTCGCGGCCCCAAGTTTTCGCCCGCGCGATGCCAGAACTCATGCCTTCCACCAACGACTTACCCAGCGTGCTGCCAGCGGTCTCCGATTCCGAGAGCCCGTTCGCCCACCCCGACCGAGCCGCCTTTGAGGCACATCTCGCCAAGAGCAGCTACGGCCCCTTCACCCTGACTGAGGCCGTCCGGCCTGGCTGGCACGCGGGGGTGGTTCCTCGCGAGGGCTATCGCTTCGATACCTACTCCGACCCCCAGACGCGTGCCCGCCTGCCCGCGATCATTGCGGCGGTCTCGCGTGAACGGCTTTTCGAGACGTTCATCAACCTGCTCGAACCACTCGGGGACACGTGCGAGGTCGTCCTCGAGTCAAGCCACGACAAGCGAGGCCACGATCGCCAGGAATACGTCCGCGAGTCCGTCGAGCGACTTGTGCTTGAAAGCATGCTGTGGGATTTCGAGGACCTCCTGACCAACGACGGCTGCACGGGCATCGCCATCATGCACCCCAGCCTGCCGATGGAAGTGCAACTCGACGAACACAAGCTCCTGATCGTCTACGCCCCGTCCCGCTCCCCGTTTGCAGCGAGCCTCGCGGCGAGCGGCTTGGAACGGAACGACCAGCTGCAGGTGATCTCGCAGGGCGAGCATCTGCACACCTCGCACGCGCGATACACCAAAGAGTTCTCGCGATTGCGGCACCGGCTCGGGGCAGACTGAACCGGACACACGGCACCGCGACTTCGCACACGCGTCAACGGGGCGGCGGAAGTGTCTCGAGGGGCACCGGTGGCCCCGGCACAATCACGGCCCCCGGCGGCAGCTGCTCCGCCGGAATGGGCTGCACTGGAGCGGGCAACACCGATGCCGCGCCGGCAGCGGCTGGTGGCTGGTAGTAGGGCTGCTGCACCGCTGGAGGCACGGCGGCCACACCCAGCCGGGCCAGCAGTTTGTCGAGAATCCGCTTCTCGAGCAGTGGGTCGCGTCCCATCGGAATCCAGCCGGCACTCCGCGTGGGGCTCGCTACCGGGCGTGGTTGGTCGCCAACCTGCTGCCCAAGCGTCGGCAGCGGGGTGCCATAGCGATAGAGCGAATCGTCGTTTCGAAAACTCGCCCCGCCGGTGGTGGCCCGCATCGGCCGCGGAAGGTTCTCGAGTTCTTTGGTGACCACAGCCTCGATGCGCCAACCCGCGGGGTCTGGCTGCATGCGGATCACGCCACGACGACGAATCGACTGCAGCGTGCACTCCAGGCGTTCCTGGAAGCCCACGGAGTCACCCCGCCAAGGCTCAAGCAGCGTGGCCCCGGTCTGCGGATAGGTCTCAATCAGACCCTCAGTCGGAAGCCCTGCGGCAAAAATCACCCTTTGCTCACGCGAGACCTTGAAGTAATCGTCAACCACGTCGACGAGCCGATTCCAGATCACTTCGGAGTCGATCGGGGGAATCGTGACCGTGTTGGGAGGGGCTGTTGGCCCACCCGGGAGCACGGGCCCGTCATTTCCCACAACCGCCCCTGGCGGGAGCGGCTTGAAGGGGTCAAGCGATGCCGTCGGTGGTGTCTGCGATCTCGCGGCCGTGCACAGCACCAGCCAAAACACCACGGGCAGCAAAAACGGACGCATAGAAAACTCACTTGGGGCCGGGCAGGATGGTTGCGATTTCCCCCCGAGGACTCAAGGGGAAAAAACCCGCCCCGCACGCCTTTTTCAGCGGTTTTCTCAGGCAAACTCGTCGGTCACGCAGCCCTGCGAGGCAGGTGCCACGCAGTGGACATACTTCGCCAGCACGCCGCGCGTCGCACGCGGGGGCGGCGCGGTCCAAGCTGCTTTTCGGCGGGCGAGTTCCTCGTCAGCCACTTCCATGTCGATCGTGTCGGCATCGGCATCGATGACCACGACATCTCCATCCTGGACCAAGGCGATCGGGCCACCTTCCTGCGCCTCGGGCACCACGTGCCCGACGATGAAGCCGTGCGACCCGCCCGAGAACCGACCATCGGTGATCAATGCCACGTCGTTGCCCAGGCCGGCTCCCACCAGAGCCGAGGTCGGCGTGAGCATCTCGGGCATACCAGGCCCACCCTTAGGCCCTTCGTAACGGATGATCACGACGTCCCCTCGCTGAATGCCACCCTGCTCAAGTGCGGCGAGCATTGCCTCTTCACTGTCGAAGACCCGCGCCGGGCCACGGAAACGCAACCCTTCCTTGCCCGTAATCTTCGCGACCGCGCTCCCAGGGGCGAGGTTGCCATGCAAGATCGTGATGTGACCCGTGGGCTTGATCGGATCCGACAACGGCCGCACGATCTGCTGCCCTTCCTTGAGCCCACTGCTGCTCGCCAGGTTCTCCGCGAGAGTCTTGCCGGTCACGGTCAGGCAATCGCCGTTGAGCAGGCCCGCATCGAGCAGCATCTTCATCAGTCCACTGGTCCCGCCGATCGAGTGCAGATCTTCCTGCACAAATCGCCCCGACGGCTTGAGATCAGCGAGGTAGGGCACGCGCTTCGAGACCTGCTGAAAGTCCGAGGGGGTGACGGACACGCCCACCGCACGAGCCATTGCGATCAAGTGCAGCACCGCATTGGTGGATCCCCCCACCGCCATCACCACCACCATGGCATTCTCAAACGCCTCACGGGTCATGATGTCACGCGGCTTGATGTCTTTTTCCAGCAGCAGTTTCACGGCCTCGCCGGCCCGCAGGCACTCGTCCTGCTTCTCGGGATGCTCCGCTGGAATCGACGCGGAGTTCGGTAGGGCCATCCCCATGGCCTCAATCGCCGAGGCCATCGTGTTGGCGGTGTACATGCCTCCGCACGCCCCAGCCCCGGGGCAGGAGTGGCTCACGATGTCGCTGCGACGAGCATCGTCGATCCGGCCGGCGACGTACTCGCCGTAGCACTGAAAGGCACTGACGATATCGAGTGTGGTGCCGTCTGCGAGGTGGCCTGGCCGAATCGTGCCGCCGTACACCATCAGGGCAGGGCGGTTGAGCCGCCCCATGGCAATCAGGCAGCCGGGCATGTTCTTGTCGCAGCCGGGGATGGCCACGAGGCCGTCGTACCACTGCGCCTGCATCACCGTTTCAATTGAGTCTGCGATCAGGTCGCGTGACGGCAACGAATAACTCATGCCTTCGGTGCCCATCGAGATCCCGTCAGACACGCCGATCGTGTTGAACCGCATCCCCACCATCCCGGCCGCCACCACGCCTTCCCGCACCTTGGCAGCCAGGGTGTTGAGGTGCATGTTGCAGGTGTTGCCCTCGTACCACATGCTCGCGATGCCGACCTGCGGTTTGTCGAGGTCGGACGGCTGGAGGCCCGTGCCCAGGAGCATGGCCTGCGAGGCTCCCTGGCTGCGGGGCTGGGTGATGCGGGAGCTGTAGCGGTTGGGAGTCGAGGACATGCGTCATCCTTGCAAGTTCAATGAGGCAGGTAGGTCGGCCGTCTTCACCGGTTTCGGCAAGAAAACGGAAAACCTCCAGTTGGCAAGCGACAAGCCTAGTGAACCGCCCGCCCTGCCGCCACGCATGCCGCTGGATTTCAGCCACAAAGCAGGGCTCGCGGCCCGGCAGTGCTCCCGCAGCCTTTCCGTGGATCAGTGGTTCCAGAGGGCGGCCACAGCGGCCTCGCTGAAGCGTCCTTCGCAGACCACACGCCCGTCGAACGTGAGCACCGGCACGCGGAGCCCGTAGAGTCGCGTCCAGACGGGGTCGGCATCGACATCGACGAGTTCGAGCGTCGGGAGCCGGTCGGCCAAAAGTTCCTCGGCTTCGTCGCACAGCCCGCAACCACGACGCGTGTAGAGCCTCGCTTCCATCATTTTTCGTTCCTGGGGATCAGCGGGTACCATACCCGCGTCGCTCACAGGGATGAAACCGGTGAGATCCCGCCCCACTCCCGCCTTGCATCTCTCCGATGGCTGATCCCGAGAACGACTCTCAGACTCCGGAAACGCGGATCGACGATTCTCCGCCTCCTCCACCGCGGAAGGCCCCGAGCTCTGTCGAAACGCCGGAGTTTCTGGCCGCGGTACGGGCCAGCAACCTGGTGCCCGAAGAGAAGCTCGCAGCGCTCATCGCCCCGTGGGCGAGCGTCACCGGTCCGATCCCCAAAGACCTCGTCGACGCACTCGTAGAGAAGGCGGGGGTGACTCCGTGGCAGTACGGGTTTCTCCGGAAAGGGAAGTACAAGGGCTTCTTCCTCGGTAAGTATCGGCTCCTGGGCCTGCTCGGTGCCGGCGGGATGGGCAGCGTGTACCTCGCGGAACACACCACTCTCGGGCAGAAGGTTGCCATCAAGGTGCTGCCCGAGAAGAGCGTGGAGAAGTCGAGTTTCCTTGAGCGATTTCAACGCGAGGCGATGGCAGCCGCCCGGCTCAATCACCCGAACATCGCTCGGGCCCACGACCTCGACCAAGCCGGCAACATCCACTTTATGGTGCTGGAGTACGTGGAAGGGACGGACCTCTCCGCCAAGGTCAAGCAGCAAGGGCAACTCGGGGTCCACGACGCCGTCGACTGCATCCGTCAGGCGGCCCTCGGTCTCGACTACGCCCACTCACAAGGCTTTGTGCATCGCGACATCAAGCCGGCCAACCTGATCCTCGACGAGCGCGGACTGCTCAAGATCCTCGACCTGGGCCTCGCCCTTCCCCCAGAAGAGGACGACACCACGTCGCTGACCCAACGGCACCGCGAGCGGGTGCTCGGCACCGCGGACTACCTCGCCCCCGAGCAATCCCGTAACAGCCATCAGGCAGACCGTCGCTCCGACATCTACAGTCTCGGCTGTACCTTCTACTACCTGCTGGTGGGCCGCCCCCCGTTCCACATCGGGAAAGCAAACGAACGGATTCGAGCCCATCGCGAGCAGGCCCCTCCCAACCCGCTCGAAGAACGGCCCAATCTCCCGCCAGAGATCGTGGAAACCTGCCTGCGGATGATGGAGAAGCACCCGGAGGCAAGGCCGCAGACCGCGGGCGAGGTCGCCGACGCGCTCGCCACCTGGCTTGCGAATAACCCTCTCCCCAAGCGTCGTCAGTCGGACGTCCCACAGGCCCGCGTCAAACGCCCCCCGGTCCGGCGAGCGGGTCCGGAACGGCGGACAAGCGTTTCCCGCCCTGGGATCCGGACGAACGCGTGGCCTCACGACGGAGAGGCGGGCTCAAGCGACTCCTCTGGGATTGGTGTGGGCGACACCTCGAGCCCGGAGGTGTCGGGAATCACCACCTCCGACATTGCGATTGGCGCGTCCCCCTCGCCAAGGAGCCGAGTGAGTGCGTCGTCGAGCCGCAGTGAGCGGCGAAACCGGTCACCGGAAAAACGCGACGTACGTGGCTCGCTGCTCAATCGCGAATGGCTCGGTCAGCCGCTCGGGTTGTGGATCGCAATGGTGGCAGCCCTCGCCCTGATCGGGGCGCTGGCCACCCGGCTCCTTATGCGTTCCTGAGCGTCTCCATCGCGACTCACCTGCCAGGCCGCAGGTTCCACGCCTGCTCACCGAGTGCGGTCAGCATCTCCCGTTGCGTTAAGTCGAAGTGCAAAGGCGTGACCGTGACCGCACCATCGGCGAGAGCCGTCACGTCAGACTCGTGGGGAGACGGGGGGGGCGGAGGATCGTTCGTCGCCCAATAATAAGAGCGGCCACGCGGATCCGTCCGTCGCTCAAACGCTTCGCCGTATCGAGCGATGCTCATCGGCACCACGCGCACGTCGGGCGTGCCGGAGAGTGCTTTCGTGGGAATGTTCACATTAAACAAACTCCCGGCTGGCGGCTCGGTCGCCAGGATGGTGGAGATCACATCGATGGCGATCTCCGCCGCCCGCGTGAAGTTGAAGTGGTCATTCCACTCCAGCGACACCGCAATGCTCGTGATCCCAAAGAACGCCCCCTCAATCGCCGCCGCCACGGTCCCGGAGTAGAGGACGTTGATGCCCGCATTGAGCCCGCCGTTGATGCCGCTGACCACCAACGATGGCCGCGCAGGACAAAACTCGGCGATGCCAAGTTTCACCGAGTCTGCTGGGCTGCCGTCGACAGCCCAGCCGCGGGAGCGATCCCCATCAAAAACCTCTTTGGCGGTCAGGGGCGTCAAAAAGGTGATCGCATGCCCAACACCACTCTGCTCCGTCGATGGGGCTGCGACGGTGAGATCGCCAAGACCGCGAAGCTGTTTTTCCATGGCCGCAAGGCCTGGCGCATAGATGCCGTCGTCATTGGTGAGGAGCACACGCATGAAAAACTCGTCGCGAGAGGGGCGGGATTGGCAGGCCGGGCCGTCACTATAGCAAGAGGAGGCTTCATTTCCGGCTGTGCGGCGTGGGAATCGCCAAGGTTGGGCACGACGCCTATACTTCGGGATTTTCCGCCCGAAACTGCTCCTCCTTTCGAACCACACGACCGTGACGAACTCTTCCGACCATCCGCTCCGTGCCGACGCCATCACCGCCCAGAAGGTGCTGGTCCTCGACTTTGGATCGCAATACGCCCAACTGATCGCCCGCCGGGTCCGCGAGCAGCACGTCTACTGTGAAATCGTCCGTCATGATCTGCCGATCGAACGCATCCGAGAGCTGGCCCCCGCTGGGTTGATTCTTTCTGGAGGCCCCGCGAGCGTGTACGCCGATTCCGCCCCGCGGTGCGATCCGGCAATTTTCCAAAGCGGCATTCCCGTGCTCGGGATTTGCTACGGCATGCAGCTCGCATGCAACGCGCTCGGTGGGGAAGTGGGAAGTGCCACAAGCCGCGAGTACGGTCGCGCCATGCTCGACGTGATCGCCGACGACCCACTCTTCGCGCAGGTACCTGCACACTCTGAGGTGTGGATGAGCCATGGGGATCAGGTCACCGAAGTCTCCGCCGACTTCGTCACCCTGGCCAAAACCACAACGTGCCCGCTCGCGGCAGTGAAACACACCTCGCTCCCTGTGTACGGGATGCAGTTTCATCCAGAAGTGACGCACAGTGCCCATGGTGGCACGATGCTCTCGAACTTCCTGAGGCACGCCTGCGGGTGCACGGGAAGCTGGCGACTCGACGACTTCGCTGCCGCCGCAATCGAAAAGATCCGGCAGCAGGTGGGATCGGGCCGCGTGATCTGCGGGCTCTCTGGCGGCGTCGACTCAGCGGTCGTGGCAGCCCTTCTTTCGCGTGCCATCGGCGACCAGCTCTCCTGCATCCTGGTCGACAATGGTTTGCTGCGAAAAAACGAAGCAGCCACGGTGATCGAGGAGTTTACGAACCACTTCCGCACCGACCTGCACGTGGTCAAAGGGGAGGACCGTTTCCTGGAGATGCTCGCCGGTGTCACCGAGCCTCAGGAAAAACGCCGCCGTATCGGCCAAGCGTTCGTGGACTGCTTCACTGAGGAGGCGTCGCGGATTCAAGGTGTGCGTTTCCTTGCCCAAGGCACGCTCTACCCTGATGTGATTGAAAGCGGTGCCTCCGCCGATGGTCCCGCCGCAACGATCAAGCTGCACCACAATGTGGGCGGCCTCCCCGAAAAACTTGATTTCCAGTTGATCGAACCGTTGCGAGACCTGTTTAAAGACGAGGTGCGGCAACTCGGCCTCCAGCTGGGCCTTCCCGAACGGATCGTGTGGCGACATCCATTCCCCGGGCCGGGGCTTGCGGTGCGATGCCTCGGCGAGGTCACCAAACCACGACTTGAAACCATTCGTGAAGCCGACGCCATCGTCCTCGAAGAAATCGACAAAGCGGGGCTTTCCCGCAAAGTGTCGCAGGCATTCGCCGTCCTGCTGCCGGTGCAGAGTGTTGGCGTGATGGGCGACTGCCGCACCTACGACGATGCTTTGGCCGTCCGTGCCGTGGAAACCGAAGACTTCATGACGGCCGACTGGAGCCACCTGCCGTATGAAGTGCTCGCGTCGATCTCCAGCCGGGTGATCAATGAAGTCCGCGGGATCAACCGGGTCGTGTACGACATCTCATCGAAACCACCAGCCACGATCGAGTGGGAGTAATTGGCTTTCGATGGCGCAAGGTTTCACCCCTCGCTCCTCGCGAGAGGGATACTAGTGGGGTTCAGCCCCGCGAGAGTTCCTGACCATGCACGTCTGCCTCGTTGAAGACGATCCCTTGATCTGCCGGGCCGTTGACACGGCCCTGCGCGAAAACGGTCACACCTGCCTCTGCTTCCATGATGGCCAGGAAGCGATCGACGCCCAGGCACTCGCGGGGTGCGATGTGGGCGTGCTGGATGTGATGCTCCCGGGAGCGAGTGGCATCGACGTGCTCAGGGCAGCTCGCGACCAGGGGGTTCGCACACCCGTGATCATCCTCACGGCCCTGGGAGCCACACCTGAAAAACTTCGCGCGTTCGAGAAGGGGGCCGACGACTATCTCGTCAAACCCTTCGACACCTCCGAACTCCTCGCCCGCCTCGACGCCATGCATCGCCGGGCCGCCTACCGGCCCACCCTCGAACTCGTGGCCGGACCGCTTCACCTGAGCCTGGCAACAAAGCGGCTGAGCCTCAACGGACGACAAATTGAGCTCACCCCCACGGAGTTCAGCATTCTTGAGATGCTGATGCGGTATAAGGGTCAGGTCGTGACCCGCTCGATGCTGTGCGAACACATTTGGGGGTTTCGCTGGGACGGACCTACCAACGTGATCGAGGTCCACATCACTCGGATCCGCGGCAAGCTTGACCACAACCGCGAAAAGTCGCTGATCCGTACGATTCGAGGCCGCGGTTATGCGCTCGCCGCCGACGCACCCTGACGACACGCCTGCTCCCACGCACACGCGAGGGCTGCTGCGACGTGCTTTTATCCACTGGGCCACACTGCGACTGAGGCTCACGCTGTGGAATACGGCAGTCGTGTTGTTGGCCACGCTCGCGACCCTCGCCGCCGTGCTCGTGGGCTCACGAGCAGCCCTCTTCCGCGAAGCGGATGCCGTGCTCGCCGGCGAAGTCGCCGAGATCGTGCTGGCCATCCGGGACCTCCATCCCGACACGCAGGCCGTCATCGAAGAACTTCGTCGAAAGGCCGTGGGCCATGAACAGCGGGGCTGGTTTACCCAACTGCTCGACGCGTCGGGCACCACACTCTGGTCGAGCGAAGGCTGCCCCGCGGAGGTCCTCGAAGTTCAGGGCCCTCCTCCCGCGGACCACGCAGCACACGCCATCGAACTGGTTCAGGTGGGTGACTACCGCTTTGCCTGGCAGAAGGTCGACACCCCTTCGCACTCGCCGCTCTCAGTGCGAATTGGCATGTCCACCTCCTACCTCGATGAGGATGTGAACGACCTCGCCCGCCTGCTCGTGGTGATCGGCGTGCTCGTGGGCCTGCTGACCCCCATCGGTGGCTTTTGGCTGGCGGTGCGTGCCACCCGTCCGATTGCGGACATCCTCAAGGCAGCCGTCCGTCTTGAGCCCACGCGTCTGACCGACCGCCTTCCGGTTCGGGGAACCAACGACGAACTCGATCGACTGGCCCGCACGATCAACCGCCTGCTCGACCAGATCGCTAAACACGTCGAACGTCAGGAATCCTTTATCGCGGACGCGGCTCACGAGCTCCGAGGCCCGCTCGCGGCCATTCGCAACACGCTCGAGATGGCTCTCGCTTCCCGACTCTCGGCGGAAGACTCGCGGCAGTTGCTGCAGGAGGCGATCGAGCAGACCTCACAGCTCTCCAAACTCGCCAGCGACCTCTTGGTCCTCGCAGAGTCCTCGGAGATTTCCGTGCCGCAATACGCCGCCGACGTCGACATGCAGGAGATTGCCTCCGGGATGGTCGACATGTTTTCGGGTGCGGCGGAGGAGGCTGGAATCGAGGTAGCCTGCGAGGTCCGCGGCAACACATCGCGCCACCTCCGTGTGGCCGGGATTGCAACGAGGCTGCGTGAGGTGGTCAGCAACCTGCTCGAGAATGCCCTACGTTTCACGCCCCGAGGAGGTTCCATCCGTGTCGCCGTCGAGGCCCACCCGGCAAGCCGCACGATCTCCCTGATTGTCGAAGACACCGGCTGTGGGATTGGAGAATCGGATATCGCACGGGTGTTCGACCGGTTCTACCAGGCCGATGCGAGTCGCAGTCGTCGCGACGGCCGCCGGGGCGGTGGACTAGGCCTTTCGATCTGCAGGGCGATTATCGAGTCGCACGGTGGCACCATCGATCTGCAAAGCCAGCTGGCCAACGGGTCGCCAGGTTGGACGAAGGTCACCGTGACGCTGCCTTGGTCGCAGCAGGATGCAGACACATGACACCAAGCCTGGAAGACCACGACGTCCAACGCGTCGATGTCGCGATCCTTGTGGCCCTCGGCCTCGAGGCAACGCCGCTGGTCGACCGCCTGCACAATCCGATCAAGCTCAACACCGCCGCAGGCCTCAAAATCGCGATCGGCCAAATGAAGACGCGGCGTGTGGCCGTGGTCACGACTGGGGTCGGACGTGACGCCGCCATTCGTGGCACACGGCTGACAATCGAAGGGCATCGCCCAAGCCTGCTAGTGGCCGCTGGGTTGTGCGGTGGTCTCGATCCGGGCCTCGAACGGGGAACGGTGGTGTTTGGAACCTCCGTGACTCGCGTGGGAGGCCGGCCACTGACTGCCCCCGATCCCTCCGGGCTGCTCTCGACCACAAGCCTGCCGACAGCCCGCGTGGTCACCGCCGACCGAGTCGTCGACACGCCAGAGGCCAAACGCGAGCTCCGCGAGGCCACCGAAGGGGACGTGGTCGACATGGAGAGTTGGTACATCGCCGAGGCAGCTGAAGCGGGCGCCACCCGTTGGGCGATCGTCCGCAGCGTGTCCGACACCGCCACGGAACGCATTGCCCAAGATGTCGCCAAGTTGGCCTCGGTCACACACCCAGCCCGCCTTGCAGGGGCGGCTGCCCGCCTCCTGTTTTTCCGTCCTTCCGCGATCAGCGACCTTGCCGAACTGCGGGAACACGCATGCGCCGCCGCCGATCGGCTCGCCGAGGCACTTGACGTCATCCTCGGCCAAGGGTGAGCCAGCGCACCAGCCGTCCACGCGGCAGGTCTGGCGTGAGGACCTCTTGCGGCGCTCCGCACGCCGAGAGGCATGCGGCTGCGGCAAGCCGTCCACTGCGCACGGCCCCTTCCATGGTTGAGGGCCAGCCCGTCGCCGTCCAATCGCCAGCAAGGAACAGATTGGCCACGCTGGTCGCCGACGCGGGCCGCAGGGCATCGACACCGGGCCGCACCGACAACACGGCCGTGGGATCGGTCACAATGCGGGAGTCGAGGAGCGTGGCTTCCTTCGCCGCCGGGAAGAGGTCTCGGAGTTCTTGAACCACCTTTTGCAGGAGTTCGGTGCGGTCTCCCCGGAGGAGGTCGTGCGAACCACTGATCACCACCTGACAGTAGCCCGTCTCGCGAGCCGAAGACTGCTCTTCAGGCCGGAAGACCCACTGCGAGAGCGTGCCAAGCAGCACGGCGTGCGGAAGGTCCACTACCGAACGGTCAAACCAGAGGTGCACCGCCGTGATCGGCGAGCCCTCAAGCCCCTCGCCTCCTTCCGGCACCACCGCGGGCACAAGCCTGCCGGCCGCCCGCCACGGGACCGCCATGATGCAGGACCGACAGCGGATCAACGACTCATCTCCGTCCGACGGCGTGGGCAAGTCCGCCGGCTCACTGCGGCCACGGCGATCGATTCGCACGCCTACCACCCGACCGTCCTCGCTGGCGTCGAGCCCCGTCGCCACCACGCCACTCTCGATGGTGACGCCTCGCGACCGCAGCCACTGTGCAAGGCTGCCCCCAAAAAGTTCACCCAGTGGACGCCGTGGCACGTACAGATCCGCCGCCTGCCTGTGGCCGAGGAACCCATCGAGAATGACTTTGCGTGACGCTTCCACCGAGACCCGATGCACCGAATCCCCAAGCGCGCTTTCCAGCACCGGTTGCCAAAACAGGTCGATCACGCGTGCCGGCTGCCCGCAGGACACAAGCCAGGCAGCCGCCTCATCCGGGCTGGTGCGGCTCGGCTTCCACCGCACCAGCTGCACCATGCCGCGGGCGAGGGCGAGTTTTTCCCACAGACTGAAATGCGGCATCGCCCCCAGCAGTGGCGCGAGATGGAGCGGGGCGGGCAACCAACGCGACGGCGTGCAACCGGCCCGCCGACCGTCTGGCCCGATGAACCAAAGCTCGCGGTCATGCCGCAGCTGATCGCCAATACCGACGCGAGCACAGAGATCGAGAAAGTTGGTGCAGCAGCCCATCGCCACATGCTGGCAGGCGTCGACCAGCCCGCCGGCCTCTCGATCCTCAAACGACGCCGCCCGTCCGCCAACATTCCGTCGTGACTCCAGCAGCCGGATCGGTGTGCCTTGATCGACAACGCCCGCCTCCACCAGCGACGCCGCGGCCGCCAAGCCGGCGAGTCCACCCCCGACAATCACAATTGGCAGCGGCTCACCGCGTGCATCTCTGACGGGCTCGATCGGGAGCGGAAGGGACGCCCCTGTGGGGCGAACTCGCTTCGGGCCGTTCGCCAGGGTCGTCGCCAGCGACCACATCAGCCTGCCGCGTGATGGCCGCGGACGAGCACGAAACACGTCCACTCCTGCACGCGAGATCTCGGCGAAGATGCCTTGGTAGATCCCAAACATCGCGCGGAAAATCCGCTTCCCATCACGAGAGAGAAACCGGTCAAGCGTTGCCGCCTGGGCGTAGAGCTCGTTGGTGCGTGCGAGCCACCGCGTGAGCAACCGCTGCAGCCCGGCAGGGATCGGGTCGGCTCCGGCGGCAGCGGCGTCAAAGTCGGCCACCGTGCAACCACACGCCCGAAGATCCTCGCGAGGCACGTAGATCCGCCCACGCCCAAGGTCCTCCGTAATGTCACGCAGGATGTTGGTCAGCTGAAACGCGAGCCCACACGCATCGGCCGCGGGAAGGGCCTCAGCACCGGCAAAACCCCAGATGTGAATCGACGCCACACCGACCGCCGACGCCACACGGCGGCAGTACGCCTGGAGCTGATCAAAACCTTCAAAGAGACAAGGATCCCCCGCCGGGCGGTCTTCCAGTTGGAGGTCCTGCTCGACGCCATCGAGCACGGCAAACAGAAATCGCGAAGGCACCGCATACCGCTTCGCCACGTCGGCCAGCGCCCGCAGCACCGGCTCCTCGCAGACGCCGCCAGCCAAGGCAACCGCAAGACCTTCGCGAAACGCGGTCAGCTCGGCTCGCGCGTGCGCCACCTCTCGCGCCGGCGGCGGGCCGTCGGTGGCGTCGGGCCCGTCCGCGATGTCGTCGGCACGACGACAAAACGCATAGAGCGCGGTCATCGCCTGCCGCTTTGCCCGCGGCAAGAGCCGAATCGGCAGAGCGAAACTCGACCCCGAGGCAGCGAGTACCTGACTGCAGGCGGCATGATCCTGGGCGAGCTGTGCCATCAGGTGCCTCCTGCCTCGGAGGGTCCGCCGCTACCCGGGAGTGCCGAGCAAAGCCGACGAACCACGGCCCCCAGAGCCAGCGAGAGCTTCTTCGTTTTCGACACCACCGGCCTGCGGGAGAGGGTGTCGTAGCCGCTGCGGCGAATCGCCTGCACAACCGCCCGTCCGCCTCCAGCAAACGCCGCGATCGCTGGCTGGAGCGACCGTGGCCCGCGGCTGATGAGCGGCTCGCCAGTGTCAAAGCATGCCTCAGCCCAGGCCACTTCCTCCGAGAGGAGCAGTTGCAAGCGAGAGTTCGCAGACGTGGCATCGAGGTCTGCCTCGGCGACCCCGTGGCGGTGCATGTCTGCCAGAGGCAGGTAGATCCGCCCCGCCTCTCGATCACGGCGAATGTCCTGCCAGAAGTTCACCAACTGCAACCCCGTGCAGATCGCATCCGACTCGGCCAGCCGCTGCGGGTCACGGCAGCCCGCCAGCGCGAGCACAATCCGTCCGACAGGATTGGCCGACCGGCGACAGTAGTCGATCAATTGCTCACGGGTCTCGTATCGGACGACGTGCTGGTCCTGCACGAAGGCGTCGAGCAGGTCGTGAAATGGCGTCAGCTCGAGCTGGTGCCGCCGGATGGTTTCGGTCAACGCCACAAGGATGGGATGCGAGGCCTCCCGCCGTCCGCAAGCATCGAGTTCGCGCCGCCAGGCTCCCAGGGCCCGTGTCGCCTCCTCGGGATCGGCCGATTCGTCCGCCAGATCATCGCTCCAACGGGCGAACGCGTAGACATTGGCGAAGTCCTGTCGCAGATCGCTCGGCACCAGCCAACTCAGCACCGAAAAGTTTTCGTAGTGCCCCGTTGCGATCTTCCGACAAAACGCTTCTGCGTCGGGCAGGGCGGGGGACGTGCCCGACGCGGGCTCAGCCGACGCTGACGAATCGCCACTGGCAGGCCGCGGCCGGTCGTCCCCCACGAGCGTCCAGGCTGCGGGATCCCGCACTGCTGCGGCCCGCGAGGCATTCCACGCCATGAACCTGTGTCCTCCTGGAGTCTGCCCAGCGAGCAGCCGCACCACCTGTCAGAAATCCCGTGCCGGCCCTACGATACCTGAGATTGTTCGATTCCGCCCCCTCACGTCGCACGGCAGGCGTCGGCGAGGGATTCGGTCACGCGCCCCCTGATGAGAACGCTCCGATGAAGATTCTTCTGGCCAGCCCGCGGGGCTTCTGCGCCGGCGTCAACATGGCAATCGAAACGCTGGAAACAGCCATCCGCCTCTACGGCACGCCGGTGTATGTCTATCACGAGATCGTGCACAACAAGCACGTTGTGCAGCGGTTCACGAACGAGGGCGCCGTGTTTGTGGACGCCGTGGAAGAGGTGCCCGAAGGCGCCGTTCTCCTATTCTCTGCCCATGGGGTGGCACCGGTGGTGCGACGCGTGGCTGCCGAACGCCGCCTGCGAGCCATCGACGCCACCTGTCCGCTCGTCACCAAGGTGCACCTCGAAGCGATCAAATACGCCAAATCGGGGTATCGCCTGATCCTGATTGGCCACGAAGGCCACGACGAGGTGATCGGCACGATGGGGCAGGCCCCAGACGCCTTCACGCTTGTGGAAACGCCAGAAGAAGTCGACGCTCTTCCTTTCAGCCAAGACGACAAGCTCGCCTACCTCACACAGACCACGCTTTCGGTCGACGATGCCTCGCGGATCATCAACCGACTCAAGGAGCGCTTCCCGCAGATCGTCGGCCCTCCCAAAGATGACATCTGCTACGCCACTCAAAACCGCCAGGAAGCGGTGCGAATGCTCTCTGACGAGGCCACCATCGTGCTCGTCCTGGGAAGCCAGAACAGCTCCAACAGCCAGCGGCTTGCAGAACTTGCCCGCGAACGTGGGATTCCGGCTCACCTGATCGATGGGGCCGAGGAGATCGAACCGGCGTGGTTCTCGGGTGACGACGTCGTGCTGATCACCGCAGGTGCCAGCGCCCCAGAGCGGGTTGTGCAGGATTGCGTGGCGTGGCTGCAAAAACGTTACGATGCCACGGTCGAGCAACGCACGCTGCGGGAGGAAGAGGTGTACTTCCCGCTGCCGAAGGAGATCCGACAGGTGGCGGGCCCCGCGTAAGAGATCCACGCACCCTCCGGTTCGGCGAGCGCAGCATCGACCTCTTCCTTCCGCGATCCGCGGATGGACTCGGCACCGACAGACGGAGGAGCGTTGAATACTGCAATTGGCCCCACGCCAGAGCCCGCGAAGCTTCAGTCTGACGTCGAACTGCTGTCGAGCGCCCTCGATGAGGTCATTCGCGATCTCGTGGGAGAAACCGCCTACGGCGAACTCGTCACGATCCGAGACCTTGCGGGCGAACGACGTCTGGGTGCCCCCGATGCCGAGCGCCGCCTTGCAACCGCGATTGCCGAACTGACCAATCCGTCGGCTCGAAACGTGGCCAGGGCACTTGGGATCTTCTTTGACCTCGCCAACATCGCCGAAGACCTGCAGCGGATTCGGGTGCTCCGCGAACGGGAACTGTCCCGGCATCCTCTCCCACTGACGGAATCCCTCGCCGCCGCAATCGGTGAACTCCACGCTGCCGGGCACTCCGCCGGCGACGTGCAGCGAGCGCTCGACCGGCTGTCGGTCGAACTCGTCTTCACGGCCCACCCCAGTGAAGCGAAGCGACGGAGCATTCGCTCGAAGCTTCGGCGCCTGCGTTCGAGCCTCGCGTCCCTGAACCGTCCCGGCCTGCTTCCGCGGGAGCGTGATCAGATCCTCGCTGCGATCTCGGCGGAGCTGCGCGTGCTCTGGCAGACCGAGTTCCTCAAACCTGCCAAGCCGTCGGTGGCGGACGAGGTGGATCGCGGGCTTTCCATTCTTCCCAGACTGCGGGAGGTGGTGCCCCATGTCTGTCGTGCCATGCGACAGGCCCTCGCCGAGCACTACCCCGGCCACGCGTTTCAGATCCCCCCGTTTCTCTCGTTTGGCTCATGGATGGGCGGTGACCGCGATGGCAACCCGTTCGTCACCGTCGATGTGACCGCTGCCACCCTCTGTCGACTGCGAAACGCCGCCATCGACATGCACCTCGATGAGTGTCGGCGTCTGTACGACTACCTGACCGTTTCGCTGACCTGCACGACCGGCGCCGAGTCGCTGGCCAGCACGCTTGAGGCGCTGTGTGAAACCTGGCCCGCCTTGGCGGCAGCGGTGGAGGGCGTCCCTCGCTACGAAGCGTATCGCCGTTGGCTGCGGATGATCCGCTGGCGTCTCACCCAATCGCACACCGCGAGCATTGAAGAGCCCCCTCGGGCAGGCAGCTACCGCAATGGGCGGGAGCTGGAAGCCGACGTGATGGCAATCTGCCGCTGCCTTGAGATCGACCATGACGCCAGCATCCTGGATGGGGATGCTGGCCGGTGGCTCGACTTGGTGCGCACCTTCGGCCTGCGGGTGACGCGGCTCGACATTCGCCAAGACGCGCGACGCTACGAGGAGATCGCGGCCGACATCCTGCGGGCGACGGGGCGTTGTGACACCTTCGCGAAGCTCGACGACGCACAGCGTCGCCAGATTCTGATCGACACCATGGCGTCGCTGCCCGACGTGCCACCCGATGCGGTGCAGCCGCTCACGCAAGACACGCTTGCGCTCTACGAACTGCTGCGGCGGGCGGTGGAGCGGTTTGGCCCTGACTGTCTTGGCGGCAGCGTGATCAGCCTCACCCGCTCCCGAGTCGACGTGCTCACCGTGCTCTGGCTTTGGCAGCACGCCTGCCGATCGGCAGAGGTTGAGGTGCAGACCTCCCTCCGCATCGTGCCGCTCTTTGAAAAGATTGGCGACCTCCGACGGTCCGACGAGACGATGTCGGCCATCCTCACAGAGCCTGCCTACACCAAGCACCTCGCGGCTCAAGGCAATCGCCAGATGGTGATGGTGGGCTATTCCGACAGCACCAAGGACGGTGGCTACCTTTCCGCCTGCTGGGGTCTTTACGACGCACAACGACGCATTGCGGCGGCTGCCGCGCCGCATGGCGTGCGTGTCACGTTTTTCCACGGCCGCGGCGGCTCGCTCGGGCGTGGCGGTGGGCCTGCCGCCCGGGGCATCCTCTCGCTGCCTCCCGAGGCGCTCGACGGCACGCTCCGGCTGACAGAGCAGGGGGAGGTCCTTGCGGAACGCTACGACGACGTGCAGATCGCCTTTCGGCACCTGGAGCAAGTCAGCTGGGCCACGCTGATGGGCTCCACCATCCATCCGGCGGCGCCGGCGGAGGCCTGGCTGAAACTGGCAGACCAACTCGCCACGCGGTCCTTCGAGGTGTACCGAGAACTCGTCGACCAACCTGGGTTTATTGAGTTCTTCTCTCAGGCCACGCCCATCGACGAGATCGAAAATCTGCCGATTGGCTCACGACCCTCGCGCCGCCGAGGGGAGCGGTCGCTCTCTGACCTCAGGGCGATCCCGTGGGTGTTTGCCTGGACGCAAAACCGCTGCCTCCTCCCCGCCTGGTATGGCCTGGGCACGGCGATCCTCGAAGTGAAGTATGCCGACCGTCTTGCGTGGGAGCGGCTGCGAGAGATGTATCGCGACTGGCCGTTCTTCACGGCGACGATCGACAATGCCGCCGTGGCACTGGCGAAGGCGGACCCAGCGATTGGCCAGCGCTACGCCGAACTTGTCGACGATGAAGATGTCCGGCAACGGCTGTGGCCGCGGCTTGCCGCGGAATGCGATCGCTCGCGGCAGGCGGTGCTCGACCTGGTGGGCAGCCGAGAACTGCTCGAATCCACTCCCTGGCTCAAGCGGTCGATCGACGCTCGCAACCCACTGGTCGACCCGCTCAACTTGATCCAGGTGGAGTTTCTCCGGCGGCGCGAAGTCCACGGCGACGACGCCAACGACAGCCTTCGCGAGATTCTCCGACTGTCGGTGCAGGGCATCGCCTCGGGCATGCGCACCACCGGCTGAAACGGATGTCGCCCCCTATGCTTCTCCTTCGCTCCTGAGGCCACCCATGGCAGCCTGTGACCCGCTCGACCTCGTCATTCCGACGCTCGGCACCTGCCAGATCGCCTCGCCGATGAAGGCCTTGCTCGACGGCCGTCAAACGAGCCAACACTACGTCGGCGAGCATGACCGCGTCTTGTTCGACGACACCGCCTCGATGGTCGCTGCTCGCGGTGGCACCCTTGCAGACCTGCCCGGCTTTGAGCCGGCGGGAGCTCGCCAGAAGATCTACTTTGATCCGGCGAAGACGCGGGTTGGCATCGTCACCTGCGGGGGGCTCTGCCCTGGCCTCAACAATGTGATCCGCGGGCTCGTGATGGAACTTTGGTTCCACTACGGCGTGCGGAAGATTTACGGGTTCACCGGCGGCTTCCGAGGGTTCATCCCGGAGCATGGGCAGAGCGTGATCGACCTCACGCCGGAGACCGTCTCGAACATCCACGATGACGGCGGCACGATCCTGGGCACCTCACGCGGCCGTCAGGAATCCGACCAAATCGTCGACTGCCTGGATCGGATGGGCATCTCGATCCTGTTTGTGATCGGGGGTGATGGCTCGCTGCGTGGCGCGATGAAAATCTCGGAAATCGTTGCCAGCCGCAACGAGAAGATCTCCGTGATCGGCATCCCCAAAACCATCGACAACGACATCCCCTTCATCGATCAAAGCTTTGGTTTCCAGACGGCATTTTCGGAAGCGGTGGAGGCGATTTCCTCGGCGCATGTCGAGGCGAAGGCGGCCCCGCACGGGGTGGGCCTGGTGAAACTGATGGGCCGCCACTCCGGTTTCATCGCCTGCTACGCAGCCCTGGCTCGCAACGACGCCAACTACGTGCTGATTCCGGAGGTGCCCTTTGCCATCGACGGCCCCGGTGGCTTCCTCGAACACCTCCTCACGCGGGTGCGAACGCGGGGCCATGCGGTCGTGGTCCTCGCCGAAGGGGCAGGGCAGGACGAGTGCTCGGCCGGCCCCAAAAAAACCGACGCGTCGGGAAATGTGCTGCTCGGCGACATTGGGGTGTACCTCAAAGATCGCATCAAGGCTCGCTTCCAGGAAGCGAACTGCGAGCTCAACATGAAGTACATCGACCCGAGTTATCTGATTCGCAGCGTGAAGGCCAATCCCTTCGACGCCGTCTACTGCCTACGGCTGGCGCACAACGCCGTGCACGCAGCCATGGCGGGCCGGACCTCGATGGTCGTGGCCCGCTGGCACGGCCGCTTCGTGCACATCCCGATGGCGATGGCCGTCAGCAAACGGAACCAGGTGGACCCAAACGGCGACCTTTGGCTTTCGGTGTTGGAAGCGACAGGCCAGCCACGGCAGTTTCATCCGTCGGCCGCTGCCGCCTCCAACCCCTGCGGACCCTCAAGCCAGCAGCCTGTGGGTCGTTGACAGGCCATCAGGTGATGCGGGATCAGTGGGTGAGCTTTTTGTAGCGGAAGCGATGCGGCTCATCGGCACCAATCCCGAGCCGCTCTCGGCGACTCCGCTCGTAGATATCAAAGTTGCCCTCGCAGACGTGCACGTAGCCGTCTCCTTCGAAGGCGATGATGTGCGTGGCCAGTCGGTCGAGGAACCAGCGGTCGTGGGTGATCACCACCACGCTCCCGGGGAAGTGGGTGATGCCCTCTTCAAGCGAGCGCAGCGTGTCGACGTCGAGGTCGTTCGTTGGTTCGTCGAGCAGCAACAGGTTGCAACCGCGACGCAGGAGTTTCGCGAGGTGGACGCGGTTGCGTTCTCCTCCCGAGAGCGTGCCCACCTTCTTCTGCTGATCGGGCCCCATGAACATGAACTTGGCCACGTAACTCCGAGCGTTCACGGTGCGCTTGCCGAGTTCGATGGTGTCGTGTCCGCCGGAGATTTCCTCAAACACCGTCTTGTTTGGATCGAGGGCGTCGCGGCTCTGGTCGACGTAGCCGACGTCGACCGTGGAGCCGATCTTGATCTCACCGGAATCGGGCTGCTCTTGGCCAACGAGCATGCGGAAGAGCGTGGTCTTGCCGGCGCCGTTGGGCCCGATGATCCCAACGATGCCGCCGGCTGGAAGGCGGAATGAGAGGTTTTCAAAGAGCAGCTTGTCGCCATAGGCCTTGGAGATTCCCTCCGCCTCGATCACCTGATCGCCCAGCGCTCGGCTGGCGGGGATCAGAATCTCAACGTCGGCATCACGAGCGGCGGCCTGCTCCGCGGCCAGCTTTTCGAAGGCAGCGACGCGAGCCTTGCTCTTGGCCTGCCGAGCCTTCGGCGACATGCGAATCCATTCCAGCTCTTTGTCGAGCGTCTTCTGACGCGCCGACGCCTGCTTCTCTTCGAGTTCTAAGCGGGCCTTCTTCTGCTGCAGCCATGCCGAGTAGTTGCCTTCGAAAGGGATGCCGCGGCCGTGGTCGACCTCGAGGATCCACTGTGCCACGTTGTCGAGGAAGTAGCGGTCGTGGGTGACGGCCACCACGGTGCCCTCGTAGTCGGCGAGATGCCGCTCGAGCCACGCGACACTCTCAGCATCAAGGTGATTCGTTGGTTCGTCGAGCAGCAGCAGGTCTGGCTTCTCGAGGAGGAGGCGACAAAGGGCCACACGTCGCCGTTCGCCGCCGGAGAGGTTGGTGACAGGCCAGTCGCCAGGGGGCAGGTTCATCGCCTCCATGGCGATTTCGAGTTGCCGATCGAGATCCCACGCGTTCTTGGCTTCGATCTGGTCCTGCACCGTCGCCTGCTCCTCGAGGAGCTTTTCCATCTCCTCAGGCTCCATCGGCTCGGCAAGCTTGGTGTTGATCTCTTCGAAACGGGCGAGGATCGCGCGGGTCTCCGCCACGGCCTCCATCACGTTTTCCTGAACGTTTTTCTCCGGATCGAGCTGCGGCTCCTGCTGGAGGTATCCCACGGTGTAACCATCCGCGAGCCTCGCCTCGCCATCAAACTCCTTGTCGAGCCCCGCCATGATCTTCATCAGCGTGCTCTTGCCAGCACCGTTTCGACCGAGGAGGCCAATTTTTGCCCCAGGGTAGAAGGCGAGGTTGATGTCTTTCAGCAGCTCCCGCTGTCCAAATTTCTTGGTGAGATGCGAAATCTGATAGATGAAGGCAGCGCCCATATGTGCAGTATCCGTCCGATGCGGTTCGTGAAGAATCAGCCAGTCCGCATCCTAGCGAAGTCAGGCCGTGCCAGCGAGGCTCGGCCCTGACGGCGGCTCGTTGCAGGTAGAGATCGGTTTCACTACGATGCCGAGCGTTCTGGCGACACACCTGGAGGAGGACGCAATGGCGTCGTACGCGAACGAAAACGTACTGGTTTCGACCGAGTGGGTGGCGAATGTTGCTGCCAACCCGGAGGCCCATCCCAACGTACGGATCGTCGAGTCGGACGAAGACCGGGCGCTCTACACCCAGGGTCACGTTCCCGGGGCCGTGGAGATCGATTGGCAGGTCGACCTGCAGGACGCCACCTGGCGTGACTACATCGACCGGGCGGCCTTTGAAGACCTCTGCCGCCGCAAGGGGATCTCCAACGACACCACCGTGGTGTTCTACGGCGACAAGAGCAACTGGTGGGCCTGCTACGCATTCTGGACCTTTAAGCTCTACGGTCATGCCGACTGCCGGATCATGGACGGCGGGCGAAAGAAGTGGGCCCTCGAAGGCCGTCCGTGGTCGACCGATCGCGTGGACCCAGCCCCAGGCACCTACACCGCCACCGAACAAGACATGTCGATCCGAGCCCTGCGCGACGAGGTGCTCAAGCACCAGAAGGCGGGGAAGCCGCTGATCGACGTGCGGAGCCCAGAGGAATACTCAGGCGCCCGTCTCCACATGCCTGACTACCCCAATGAGGGATCCCTGAGGGGCGGCCACATCCCCGGAGCGATCAGCATCCCATGGCCCCTCTCGGTCAACGAGGACGGTAGCTTCAAGTCCGCCAAGGAGCTGGAGAAGCTGTACCTCAAAGAAGGAAAGCTCCGTCGGCGTGCAGCCACGGTCGCTTACTGCCGCATCGGCGAACGCTCAAGTTTGACGTGGTTCGTGCTGAAGTACCTGCTCGGCTTCACCAACGTGAAGAACTACGACGGGTCGTGGTTGGAGTGGGGGAATGCTGTGCGGATGCCGATCGTGAAAGGCACAACGCCGCACGGAAGCCCCGCCGAGTAACATCGAAACCATGAGCACCGTTGCCCAGCGGCTAGATGATGTGGTCGACGAGTTCGTTGACCTCGACGGCCGTGAAAAACTCGAGATGCTCTTAGAGTACGCGGCGACGCTGCCGCCATTGCCTGCGGGATGCGCTGGCCTCGACGAAAACCGCGTCCACGAGTGCCAGTCGCCTGTCTTCATTCAGGTCGAACTGCGGCCAACCGATGCCGGCCAGCCCGGCGTCTTTCTCTTGGCGGAAGTCGCTGAGGAAGCCCCCACGGTGAAGGGCTTTGTGGCGATGCTTGCCCAGGCGTTCGCGGGACGTCCCACCGATGAAGTCCTCGCAGTCGACGACACCCTGCTTGATCGGCTCGGGCTTGCCGATGTGCTCGGCATGCTTCGCACTCGAGGCTTGCGGGCGATCATCGAGTACGTCAAACGCGGTGTCGTTAGGCAACTCACCGCAAGCCGAGGCTGATCCGCTCGCGAGGTCTCGCGGTGGCAACCCCGCGAGCGCCGTTCTACTCGAGGATCGGCAGCAGGGGTTTGGCCACCGGCTGCGGCCGCGGCGTCTCTCGGCTGGGCTCTGCAGTTTCACTGGAGCCGAAGATCATCAGCCGTGCGGTGGCGAGCATCCCGCGGAGCGAGCCGAGCGAGGCTTCCACCGCCGCTGGTTCGTAGCCGCAGTGCACCATGCAGTCGGCGCATTTGGGATTGCCGCTCGCGCGACCGTACGCGTCCCAGTCGGTGTCTTCCATGAGTTCACGGAACGACGACACGTAGCCCTCGTCGAGCAGGTAGCAGGGTTTCTGCCAACCGAAGAGGTTGTAGGTGGGCGTTCCCCAGGGAAGGCACTCAAGATCCCAAGCGCCTTTGAGAAACTCGAGAAACACCGGCGACTGATTGAACTTCCAACTGCGTTTCGCTCGGCCGAGGATGCGACGGAAGAGCCCTTCCGCATCGTGTCTGGCCAGGAAGTGTTCTTGGTCAGGGGCCTTCGCGTAGGAGTAGCCGGGAGAGACCATCATCCCCTCGACGCCAAGTTCCATCACCTGATCAAAGAAGAGGCGATACTTCTCGGGCGCCGCATCGGCAAAGAGGGTGGAGTTGGTGGTCACCCGGAAGCCGGCCTTCCGGGCAGCCCGGATCGCCGAAACCGCCATTTCATAGACACCCTCGCGGCAGACGGCAGCATCGTGAATCTCTTGCGGCCCGTCGAGGTGTACGGAGAAGGCCAGATACTTCGACGGCCGAAAACGGCCGAGCATCTCTTCGAGTTTGAGGGCGTTCGTGCAGAGATACAGGTAACGCTTTCGCGCCACGATCCCTTCCACGATTTCCACGATCTGCGGATGCAGCAGCGGCTCGCCACCAGGGATCGAGACCACTGGCGCGCCACACTCGTCGACCGCCGCAAGGCACGCATCGACCGACAGGTGCCGCCGCAGAATGTCTGACGGATGCTGAATCTTGCCGCACCCAGCGCACGCGAGATTGCAGCGGAAGAGCGGCTCGAGCATGAGCACGAGCGGATAGCGTTTGCGTCCGGCAAGCTTGTTGGAAAACACATGCTTAAGCACTGCCGTCATCTGGCCAAAAGGCACCCCCATCACACCGTCTCCTGTGCTGATACTGCGTGTGAACGCCGGAATGTCCAGGCCTCGCTGCTGCGAGAAACCGATGCTGCAAGATTCCGCGCGAGCGACTGAAGAGGAAAATAGATCGGGTAGTAGTGGTACCGCAGGTAGAAGACCTTTGGAAAACCCGTGCCCGTGAACGCAGTTTCCTGCCAACTGCCGTCGGCCTGCTGGTGCCGCACCAACCACGCGAGCCCGCGACGGCAAGCGGTCGAGTCGGCACGGTCGCCTGCTGTCAAACCTGCCACCGCCCACGCGGTCTGCGAAGCAGTCACGTCGCCCCGGCCGGCCCACGTGGGATCTTCATAGCTGCGAGGCGACTCGCCCCAACCTCCATCAGCCTGCTGACACGACTCAAGCCAGACCGTCGCTCTCGCGATCGCGGGATCCGTCGCAGCCACACCAACGGACCGCAGCCCTTCGATGACCTGCCACGTGCCGTAAAGATAGTTCACTCCCCAACGCCCAAACCAACTCCCGTTGGCTTCCTGGCACTGACGCAGGTAGGCAACCGCACGATCCACCACAGGATGCCCTTGCCGCAGGCCGGCATGGCCGACCGACTCAAGCACACGCCCAGCGAGATCGGGAGAACTGGGATCGATCATCGCGTTGTGATCAGCAAACGGAACCTTGCAAAGGAGTTCCATCGTGTTGTCACGATCAAAGGCGCCCCACCCACCGTCGGAGTTTTGCATCGCCTGGAGCCATGCCGTCGCCCGTGGCAGGCAGGCTTCTATCCGCTCCAACCGCCGCGTCGTCTCCGGCCCCCGATGCACACCGGGCCTGTGGCACGCCGCCCGGTAGGCGGAAAACGCCAGGAGCACCATCGCCGTGTCATCGACATCGGGATAAAACCGGTTGGAGTACTCGAAACACCAGGCGGAGGGTTCTGCCGAAACCTGCTCACTCCAGTCGCCCGGTGTGCGAATCTCTCGATCGAGAAGCCAGTCCACTCCACGGGCCAGCGCGTCGGCATCGACCGCATCAGGCAGTCGCGTCGCCTGACACAGCGACCGCACCGTGATGGCCGTATCCCAAACCGGAGAATGGCAGGGCTCAAGTCGTGTGGAGCCATCCGGCTCACGTTCCACAAGCCGCTGGAGTTGGCCCCACGCACGCTCGACTTCAGGCGAGTCTTCCGCGTATCCCAGCGACTTCAGCGCGATTATGCTCCACACCATCGGTGGAAAAATCGCACCAAGACCATCGCTGTCCACACAGCGTTCGAGCATCCACTGCTCGCAGGCGGCCACCGCACGACGCCGCAGCGGCGTCATGCCGACCGCTTCACAGCACTTCATTCCCCAATCCACCACCCGGAAGAACGCTTCCCAGCCACGGGCGCGGGTCTGCGGAGGCGAGTAGGGTCCATCGGAGAAGAGTTCGGCGATGCCGCGGTCAGCGGCCACATCTCGCCGTGGCTTGTAGGTCCACATGAGCGACAAGGGCACGATCATGGTCCGCGACCACGCCGACACGCTGTGAAGGTTGATAGGAAACCACTTCGGAAGCAGCACGATCTCCGGTGGGACCGCGGGACACGCCTGATATGGCATCTGCCCGAGCAACGCGAGGTAGTAGCGAGTGAAGCTGTTGACCGCCCAAGGGCCACCGAGGGCCCGAATCGCGTCCCGCGCTCGCTGCATCGCAGGCTCATCGGGCGAAGCCCCCGAGAGTTTGAGAACGAGATACGCCTTCACGCTCGCACTCACCTCGGCAGGACCGCCGGGATAGATCGGCCATCCCCCTTCCGGGAGCTGCAGCGACCGAATCCGCTGGAGAGCGCCCGCCACTTCAGGACGGTCAAAACGACCGAGCCACGCGAGGAGCAGGAGATACTCTGTTTCGAGGATCGTGTCGCCCTCGAGTGCGGCCCGCCAATGACCATCCTCGTGCTGCCGCTGTTGCAGCCAGCACGCCACACGCCGGACCGCGTCGTCAGCCGCGGCACTGGTCGGCCCCACAGGAGCCTCGACCGTCACATCGGCGCGTTCGCGGCCCACATCGTTGAGCAGGGCCTTCTCGAGTTGCAGTCCACGAGGCGCCCGCAGGAGCCGTGATGAACGCAAACGTCCTTCGACGACGAGGCGGCCGGTTGGAATTCGATCTGTCGCGTCGTTGCTGCCAAGGCAGCCCGACCCGGCTGAAACATCCATGTCTCTCTTCCCGTATCAAACGGCAACCGTTGCCGAGGGCGAATCCTCCTGCGCCCGGCAGAGCGGGCAGCCATCCACACAGGGTGAACAGGCCGCCCGTCACAACGGATTCATCCCAGAAACCGCTGTGGGCTCGCAGAATAAAAAACGTAGGAAATCCCAACAAGACCGGCCAAGCAGTCAAAAGCACACAGGAACGGAAAGGCAGGAAGAATGCGCAAGCCCTGCGGGTTGCAGCCTCCTCGCGAGCCGTCGGAAAGGCCCCCTTAGGGCCCAACCGTCGCGTCGACCCACGCCGAAAACGCCAGCTCCACAGCGCCGCCGCCCGCTGCAGAGAACCCGAGTTGCAAACCGCCTCCGCAGGCCTTGGCCAGCGACCAGGCCTTTGAGAGGCCAATCCCCAGACCACGGCCCGCCTCGCGACCGCAGTGGAAGGGGTCGCACGCCATCGCCCGACCATCGTCACCAAACCCAGGACCACTATCCTCCACAAGCACGGCGTGCACGCCGTCCCGCAGAGAGGCCACGACTGCGACCATCACCTCCCCCCCCTGCGGCGTTGCCTCGCAGGCGTTGACAAGCACCGCGTGGAGTGCTTCGGCCACGAGATGCGGATCTGCCAAGGCAGCCACCTCACCGTCGGGCACACGCACGTCGAGGCCGACGCCACCCGTCGCGGCCACCTCCCGCAACGTGCTGACCACCGATTCCACGAGCGTCACGAGGTCGACGCGATCGATACGAGCAGCAGGGGGCTTCGCAAAAACCATCAGGCCACCGATCATGTCGCGGGCACGAAACGCCTGATCGACAATGGTTGCGAGCTTTCTCCTCCGTTCAGGATCGGGCTCATCACGAAGCAGGGCCTGCCCGCGGGTGGCGATGTTAGCGAGCGGGTTGTTGATCTCGTGGCCCGCGCCGTAAGCCAACTGCCGTACGGCCTCCAGCCGAGACTCGCGAAGACGTTCGTCGAAGCGTCGCCGCAACGCTTCATGCTCCTGCAGCAGCCGGATCGTGCCCGAGAGCACTTCGGCCTCGACGCTGCGAGCCGATGACAAGGACGCAAACCTGAGATCACGCCCCAACTGCGCGAG
Organism: Planctomycetota bacterium; assembly: GCA_029978905.1. GTDB lineage: Bacteria > Planctomycetota > Planctomycetia > Pirellulales > UBA1268 > M30B53. Next base: position 34,795 of record JAPOIM010000017.1, read on the forward strand.
CATCCCCCCCTCGCCATCACTCGCACCCACGCTCAGCCCTGAACCTGCAGTGGCCCTTGAGTTGGGTTCCTGCTTGGCGCAGGCCGCGATCGCCCACTGCTCAAGGGCTCCGCCCGCGACGTCTGGCGACGCGCAGGCGTCCTCGAGGAGCTCGCGGAGACGAGACGGCTCTCCCCCCCGCCACGACGCAAGTGCCGAAGCGAGCGCAAGACACTCCGCACGCGTCAGTTCCTCAGGTTCCTGATGAGCCTCCGAAGAATGCTGCAGTGCTGAAAAAAGCATGGTGCTCGAGGGCTCTTGCGAACCCCCGAGCACCAGCCAGGCACCCGTTGTTTCTTCAGCGTGCTGCTTCATCGCGTAGCGATACTTTCCCGCTCGCTGCGATCAGTCACCACAGCGACACGAACGCGGCTCAGCCACCCGCCGTCACCGATTCGATGTCGAGCAGGCCGCAGATCCGATCCAGCAGCACCTCAGCCTCGAAGGGCTTCTGCAGGAACTCGTTGGCTCCCGAGTGCTTGAGATCTTCAATACGATCAGGCTCACACATACCGGAAATGCAGATGATCCGCACTTCATCCATCGAGGAGTCACTCCGTACACGCTGGCAAACTTCCTTGCCGTTGATGTCGGGCAGCATCACGTCGAGCACGATCAGGTCAGGGCGATATTCCTTGACCAGCATGCCGGCATCGAAGCCGTTGTTGACGCTCCGCACTTCGAAGCGGCCGTCCCGCTCAAGCACGTCCGTAATCAGTTCCACGAGGTCCTGATCATCGTCCACGACGAGAATCTTCCGACGACCACTCTCGAGTGCATCGGTCGGAATGCCATTGTCACGCATGAAAAGGAACAGTTGATCCCGCGGGATTCGGCGAAACCGACTCCCCGGAACGCGGAAACCCTTCAACTGCCCAGAGTCAAAGCAACGAATGATCGTCTGCTGGCTGACCTTGCAGATCTTCGCCGCTTCACCGGTTGTGTATACGGTCTTTTGCATGTGCCGAACCACCCTCTCCCTAGCTGTGGTATCGCTAGTCTCTACGGCACGCTGGCGACAAAACCGAGACGGCACTTCTGCCAACCTCCAGGGCCGACCGACGAGCGGCCCTGCAAAGGGTTTTCTCCACGAGCGTGTCTAGGCCTCCTTGTTGCCCCAAGACACGTTTTCTGCGGTCTCCCTGCGGAGGCTGCGAGCGAAACGCGTCATCACGACGCCGCGTCCAGATCGGTGTGACAGGTCACACCGGTGAGGACAACCGGAAGAGATGGAGACGGGCAGCGAGAGGACTCCTTTTCCTCCCCGCAACAATCGTTGCGTGCTACCAAGCTTGCCATCCTTGCCAGGCTCGCGGAAATATAGCGCAGCTTACGCAGCGAGTCAACATCAACATAGTTGACGCAACTCCTGCCTGCGCAACACTTTGCGCATTAAGCTCGAAGTCCCCGCAATGCCCCGACCAACGTTCTCCATCTCGCCCGCAGCGCCTCGCCACACGCCCGCAGGCGATGGCGTTAGCCCGCAAACGAGGGAACCACTTCAAGGAGTTCCACCGCCGGCCGGCCGTTGAGTTGGATCTCCGCCACCCGGCCGTAGGTCGGCCCGGCTGCTTCGAGAAGGCTGGCAAAGGCGGGCCCTGGCGTGAGTTGAACAAGTTCAACAGCCTGCACATCTCGATGCACCCCCGACGCGATCAGGATTCGCCCGAGAGGCTCCCCCTTCCGCAAGATGGCGTCACGCGACTCCGAGGGCAGAGGAGAGAGGTCGATCCGGACGATGCCGTACTGCACGATTTTTCCGTCGCCATTCGCGAGCAGGATCTCGCGGGCATACAGATGCTCCGCAGGATCCGCCGGCCCCCCTCGCTCCGCGACGACGCGGAGATTGACCGGCCCGCCATGAAACCGCTCCATCGTCACCGTCATATGGCTGTGATGGGCGAGTAACCCGGCGTAAGGCTCTGGAACCGCGGATGCCGCAACCTCCTGCACCCCCAACAGGAAGTCGGTGAACGCGGGCTGCTCCTCATGAAACAACGCGATCAGCGAGAGCGCTCGCTCAACCGCAGTTCGACCTGTTTCGCACTCCGAAGATTCAACAGGGGAAGAAGGCGTATCGGCCATGACCGGCTCCGAGGGGCAAACGTCCGCCCTCTAGTGTACCGCGTCTGACTTACGCCGTTTGGCCCAGCCCACCTTTTCGGGAGGCCGGCCCGGGAGCGATCAAAACCCGTGTTCGGGCACCGCGAGATCAAGCAGAAAATCGAGCACTTCTCTCAACCGCCGCCCCTCGCACGCCGCCGCGGCTGCCGCTGCACGCTGGCGGTGCGTTTCGATCAACGCCCGCGCCCGCACAAACACATCGGCTTTCTCGTAAAGGCGTCTTGCTTCCCGCAGGCACTCCGACTGCCCCTGTGGAGCGGCAGTGGCAGCCGCCTGCGCCAGATCGACAAGCCGCAACCGGTCGTCTTCAGGCAGCTGCTCCTGGGCAATCGCCCAGAGCACCGTCGGCCTTCCTCCCAGCAGGTCGCCGGCAGCATCCCGCAGGTTTTCCAGGTCACCGTGCCAATCCTTGAGGTCATTGAGCACCTGAAAGGCCGTGCCCACATGCAGGGCGTAGTCACGCAGCAACCCAGCCGTGCCATGCTCAGACGACGCAAGTCGCACCCCCATCGCGAGCGCTGCGGCAAACGCGGGCGAGGTCTTCAAGCCGTAGATTTCCAGGGCTTGCTGAGGTGTGAGACGTTTCTCGGCCGCATCGCGCCACCAGAGTTCTGCTCCCTGTCCGCGTGCCAGTTCGAGGTGAGCCGTCGAAAGGATTGCCAACAGATCTCGCTGCAGAGTGGGATCGACCTGCAGATCCGCCGTGAGTTTTTCGAGGCTCGCGATGATGCGATAGCCAAGCCCGATCAGATAGTCTCCCGCGTTGATGGCCGTGGGCACGCCGCATTCCCGATGCATGGTCGGCCGGCCATACCGCATCGCATCGTCATCTTCGATATCGTCGTGCACGAGCGACGCCTTGTGAAAGACTTCGATGGCAGTGGCGGCGGCACGTGCCAGAGGCCTGCAGCCCGCACGGGTTGACTGTCCTCGGTCGTCCGCATCCGCCACGGCCGCATCAAATGCAGCGAGCGCCATGAAGGGCCGCAGAAACTTTCCGCCGCGTGCGAGGAACTCAACCGCCACCGTCTCTGTGGCCGTGGCTGCCTGCAACGCCTCGGGCACCTGTGGCGTTGCCAAGGAGGCTGCTTCGGCACAGTCCACCCCAAGGTCAGCGAAGAGGGCGGCGAGGGAGTCTCTGGTAAACATCTCCGCCGACTCACGCAGCAACGGCAGATGATCGGCCACTGGCGAGACCGAGCCTCCTGCGACGCCCAACAGGCCGAGCACCCATTCGGCGTCCACCTGATCCACACGGCAGCCGAGACGTGTCTCCTCAGCAGGCAAGGCCTCCTCCGCACTGACTCGCTCATTGAGCGGGACAGCCGCGATCGGCATCGCAAATGGGGGCAACACGGCAAAGGCCTTCTCCAGTTCTGCAAGGGAGGCCACTCCCAGGACGCCTTGGTATTGCCCGCCAAGCATGCCCGCGATCGCGGCTGAAGCGTCACGCGTACTGGCCACCTGCCAACCGCTCTCGACGGCGGCCGATGCCAACGTCGCCATCACGCACTGCGGCCCACAGGTCGCAGGTCCCTGACCACCTCCGCTCGCACACCCGCAGTCGGGCAGCAGGAGCAGGCGACGACCGCCAGGTTCGGCGAGCCGCTCTCTCCAATAGGCCGTGACCAACGCAACCATCGTCCAGCCGGTGTGTTCCTCGCGGCCACCACCTCGCCGAACCACCCGCTCAGCAGCCGCCCGCAATCCTGCCGCGGTCGTTCCTTCACCAGAGACCGCCTCCGCCCGCCAGGCGGCGGCCACATCCGCCGCGATCGCCCGCAGACGATCTCGCAGCATTTTCGGCTGCGGCACGGCGGACAACGTAGCCCGCCCCCGTGCTACGGCGTGATCTCGGGACGCGTCGGAGGCGTTCTCCGCCCCATCACGATGGGCTCGTTCAAGACGGGTAGCCGGATGCTGCACAGGAGTGCTCCAGACGGGCAGTGAACCGAGTCTGACGCCGCACGCTGCGGAACGTCACGTCGTCTCCCATGTGGCTGCTCGCTCGGCTGCCTCTGAGGAAAAAACGCACTGGCCTCAGGCCGCGATGGCGTCTCAACCTGACGATGCTCACGAGGAAGAAGACTCTCAAGTCTGAACCGTCGTCAGTCTCGGTCTGTAACCGCGTTCAGACGCCCCGTCGAGCGTTTGGCGTCACGAAGCCGCCACCTGCTCCTGCGGGGGGGACGGCTCGAAGAAGCGGTGCAGCAGCCTGTCCACCTGCAGCAGCCCCTCTCGCGTCAACTCCACACGGCCGCCCTCGAGGCCGAGCGAGCCTTCCGCCGCCAGGTCAGCCCAGGTGCCTTTCCAAGCATCGAGCACATCGACACCAAACTTTTGCCGAAACCTCGGCACATCCAGATGCCCTCGCTTGAGCTGCAAAATCATTTCGCGGATCAGCCGCTCGCGAGGAGTCGGCACCATGCCGCGGGCGATTGGAAGGCGGCCGCCTTCCACCGTGTCGAGGTAGGCGTCCCAGTGGGGCTCGTTCTGATAGTGCAGTCCGGAAAGATGCCCAAAACTGGCCACGCCCAGCGCAATCAAGTCGCTGCCTTCCCACAGCATGTCACGATAGCGGAACGACACCCGCGAGGGATCGCGGACGAGCGTGTAGCCGCTGGAAACCGCATAGCCGGCTTCCTCAAATCGCCGAAAGGCTCGATCAACCCACCCTCGTTTTGTCGGCCAGTCCGCCACCGGCGCTGGCACGCCAGTCTCCTTCCAATCGTGGACGAGCGTCGTGTTGAGGGGAAGCTCCATCTGATAGATCGTCACGCTGTCGGGCTCCATCGCCAGCGTCTTGGCCACGGTGGCATCCCACGACTCGTCGGTCTCTCCGACCATGCCCGAGATCAAATCGATGTTGGTGTTGGGGAAGCCAGCCGCCTTGATCCACCCCCACGCCCGCATGATCTCGGCGGAGAGATGCGCCCGACCGTTCGCCTCCAGAATGTCATCGTCGAAGTTCTCCACACCGAGCGAGATCCGCGTCATGCCGAGCTCGCGGAGGGCTTTCACTTTCGGCTCTGAGAGCGTGCCCGGCTCGCACTCGAACGTCACCTCTTCGGCATGGTCCCAGCCGAAACTGTCGTGCAGCCCAGCGACGAGCCGCTCCAGCTGTTTCACGCTGAGGAAAGACGGCGTCCCCCCCCCAAAGTAGACGTACTTCAGTTCGCGCCCTCGCACTGCGGGGCTGGCGGCGGCAAGCCCCGCCTCGCGGACGAGGCCCTGGGTGTAGCGTTCGACATCGCTGGCCGCTTTGTCGGTGTACACGCGGAAGTAGCAGAACTTGCAGCGTTTCCGGCAAAAGGGAATGTGGAGGTAGAGCCCCAGCGGAACATCACCTGGCGGCTGTTCAAAGGCCGCCCGCACCGCGGGCACCGCCTCCGTTCCCCAGCGATCAAAGGGGGGATAGTTGGAGACGAAATAGCTCCCTGGTTCGGTCGTCTCGCTCATCACGCTCCTCCAACCCGTATGTGCCCGTGTGTTCTCGCCCACCGCTGTCCGACCACGCACGCCATGCTCACGAGGCCGTCAGACCGCGTGCCGCGCGAAGGTCGTCGAAGTCGCGAAGGTGATACGCCACCGACGCCGTGTCGAGCACCCGACACAGGCCCCGCAGGGCGATCCCCATGCCATCCGGCCCGCTCGTGCCACCAAACTGACCTCCACCACGGACGTGCGGCTCAAGGTCGACAAACACACCAGGAATCCCACGTCGTTGCAGCCGACGCTGAAGCGCAGGCAGCATGTCTTTGAGATCGGCAAAAATCTTGGCGTGATTTGCTGAGCCCCGATCGGCGGGCACAAAGTGAAGCAGGGCGTCTTCGTCCACGTGCCCCCCCTTGGCAGCCCCGCCGCGTGCCGAACCTGCGGGACGTTTGGGAGAGCGGTAATCCTTGACGTGCACCCACCCCAGGCCGGGCTTCATCGCCTCCCACTGCTTGTAGACTTCCGCCGGCGAATAGCCCTGCACGATCAGGTTGGCGGCATCAAACACGAGCACCAGGGCGGGATTGTTCACCCGCCGGTGGATTTCCGCGAGGAGGTGCCCTGTGCGGCCCACCAGATTGGCTTCGACCTCAAGGCCAAACGTCAAATCCGAGCGGTGGCAGACATCGGTGATTTGACCGATCTGATCGACTGCTTGCTCGAGGTAGTCCTCGGGGTTGCCGTCACGGGGAGGGTAGAAGGAAAAGCCCCGAATGAGTTTGGTCTCAAACGCATGCGCTCGCTCGCACGCCTTCACCACATCCTTGGCGAGATACTTCTTGAAGGGCACGAAGCGATTCGAGGTGCCGTCGTCCACGTCCACCAGTTTGACTTTGCCAATCGGCGAAGCGATGGAGGCGACGTTCAGGCCATAGGTGTCTTCCAGGTGCCGCAGGTCCTGAATCTCCCGCAGGGTCAGGTCCATCACGTTTTTCACACCGCGGCCGACGTCAACAAAGCGGAGGCTGTAATACTCCAGGCCGAGGGCAGCAAGCGAAGAGAACTGCTCAACGGCAGTCAGGTTGAACGACGCCTCGTCGGCGAGGGCTGAAAGCAGAATTCCGCGGGACGTCGCCATTGATTTCTCCAAGGAAGCATCTTCACCTCGCCACCACGCGCCAGCCGCGGCATCCGCAGCGTTCCGTTGGCTCACGGAACGCCTGCGAACGACGAGGGCATTACGGGCCGCGAACGGGTCAAAAGCCCGCAGTCAGCATTGAAATACCGTTGGTATTGTGAGCCGAGCAGGGGCGTTCATCAACCGCGAAAGGCCCAGACAGTGTGACGTTCGCCGCCGAGAGGCCCGGTTGAGACACGCTCCGCGCGGGAAAGCATCCCAAATCAGCCTCGCCGCACCACGGTGGTCCCGCGATGAGGCCACCCAACGTACACTCCAGGCAACGCAGACTTGGCAACGGGTCTGCCTCCGCCAGGATGCGGCGACCTTTGGCACCAAAAAACCTTTGGCGTGCTGTGGGTCACCCACGTGAAGGCGTCCCAGTGAGGCGTTTCCGCCGGGGCTTCCCTCTGTCGTGAAAAGTGGTGCCATGGTTTCCGGAGATCAATCAAACGCCGTAACGGCCGCCGGCCGCCGAGCCGTCGTGCTCCTCTCGGGTGGTCTCGATTCCACCACCGCCGCCGCCTGGGCTGCCCAGGAAGGGTGGCAACTCGCCGCCCTCTCGGTCGACTACGGGCAACGGCACGCGGTCGAGCTCACCTGCAGTCGCCGCGTCGCAGCCGCCCTCGGCATCCATGACCACGTGGTGCTCACGATCGACCTCGCCGCGTTTGGCGGAAGCAGCCTGACCAACCACGCCGTGGACGTTCCCAAGGGCCGCTCCGCGGAAACGATCGGCGAGGGAATTCCCTCCACGTACGTTCCGGCACGCAACACCGTGCTCCTGTCGCTGGCCATGGCGATGGCCGAAGCCCGGCAGGCAGAAGCCATCGTGATCGGGGTGAACGCCCTCGACTACAGCGGCTATCCCGACTGCCGTCCGGAGTTTATTGACGCCTTTCGGAACCTTGCCGTGGTTGCCACCAAAGTGGGCGTGGAAGGCACGCCGATTGAGATCCTCGCCCCGCTGCAACACATGACGAAGGCGGACATCATCCGTCTCGGCACCTCGCTGGGTGTTGATTACGGGCTCACCACCAGCTGCTACGACCCTCGACACACGGGCGAACCCTGCGGCGCGTGTGATGCCTGCCTTCTGCGTGCGGATGGATTTGCGGCGGCGGGGCTTGCCGATGCCGCCATCGCAAAACCTGGGCCCGCGTAACGAGGAGCGGCCGTGAAGATCGCCGAACTCTATCGTTCGCTTCAGGGCGAGGGCCTCCTCGCCGGCACACCGAGCACGTTCGTGAGGACGAGCGGCTGCAATCTCCGCTGCCGCTGGTGCGACACCCCCTTCACGTCTTGGGAGCCGGTTGGCGAGGAGTGTTCCAGCAGCGAGGTCGTGCGCCGCATCGAATCACTTGGTTGCTCCCATGTGGTGGTCACGGGCGGGGAACCGCTGCTGTTCGCCGATGTGACCCGGACCTGCCGCCACCTTCGCGCACTCGGCTACCACGTGACGATCGAGACCGCAGGGACTGTGCTCAACAGCGACGCACCGGCCGGCGAACTTGCCGATCTGTTTTCAATCAGCCCAAAGCTCGCCTCGTCAACGCCGCCAGCCGACACCCCTGGCGGCTGGCATGGTCGCCACGAAGCGGCCAGACGACGTGATGATGTGGTCGCCCGCTTGATGGGCGCCGGCGACTATCAACTGAAGTTCGTGATCGACTCGGAGGCCGACCTCGCCGAAGCCTGCTCCTGGCTAACGTCTCTTGAAGACCAGGTGCACCTCGACCGAAGTCGCGTCTTCCTCATGCCACAGGGCATCGACGAAGCCACCCTCGCGACCACGGCAGCGTGGCTCGAACCGGCAAGCACCCGCGAGGGGCTCCGTTTCGCCCCTCGCCATCACCTCACCTGGTTCGGCCACACCCGCGGAAGTTAGCAGGCTGCGGCGGTCGCCCCGACCTACGCCGGCTTTGGAGCCGCGTGCCCGCGAGGCCCAAACACGAGTACGGTCGCAGCCCCAACCGCCACCACGAGCAGCCCTGCCAGAAAGATCGGGCTGAGCGACGACATGGGCGTGCCACTGGTAGCCAGCGAGACAAGTGTGTTGATCACCGGCGCCAAGCCAAACACAACGGGCATCACCGTGAAAGGCTTCCCGCCGAAGTTGAAGGCGAGAATGATCCCCAAGGCACCGATGGCCCCGAGGGCACCGCCTGCGAGGCTCCAGATGCTCCCGACGATATCCCAGGTGCCAGTGTCTCCCATCGGCACAATCAGCGCCAGGGGCACGAGCACGGCGATCAGGAAGTACGACACGCCGATGCAGATCAGCGGGCGGAGACGGCTGCCCCCCATCAACGCCTGCCCTCGGTGCAGCACCACGCCGTAGGCCCCCCAGCACGTCAGTGCCAGTGCCGTGGCCAGCATGATCTCCAGAAAACGCTCGCCGCCAGACTTCGCCTGCTCCACCAGCGAGGCCTCGGCTCCCTCCGCCTTGCCGGCGTCGGCCGCATCGCCACTGGCTTCCACAGCGGCGGCAGCGGCCGGCGGCGCTTCCATCTTCGCCTGGGGCTGTGGCTTAAAGACGAGCACGGTCACGGCGCCTGAAATCACCAGAATCAGACCGGCAAGAAACGGCGCCTTGATCTGATCAAACGCGCGGTTCATCGCTGCCGTGAGGAGTGTGTTCACCACCGGAGCGCCACCAAACACGAGCGGCATCACGTAGATCGGCTTGCCACCAAACGAGAGGGCAAGGATCACGCCCAGTGCCCCCAAGGCTCCCGCCGCGCCGGAAAACAGGCTCCAGACCACTCCCGTGGTCGTCCACGACCCTTTCTCTCCTTTGCGAAACAGCACGGCCAGCGGTGCGAGCACCGCGATCACAAAGTAGGCAACGCCCACGCAGACAAAGGGCCGCAGCGCCGAGTGCATCAGTTCGCGGCCATGGTGCAGCACAGGGCCGTACATGCCCCAACAGGCGGCAGCCATGGCGATTGCAGCCAACATGCCAGCGAGACCCATCATGGTGTGTGTCCTTTTGAAAGTTGTGTGAAAAGGTGGTCTGGAATGTCGTGGTCGCGGCTGCCCGCGGGTTTAGGCCAGCTGCGGAGCGGCTGGCGTGGCAGCTGCCTGCAGCATCGCCTGCCCCACATCTTCAACGGAAAGCAGCCGCATGCAATCGTGATGTCCTAGTGGGCAGGTTCGGCGGCTGCAGGGGGAGCAGGGAAGGTCGCGGCGCATCTCGATCAGGGCTGGGTGGTCTGAGCGACTCAGACGAGGATCCATCGGACCGTGCAAGACCACCGTCGGCCGGCCAAATGCGGCCGCGACGTGCCGCGGACCACTGTCGGTGGTCACCACGACCGCCGCACGGCGCATCACAGCCTTAGCGAGACCGAAGGGCAGTTTGGGCTCATCCGCCAAGCTCGCGACCCCCGAAACGCCAGCTGCCGCCACCACCTGCCGGGCCTCGTCGCGGTCGCCAGGCCCGCAGTGCACGAGCACCCGCGCGTTGGGCAGACGCTCACGCGCGACGCGAGCAAGCGCCCCAAATCGCTCGGCCCCCCACGCCTTCGCAGGGCCATACGCGCCGTTGTCGTTGAAAACCACCAGCGGCCCATCGCGATCCGCTTCCCACTCGGGAAAGCACCGCTGCAAGACGCTGTCTGCGAGAGCCTCGTCGCGGGGTGTGGTCGCCAACTCAAGACGAAGCGATCCCCGCGGCACCCCCAATCGCTCCGCAAGCTGCATGGCGTGCTCTGCAGTCGACGAGGGCTCAATCCGCCAGCCACGCCGCGGAGGCTCAATCGCGTCTGTCAGGAGCCACCGCCGCCAGTGACGTGCGACACCAATGCGTCGCCTCGCTCGACCGACGTACGCAAGCGCCGCCGACGAAAGAGAGTTGGGAACCAGCAGCATCGCATCGGCAGGATCGTCGCGGAGCCGCTTCGCCACCGCCCGAAAGCCAACCTCCGGGTCTTCACTGCGGCGGTCGTAGGGCACCACGCCATCAAGCCAGTCAGTCCCGTCGAGCAGGCCCCGCAGCGAGGGCACCATGACACCCGTGATGCGGGTCACCCCAGCGGCACGCTGTTCGCGGAAGTGCTCAGCCAACGCACGGAGCATCGGCGTGCTCATGACGAAATCGCCTACCCAGCGAGGGAGCATCACGACGACATGCGCAGGGGAATTCATGGTGGCACCGTACCCGCCACCGGCTGATCTGGGCAACCGCAGCCCCCTCCTCACCGGGGACGCTCCCTGATGTCGGCACGTTCGATCGCCGTCAGCCCCGCCACCAAGGCCACCACGAGCATCAGTCCGCCGATGGCGGCCATGCCCCGGAGCGGGAGCGCCGCACGCCCCGACTCCAGCGCCGGCCAGAGGGCCACGAACCCGCACGTGCCCCCCACCGCGAGCCCCATCGCGACGAGCAGCAGCTGCTCGGTGCCCACGAGCCACCTCAGCCGCGACCGGGAAAAACCGATCGCCCTCAACACTGAGAAGGCCTGCCGCCGCTCAAACACGCCCTGCATGGCGACCGCGGCAATCCCGGCGGTGCCGAGCAAAAGCCCAAGGCCCCCGAGCGCCTGAAAGCCAGCCAAAAAAGTGTTCTGCACGGCATAGAGGCTTCGCAGCCGATCGCTGGCAGCGTCGATCGAGACCCCATCGTTCGACCACACCGCCTGCAGCACCTCCACCACGGGCTCAGGTGGCCCCTCGGTCGAGACCATTGCCATCCGATAACCACTCTGCGAGGGGAACACGCGGGGGAAACTCTGTTCGGCGATCAGCACCCAGCCCTGCAAAATCCCCGGCGTCAGAAGGCCGACGATCTCGAAGGACTGCAGCTCCCCATCATCGCCGGGGAGTGTGAAGCGAGCCCCCACACCTCCAAGTTTGAGCGCCCACATCGCCGTCGCTTCGTCAAGAATCGCGGGAATCGCGCCGTCGGGACGGGGTTCTTGCAGCAGGAGCCAGGGGTTCTCCTCGGCGTCGGCCCCAGCCGGAAGCGATGCGTGCGACGTGAATTGAAAACCTCCACGCTGGAGCCATGCCTCAGGCAGGCCGAGCACGGTGGGCTGCAGGGCGGCGTAGAGATTCGTGCAGTCCGCCGCATCACCGCTGCTCGCTCGCAGCCTCGCGATATCGCACGTCCCGAGCAGGGCCACCTCCTCATCCGAGAGACCGGCTTCTTCTTGGGCTGTGGGATCGCGGGGATCTACACCCGTGGGGCGGCTCAAGGACACGAGCATGCTCCACCCACCCGTCGGCGAGTCACGCCGCTGCAAGTCGGCGGGCACGCTCAACGAAAACGACGACACCGCCACGAGCAGGAAACTCGCCACCGCGAGCATCGCCACCACCACGAAACTTCGCGACGCCTGCTGCCGCAGCCCGCCGAGGGCGACCGCAAACAACGTCCGCTGCGGATGTTCGGTCCGCCGGGGAGACGTCATCCAGCCTTGGGTCATGGCGAGCATGCCGACGAGGGCAAGCCCCCCGGCCGCGAAGAAGCCGCCGACTGCCGCCGAGGCCGACGCCTGACGACTGACCACCGCCACCACAGCCGCCGAAAGGATGCTCGCACTCGCGAGCCCCCGTCGCAGCCAACCGGTGCGGGCGACATGCCGGCCCGACGCGCTCGCCTGCCACAGCCCGCGGAGCAGGGGGAGCGGAGGCCTGCTCGCGGCACGCATCGCTCCCTGCCGCATCGCCACGAGCGACACGGCAATCGCGGCCGTTGCCCCAATCGCGACGCTTCCAATGCCCGGCAAGGATGACGAGAAGGCGGATGCCGACCCGGCAGCCACGCTCGTGTTCCAGGCAAGGGCGAGTCCCTGTAGGAGGGCCGCCGACCAGAGCGGCCCCACCGCAGCCCCAACGGCGATGCCCGCCAATGCGGCGATGCCGCCAACGAGGAACAGCAGCCGCGCGAGCCGTTTGGGGGCAAAGCCGATCGCGGCCAGGAGCCCCACCTCGGTCTGCCGCGTGGTCACCAGCAGCCCGAGGAGCAGCCACATCAAGAGCAGTCCGGCGATGACGACAAAACTGGAAAGGGCCACAAACAGCCCACCGAACGGTGTCGACCCACGAGCCGCACGCAGCGCCTCACTTCGCAGCGACAAGACCCGCATTCCCATCGCGTCTGGATCGATCGTCGCAGCCAGTTCACGAGCGAGCGCCGGCACATCGACGTCTGCGGCGGGAAGGTGCCAGGCAGTGGTGTGACCAAACCGACCGGCCGCGATCCGGCGGGCGTCGGCGAGCGTCACGAATGCCTTTGGGGTCGCCGCATACTCTTTCCAGTAGCGATCGTCCTGGTCGTGAGGAGGGGTTGATCGCACCCGCGACGCATCGAAAGGGAAGGGGGGATCCCAATCCGAGATCGAGTCTTCGTCGGTCACCCCTTCCACTTCCGGAACGAGGTCGCGGGCCACGGCAGCCCCTTCCATTTCGACGACGCCGGCAATCCGGAATGCATCACTACGCTCCTCGACCTGGCCGTGCAGGGTCTCCGGCTCAAACGAGCGAACGGTCAGCACCTCTCCCACCGCCACCGCCCCTGCGGCGTCGCCACGCTGCTCCGCGAGGTCATCGGCCATCCAGCGGTTAATCAGGATGGTCCCGTCTTCGAGCGGTGGCAGGTGACCCTCGCGATCGCGAAGATCCCCTGACGCGAGCTGGGTTCCGGTCACACCCGCGATCGTCGAATAGGGAATCGAGCCGTTATCCGCGTCGATCGATGTGGAGAGGAAAATCAACGAGGGACTCCCACCGCGTGCTGCCAGCACAGCTTCCGCGGCGCGATCGGCTTCGTCGGGCAGGATCAAACGGTCGCTGACGAGCCGCAGCGTCGCACCAGACTCCACCTGTTCAAGAGTGAGTCCGTAGTCGGCGAGTTCCGGTCGCAGCGCGAGGCGGAGACGATCCGCAGCGGAGCGGTCTTCGTCGTCGCCAGCCTCGGCGGCTACTGCAAAGATCACATTGGCCACCCTGCCAACCTTCAGGATTCCTTGCGCGACCTCCAGCGAGGTGACGGCGAGGGCCTCAGTCACCTGTGACGGTCGCAGCGAAAAACGGCTGACGCCATCCGCGGGCAGCAGCACGGTCTGCTCAAAACGACGACCGCTGCTCGCGAGTGTGCGACGCCCAAGCGGGCTGTCAGCGGGCGCCGCAGATCGCTCCGGCACCCGCACGATCAGCGGCCCGCCGGCCTCTGCCTCGAGGCTGCGTGCGAGTCGCGGGTTGATCGCGACCGCTGACGGATCGAGCGCGTCCATGGCTGGCTCAAAACCGAGCGCCGCGGGGTCCTCGCAGGCGAGCAGGGTGGCCCGCATGCTTAGCCTCGGCTGGCCCGCCTGCGCTGGCCGATCGACGATCACATCGAGCACGAGGCCCGGCACGAGTTTCACCGACGGGCCGACCGAGGCCGCCAGTTCGGTCGCAAGGTCTTCGCGGAAGAAGCCCTCCGCCACCACCGCCGCCTCGATCCCGCCAAGCCGGCTCAGCGCGAGCCTGGCAAGGCCCGTCTGCATGCTTTCGCCAACCCCGACCGCTCCCACAATGGTCGCGGCGACGATGCCACACGCCGCCGCCAGGGCCGCGACGGGCCGCGCCCACTGCTTGGCAAGCCGCACCGCTAGGCCAGCGAGGCTCTGCAGGGCAGGGGATCGCTTGGGAGTGTTCATTGCAGCACACCGTCGACCAGTTGCCGCACGGAGCCGATTCGCTCGGCAACCCGGTCCGCATGCGTGACCACCACCAGGATCCCGCCCAGCTCTTGTGCGATCTCGACTAAGAGATCGGTCACGCTGTCGGCCGTGTGGGAGTCGAGTTGGCCTGTTGGCTCGTCGGCGAGGAGGAGTCGCGGACCGAGCAGCATCGCACGGGCCACCGCCACACGCTGCCGCTCTCCGCCAGACAGTTCGCCCGGGAGATGGCCCGCCCGATCGGCAAGGCCGACGCGGCGAAGCAGTTCGCGGCCGCGTTCCTCCTGTTCGCCCGTCACTGGCCCGGTCGCGAGGGCGGGCAACACCACGTTGTCGAGGGCCGTGCACCCAGGGAGTAGCTGATGCTCCTGAAACACGAAACCAACTTCACGATTGCGAAACGCTGCCCGCTCGGCCGCCCCGCCGGCATACGGATCGATGCCGTCAAGACGCACCGAACCCGACGTTGGGATCTCCAGTCCTCCGAGCATGGCAAGGAGCGTGCTCTTCCCGGAGCCGCTCGGCCCCATGATCGCGAGCGTTTCGCCCGGACTCATCTGGAAAGACACCTCCCGCACGACGTGCAGGTCGCCCCCAGGAGCTGGGTAACTTTTGGAGAGTTGAGACACGTCGAGCATGGGCAGCAAACCTCGCGGATTCCGACAGCCTACCGCGGCGGGCTCGCGATCACCAAAGCCTGCGGCGTGCCCCGAACTCAGGAGACGCTTTAGTTCCCAGAGTCGCTCTCGGCGGGCGGGGACGCGAAGGCGGAGAGCCGTTCGATGATGCGTTCAGGGATGAGCACCGCCTGCGGCCGGCTTCCATGCTGGATCTGACAACGCACTGCCACCACGCGGCCCAAGGCCACGGGACGTCCGTCGTGGGTAAAGGAAAAGCGGTAGGTCACGCTGCTGCGACCTACCTTTTCCACTCCCGCCTCGATGTCGATCACATCACCAAACCGAATAGCTGACGCGTAATCGCACGAAACCGAAACCCGCGGCCAACTCTCTACGGTGCCATCGGGTTGCTCATCCATCACGGCCACACCTGCTTCGCGCAATAACTCGTGCTCCACCGACTCCATCCAAAGCATGAATGAAGAGAAGTGCACGATGCCCGCCGCATCGGTGTTGGAAAACTCCACCCTGCGTCGCGTTCTCAGCGGCGATGGCGTGGACTCACCCAATGGCTTACTCGGCCACGTAAGGCAGGAGCGCCATGAAGCGGGCTCGCTTCACGGCCAGCGTGACGGCGTGTTGGCTCGCTGCGGTACAACCACTCTTACGACGCGAGAGCAGTTTCCCTTGGCGGTTCACCAGCTTCCCGAGCAGATCGAGATCCTTGTAGTCGACATACATCGGACGGGGCCGAACACCGTCGATGAAAATAGGATCCTTCTTCTTTGCCTTGATCTTCGGCTTGGCCTTTCGCTTCGAGGCCTTTGCGCGGGAGCGGGGAGGGGGCATAAACGAATCGAACCTTCAATCAGTCAGGTGGTGAGCTAAGAAAAACGCCACAAATCATGAACCGCAGGGAAGGATAGCGTATTCGCCCAAATCATGCGAGGCCCAGTCTGCCACACCGTGTCGAAAACACCGTGCGAGAGGCCACGATCCGCTTCCAATCCCCGGAATCACGAAAAACCAGAACGCACAAACCAGCGACCAAAAAACAAGAAACCGTTCGGGCCAGTCAATGGGTGACTGACCCGAACGGAATGTCTGCATCAAGTGGCCGTAGCCACGAGTGATCGCATCAACAACTCAGGACTAGTAACGGTCGCCACCGCGGTAGCCGCCGCCGCCGCCACCGCCGTAACCACGTCCGCCACCACCGCCAGGTCGGCCGCCGCCGCCACCTGGACGAGGAGTGCGCTCGCGAGCTTCGTTCACCGTCAGAGCGCGACCATTGATGTCGTGTCCGTTGAGGGCATCGATAGCTGCCTGTGAACCCTCGTCGCTTTCCATCTCCACGAATCCGAACCCGCGAGACCGCCCCGTCTCACGATCGGAAATGACTTCTGCACTACGAACCGCGCCGTGAGCCGAAAACATCGCCTCAAGATCGGCGGACGTGGTGGACCAAGGCAGGTTCCCCACGTAAATCTTCCGAGCCATAAACTCAAACCTCAAAAGCCGGGAGTTGTTTTCGAACACTCTTGTGATCGACACTCGCCACGAGCACACCACCGCAACTCCCAACGGCTTCATGTGCAGACAAGGGTCGGCAAAACTGGAGGAGTTCTATCATGTCAAGACCCCCTTCGGCAACTTCCCGCAAGAGGCGAATCTCGGAATTTTGTCCGCCACCGGTCGGAGCGACCATCACCACCCCACCTCCCACGGACGGGCGGGGCTAAGCCGAACCGGCGTCAGCGGCTGCCCGCCGCTCCCACTCCCCACACCAGTCGCGTGCCTCCGTCGACGGCCAGATGCCTACGTGCACCATCTTGTCGTCCTCAATTTCAGGCAAAACAGGGGGCATTCGCTTGCACTGCCCCCAGTCCGGACCGGGGCCGTCGCGACCGGCCCGTCGCCAAAACCGACAGTTTTGGCAGCCAGGAGCCTCGATCGGCGGCGGCAGATCTCCTTCGCCGGCATCGTCGGGCAGCATTTCACGGCGGATCATCGGCATTTCCTCGAGGGGCGGTTATTCCATGGATGACCCACGTTCGCCGGCGCCACCCCCAGGTTGGCCGTAGGTCCGGCTGACGCTAAGCGTGGCAAACGAGCCGAGGAAGACGATCCCCACCGTCGCCACGAGTTTCCAGAGCGTTTCATCGACGCCGGGCGTCCACACCATCACCAAGCCCAGGGCGACGCCGGCCACAATCGATGCCACCGCAATCCCGAAACACACTTTGTTGAGCATCGTGAGATTCATCGCCGGCCTCGTCGTCTCTGCATTCCCGAGATCAAAAAGCCTACCGACGGGCTTCGAAACCCGTCTAGGCACCCAAACGCCAACGCACCGCTCGCATGGCCGGCGCAGACGATGCACAAGGTAGGGCCAGTCGGCTACGCTGCCCACGGCGGCGCGCCTGGGCCTCCGATGACCGACTGACGACAGCCTGGTGACGCAGACACGCAACTCGTGAGGTGTGGTGGCCATGGGGTGGAACGTTCTTCTCACAGCCCGCGCGGCGGTGGACGCTGGCGCTGAGGCCCGCAACCTGCTCACGGCCGCCGGCTGTCGAATCTCAATCGCAGAACCCTTTGGGCCACTGACCATCGAACAGCTCGCCTCCGCGGTGCATGGCCAAGACGCGGTGATTGCCAGCACCGACGACTACTCGGCGGCGTTCTTCGCCCGCCCTGAAGCCGCATCGCTCAGGTGCGTGTCGCGATGGGGCGTGGGACTCGACTGCGTTAATCTCGCGGCCGCCACGAGCGCCGGCATTGTGGTGTGCAACACCCCGCGGATTCTCGATGAGGCGGTGGCCGACTACACCTGGGCGCTGTTGTTTGCGATCGCGCGGCGGGTGGCCCAAGGGTCCGAACTCATGAGCCGCGGCGAGTGGGATCTCGCCTGGGGCCACGAGGTGCATGGCAAGACGCTGGGCATCGTGGGCTGCGGTCGCATTGGCCAAGCCGTCGCGCGGCGGGCCGCTGGATTTGGCATGCGGGTGCTCGGCTTTGATCCGTTTGCAGACGACGTTGCTGGCATTGAACGCGTGCCGTTTGAGCATCTGCTCCGCGAGAGCGATTTTGTGTCGCTGCACTGCAGCCTCACGCCAGAGAATCGCGGCATGCTCAACGCCGAACGGCTCGCGCTCTTCAAGCCGTCCGCCTACCTGATCAACACCGCTCGCGGGGCGCTCGTCGATGAAGGAGCGCTCGTGGCGGCCTTGCAGGCGGGCCGTTTTGCTGGCGCCGCCATCGACGCCTACGCGGCCGAACCGCTGCCGGCAGACAGTCCGCTGCGAACATGCCCACGGCTCCTGATGACGCCCCACCAAGCCTTCAATGCGATCGAGACCGGTGAAAAGGTGAGCCTCGCCGCGGCAACGGCCATTGTCGACCTGATGCAGGGCAGGCGACCACGACATACCGTCAATCCCGACGTTTTCAGCAGCTCGTCGCTCCGTGCTCCGATCCATCCCGAGTAACCGTTCCTCCTTCGAGAATCCCGCCATGCGGAAGAATCTTGTTCGCGAAAAACTGCTGCAAGGGCAGCCGAGTGTGGGCACATGGCTATGCCTGCCCGATCCGGTCGCCGCGCGGCTCTTGGCGTGCGTGGGATTTGACTGGCTCACCGTCGAACTCGAACACGCACCGCTCACAATGGAGACCGCAGCCCATATCTTCGGCCTCGTCGCGGCCCAGGGGGCAGCGGTCGCAGGGCAGGGGGGCGTGCCCACAGTGCCGCTTGTGCGCGTGCCGAGCAACACCACGGAAAACATCAAACGCGTCCTCGACAACGGCGCGATGGGTATTGTGGTGCCGATGGTCAACTCCAAAGCGGAAGCCGAGCGGGTGGTGGCGGCGGCGAGATACGCGCCGCAGGGGAAACGCTCCGTGGGAGGCTTTCTCCACGCCGCCAACTTCGGCACGGATCCCGCTACCTACTACGAGCAGGCCAACAACGAAGTACTCGTCGTGGTGCAGACCGAACACATCGACGCGGTGGAGCAGGCCGATGAGATTCTCTCGGTGCCGGGCATCGACGCGTTTTTTATCGGGCCCAACGACCTTCTCAAGTCGATGGGGCACACGCCAGCGATGGACAGCGACGCCCCTGCCTTCGTGGCCGCGATCGACCACCTGCTGGCGATGGGGAAAAAGCATGGCGTCGCAGCAGGAATACACACGGCCGATGCCGCTGCAGCCCGCCAACGGATCGAGCAGGGCTTTCAATTCGTGGCCATTGCCAGCGACGTCGCCCTGCTGCTTGCCAAGGCCCAGGCTGAGTTGTCATCGCTGGGCCTCGGCAGCAACGGTTCCGTCGTACGCTACTAGCGCCCCGTGAAAGACTGCGGTCGCGTCACGCAACCGAGTCTGTTCTAGGCCTTCAGCGTTTCGTCGTGCCGTCCCACAGCGGGCGGAAGGTCGCAGGCGTGAACGGCCTTGAGGGCTGCGATCGCCCCCGCCTTCTTCTCCACGTCGTTGTCTTCCCACTCGATGTTGATCGCGCCTGAGTAACCGGCACGATTGAGCTCCACGAGCATCTCTTCCACGTTCACCGCGTCGCGGCCGCTACCGGCGCTGACAAAGTTCCAGCCGTTGAAGCGGTGGCCCATCGGGCGATGCCCACCAAGACGACCAGCCCGCGTGGGTCCGTCAATCACCTGCACGCCCTTGATGTGGGCGGTGTGGATCGCGTCGCCAAACTCACGAATGAAGGCGATCGGGCACACACCCTGCCAGACCATATGGCTGGGGTCGATGTTGAAGCCGACCACATCGGTGCCATACCCGGCCTTGCCGAGGGCCGCGAGGTAGTCGCCCGCCGACTCAAGATCCCCCATCGCTCGCTCGCTCGGATGGCACTCGAGGTCAAAGGTCACACCGTAGCTGCGGCAGGCGTCAAACACTGGGCCAAACCGCTCCACGAGCAGTTCGAGGCTGACGTCGAGCACTTCTGGAATGGCACAACCGCCGATCGCCTTCGGGCGCGGGGGAAACTCAAACCAGTGGCTCCAACAGTGGGCTGGGGATCCCACAAACCCAGACACGGGCATGTGGCGATCCTGATGCTTGCCCAGGAAGTGGGCGAGCCGCACGATGCGGATCATGTCTGCCTGAGCCTTGGCATGCATCAGTTCACCCACGTGGTCGGGCACGTAGTAGGGATCGGTCCGGGGAGGCTCATTGCCTGCCTTCCGCCACGCCACATAGGCCTCAACCGGTTCGCCTCCGATGAACTGCAGCGTCTTCGCAGAGGGCTCGTCGCCGAGGACCTGCCCCTGCAAGTGGGCCGCCACCGAAAGCACCTCGAGACCGCGGCTCTTGGCCTTCGCCACGCGGCTTTGCGCGTAGACCTCGGCCCCGGCATCGGTGTCGCACTGCGCGAGGTCGAGTTCCCAGGCGGCTTCTTCCCAGCCGTCAAACCCGGTCTGTGCGATGAAGTCGAGCCAGCTGTCTTCAGGGATGTCGCCAAACTGCCCGCGGACGAGGCCGATCTGGTGGTGAGAATGCTTGCCGGAGCGGTGCGTTGTGGTCTGGTGAAAGCCCATGACGAGTTCCTGCTGGAGAACGATGAAAAACGTGGCCCAAAGAGCCACCATCGTGGGGCGCACGGCGTGGAAAGTAAATCCCCTGGCCGACGACCGCTCCCGAGGCTCGCAAGCGGTCCCGCACGTGTGCCTCAACGAGTGACAGGCGTCTCGCTGGCGACAGCTTTCATCTGCTCAAGCACAGTGCATTCCACGGCATCCAGCTGTTCGATCAGCCGCCGTTCACGGAGGTCAAACGACCGCCGAGGCTCGCCATCGTCGCGTGTTCGCTGCGCTCCGTTGTGGAAGCACCACCCCGCGGCCCCGCCGGCGAGCGCGCCACGGAGATCCGTGAGGAAGTCGTCGACGGTTGGCTCCCATTCGGCATAGCCTCGGCGAAACGGCTCTTGATGATGCACGGGCACCACGCGTTGTATGGCTGCCATCAACGCGAGCAGTTCTCGCGTGTGGCCTTCGGTTTGCTTAGGCGACTTGGCGTGGCGTGGCCGATGGACCGCGAGAAAATCATGCCCGGCGTCGACCAGCGAGCGTTGCACGTCTTCCTGCGAGAGGTCGTGCCCGCCAAACGAGGCGGTCACCAGTCGCTCTGGATCGAGCCGACGCACAAGCTCACGCAGGTCCGTCAGTTCATCGATCGCGACATACCGGTCGTCGCCGACATCCCGTTCGTTTGCCAAGTCGAGATACCAGTTGCGATGCGGCTGCAGCGCACGGACGACCGTCTCAACGGCACACCGGTGCGCATCCGCATCAGCAAGGCCACCGATCACGGTCGCCCCATCGCCGGCACGTCGGGTGAGCGTCACGTCGACCACCATCCCACGGCGATCACACTCCGCCACGAGCCACTGCAATTGCTGCATGAACGGCTCGCGCACCATGCCGAGGGCGTCCACCGCCGAGACTTCGTGCTCAAAGGCGGCCCACGTCGCCCACACCCGGATCCAGTTCACCCCATGGGCCTGCAGGTCGTCCAAATCGAGCCGAATGAACTCGCGTGGCGCCCCCAGTGCTCCGTAATAGCTGACTCCCAGAAGAAAGGTCGGCTCGCCGTTGAGCGTGAACTGGGAATCCCGAACTCCCAACACCGTCTCCTTCCCGTTCCGAGACGCAACTGCAACGCGCCCATCCGTGAGCAGCCAAACGAGGGCCACCGCCACTGCCAAGCGAACTTGAGCCAACCATGGGTCACGCCTCGCCTCAGCCCTGAGGCTCGCCGAGCCACGTGCCATCGTGCGGCCGTGTACGGTTGGTTGGGGCAAGACCTGCCCAGCACCTCCCTCACCAGTCACGTTCCTCCACCCCCGGCTTGCGGCATACGTAGACTCATCTCCGTCGTTTGGCATGTGATCGATCCTTTCCTCTTTGCGCAAGGTTTCCTCATGCAGGTCATTTTCCGTTTGAGTGTGTTCGCTGTCGTGTTCGTGTGCACCCATCTTGCGGGCGGCCAGACGCTGACTCCAGACGTGCCCTACGTTGACGACGGCCATGCGCGGCATGTGCTCGATATCTATGTCCCAGAGAACGCTGTCGCCACGGAACCCACCGCTGCCGCATCGCTGCCGGTCGTGTTTTGGATTCACGGAGGCGGCTGGCAGGTAGGGGACAAACGCGATGTCGGACTCAAGCCACAGGTGCTCACCGAGCGCGGCTTCGTGTTCGTATCAACCAACTATCGCCTTCTTCCAGACGTCGACATGGAGACCCTCACCGACGACGTCGCAGCAGCGCTCGGCTGGGTGCACACCCATATCAGTGAGTATGGGGGTGATCCCAACCGGATCGTCGTGGGCGGCCATTCCGCTGGTGCTCAACTCGCAGCTTTACTCTGCATCGATGAGCGATTGATTGAGAAACACGGCATGCCGCTCACTTCTGTCATTGGTTGCGTGCCCGTGGACGGCGACACCTACGACATTCCCAAAATCATTATGACAGCAGAGCATCGGCAGGCTCTTTATGGCGGCGAAATGTTCACCTTCGGCCACCGACAAAAATTTGGCAACGATCCCAAGAAGCATGTCGACTTCTCGGCAGTCACGCACGTGGCCAAAGATAAGGGCATCCCGCCCTTCCTCCTGCTCTACTTTCCCGGCAACCCCGACACGCGTGCTCAGGCGCAGCGATTGGCCGCCGTTCTTGAAGAGGCGGGGATCCCCGCCAAGGCGTATGGCAAGGCAGACAGCAACCATAGTCGACTCAACGACGACCTCGGCATGCCCGACGACCTCGCCACCGCCGAACTCTTCAACTTCCTCGACGCCGTTGTCGCAAGCAAACCCACCGGCAGCGGCACTCGATGAGGCGTGTCGAACGCAGACGCCGGATTGACGGCCTTTGCCTAAGTTGACGACTCAAGCAAACACGAACCCAGTGGGCAAGTATCCAAGGGTGGGCTCGGCTCCAAAAACCTGCCCCGAACCGAGCAAGTGAAACGCGATGCCTTTGGCCGGTGCCTCTGCTGGGGGCTCCCATTGAAGCCGTTTATTCGGCGTCACCGTTCGGTCTGCAAGAAAACGCAGCAGGGCTGCGGGCGCAACACTTTCTGGAACCTCACCAACTTCCCGCACGATGCCGTCTTCCTCGCTGAACAAACGCCCGCTCACGACGTTCTTCAC
>JAPOIM010000180.1 GCA_029978905.1 Planctomycetota bacterium
AGTCGTCAGGGAGTTTGGCGGTGCGGGGTTGCTGGCGACGGAAATGATTGCCGCCCGCAGTGCCGTGTGGCTCGCGGGGGAGCGGGGAGAGCACCCCGATCGGCTGTGGGGCGTCCGCGAGGAGCCGCGTCCCCTGGCCGTGCAGATGTGGGACAACGACCCTGAGAATCTCGCCCGTGTTGGCCGAACGCTGGCCCGCGACTACCAGGTCAGCGTGGTCGATCTCAACTTCGGGTGCCCCGTCCGGCAGGTGACGGAGAAGGCGCACAGCGGCTCCTGGCTGCTCCGCGAACCGGAACAAGTCGCCGCCATCGTGCGGAGGGTGGTGGAGGCCTGTGATGGCACGCCGGTCACCGCCAAGATCCGGCTGGGCTGCGGGCCCACCTGCCAGACAGGCGTGGAGGTGGCTCAGCGGGTTGAGGAGGCGGGGGCTGCCTGCCTCACGGTGCACGGTCGCGTGGCGAGCGAGTTCTTTAAGGGACGCGCTGACTGGGATGCCATCGCGGAGATCAAGCGAAGTGTCTCTCGCATGCCGGTTATCGGGAATGGCGACATCACCTCGGCCGAGGTGGCTGTGAGGCGGCTCCGCGACACGGGCGTGGATGGCGTGATGGTGGCGCGGGAAGCCTTGGCGAAACCCTGGATTTTCGCTCAGATCGCGGCGCTCCTGCGAGGCGAGGAGCCGCTGCCCGACCCATCGCTCGATGAGCAGCGAGAACTCGTGCTGCATCACTACGACCTTGTCTGCCAGCGATTTGGCGTGGAACGCGGCACGCTGCTGATGAGGAAGTTCGCCTGTTCGTATGCGCAAGGGATTCCGGGGGCTCGCGACTTTCGGGCTGCG
>JAPOIM010000181.1 GCA_029978905.1 Planctomycetota bacterium
ATTACATTCCGACAGAGAACCAGTGGTACAAGGCGGCGTGGTACAAGGGCGGAAGCACGAACGCGGGCTATTGGGACTATGCCACGCAGAGCGACACGGCCCCGACGGCGGTGTTGGCGGATACGACCGGCATCGGCTCGGCAGGCCCCGCAGGCAACTATGCAAATTGGTCACGTGGTGCCGACTGGAATTTCCAAGACGGCAACGTGACGACCGTGGGCACCAACGGCGGTTCGAGTGCTTATGGTGCCTTCGACATGAACGGAAACGTGAGAGAGTGGAACGATCTGACCGGTGCTGCCAACGCGAATCGCGCGCACCGGGGCGGAGACTTTTATGGCACCGCCAGCAACGCCCTGTCGTCCCAATACTCCGGCCAAAGCAGCCTGGCGCAGACCGGCTACTACAATGTCGGTTTTCGTCTTGCGGGCCCGGTTGCTGTTGTGCCCGAGCCTTCGACGTGGGTGATGGGCGCGGCGGGAATCGCCTGTGGCGGCTTGGCACGGTATCGGCGTCGCCGGCTGTCCGGGCAGCGATGAATGCGCATCGGCAGGCAGTTGCGGGACCACGTCGCGGGGCTCGATCAGGCGACCCTCGCCGACAAAGACCGGCGCGTCTCGTGGGCTCCGAGGCGGCAACTGGAACAACAACGCGTCGAGCGTGTCGGCCGAGGTGGAAGCTGACCCGCTCGGCTTGAATGTCGGCGAGAGCTCTGGCTTCTACTCAGGCTTCAACTCTGGCGTCAGACGAGCACAACCCGTTCGTCGCTCGGGGAAGATGGCTTCACGACGCCGAGATCAAACGTCTC
>JAPOIM010000182.1 GCA_029978905.1 Planctomycetota bacterium
GTGGATGTGGAAGGGCTTGTGAGCGGCAAGCTCAATCGCGGCTAGGTGATCAAACGCCCACTTCGTTACGACTGTGGCGCTGGTTCCCCACCCTGAATAGTTTTTATCAAGATGAATTCTTCTTGTGGCACTGCATCAATCCCGTCATCATCTCCGTGACAGTGAGGAGCAGGCGTTGGTTGATGCCATGCTCTCTCCTCTGCCGAAACATCACTTTCCTGGAGTAGGGCGGGAAGGAAACTCCACAGTGCAACTTTTAAAAGAAGAGTTGCTACTCGATGGGAATAGTAAGCAGAACTTAGCCACTTTTTGTCAGACTTATCAGGCGCAAAGCGCGATGGAGTTGATGGCTCTGGGAGTGGATAAAAATCTCATCGATAAAGATGAATATCCGCAGACGGCTGAGCTTGAGAGTCGCTGTGTTTCGATGATGGCCGACTTGTGGAATGCTCCTGGCGCTGCCGTTGGATGCTCCACCATTGGGAGCAGCGAAGCGGCCATGCTCGGCGGGATGGCCGCGAAGTGGCGTTGGCGAAAGCGTCGTGAGGCGGCTGGCTTGCCAACAGATAAGCCCAACATGGTGTGTGGCAGTGTGCAGATCTGCTGGAAGAAGTTTGCGCGCTATTGGGATATTGAAATGCGTGAATTAGAGATGCTTACTGGTGAATTATGTATCAGTCCTGAGCGTGTTATCGAGGCTGTGGATGAGAACACGATTTTTGTTGTACCCACGCTTGGGGTGACGTATCACGGCCTT
>JAPOIM010000183.1 GCA_029978905.1 Planctomycetota bacterium
CGGAGTTGAGAGAAATTTAGATTTCGTAAAAGAAAATTGTCAAAAATTATTAGATGAACTAACCTCCAGTGCAGAAATTTATTTAAGATTTAAAAATAATCGTCTAATTTCAACTGAAGAAAAAAATAAATTATTGGCATTAGCTACCATTGGTGACGAATATGCAGTAAAATATTTGAATGAATTAAAAATAAAACAACAACAAAATACTAATTTAAATTAAATGGCCCTATCGTCTAATTTGGTTAGGACATCGCCCTTTCACGGCGGCAATCGGGATTCGAGTTCCCGTAGGGTCACTTGGCTGCTGTAACTCAGTTGGTAGAGTAGTTGATTTGTAATCAACCTGTCGTCAGTTCGAATCTGACCAGCAGCTCTTGCCATAATTTATTTGAAAAATAATTAAATTAGTTTATGATAGTGGTTCAAGGAGGAATGCTATGCTAAATAGAATTTTATTTTGGATTTGTGGCATAAAGGAGTGTGACATGAATTGGGTTCTTATTTGTTCTGAAGGTGATGTGGTTAATTATGTAAGAGTATTTAATGACTTTTTCGATGGTGCAGACTACGCGGATCAACGTATTCGACAACATGATCCAGATGCTGACTTGCCTAACTATCGAGCTAACGAATTTTACAGAAGCGAAGATTTGACAGTTTCTCTTATTAGAGAAAGCGTGTCGTAACTAGAAAAGTTATAATGAATAAGCCAATTCTT
>JAPOIM010000184.1 GCA_029978905.1 Planctomycetota bacterium
CGGGAGCTCGCTTCCAGCCGGCGTCGGTCCCGAGGATATCACGCGCGGCGACGCCGAGATCGACGCGGAGTCCGTTCCAGCGGAGAACGAGCGAGCGATTGTACGAGCGAACGCGACGGCGTCGAACGCGACGGGAACGCCGAGCGGAAATCCGAGACGGACGCCCGCGCTGGGCGCGACGAAGAAGGCATCGGCATCTTCGAAGCGGGGCGCGAAGCACGACCTCGAGTCGAACATGTTCGCGGCGTACAAGGAGTTGTCGGAGGAGGGGGGGAAGTCGTCGTCGAAGTCGTCGTCGAAGTCGTCGTCGAAGTCGTCCTCGAAGTCGTCCTCGAAGTCGTCTTCGAAGTCGTCTTCGAAGTCGTCTTCGAAGGCGTCTTCGAAGGCGTCTTCGAAGCGAGCGCCGACGGGCCCGCTCTCGGCGAGCGAGGAGATCGACGCGGAGATGGCCGCCCTGGTGGCCGCCGCGAAGGCCTCCGCGGACGCGGACGCCGAGCGGCGCGGGGTGACTGAACCGGAGCTCAAACCGGACGCGACTGATTTCGTCGCCGCCGTCGGCGTGGTGATCCCCCAGCACGACTTCGTCGAGGACATTCGATCGACTTCCGCGGAGGTTCTGCAGACCCAACGAGCGGAAGAGCGAATCGCGTCGAACCGGCTGGAGACGGCGGCGGTTTCCGTCGTCGGCGTCTTCGGGTTTGGGTTTGG
>JAPOIM010000185.1 GCA_029978905.1 Planctomycetota bacterium
ACGACGACGGTCGCCAGCTTCACGCGCAGGCCGCGCGAACGCAATGCCTTTCCCGAACATCTGCCGCGCGAGCGCGTGGTGATCGCGGCGCCGAAGGTTTGCGGCTGCTGTGGCGGCGACCGGCTGCGCAAGCTTGGCGAGGACGTGACGCAGACGCTGGAGACGACGCCCCGCCAGTGGAAGGTCATCGAGACCGTGCGGGAGAAGTTCAGTTGTCGGGATTGCGAGAAGATCACCCAGCCGCCGGCGCCGTTCCATGTCATCTCCCGCGGCTGGGCGGGGCCGAGCCTGCTGGCGATGATCGTGTTCGAGAAGTTTGGCCAGCATCAGCCGCTGAACCGTCAGGCCGAACGCTATGCGCGCGAAGGCGCACCGATCTCCCTTTCCACCATGGCGGACGCGGTCGGCGCCGTCTGCGATGTTCTTGCGCCGTTACGACAGCTGATCGAAAACCATGTCATGGCGGCGGAGCGCCTGCATGGCGACGACACTGTTGTCCCGGTGCTGGCGAAAGGTAAAACCGACACGGGCCGATGCTGGATTTATGTGCGCGACGACAGGCCCTTCGGCGGCGCGGGACCGCCGGCGGCGATCTTCCATTACTCGCGCGATCGACGGGGAGAACATCCCCAGACCCATTTGGCGGACTATGCCGGCATCCTTCAGGCCGACGCTTATGAGGGCTATAACAAGCTT
>JAPOIM010000186.1 GCA_029978905.1 Planctomycetota bacterium
CGCGCCGTGATGCTGCCGCGTGACTCGGCCTGCGCAGCTGCGATCACCTCGCAGGCGCGGGCGTTCTTCGGGTTGTTCAGGTCTTTCGGGAGCGGTGAGTCCTTGATGGTCAACGTCACACTCGTGTCATCGGTGGCGATGATCGGTCCGGCCCGCACCACCTCCCGGAGGTGCGCGACCAAGGGTCGAATCAGGTGGGCGGCTGCTTCCATCAGGTTCAGCAAGGTGCTGCGAGCGGGAGTCCAACCGCTGGCGGCGAAGATGTCCTGCTGGCGGTACACCGGCGTGTGATACGCATACTTGGCGACCATGACCTGGGCCGCGATGCTCGTGTCGTACTTGTTGCCCTCGACGAGACCCACCGGGCGGGGCACTTCGACAACCCCGCATTCCGGAGCCTTCACGCAGGCATACTTCGGGATGCCCGTCCGTCGGACGACGAGCTTGGGCGGCTCGACTTCGAGCGTCTCCTGCCAGTCCATCCCGACCAGCTTCCGCTCGCCATGCGTTGGGCAGGTCTTTGTCGCCGCGGACGCCTCGAGGATCACTTCGTACCGGGGCAGATGCGCCGGAAGCTGTTCATTCCGGGTCTTGTGAGCAACCTGCTTGCGACGCTCGTAGCCATCGATCGTCTACAAGGCAGCATCGGCGATCCCCTCGGCGGCATCGACGACATCCGGTGTGGATC
>JAPOIM010000187.1 GCA_029978905.1 Planctomycetota bacterium
GGATGACGTCGTCGCCCGGGTTACACCGCAGCACCCCCCACGCGTGCATCACCGTCAGGCGGTCGTCCACGCTCAAATCTCCGACGAGCCGTCGCGCGGCGCCCGCGAGCGACTGCATGTCCCCGGGCGCGGGCCGGTGCCGCAGCCGCGCCAGCGCCCAGTGCGTCTTGACCAGCAGCTCCGCGTCTGATGGGGCGACGTCGGGGTGAAGTTGAAAGGCGTCAGTCGGAGTTGAAAGGCAGGCGTCGAGGCGTGTCGGGATTGAAACCGAGGGGTGGGCGGAGAGAAACGCCGGGCAAAGTCCTTAAGGATCGGCGTTCACCACGCCAACGCGGTCGTATGGGAACCAGTGTATAGAACGCACCTCAAACGCCGCGAGCGTCTCCATCCCGCCCACGACGTTCCCGAACACCGTGTGCTTGCCGTCCAGGTGACGCGCGGACTTGTACAGGATGAAAAACTGCGATCCGTTCGTGTTTGGTCCGGCGTTGGCGCTGCTTAAAACGCCGGCGCGATCGTGACGTAAATCTCGATTGATTTCGTCTTCAAACTCGCTGCCCCAGATGGAGGTACCTCCGGTGCCGTCGCCTAAAGGATCGCCGGTTTGAATCATGAACCCTTTGATTACTCTGTGGAAGATGACATCGTCGTAATAGCCATTTCT
>JAPOIM010000188.1 GCA_029978905.1 Planctomycetota bacterium
CGTGGCCATCGGTCGTGATGTGTGGCCGGATGGCATCTGGCTGGCGGGGCCTCGGATCACGCGCCCGAATGAGCGCTGGACCTTGGAGCCACTGATCAAGGCCCGACCGGATGGCTACCTGGTGCGCAATGCCGATCAGTTGGAAACACTGACACCCTTGGCCCCCTGCATCGGCGATTTCTCCCTCAACAGTGCCAATCCCCTGAGCATGGATTGGTACCGGCGCTTCTGGGGACTAAAGCGGGTGACGGCCAGCTATGACCTCAACCTTCAGCAGCTGCTGGATCTAACGGCAGGAGTGGATCCATCCTTTCTTGAGGTGACGCTGCATCAGCACATGCCGCTGTTTCACATGGAGCACTGTCTGTACTGTGCCTTTTTGTCGGATGGCAAGGACCACACCGACTGCGGCCGTCCCTGTGAGCAGCACACCGTGACCCTGATGGATCGCAGTGGGGTTGAACATCCTCTGCGGGCGGACCTGGGCTGCCGCAACACCTTGTTCAACGGAACCGCCCAATCGGGAGTGGAAGCGCTGCCCGCCTTGACGCAAGCCGGTGTGCGTCATTTCCGCCTTGAACTATTGGATGAGGACGCGGCAGCGACCGGACGTCGCGTGCGTTTGTACAGCGATGCGTTGGCCGGACGTCTGCC
>JAPOIM010000189.1 GCA_029978905.1 Planctomycetota bacterium
GCCGTCGCATGGGAATGATTTTTCAAGAATATGCGTTGGTAGAACGCCTAACCGTGATGGAAAATGTTTTGTCGGGCCGTCTGGGATATGTGAATTTTTGGCAGAGCCTTTTTCGCAAATACCCAAAAGAAAGCGTGCGAGAAGCATACCGTTTATTAGACCGCGTCGACCTAATGCATATGGTCGACAAGCGTGCGGACGAATTATCTGGTGGTCAACGTCAAAGGGGTGGCATTTGCCGCGCATTGATTCAAGACCCTGAACTATTGTTAGTTGATGAGCCAACAGCAAGCCTGGACCCAAAGACATCACGCCAAATAATGCGCCTGATAAGAGAACTTTGCGCAGAGCGAGGATTGGCTGCAATCATCAACATTCATGATGTGGCTTTGGCTCAAATGTTTTCTGAACGCGTTGTTGGACTGAAGCAGGGAGAAATTGTGTATGACGGCTCCCCGGAAGGTTTGAAGCCAGACGTGCTTACGGAAATTTACGGTGAGGAAGATTGGGAAAAAACTATTGAAAAAGTAGAAGATGACGATGAAGGAGAAATGGCATGAGTGAGGCATCGCTAAATTATGCCGAAACTTGGAAGAAGCCGCATTTCATCAAATCTTCGCTACTTCGTTATTTAATCTATGT
>JAPOIM010000018.1 GCA_029978905.1 Planctomycetota bacterium
GGCCGCTTCGGCTGCGGGGCGGCAAAAGTCTCGTCGCTGGGACGGGGCGTCCCCACGCTCCTCAAGCGTTCGCCGGCCCCTCCGCCTGCGCTGGCTCCCTAGGGCTGCCGCATCAGCATCTCGGCGATCGTTTCTCGGGTGACTGGGGCGATCACGCCGTGCTCGGTGACGATTCCGCGGATGAGGCGGGCGGGCGTGACGTCGAAGGCGGGGTTGGCCGCTGCGGCTCCCTCGGGGGCCGCCTGCACGCCGAGCGGCTTTTTGACCTCTTCCGGGCTGCGTTCTTCGATCGGAATGTCATCGCCAGAACTCAGGGAGAGATCGAAAGTACTTGACGGGGCTGCGACGAGGAACGGAATGCGGTGCGCTTCCGCCAGCACGGCAAGACCATATGTACCGATCTTGTTGGCGACGTCGCCGTTGGCCGTGATGCGGTCTGCTCCCACAATCACGCTCGAGACGCGGCCACTCTTCATCAGATGCGCCGCCGCCGCATCCACCAAGACGGTCACCGGGATGCCGCGTTCCACGAGTTCCCAGGCGGTGAGCCTCGCCCCTTGAAGCAGTGGGCGGGTTTCGTCAGCAAAGATTTCGAACCGCCGTCCTTGATCCCAGGCGGTGGTGATCGCCGCCAAAGCGGTGCCGTCCCCGCCGGTGGCCAGGGCACCGGTGTTGCAGTGGGTGAGCACGCCCCCTTCGGGGAGCACGCTCGCGCCATGCCGACCGATCGCCGCGCACAGCCGCCGGTCTTCGTCGTGAATGCTACGAGCTTCTGCCAGCAACACGCCCGCCAGCAGGGCCGCCGGGGATTCTGCAGGCAAGGACGCCAGCACGGCCAGGGATCGCTCCACGGCCCAGCGGAGGTTGACCGCGGTTGGTCGGGCGGTGGCGACGTCTTCGGCCTGCGCGAGCACGTGGCTGCGAGCGGCATCAGGAGCAAGGTTTCGTTGGAGCGCCTCACCGGCCGCCACGACAAGCCCATAGGCCCCGGCAATACCGATGGCAGGAGCTCCGCGGACGCGGAGCATGCGAATGGCTTCGATCACCGTGGGGACATCGCGGCAGACCACGTAGTCACGCCGTGATGGGAGCGCGGTCTGATCGAGAATCTCGAGATGGCCATCTTCACCACCCACCCAGCGCACGGATTCCGGCACACGACCGCCGCGAGGCGGCTCTGAGGAAGCGTTGTCTGGGGACGGCACGGGGTTCACTCCTGTGGGGCAGGTATGGTTTATGAAAACGGCGAAGCGGCGCACTTCATGTCGAAAGCAGCAGCCACGGCAGCGCTGAGCAGCTGGCCGTGGAGCACGTTGACTGCGGAGGCGACTGCCTCCGAGGCCTTCGCGGCGGCGACCACGCCCTGTTCCGCCACCTGAATTACGTAGGGAAGGGTTGCGTTGCACAGCGCGTGCGTGCTCGTCCGTCCAACGGCTCCGGGCATGTTGGTCACGCAGTAGTGCACGACGTCGTCTACCACAAACGTGGGCTCGGCGTGGCTTGTGGGCCGGCTGGTGGCGATGCAGCCGCCCTGGTCGATCGCCACGTCGATGATGACCGCCCCAGGCTTCATCAGTTTCAGGTCGTCGCGCTCGACGAGATGCGGGGCACGAGCCCCGGGGATCAACACGCTGCCGATCACGAGGTCAGCCCAACTGAGGCGTTCGCGGATGGTGTGTCGGTCGGAAAAGAGACAGTCGATGTTGGGCGCGGTGACATCGTCAAGGTACCGGAGACGCTCGAGGTTGGTGTCGAGCAGGGCGATGTTGGCACCAAAGCCAGCGGCCACCTTCGCCGCGTTGGCCCCCACCGTTCCCGCCCCGAGGACAAGCACGTTGGCAGGGGGCACGCCAGGCACACCGCCGAGAAGAATGCCTCGGCCCATCTGCGGTTTCTCGAGGTACTTGGCACCCTCTTGAATGCTCATCCGCCCGGCCACCTCGCTCATCGGCACGAGCAGCGGCAAACGGCCATTGCGATCCCGCAGGGTTTCGTACGCAACCGCCGTCGCGTTGGTGGCCAGAAACCCTTCCGTAAGATCGCGGCTGGCGGCGAAGTGGAAGTACGTGAAGACCGTTTGCCCATCACGGATCAGCGTGAGTTCGGCGGGCTGCGGCTCCTTGACCTTGATGATTAGGTCGGAGGCACCAAATACCTCGGCGGCGGTGCCGAGGATCTCGGCGCCGCAGGCACGGTATGCATCATCGGGAAGGCCGCTGCCGATGCCTGCGGCCTGCTCCACCAAGACCCGATGTCCTCTCCGAACGAGTTCGTCGACGCCCACCGGCAGCATCGACACGCGATACTCGTCCCGCTTCGTCTCCTTAGGAATGCCGATGATCATGGCTGTCAGACATCCTACGCCGCTCCGACTGCGGGGCGGCAAAAGTTTCGTCGCTGGGGCCCCAAATACAAACGCGGAGCGCCCCGACGGCGCTCCGCGAATGTCCAACCCGACTTAGGCGATCTTGTAGTTCGCCGGCATCGGCAGCTCATAGTTGCCGTCAGCATCGGGCAGCGTCGGTGGCGTCGAATCCCAGCTGAGATCTTCGGGCATCGTGCGGAAGTCCAGGTCGAGCAGCCGCTGATACTCCTGCCGCTTGCCGGTGTAGGTCGCCGTACGGCCGAGCACCGCCGAGAAGCTCGACGTGGCGCCGTAGTAGGCGTTGTTGAGCGGCGTGTCGTTGCGGATAGCCGCGTGCAGCTCGTTGTGCTCCACCTGGTACGGGTTCGGGTTGTCACCTTCGAACTTCCACAGCGTTTTGCCGTCAAAGTCGGTGATGTGGCCGATCCGCACGTAGCCCTTCGTGCCCTGGAACTCTTCGTCGACGCGGTTGTCGCCACCGGGGAACTGACGGCACTGGCTGGCAATGCGGATTCCGCCTGGATACTCGAAGTTAACCGCGTGGTGGTCGTAGATCTCACTTGGCTGACCAGCCACTCGGTTCTGCTTGCCACCCACGCCGTAGCCAGCCACGGGCACGGCGTCGAGGAACCAGTTGGCAACGTCGATGTTGTGGACATGCTGCTCGCAGATATGGTCGCCGCAGAGCCAGTTGAAGTGGTACCAGTTGTTGACCTGGAACTGCATCTCGTTCTGGGCTTCCTGACGCTGGCGGTACCAGATGCCGCTGCCGTTCCAGTAGACCTGGCCGCCGATGATGTCGCCGACGAGGCCTTCCCGCACTCGAGCGATCGTTTCGCGGTAGCGGGCTTCGTAGTGGCGCTGCAGGCCTACCACCACCTTGCGGTTCTTCTCGTCGGCCAACTTGGCCACTTCGAGCACGAGCCGGGCACCGAAGCTGTCGACACAGACGGGCTTCTCCATGAAGACGTGCTTGCCAGCCTTGATTGCGGCTTCAAAGTGGAACGGGCGGAAGCCAGGAGGCGTTGCCAGGATCACGAGGTCGATGTCCGGCAGATCGATCAGCTTCTGGTAGGCATCGAGACCGATAAACTTCCGGTCGTCAGGCACGTCGACCTTGCCTTCGTCCTTCATCTTGTCGACGGCCCGCAGCGCACCATTTGCGTTGGGTTCAAACGCATCCGCCACGGCCGTGACCTTCACGTTGCTGCCGGGCACGGAAAGCGTTTGCTGAAGAGCCCCAGTGCCACGACCGCCGCAACCGATCAGGCCGACGCGGATCGTCTCATCGGATGGGTTTTGGGCATGCACGGAAGTCATGCCGGCGAGCAGGCTCCCTGCGGCGCCCGCAGCGACCATCGCATCGCGACGAGAAATGACAGATTGAGGGGCTGACGAATGCGAGGCAGGCTTTGCCATCGTGACGCTCTCCTGGATGCCGGCTAAAAAAACGCGTGAACGAGAATTCCTCTCCCAAAGGTTGGAAAGGATACCTGCGCGAACGGCGCCGGGAAACTCTCTGGCCTGAGAGGTCCCGCGAACACGCGAGCGCGGCGGCTGTTTTGCGGCAGCCGAGCGTTTTGCCGGGGACTGTGCCGGTGTGCTAACTCTTGGGGTCGTTGTCTTGACGGCCGCGGACGAGGAGTTTGATGGGCACTTCCCGAAATGGCGTGGCCTCCCGCAGCACGTTGATCAGGTACCGTCGGTAGGGCTGGCTGACGGCTGGGGCAGCACTCACCGAGAGCATGATCGACGGGGGCGCGGACTCGACCTGGGTGGCGTAGTAGATCCGCACCGGTCGGCCGCGGCGGTCTGACGGCGGGTTGTGGTCTTCGACGGCCTGCCGAATGATCTCGTTGAGGCGTGCCGTCGGCACTCGGCTGCGGCTTTGGCGGAACAGCCGCTGCGCCGTGTCGATCACGCGCTTGACCTGTCGTCCGGTCTTGGCGGTGATGAACGCCACCGGCGCCCAGGGCATCGTGCGGAACTCATCGCGGAGATACTCCAGCCACTCGGTGCGCTCGACTTCGCCGGCGTAGAGATCCCACTTGTTGACCACAAACACGACCGGCTTGCTCGATTCGACGATGGCGTCGATCAGCTTCTTGTCGACCTTGCCTATGGGCTCGCTGGCGTCAAAGAAGAGCAGCACCACATCTGCCCGACGGATACTGCGTTCGGCGCGGTGCGCTGCGTAGTAGTCGAGGTCGCTCTTGCGGCTCTTGGTGCGTCGCAAACCGGGGGTGTCGATTGCCAGAAACGTATGCCCGTCCACGTCGAACCGCACGTCGATGCTATCGCGGGTGGTGCCGGCGACGGGGCTGGTGATCACGCGTTCTTCCTGGGCGAGCGCGTTCACAAACGTGCTCTTGCCCACGTTGCGACGGCCCACGATGGCGAGCTTCATTTCCGGGAGTTCGAGTTCGTTGCTGTCGTCTTCTTCACTCTCGTCTACGTCACTGTGCGGAGGAAGATACGCCTCGATCGCGTCGATCAACGCGCGGCGGTGTCGCTTTTGCCGCGCACTGGTGGGGAGGGCGGCGCCGAAGCCAAGCGAGTCGAAGTCGTGGATGTGGACATCGAACTTCTCGTCGTCAGCTTTGTTGGCGACCAGCAGCACCTTGCCGCCGAGTTTGCGTACGCGATCTGCCACAAGTTGGTCGCCTGCAACCAGGCCCGCGCGGACATCGACCACAAACACCACG
Organism: Planctomycetota bacterium; assembly: GCA_029978905.1. Lineage (GTDB taxonomy): Bacteria > Planctomycetota > Planctomycetia > Pirellulales > UBA1268 > M30B53. The sequence continues at coordinate 5,071 of JAPOIM010000018.1, forward strand.
ACGGCCGCATCGGCGAGGCCAGCCAGGATCTGCGCATCGATCTGTTCGGTGAGGCCGTCAGGGTCGTCAAAACCCATCCCCCCGGTGTCGACCAGATCGACAATGGACCCATCGGTGTCGTCACGCGACATGCCCAGGCGGATTCGTTGGACGAGGCGGTCGCGAGTCACGCCGGCGGTGGGGTCTTCGATAGCGATGCGTTTTTCGATAAGCCAGTTAAAGAGCGTGGATTTTCCGACATTTGGCCGGCCGACGATCACCACCTGCGGGACATGGCGTTTCGTGGCCCGGGGGACGGGCGGCTGGTCGGGTGTTTCGTGATCGTCGTCGTGGTAGGGGTCGGCCGTCATGATTCCGCTTCCTGCTTGATATCAATCGCCAGCATATCGCCAAGGCGTCGCCTGGGTGCCGCGTGAACGAGGTAATGGTGGGTGAGGCTCTCCCAGAGCATCCGCAAATGACCCTCAAGATGGGTGAGCAGTTGAACGAGGTGTGGGCGGCTCCCACCGGAATCGACACGCACGAGTTCGTCCACGTCCGCCATCCGCAGCATGCTGGTGGCGGCCATCACGGCCCGCTGCTCGCCGCTGAGCACCGGCGAGGACTGGTCTCGCGGCAAGCGGTCCACGTGATTGGAAATTGCCGCCAGTTGGTAGCCAAGGCTCCGCGGGTTGGTCTCATCGATCATCAGCAAGTCAACGACCGGAGCCGCCTGCAGGCTCCCGAGATACCGGTTGCGGTAGGTCATGGAACTGTCGGCGATCTCCAGGAGCATCTCGAAGAGCCGAGCGGAATCAGGTATGGCCTGGGCAAGTGTGGCACGCTGCAACGCGATGGCGTTGGTGGCCCGTTCCACGCGTCGGCCCATATCGAGAAACTGCCAGCCTGGCCCGCGGGTCATGCTTTCGTTGCCGAGGCCGGCGAAGGCCGAGAGGTCGTAAATCAGCGAGTCGAGGAGGGACTGCACGTCGTCGGTCACGCTCGTGAGCACGGGCACCCCACCGGGCATGGGGCAGAACGGCTCGGCGAAGTTCGCCCGACGGGTGCGCGAGAGAATCTTCCACGAGTCCACGGAGATCCGGTCGCGGACGACCGAGGCCAGCCGCCACGTCGCCTTCAGTGAGGCGGCAACGCTCGCCGGTCGTGCGGCATCGAAGACCAGCGACTGCACTTCGCCAAGCATTTCCCAGTGGGTCTCAATCCGCCCGCTCATCCGCCATTCCGGGCGGACTGCGGTGGATTCCGAAAGCGACGCCAAGAGCAGGGCCACTTCGGTGGCCGTCTCGAGTGTGCTTTCACTGGCCAGCCGAATCGCCACGGCGCGGAGCAGCCGCGCGGCCCCTTCGGCGCGCTCGACGTTTCGCCCAAGCCAAAAGAGGTGGTCGGCAACGCGGCTGGGTAACTCTTGGCCTCCGCGGCGGAGAGCGATCTGCTGCCCGGGGGATGGCAGCAGCGTGACTGGAGCGACAGGCCCACGCGAGAGCACCCACACATCTTTTGAGCCATGACCGCTGGTGAGCGAAACACCGGTCGGCTCATGTCCAGAAAACCGGGCCAGGGCGCCCCGGAGGGTGCCATAGCCTTCCGGGGTTGCGGCCGAGAAACACCGCAGGGTCACGGCTGCGGGCACCATCGTCGCCCCGTCCCAGCTCGGCGTGACCGAGGGGGCTACGACGGCGCGGCCTACCCAATCGGCAGGCCGGGCTTGAATGCGGGAAACGAGTTCGGCTTTTTGATCGGCCGTCAGGCCTGCGGGGACAATCCGCTTCACGGCAGAACCACCAGGGATTGCCACCCCACGCGGCCAGGCGGGCTCGATGACGAGGTCGTCGAGAGTGGCGAGCACCTCTGCCAGGTTCTCCGGCCGTCCGCACCACCAGCTCCGTGGCATTTGGAGAATTAGGTCCTCCCCAAGAAGACGCTTGGCGACGGCAGGCAGAAACTCACCAAAGGCCGGCGACTCGATGAAGCCTGCGCCAAGCGCGTTCGCAAGCGACACGCCCCCTTGCCGCACGGCGTGCACGAGTCCGGGAGTGCCGGCCAGGGCTGACGAGTCGAGCTCGAGAGGATCGCACTCCCGGTCGGGTACACGCCGCAGGAGCACGTCGACCGGGAGGAGTCCACCGAGTGTTTTGATGAACACGCGGTCGTCACGCACCGCGAGGTCTCCTCCCTCAACCAGCGGAAAGCCGAGGTAGCGGGAAAGGTAGGCGTCGAGAAACGAGTTCTCGCTCATGGGGCCAGCGCTGTGGACCGCGATCCGTGGCTGCTCACGCCCCCCCGCGAGGCTGCGGAGCATCGCCCGCATCGACAGGAAGAAGGGGGCAAGACGCTCCACATGACTTTCTTGAAAGAGCCCTGGCAGCAGCCGTGACACGACGAGCCTGTTTTCCAGGGCATAGCCCAGACCAAGCGGCACGGCGGTGCGGTCCCCAAGCACGGTCCACTGTCCATCGGCACTGCGGCAGACGATCGCCGCGTACAGGTGCAGCCAGCGCCCATTGGGCATCGAGAGCCCCTGGCAGCAGCGGAGGAAGCCCGGGTTCGCGAACACGAGTTCAGGGGGCACGAGCCCTTCGCGAAGCACGTGCTGTGGGCCGTAGAGGTCGGCAAGGAGGGCGTCGAGGACGCGGGCCCGTTGATTGATCCCCACTTCGAGCGCGGCCCAATCGGCCGCGGCGATCACCAGCGGGATGGGGTCGAGCACCCACGGCCGCTGCGTGCCGCCCGACTCGTCGTGAATGTTGTAGGTGACACCGTTGTCGTGAATCAGCTTGCGGGCTTGGTCCCACCGTTGGCCAAGCTCCGCGGCCTTCCACTGGCCGAGCAGTTCCACCAGTCGTCGCCAGTGGTCGCGAGCCGCACCGTCGGCACCGAGAAGTTCGTCGTAGGCACCGGGCGGCGGGCTGTAGTGCGCAAAGGCCTCAGGAAGGGGCGGGGGCAGCGGTGACGACATCGAGCGGCGGATCGCAAAGGTGCGGGCGAAGGGTGCCGTGGCACCGAACGCTCTATCGTACATCGCAGCCTCGTGCCAGCGATGTACCGGGCACGAAGAACGACCGTCAGCCGGCGATCAGAGGGACCGACCGGCTGTCTGGCGAGGCTGCGTGTCGAAGAGTTTTCCAGTTGGGCGGGTGGCAAAAAAGGTCTCGTGCACCGCATTGCTGGCGGCATTGAGACGCTCCTGGAGGAGGTCGATAAACCCGTGAAGGCCGGCTGACCTCGTGAGAATCTCGTCGATCGACGCATAGTCGAAGTCCGCTCGCAGACGCCCCATTTTTTGCTCGGCCGCGTTGGAGTACGTCCCCTGCTGGCCTCCGGTGATCGCCAGCAACGACCCTTCGGCCTTGGTCAGGCAGAAATGCACCGCCCTGGGAAACTCGCGGTCGAGCAAGAGAAACTCGGCCACGTTGCGGCGTGAGATCCGGCCATGTTGCTTGCGGTACATCTCCAACGCACTCGCACTGTCCAGCACGCTCGACCAGTCAATCGGGCCCACCAGGTCGTCGCTGGCCGGAGCGTCCTCGCCGCCGCGGTCGGTGGCGGGCAGGAAAAAGTGCTCCACGTCGAGTACGCGGCTCGTCTTGTCGGCCCTTTCGATGAGCCGTCCCATACGGGCGAAGTGCCAGGCCTCTCCGTGGGCCATCGTGGCGTCGGTGACACCCGTGATGAGCTGGCTCGCGCGTTTGACGTCGGTGAGAAACTCGAGAGGGTTCTCGAGTTCTCCATAGCTGACGCGGGCACCGCAGACTTCGAGATAGAAGCGGTTGATCTCGTGCCACATCGCGGAACTGATCATTTCGCGAACGGTTCGCGCGTTTTCACGGGCCTGCGCGAGGCAGCTGACGATGGAGTTGGGGTTGTGGCGATCGAAGGCGAGGAAGTCGATCACGCTCCGCTGATCGGCAAGCCCATGCCGCTGCCAGAAGTCGGCCTGATCACCAAACGTGCAGACGAGACCGTTCCAGAGCCTCGCGGGTGGCATCGCGCCTTCGAGCGCCATGTCGAGTGTGGTTTCCGTCGCGCGAGCGATGTTTTCGGCCCGTTCGATCTGGCGGTTCATCCAGTAAATCGACTCGGCGACTCGTGAAAGCATCGGCGTCATCCCCGGTTTGTGTGCACCACCCAGGTGTCTTTGCTGCCGCCTCCTTGCGACGAGTTGACCACCAGGGAATCTTTGACAAGCGCCACCCGCGTCAGGCCACCGGGAAGCACGTGGATCTCTTCGCCGTAAAGAATGAAGGGCCGCAGGTCGACGTGGCGTCCCTCGAGGGAGTCGCCCACCACGGTGGGCACACGCGAGAGCGAGAGCATGGGTTGGGCGATGAAGTTGCGTGGGTTGGCTTTGATTCGTTCGCGACAGTCGTCACGCTCTGCCTGGCTCACCCGCGGGCCCAGCACGATCCCATAGCCGCCCGATTCGTTGGCGGGTTTGACCACGAGTTCATCGAGGCGATCGAGCACGTGTTGGCGCTGGAGGTCGTCGCCGCAGACATACGTCGGCACGTTGGGCAGAATCGCATCTTCCCCAAGGTAGTAACGGATGATCTCGGGCACGAAGGCATACACGGCCTTGTCGTCAGCGATCCCGGTGCCCGGTGCATTCACAAGGGCCACGTTCCCCGCTCGGTAGGCCGCCATCAGGCCAGGGACGCCCACCACGGAATCGTCGCGGAACACGAGCGGATCAAGGAAGTCGTCGTCGATGCGGCGGTAGATCACGTCGACACGTTCAAGCCCGCGGGTTGTCCGCATGAAGACCACGTCGTTGTGCACGATGAGATCAGAGCCCTGGACCAGTTCGACGCCCATCTGCCGGGCCAGAAAACAGTGCTCGAAGTAGGCCGAGTTGTAGATGCCAGGGGTGAGCACCACGACGGTCGGGTCTCGCGCGGCGGCCGGTGCGATGAACTGCAGCATGGCCAGCAGTTTCTCTGGGTAGTCTTCCACCGGGCTGATCCGTTGTCCGCCGAAGACCTGAGGAAACGTGCGTTTCATCACCTCACGATTCTCGATGACATACGACACCCCGGAGGGTGTTCGGAGGTTGTCCTCAAGCACATACATCTGTCCGTCACCACCCCGCACGAGGTCGGTCCCGGTGATGTGGCACCACACACCCTGGGGAGGCTGCATCCCTGCGCACGGTCCGCGAAAGCATCGCCCGGAATCGACGAGCCATTCCGGCACGACGCGGTCTTTGACGATCAGGCGGCGGTTGTAAACGTCATCAATAAACAGGTTGAGCGCCTGGATACGCTGCGTGAGCCCTCGCTCGATCGTGCTCCACTCCGCTGCGTCAATCACGCGCGGCACGATGTCAAACGGCCAGACCTTCTCCATGCCCGCGGCGTGGCCGTACACGTTGAAGGTTATCCCCATCGTGAGGAGCATCTTGTCGGCGGCTTTTTGCCGGGCCGCAAGTTCACCGGGCGAGAACTCGCCGAGGCGTTTCACGAGCAGTTCGGCTGCAGCACGCGGCCGGAGGTCGGGCTCGAAGAGTTCGTCCCAGAATCCGTCGGTCTGGTATGCCGTGAGATTCATGAAAGGCCGACAGTGGTAAATCTGTCGGGGCGGGAGGTGGGGTGGGTGGGGGAACGCGGTCGCAGGTTCGCCGCCATCGAACGCTGCTCGGCATGAAAGAATACACCGTGGATCGCTCAACGGGTATCGCCGACTTTTGCCTGATCCACGCCCCGTGGCTCTCGGATGCGTTCGAGGCCTTGGCGATCGGGCTCTAGGCCTTGGCAATGAGGATTGAGTCGAGCGTTTCCTGCATGGTCGTCTTCTCAATCGGCGAGGTAATCACCCTGCGAAGTTCGTCGCAGTTGGCCTGTTCGCCGAGATCGGTCTGTCGCCCTCCGATCAGCAGCACCGCAGGCACCTTCGCGTAAAACGGGTCTGCTGTGAGTGCGTTGAAGGCCTCCAACGCTTCGCTGCCGAGTTTCGACGCGCTAAACACGATGCCTTCCGCAGGGAACGGAGTCGATGAGAAGCGCGTCAAGGCCCGCTGGGCGTTTTCGGTAACCAGCACGCGGTAGCCGAGTTTGCTGAGAAAATCGCGGAGCGTGTCTTGAGCCTGCCCACTGCGTTCCACGAGCATCACCCGGGCTTGGCCGGCGGAAGTCACGGCGGTCGGGGCGATCGAGGCCCTCGCTTTTCGCTTTGTGGCCTTGCCGCCCGGGGCATGGGCGACCGCCAACTCTTCAAACACGCGGAGCACGTCGGAGATTGACTGGTACCGCTCAAGCGGTTCCAGGTGCATCATCATCGTGACGGTCTCGCGGACGTCGGCCGGCAGGTCAGGGGCGCGTTTTGCCAGTGGGACCACTTCGAGGAAGCGTCGCGGATCGGAGCGGGCTGAGCGATCGCGCGAATCGCCCAGCGGCGAAACGCCGGTGAGGGCCAGGTACGCGAGGGCCCCCATGAAGTAGATGTCGCTGCGAACGTTGTCGTTCCGCATGCCGGTGAGTTTTTCAAGCGCTGCGTATTCCACGGTCCGCGGGCTGTGCATGCGGCCGAGGACTTCGTCGCCGTATTCCTTATCGACCGCCGCCAGACCAAAGTCAGCGAGTTTGGCTGCACCCATTGTTGAAACGAGCACGTTGGAGCCCTTTAAGTCGCGGTGCGTCACGCCGCGCTTGTGGGCATACTCCAGCCCCGAGCAAAGCTGCTTCATCAGGTCGATGGCCCGCAGAACCTCCAGTGCCCCGCGTTTTTTCACGAGGTCGCGAAGTGTCTGTCCCTCGACAAACTCCATCGTGATGTAACTGGTGTTGTTGGCCTCACCCACGTCTTCGATCGTCACGATGTTGGGGTGCCGCAGCAGCCGCCCCATTTCCCCTTCGCGGCGAAACTCTTTGCACTTGTCCTCGTCTTGAGAGAACCGGTTGCGGAGCACTTTGACGGCGACCGTGTCGCCGCTGTCTCGCATCTGGGCGCGGTACACCCGGGCAAATGCGCCGGCACCAACTTGGTAGAGGATCTTGGCCGAGCCAAAGAAGTACCCGGTTCGGTCGCCACGCAGCAGCCGGTCCAGCTGGTAACGCGTGAGCAGTTCACGGCGGAGCAGCGTCGCACCGAATTGCTCGGTCGGCACGCTCGTTCCCCCAGCGTCTGACCAGGCTCGTTGGACCTCCTCGGAGGTCACGAGACCGAGGTCAATCGCCAGTTCCGCGAGTTGTTCGGCGGTTTGTGGCTGCATAGTTTGATCGGGTCAGTTTCCGCGATGCCCCGAACCCGGAAACTCCCACTTCCTTTCCATTCTCTCATAACCATACAACGCGGTCACGCCGTCAAGCGGGGGCTGCGGCGGCCACGTCAGACTTTCCCAGCCCGCGCAACCGTCCCAGTTGCGCCAAGGCGCCTGTTTTCGAGGCGGAGGAGAGTGCGTGCGTCCGAGGCGCGGATGCTGACGCAACCATTGTGCGGGTCTGATCTGGAGGTCACCCGAGCCGGGCTGGTAGAAGCCTTCCGATGATCTCCGTTGTTGCCCCCTCCCGCGTCCGTTGGCTCTCGGCACTTGCCGTGGGTTGCTGCGCGTTGCTGGCCGCTGATGGTGCCGTGGCAGCACGGGTCGAGGAACGCTTTGACGACGCGTCTGTGCGCCTCGTGCGGGCGGAGTCGGATGTTGACGTTCGCGAGATCGCGCATGTCCGCAGCACGGTGGCGCCTCATGCCGGCACGGCCTGCGAGCAGATCGTGTTGGAGGCTGCGACGGGCACGCGTTTGCGGTACGAACTGCCGATCGATCCGGTGAGCGTGATCGATGAACTCGAGGCGTCGCTGTGGGTGCGAGCCAATCGGCCCGATGTGGCCTTGCTGCTGCGGGTCCGGCTGCCACGGTCGATCGATCCCGCGACCGGGCGGGCGATCGAGACCACCGTGGTGGGGACCGTGTCGCAGCGGATCGACGCATGGGAGCGGCTGGCGGTGGTCGCGCCAGCGTCGGGGCTTGCTCAGCAACTGCCGGCGCTTCGTGCTGAGTATGGGCCCACGATCGATCTCGCCGAAGCGTGCGTCACCGGAGTCGTGCTCGATCTCTACTCATCGCCTGGCCGGTATGAGGTGGCGGTGGACGATCTGGAAATTGCCGGTGCGATCTCGGCGGCTCGGCCGGCGGAGCCCATCGTGCGCGACGCTCTGGTGATGGCTGCATCCTTCACGTCCCCTGCGGCATCGGGCGCCGCAGACGATCCCCCTGCAGGGTTGCTGCGGGGTGTGCTCGAGGTGGGAGGGCTTCCCTTCTTTCCTCGCGTGATTGACTACAACGGCGAGTCCTTGGCGATGCTCTCGTCGCTCGGCTTCAACACCGTGCGGCTGCGTCAGCCTGCCGACGGTGCGATGCTCCAGGAGGCTCGGCAGACAGGCATGTGGATCGTGTGTCCGCCGCCAGACTTGCCGAACGTCGATGTGCGCGATCCTGCATCGCTGCCCGCCTTCTCCCCATCGTGGAACCGCGTGCTGATGTGGGACCTTGGCGAAGGCCTGACCGCCGGCGATGCTGAGGCGTTGGCGGAACGTGCTCGCCGGGTGAAAACCTGCGACCTCAGGCCGGGACGTCCCTCGATTGCTTCGGCGGATTCAGGGCTGCGTCTGTTGTCACGCCACGTGGACATGCTCGTGGCACGTCGCCGGGTGCTGGGAACCAGTCTTGAACTTGACGGCTACCTCGAATGGCTCCGGCAGCAGCCGCGTTTGGCACAGCCTGGAACCCCTTTTCTCGTAACGATCGACAGCGAGGTAGACCCCCAGGTTGCCGCGCAGATGCTGGCGCTCTCGGGCCGCTCGGCGGAGACCATGCCGGTCGATCCCGGCAGCATGCACCTCGCTTCGTATGCGGCTGTGGCCGCAGGCGCCCGTGGCTTGCTCGTGACCTCTCAGCACCGGGTCGATGGCCAAGATCCGGCATCGCTCACGCGGGCCGCGGCCTTCCGCCGGCTGAACATTGACCTTTCGATTCTTGAGCCGTGGGCGGCCGCAGGGCGGTTCGCTTCCACCGCGACCACGACCGATCCGGCTGTTGAGGCCGTGGTGCTGGAAGCGGTGCGAGCCCGCATCGTCATGGCCTGGCGCTCCGCCCAAGGTTCCCAGGTGGTTGCTCGCTCCTACGAAGAGGGGCTTCCAGACGACGGGTCTCAACTGACGATGGTGGTGCCGGGCGTGCCCGAAGCCCATCAGGCATGGCTCGTGACGAGCCGTGGGTTGCGACCGCTTTCGCAGCGGCGGGTGACCGGCGGTGTTTCGGTCGTCATTGAAGGCTTTCGGTCCGAAGCCTTTGTGCTTTTCTCGGGCGACCCGGCGGTCACAGGGAGTGTGCAGCGACAGCTTGCCGACGCGGCACAGGCAGACCTGGCGGCACGGCGGAGTTTGGCGAGCGCCTCGCTGACGCAGGCCTCGCAACTGGTCGCCACGCTCCCGCCGGCGGCCACAGGTAAGATTCCGGTTGCCGAGATGCTCGCCGAGGCCACCCGCGATTTCCAAACGGGGGAATCGCTCCTCACCTCGGATCCGGCTTCGGCGAGAGACCAGTTCGATCGAGCGGCTGCGATTGGCCAGCAGTTCACCCGCTTGGTCTGGGAGCGAGGCGTGGTGGCCACCGGTTCCATCGTGGCGGCGCCGCTGTGCACCACGGGGAGCACGCTCTCGGAGCACTGGCAGTTTGTGGAAACGTTGGCGATGACGAATCCTGGCGAAAACCTGCTCGCCGGCGGTGGCATGAACCGCATCGAGGACCTCGCCGAGCATGGCTGGCGCCACTTTGTACTGCCGCAGGAGGCGATTCGCACGTCGGTGGAAGTGAGCCATACTCAGCCCGCGGCGGGAGCCGGTTGCCTCCGCATGGTGGCGCGTGCCGCCGATCCAAAGGCCCCACCGATCGTCGTCGAAACACCACCGGTCTGGGTCACAACACCGCCTCTCGAGGCTGCTCCTGGACGGCTGGTCGAGATTGAAGCGGAGGTGCGGGTTCCCGAACCACTCACGGGCACCAGCGACGGGTTGCTGGTGTTTGACAACTGGGGAGGGCCGGCCCTCGCGGAGCGGGTTGTGGGCACCGGAGGATGGAAGCGTCTCGTGCTCTACCGGATCCCACCCCCAGGTTCCTCGCCACCGCCCTTGATCGTGACGTTCGCCACCACGGGGTTGGGTGAAGTCTTTCTCGATGAGGTTCGGATTCGGCAGCGGGCGCGGGTTGGGGAAGCAGGCATCGCTCCGAGCGCGCCGATCGCCACGACCGTGCCTCCGCCGGGAACGCTGCCGCACCTGAACACCGGTGCACCTGCCGCTGCGCCACCCTCGGCTCCCGTCTCGTGGCCAGGCACGGGGCTGCAGTGGTCAACCATTCTTCCCTTCGGCTCAAGCGGTCCGCCCGTTGGCGAAGGTGGCGGACGCGTGGACCCGTTTAAGCGGGCTCAGCAGGGAGGTTAGAGCGGCTGCCAACCGAGCAGCGACGGCCGGGCATGGGCGAGCGTGGAGCGGGCGTGCGCGTCGAGATCAACGAGCGCGTTACGGTAGGTCTGCAGAAGCGTCTCGTCATCCATGGAGGCGATCTCCTCAGGAGTGATCAGCCGGCCGAACTCAAGGCGAATCCTGCCGGTGCGTGGGAGGAGCCGCGACCGAGGCCAGCACTCATAGGCCCCCACGATGGCCACGGGCACAATCGGCACGCCCGCTCGCCGCGCGATGAGCGTGAATCCACCTTTGATCTCACCCAGTTGACCGTTTGTGGTGCGAGTTCCCTCAGGGAAGATGACCACCGCCTTGCCGGCTTTGAGCCGCGAGATGATCGCCTTCATGGCGCCGATTGACGATGACTCGCGGTCGATCGGAACGGCGTCGAGCAGGCTGATGACTTCGCCGAGAAACCGATTTGTAAACAGCGAGCTGCGGGCCAGGCTCGAGAGCCGCCTGGGGCTGGCCAACCCCAGGAGCAGCGGATCGAGGTGGCTCTGATGGCTGGCAAGCACGAGCAAGCCTCCTTCACTCGGGAGGGGCTCGGCAAACTTCGATCGGAATCCAAAAAAGACGAGTGAAAGGGTGCGGCACAGGACCCAAAGAAAGGCGTACAGGGCTCGGCCTGCACGCGTGTGACCGTTTGTGCTGAGCGTCCACGGCTTGCGGGAGTCGCGGCGTTCGGAGGGGGTGTCGTCGGCTACTGGCATGTCTCGCCTCCACGACTGACCACGAGGGCCACCAGTGCGTCCACGACGTCGTCGTGCGACATTCCGTCGGTCTCCACCACGACCGCATCGTCGGCCGCCCGCATCGCTCCGACGGGGCGGGCAGCATCCGCATCGTCGCGGGCCTGCTGGCTCGTGAGGATCGTCTCGAGCGACACGTTCTCGCCGCATGCGGTCCGCTCACGGAAGCGACGGCGAGCCCGCTCTTCCGCAGAGGCGGTCAGAAAAACTTTGAGTTCGGCCTGTGGAAACACCACCGTTCCCTGGTCTCGCCCTTCGGTCACGATGTCACAGCCGTCGGCGATTCGGCGCTGCTGTTCCACCATCACATCTCGGACGGCGGGGGCGTCTGCCACGCGGCGTGTGGCGACCGTGACCTCCTGGGTGCGGATCGCGTGGGACACATCGTGGCCATCCACGAGCACGCGCTCGGCGTCGAAGCGAATCTCAAGCGCGCGGGCGAGGTCGGCGACCGCAGACTCGTCTTCGAGTGACACACGCTGATCCAGAGCTGCCCACGCGATCGCGCGGTACATCGCTCCGGTGTCGAGGTATCGCCAACCAAGCCGCCTCGCAAGCGCCTTGGCGGCAGTGCTCTTTCCCGCGCCGGCAGGTCCGTCGAGCGTGACGATCATGCGTCGTCTCCAGCGGAGGCGAGAGGTGTGTCTTCGGCCACAAACCGCACCTCCACGAAGGCCCACTCGTAGGAGGCCAGCGACATCACGACCGTGCCGTCTTCGATGGTCAGGCTGCTGCCCCGTTTGCCATCCGCCGAGCATCGCCAGGCGGCCACGGGTGTCCGGGGGAACCGCATCCGCGCCTGGTGGCGACGTCCTGCGGATTCCAGCAGTCCGCATCGCAGGCCGACCACCTGATCATTTTCGGTGATCATGCTCCCAGGCGTGAGCCGCGCCGAACCGTCGAGGGCAACGCCTTCTTCGGGAGGTCGAGCGATCGAAGCAAACGCGCCTTCGGCCCCCCCGCTTTCAGAGGCTGCCATCAGGCGGATCGCATCGTCCCAGGGCCGCTCGCGCCCCACGCCGAGCACGAGTTGGAATTGGCCGGAGCTGGAGCCGGGGGGGAGCAGCAGCGTGTCGAGCATGTGCGAATGGCTCCGCACGTGCCACGGCAAGCCCAGCGGAAAGATCTGCAGACGCTGGGGTTCCGAACCGCGACGCATGTCGTCGATGGCGAGTTCCACGAAGTGCTCCGCCATGATCACGTTGCGTTCACTCGGCACCGACTGTGTGTGGATGCTGCGGGAGAGGTCGACCGCATCGTTTTCGCTCCAGGCGAAGCGGCAGGCAGCGTAGTTTTCCAGAGGGTTTCCCGAGAGCACCTCGTCGAGTTGCAGGTCGATGTCGAGCCAGATGAGTGAGGCCTCTGCCGGAAGGGTGATCCGCTGGCTGAACCGTCCCACGACGGTGCCTTGTGCATCGACAAGGCGGCCGGTGCTCTTGAGCGTGTCGTGCGGTGAGTCTTCGCAGCGGCCGACCGTGTCGGCCACCATGCCCGCGTAGTCGCTGCGCTCCAGCGGATCTTGCCAGCGACTTCCCGCGGGCGGGCGGGTCACGCGGCGGGTGAGACGTTGCGAGAGGCGGTTGGCGGTGTCGTCACTCCGGCGAAGCGACAGGATGCCCCCGGTCTCCGGATGCAGCCGGAGCCTCACGAGGCCGTTGTCGAGGATCTCATCCGATGCGGACGACGCTTTTCGGTTCCAGGGCAGCAGGGACGACACGCGGGAGACGAGGCCCACGGGACGCTGCGCCGTGGGGGAGGACGCAGACGAGGCGGTGGCTGCCGCGGTCGCCACATCGCTCGACGACGCGTTCGGCCCGAGCGCCTCCTGAAAACGCTGGAGGTTCGACGCAAGTCCCGCCGCCTCTCGTCGGGCGGCCTGTCGCGGTGCGACGAGTGTCTCGGCGGCCGTGGCGGTGGCCTCAGGCAGTGGTGGCCGAAACGCATCGGGACCGTAGTTGACCGTGATGCTCGCCGACGCGGTTTCGCTGAGGACGGTCGAGGGCAAGGCAAAACGCCCAAGCACCGTGCCCCGCGTGGTGATTCTGCGGAGCCGCTCGTACCACGGGCTTGAGGTGCCCGGATACCGTGCAAAGACGAGCACGACGGCGTGCTCGTGATCCATGGCACTCCCGAGTTTTTCTGGAAGGCCCAGGATGGTGGAGGCATCGCGGGCGTCGAGAGGAGGCTTTGCCAAGGCTTCGATCGCGCCGCCACCTGAGCCCGTCCAACGGATCCGGCTGGAGCCAGGGTCGGGGAGCGGGCTGCCATCGAACAGGTTCCAGATGGCGCCCTGGTAGCCGAGAGAACCGAGCAGTTGAGGGAGCAAGGCAGACGATCCGCCCGTGCGGCGGCCGTATACCACAGGCCGGCGACCTGTGCCGCGCTGCCAGGCGTCGCCGCCTCGGGTGAGGGAGTCGAGGATGGTTTCAGGGGCGTGGCCGGCGAGGGATTCGTCATCCCAGAGCCCACCGATCGGCTCAATCCGCCCTGCGGCAACGGCTTCTTTGAGGGCGGCGGCTCGGTCGGGGCGGGTCGCCGCGAGTTGATCGATCAGTTCCCCGGCGGCGATCAGGCCGGAGGGGGCCAGGGAGGTGAGTTCCTGATCGAGGCGCTCGTCGAGCGTAGAGCTCACGACTAAGAGCAAGTCGAGCAGCCAGACATCGACGGGGTAGTAGTGCGCACGGGCGGTTTCCAAATGACGATGACAGGCGTCGAGGCGTTGGTTGGCTTCCTCGGCGTCGCCCGCCATGGCGGCCTTCGCGGCAGCCACCAGTTCGCCCGCGAAGGCATCTTTTTCAGGCATCGACTGCGATCGCATGCGGCGAGAGAGCAGTTCGGCCAGCAGCCATCCGAGCCCCAGTGCGTAGAAATCTTCCACCAGGTCGTCGGAGACGGCTGCCAGTTGGTCCGCAACGCCAAGCAAGCCTGCGGCTTCTGTCGCGATGGCCCCGACGTCGGAGAGATGCCTGACCGCCGCGGTGGTCACGGCGACCTGGTCTGCGGGATCCGATTCGTGGCTCGTGACGTCAAAACGGTGGTCGAACGAGGCCGGCACAATCGCCACGCTCTTCAGGAGACCGTCGGCAGGGCGATCGATTCCCCGCCAGGAAGGCATCTTGCCCACTCCTGCGATCAGGGCCGGGTGCCACGCTGCCGTCCAGGCGGCGAGCAGGTCTTCTGCTTCATCGCCGCGGCTCCAAACGGGGAAATCCTCGAGCGAATGACAGGGGAGTAGGACGGTGATCCGCTCGTGAGTCATGCTGGTGATCTTTTTCCTGGCAGGATTCATGGAGGAGCACCCGTCGCACCTCACCGCCGCTCTACGCTACCCCGTGGTGAGTTGCGCGGCGCGGAAGCAGTGCCCGAGAAGAGCCTCCGGTGTTTGACTTTGGTCGTTTTTCGTCCATAAATTGTCATTTGGGAAGGTTTGCGACACAAGTTCGGGGACAGGACGGACCTCGGCGGGGGAACTGGTCGCGGCAAGCAGCCTGGGAACAGTTAAACTTCGTTGCCGTGAACGAATCTCGGCGCGGTATCGTCCAACCATTGATGGGGGTGCGTTGCCCCATCATTGACTCATCTGCGGAATCGATCTCATGGCTCGCAGCGGACACGTTTGGGGAATTGACATTGGCACCTGTGGGCTGAAGGCCTTGCGGTGCACCGTGGGACCTGAAGGCGCGGCCGTGGAGGCCGTTGCCTATGAGTACATCGAGTACCCCATGCTCCTTTCCGACCCCGAGGCCGATCGGGTGGAGCTCATTCGCAACGCGCTGCAGGAACTGCTTTCTCGGCATGCGTTGCACGAAGACAAGGTTGTGCTCTCGGTTCCTGGGCAAAACGGTCTCACCAAGTACAGCAAACTGCCGCCGATCGAAGCCAAGAAGATCCCCGACATCGTGCAGTACGAGGCGCGGCAGCAGATCCCCTTTCCGCTCGATCAGGTCGTGTGGGATTGGCAGCGACTGCCCGGCGGGATGGAAGAAGCGGGCTTCGTGATCGATGCCGAAGTGGCGATCTTCGCCATGAAGCGGGAGCAGGTGTTTAAGGCGCTGCAGCCGCTGACCGATGTAGGCATCGACGTCGAGGTGCTGCAGCTGGCACCCGTGGCGCTTGCCAACATGGTGATGTTCGACCAGTTGCCGCCGGTCGACGAGTTGGATCCGGACGATCCGCCCCCGTTCACGGTGCTCGTGTCGACCGGTGTGGACAGCACGGATCTCGTGGTTACCAACGGTCTGCAGATCTGGCAGAGAAGTATTCCGATCGGGGGCAGCAACTTCACGAAGGCGATCGTGGCCGCCATGAAGTTGACGTTTGCCAAGGCGGAGCACCTCAAGCGAAACGCGGTTCGCGCGGAGAACGCGAAGGACGTGTTTCTGGCGATGCGGCCCGTCTTTAACGACTTTTCTGCAGAGTTGCAGCGGTCGCTCAACTACTTCACAGGAACGCACAAGACCGCGTCCATCGGCAAAGTGTTTCTCCTTGGAAACGCCGTCAAGCTCCGTGGCTTGAGCGACTTTGTGGCCAAACAGATTGGGCTCGACGTCGCCCGCTTGGAGAAGTTTGAAAAGCTCACCGGTAGTGCCGTGCTCGGGGCGGCAAGTTTCCGTGAGAACCGCCTTGCCTTCGGTACCTGCTACGGTCTCGCTGCCCAGGGATTGGGCATGGCGGAGATGAAGACCACGCTGATGCCAAAGCAGATCCTGATGGATCGGCTGATCCTCTCGAAGCGACCGATGACGGTGGCTGCCCTGCTGCTGCTGCTCACTACGGCGTTTGTGGGCTACGCGGGCAACGTCTTCACCTGGAACAGCTATGCCGACTCGATCTATGAGACGGCGCTGAGGAGTGCCGATCAGGCGGCATCCAGTTCGCAGTCTGCAAAGTCGGCCGTGCAGAAGGCCGAACAGGACCGCGAAGCCGCGGCGACGGGCCAACAGGTGTTCCTGAAGGTGACGCACCGACGCTTTCAAACGCTGGAGATGCTGCGGGCACTGCGGTCGGTGTTGCCACACGACCCGCCGGATGCGATCCCGGAGGATCCCGCTGATCGCAACGAGGTCCACATCGACAAGGTCGACCTTGAGTACTTCAGCGACCTCTCCACCTGGTTTGGATCCGTGAAGGAGCAGTGGGAGAAGACGCATCCCAAGGACGGCATCGTGCTCGACGAGCCGGACGTGGAAGACGAGGCGGCGGCTGCTGCAGAAGGCGCGGAGGGTGAGACGGCATCCACGGAAACAGGCGAGGCAGCGGAGGCAGAGCCCGCTCCTGAGGCCGAAGAGCCCGCAGCCGCGGCGGCCAGCACCGGACGAGGCGGGCGCGGCGGCGAGGACGCGGCCGACGAGTCCGGTCCCACAGGCCCTGGCTGGGTGATTGAGTTGGTCGGGCATCACTACCACAACGAAGACCGCCACAAGCCGAACCAGAGTGCCCAGTTTGTGCGAGACACGCTCATCAAGAATCTGCTCGGAGAAGGGCCGGATGTGACGGTGGATGTGGGGCCACTGGCGGGTGAGACGGTTTCGGTGCGGGACTTTGGGATTGGCTATCCCGTGCTCATCACGTCCTCGACGATTCAGCCTGAGCAGGTCGTCAATCCATTGCTCGCCGCCGACGGTGGTCTTTCCACGGGGGTCGGCATGATGGGCGACGAAGGCATGATGGGCATGGGTAGCGGGATGGGGTCTGGAGGCTACGGGCGAGGGCCTCGAATGGGGTCGGGCGGGCCTTCTTCCGCCGGAGGATCTGGCGAAGGAAGCGATGACGGTGAGGAAGAAGATCCCGTGGTGGAACTGAAGCGATACGACTTCGTTGTTCAGTTCGTCTGGGTGCCTCAGGTGCCCGGTGAGCCTGATTTCGATGGCGCTGGCGGTGATGCAGGCGGGAGTTCGGGGCGCCGTGGAGGTGGATCGCGGTCCTCCGGTGGCCGTCGCTAGAAAATTGCAACGACGAATGATTGCGGAACGGTGAGAACATCATGCAACTTCCTGAAAATGTGCAGCCGGTCGCAGCGGCGGTAGGTAAGTACCACTTCTGGATCCTTGCGGTCCTGGTGCCACTGCTTGTCGTGCCGATGCTCGTGCTCGCCAATAGCGACATCTCGAAGAAAATCGACGACGCGCAAAACAACATCAAAACCAAGATCAGCGCCGTGCAGTCCGTGCGGTCGACCTCGCCGCATCCCAATCAGGAGTGGGCGGATGTGATCGAGGAGCAGACGCTCGGTCTTCGTCAGGACACATGGCGGTCTTGGGATCAGGCCTACCAGGAGCAGCTGCAAATTCGCGTGTGGCCCGATTCGCTCGGTCCGCAGTTCCTGCGGTATGTCGATCGATTGGGCCCAGAAGACCAACTCCCGCTGACCCTCCGAGAGCTGTACCAGAATACGGTGCCAGCGATCGTGAGGTCCTTGCCTGCCCGGATGGGGGCTGAAGACCTCATGGATTCCGGCATGGGTGGCATGAGCGGGATGGGTGGTGAGGGCATGGGTTCCGGTGGCATGGGAGGCATGTCACGGATGATGTCCGGCGGGTCGGGTATGTCCGGCCGGCGTGGCAGTGGACGGATGGGCTCCATGGGGGGCGAAGACGGCGGCTTCATGGAGGACATGGGGCCTCGCCCAATGGTGGACTGGTCACCTGCAGACCAGTCGCGGATCTACGAGTCGTTCGTGTGGGACAAGACCCCTTCCACGACACAGATCTTGTTGGCCCAGGAGGAACTTTGGGTCTACGGGGTGCTTTGCGATGCGATCGCGCTTGCCAACAGCCGTGCGACCGGGCACTACAACGCCGCGGTCCCGACCGTTGAGGAACTGTTGATTGGCTATCAGGCCGCGGAAGACCAGCCAGGCGGCGAAGGGACCGGGCGGATCACGGTGCCTGGTGCCGATAACACTGCAATGGGGTCCAGTATGGGCTCGAGCATGGGTAGCAGCATGGAGATGATGTCCATGTCGATGGGTGGCACGACGGGAGCGGGGGCTCAGGGTGCTGGCCTCGTGCGGCCACCGCACCCACGTTTTGGCGCCTCCAGTGGCGGTGGCGGCGAAAGCAGTTCCATGGGGATGGGGATGAGCTCCATGGGAATGATGGGGGGCGGCGCCGGTGCCAGTACCGCCTCGGGGGATGAAGACACCGAACTCTATAACTGGATCTACGTCGATTTCGACGGAAAGCCCCTCACCAAGTCCGAGATCGATGGCTCGCCGACGAGCCGCATCGTGCGGCTGATGCCGTTCATGCTTCGGATTCAAATTGGTGAGCAAAAACTCGATGATTTTCTCGTCGAGCTTGCCACGCAGGCGCCGGTGCCGATCGACGTTCGCCAGGTGCGGATCAACCCGAGCGTCATGGGTGGCGGAGGCGGCGGCGAGGGCATGGGCTCCGGCGGGATGGGTGGCATGGGAGGCATGGGCCCAAGTCGCGCGGGTCGTTCGGGCGGTGGTAGCGGTTCGATGGGCCGGATGTCCTCCAGTATGGGAGGCTCCGAGGGTATGGGCATGGGCATGGGCGGTGAAGACACCGGCCGACCCAACGATCTCGAGGTCGAAATTCGAGGGACCATCGCCATTGTGGCTCCGCCAGATGCAGACGTCGTTGGGCTTGCTGAGGATGAGATCCCGCAGCCGGACGATGAACTGCCACTCGATCCATTGGGCCCGGCCAACACAAATGAAGAGACACTTTCAGAAGGAGACGTGTCATGAAGATGCCGTCAGCACTCGGCCGCTCTGGGGGCGGTGGCATTGGAAATGTGTTTCTGCAGCATGGCGAGAAGCTCGGCTTCTTCGTGTTTGCGCTTCTTGGTGCGTGGCTGATGTGGGGAGGGCTCTCGTCCCTGCTGACCAAACGACCGACCTCCGACATGCTCCCGGCTGCGATCAAGTCGCAAGCTGATTCCGCGGAAGCGCATGTCCGCCAGTCGACCGAGCTTCCCGAAGAGAAGCGAACGGTGGGCAACGCTGGGCAGATATCAGGCCAACTCGCCTCGTGGAGTAAGCCGACGGTGGCTCCTGCGACCGAGTTCGCGATGCTCAACAAGCCGCTGTTTAACGCGTTTGAAAAGCGCACCAAGCCAGACGTTTTCCCCATAGAAGACCTGCACGTGGAAGCGGGCGTTGCCGTATTGCCGAAGCCGGGATTTGGGCGTGGCTTTGGCGGCATGGGTGGCGGCTTTGGTGGGATGGGGAGCGGATTCGGTGGCATGGGTGGGCCAATGGGCATGGGCCCGGGCGGCTTCTCTGGCGAACCTGGCAGTGGCGAAGAAGGCATCGCGGGTGACGGAACGGATTTCGGCGGTGATGT
This sequence comes from Planctomycetota bacterium, assembly GCA_029978905.1. GTDB lineage: Bacteria > Planctomycetota > Planctomycetia > Pirellulales > UBA1268 > M30B53. The sequence goes on from JAPOIM010000018.1 coordinate 24,584, forward strand.
CGGCGAAGGCACGGACTTCGGCGGTGACATGGGCGAAGGGGAAGACCCAGGTGGATTCGGCCCCGGCCCAGGTGGATTTGCTGGGCCTCCGGGCAGAGGTCCTGGTGGATTTGGCGGCCCTGGAGGAATGGGCTTTCGTCCAGGTCCCGACCGCACCCCCGGCAACGTGGTTCCGTACGTCGTCGTCACGGGTTTAGTGCCGTACGGCAAGCAGATGACCGAATACGAGGTCCGCTACGGCCAGTCGAGTTATCGCGAACCAGAACGCGACTCACCGAAGTGGAGCCAGTTCTTGGTGGAGCGGGCCGAGGATGACGGGAGTGGCAACCTCAACTGGCAGCGCATCGACACGAATGCGGTTGCGGAGCGAGCCTCGACAGAGTGGGCTGGTCTCCAGCCTGAGCTCCTGCCGATGGACTGCCTCTTATCGTTCGACGTTCCCGAGCTTGCTCGCAGCCAGCAGGCGGTGTCTCCGTATGCCTACAACATGCCGCTTCCGCAACGGCTTGATCGGCAGTGGGGTGTGGAAGCGATTCATCCGTGGTTTCAAGCGTTGCTCGAGCAGCGACGCGAAGAGCAGCGGGCGATGCAGGCTGCGATGGGGCAGGCGCAAGGCGGCCGACCCGGTATGGGCGGCGGCATGATGGGGCCAGGCATGATGGGTTCGTCGATGGGGCCTGGGATGGGGTCCAGCATGGGATCGTCCATGGGCTACGGCACCATGGGTTCCTCGATGGGCTCCAGCATGGGCTCCTCGATGGGGTCGAGCATGGGTTCTTCCATGGGCTCCAGCATGCGACCAGGCCGTATGGGCGGCGGCGGCATGCGAGGCATGGGCTCGATGGGCGGTGGCATGGAGATGGAAGGGGGCGGCCTCGGCGGCGGCTCGATCTTCACCGAGGAAGGTGAAGGCGGAGACGTTGGTGAAGGCATGGGAATGGAGATGATGGGCGAAGGGCAGGCCTACATGGAGCCCGCTCCTGTCGAATATCGCCTCTTCCGATTCATCGACACGGATGTCACGCCTGGCAAGACGTATCGCTACCGCGTGCGACTCTCCCTGTGGAATCCCAATATCAAGCTGCATCCGCAGTATCTGGCAAGCGAAGATGTCGCCACGCCTACGAAGCTGGCGTCGGAGGCCTGCGACCCCTCTGACGCAGTGCGGGTTCCTCAAGAATCCCTGCTCCTTGCCCGAACGCTCGACCGTACGGAATCGCGGAAGGTGCGTGGGCTTGTGGAAACACTGGTGCTTGGGCCGGATCCAGAAACAGGGAACTTCGCCCTGCGGTCGATCAGCCTTGATCGCGGCGGCATGGCCAACGTGGCTGGCGAAGGCGGGAGCGTGAAAGACCGTGGAGCCAAGGGAGAGCCCATCACCACCGACAGCATGTTGGTGGATGTGATCGGCACCCAAGAAAAACCGGACGATCGTCGCAGCAGCAGCGGGGATCGGGTTCCTGAGCCGCTGGACCTGCTGTTTATGAGTCCCGATGGCAGTCTTGAAATCGTCTCCGCCGCCGACACCCAGAAGACGGCGACGAAGTACACGCCGACGCTTGACGGTAATCAGGGACAGGGGAATCAAAATGGACCGCAACGTGGTCCCGGATCAGGCTTCGGACCCGGAGGGTTCGGGCCCGGATCTGGAGGTTCCTCGCCCTTTGGGTCTGGTGGTGGCCCGTTTGGAGGCGGAGGGCCGTTTGGTGGGGGAGGTTCAAGTCCCTTTGGTGGTGGCGGTAGCGGCGGAAGCAGCCCCGGTGGCTACGGCGGTGGAGTGACTCCCTGACATGGCATGTGACATGAGGCACGCGATGTACGCGAAGCGGATGGTGCGATCCTTCGGGGCTGTTGTTTTGGCAGGCTTGGCAGGACTGTTGGTCGCAAATGGGAGTGCACGCGAGGCGGCGGCCCAGGGGCCGAAGTACCCCTCCTGGAAGCAGGTTGAGGCCGCGCCAGAGACCCGCGACTTCCTCGCGGCCATGAAAGGGGGAGGGTCGCTCGACGGCTCCGCAAGCACGTATCTCGAGGAGATCGTGTTCCCGCAGTTCACGCAGCCGGAAAATCGGGCGGACCTCGACGAGGTTCGTAACAGGGTGCGGACGCGCATCCTCGCGAGTTTCACGACCGATGACGTGCAGAACGCGGCAAACGCCTTGGTTACCTCCGGCATGCAGCGGTTGATTGACGACAACGCTGTGGAAATGGGGGTGCGGGTGAACGCCGTGCTGCTCATTGGAGAGTTGGAGGCAAAGTCGGGCGGCTTGTGGCCCGGTGCTGTGCAGCCGCTGTCGCAGGTGGCTGCAGACACCTCGGCACCGATGTCGTTGCGGATTGCCGCCATGATCGGACTGAGCCAGCACCTCTCCAGGGCTGCGGGGCGTTCCGACCCCGCGTTGCTGGCGGGCATGCTGCAAACGGCCCAGCCGGCCTTGATCACATGTCTTGAGGTCCAAGAGGTCACCACACCTTCTGAGGCCGTGGCGGTGGATTGGCTTGCAACCCTTGTGCTGCGGCTCTTGCCGGAGGTGATGCCAAAGGCGTCGCCAGAGATGGCGGGGGCGATGTTTGCAGCACTTGCCGACAATGGCCGCACACTGGATGTGCGTGTTCGTGCCGCCTACGCCCTCGGAACCACTGCGGACGGCAACTCGAATATTGATGTCACCGAATCGGTGGCGATCGTCGAGGCCCTCGCGATCGAGTCGTTGGCTTCCGATGTCGCCTTGGCCGACGAACGGGCCTTCGAACGAGATTTCTTTGGAGGTGGCGGGGGCTTTGGCGGCCCTCCCGGCTTTGGCGGAATGGACGGTGGGCCGGGTGGAATGGACGGTGGGCCGGGTGGAATGGACGGTGGGCCGGGTGGAATGGCGGGTATGGCGCCCGGTGGTATGGGTGGTCCAGGACGCATGGGACCCGGTCGTATGGGACCGGGTCGTATGGGGCCTGGAGGCATGGGAGGCCCCGGCGGCGGATTTGGTGGTGAAGACGGAATGGGCGAAGAGAGCGCCGGTGGGCGTCCTACTCGCGGCGGACGCGGCTCGAGCGCCCCTGCTGGTCGCGGTTCGAGTGCGCCGGGCGGTCGAGGTTCCGGTGCGCCAGGCGGTCGTGGTCCCGGTGGCATGATGGGCTCGGGTGGCATGATGGGCTCGGGTGGCATGATGGGCTCGGGCGGCATGATGGGCTCGGGCGGCATGATGGGACCCGGCGGCATGATGGGTCGAGGTGGCTTTGGGAGTCGGCCGCCGCTGCTCGAGGACGGCATTTGCCTGCGAACGGCTTGGCGTTTGCAAACGCTCGCGGACTCGCTTGCTGCCGGAGACCCCGCGGAGACCGGGTTTGTGACGCTCGCGGCGGATGACGAGAAAGAAGGCATCCTCGCCTTGGCAGCCAAATTGCGTGCCCAGGCCGGCATCATCCACGAGAATCCCACCGATCGATCGATCAGGTCTGCCTTTGCCGTGATCGCCCCCGAACTGGCCCGTCCGCCAGAAGACGAGCCTGAAGATTCCGAAGAGGAAATGGGACCGCAGGGCCCTGGTGGCGGCGGTGAAGACGTTTTCGGTGGTGATGTGTTTGGAAATCCTCCCTCAAATGGTGGGCCCACTGGGCCTGGTGCAGGCGGTCCAGGGGCTGGCCCAGGTGGTCGGCGGCCGGGTGGCCCTCCCGGCGGGCCAGGCGGACCTTCTGGCCCAGGCGGACCGGCGGGTGGTGGGCCGTCGTCGGGCGGCGACGAGCCATTTGATCCGTTCGGCAACTAGAGCGTTGGCGGATGACGTGTATCGCCGGCTCGGAGTCGGCAGAATTCTCATCGCAGGGCGAGGGTACGCCCAAACGCTCCTCGCGCGGTCGCCAACCTCTCGCCTCGTCATCCGCTTTTGCCACACCTATCCCGAATGCGCGCTCAGGGGGTGGCTTCATCGAGGGCGGGCTCGCGAAGCGTTGACGGCACCGTCCAATGGCAGGCTAAAAAAACAGAGGCCTCCCGGGACAGGAAGCCTCTGTTGAGATGGCTCAGGAGGTTGCGTCGCGTTCAGCGACTACTCCTTGATCAGTTCGCGGACCGTCATGCCGGATGGAATCATCGGCAGCACGTGCTCTTGATAAGGCACCTGCACGTCGAGCAGGGCAGGGCCTTCGGCGTCAATCAGCCGCTGCAGGGCGGGGATCAGTTCTGCTTTCTCTGAGATGGTTTCCGCCTGCCAGCCAAAACTCTTGGCCACGCCCACGAAGTCGGGATAGCGGGTGTCGGGCGAAATGCCGTCGCCTTGGCCTGCGGCTTCGGGGTGATGCACTGGGCCGAGGTAGGTGTGGGCTCGGTTCCCCTTAAAGAACCGGTCCTCCCACTGCACCACCATCCCGAGGTGCTGGTTGTTGAGCAGCAGCACCTTGACCGGGATTTTCTCGCAATAACAGGTGGCGAGTTCCTGCACGTTCATCAGGAAACTGCCGTCGCCGTCGATGTCGATCACGACCGCGTCGGGGCAGCCTACAGCCGCTCCCATCGCTGCCGGGAGGCCAAAACCCATCGTTCCCAGGCCGCTCGAGGAGAGCCACCGCCGCGGCTGACGGAACTTGAAGAACTGGGCGGCCCACATCTGATGCTGCCCCACGCCCACGGCCACGACGGTGTCGCGGTTGGCCGTCAACTTGGACATTTCGTCGATCGCTTCCTGGCCCAGAATCCCTTCGTACGAGGTGTCGTAAGCAAATGGGTCTTCCGACTTCCAGCGGGCGATCTGAGCATGCCAGTCGTCGAGGCTGGCGGTTGGGGGCTCCACCACCTTGTTCAGGGCCGCGAGGGCTTCTTTCACGTCAGCGACGATCGGCACGTGCACAAGCTTGTTCTTGTTGATTTCCGACGGGTCGATGTCGATGTGCACGATGAACCCGTGCTCAGCGAACTTCTCGACATTGCCCGTGACGCGGTCGTCAAACCGCACGCCCACCGCGATCAACAGGTCGGCCTCGTCGACCGCATAGTTGGCGTAGACGCTACCGTGCATGCCAAGCATGTCGAGCGACAGGGGTTGGTCGCCCGGGTACGCCCCAAGGCCCATCAGTGTCATTGTCACGGGGATGCCCGTCTTGCGGACGAGTTCCCGCACCTCCTCGGAAGCGTCTCCCGTGATCACGCCACCGCCCGCGTAAATCACGGGCTTTTTGGCCCGTTTGATGGCTGCTGCCACCTGGGCGATCTGTTCCGGACGCACGGGGTGCGGCTCAGGTTGGTAGCCCGGCAGGCTCATCGGAGCGTCGTAGTCGGGCTCGAAATGGGAAAGCTGCACATTTTTTGGCAGGTCGATGAGCACCGGCCCCGGGCGGCCTGTCGTGGCGATGTGGAACGCCTCCCGCATCACTCGCGGAATATCTTTGGCGTCGGTCACGAGATAGTGGTGCTTCGTAATCCCTCGGCAGACCTCGACGATCGGCGTTTCCTGGAACGCGTCGGTGCCGATCACGCTTGTGCCCACCTGGCCGGTGAGGGCAATCAGGGGCACGCTGTCCATCCGGGCGTCGGCGATGGCGGTGACGAGATTCAAGGCTCCTGGGCCGCTGGTCGCCATGCACACACCGGGCTTTCCGGTGCTGCGGGCATAACCCTGTGCGGCGAATGCTCCGCCCTGCTCATGCCTGGGAAGGATCGTCCGCAGACGGTCGGCATAGCGGGTGAGCGCCTGATGGAGGGGCATGCTCGCACCGCCCGGGTAGGCGAAGATCACCTCCACGCCATGCCGAACGAGCGACTCGACCACCGCGTCGGCGCCGAGGACGAGCGTATCGGAAGTGCGGGGGCGATCAGCCGTGGCCATGGACTACTCTCCAAAGGGGAAGGGGTATCTTCAGAAACAACAATACCCGACACAGCGAGAGTAGGGGTGAAAACGCTGTTTCGCAAGGTTTTCACCGCTCGCCCGCGAGGGAGGCGTGGGACGGGTGTTCTGCCCCCGCGCGAGCCGGCCTCAGGGAGTGGGAGGCGTGTCGACGCGAGTGAGCGTCGCCCCGCGGTAATCTGACCCTATTTTCGCTACCGGCGGGGATTCAATCAGCACAAAACGGTCGGCCGACGTGGCTTCCCAGACAAACTCGGTCAGCCGCGGATCGGCCGGAAGGGCCATCCTCAGCAGCCGGCCGTCACGGGCGTAGGTGCCACGCATCACGCCACGCACGTTCAGTTCCAGCTGCCCCTCGCCTTTAGGCGACATTTCCGCTGTGTAGTGGAATCCCGCGGGCAGCGACAGTTCCCACGGACCGGAAAAATCGGTGCCGGCAATGGCGACATCGCGGGCGAGGGCAGTCAGCGCGGTCGCCTGCTCGGTGAGGTCGGCCACCGCTTCCTGCAGGAGGGCGAGGTCGCTGGCGAGACTGTTGAGCCCCGCCAGGGGCGAAGGCCGAGGCTCGGTGGCGGGCGTCGCTGGCTGGTCTGAACTTTCGTCGCGGATGCCGGCGGCGGTCGCGATCACCACGTTGACCAGCACGGCCGTGATCAGCCACGCTGTGGCGGTCAGGGGGAATCGCCATTCACGGTCCATGCATGGTGCTCCGAGGGATAGTGCGTTGAGACTGCACGATAGCGTGACATGGCGAAGGAGCGATTGCGAGCCGTGGTGCCACCACGGTCTGAAGGCAGTTCGCCGGTGGTGCCGCGTGGCGTTGCTGCTCACCTTGGTGCTGACAGCCGGCTGCGGGCGGCAGCAGGCCTTTCCCTCGCGACCACTCACCCTGATTTGTCCATGGTCTGCCGGTGGAGGGACCGACCGCGTCTCGCGGCAGTTGGCGATGCAGTTGGAGCGACGGCTGGGTGTTCCCGTCAACGTGATCAACGCGACCGGAGGCTCGGGGGTGACCGGCTTCACCCGTGGGGCCAAGAGCCGCCCCGATGGCTACACGCTGATGATGATGACCGTGGAGCTCTCCATGCTTCACTGGCGCGGGCTGACGGACATCACCTCCCGCGACTTCGCGCCCTTGTGTCTGCTCAACCGCGATGCGGCGGCGGTCTTTGTGCGCGACGAGGCTCCCTATCAGTCATTGTCTGAGCTTGAGGCCGCGATCCGGGAGGCCCCGTCTCCCCTCAAGGCCAGCGGGACCGCGCAGGGCGGTATCTGGCATGCGGCGCTCGCGGGGTGGCTCGACAGTCGCGGCATGCCAGCCGACGCGATCACGTGGATCTCACTCAACGGTTCAGGCCCCTCGCTGCAGGAGCTGATGGCCGGTGGGCTCGACATCGTGTGCTGCGCGGTGGCGGAGGCGGATGCCCTGCTGGCGTCGAAACGCGTGCGATGTCTTGGCGTGATGGCTGAGGCACGCCTTGCCACCGCGCCCGACATTCCGACCTTTCGTGAACAAGGGGCCGACTGGCAGATGGCCGGCTGGCGTGGGCTGGGTGTGCCGGTGGACGTGCCGGCGGATCGGCTGGAGATCCTCCGGGCGGCCGTCGATGCGGAGGCGACGAGCGAAGAGTTCCGGGAATTTCTCGCCCTTGCCGGCTTTGACCATTCGTTTCAGTCGGCTACGGAGTTTGCCCCAACCCTGGAGCAACAGGACCGGCTGTTTGAGCGGGTGATGACAAGCGAAGCACTCGGTGGCGTTGCGGCCGATGCGGAAGGGGGGATGATGTTCCCCATGGTCATCACGGGGCTGTTGGTCATGGCGGCGGCAGCGGCGGTGACGAGCCACTTTCGAAGCGGCCAGCGACTGGAGGCGTCGGTGAGCAATCAGCGGGGCACTCGCGCAGAGCCCGTCCAGGCGGCCGTCGTGGTCGTCGCGGTGGCGGCATTTATCGCCACCGTCGACCTGATCGGTTTTTGGCTTGCGGCCTCGGCGCTGCTGCTGCTGCTCCTCATGCGGTTTGGCACGAGGCCACTCCAGGCTGTGGTGATTTCTGTGCTCGCGGCGGGTTTTGTGCAGGTGCTCTTCGCGGGCCTGCTGCGTGTGCCGTTGCCGCGGGGCGTGTGGCTCGATGGGTAGTCGTTGAGAAGTCGGTGCGATCAGACCATGTCCGAGATCATGACAGCCTCACTGACGACGCTCACCGACCCCGTGGTGTGGGGAGTGGTGATTGCGGCGGCGGTGTATGGCGTGGCGATCGGGAGCATGCCTGGGCTCACGGCCACCATGGGGGTGGCCCTCTTTGTGCCGGTGACCTTCTGGCTTCCCCCTGTGCCGGCGCTCGCCGGGATTGCCACGATGGTGGCGTGCGCGATTTTTGCGGGCGACATTCCCACCACGCTGCTTCGTATTCCGGGCACACCCGCATCCGCAGCCTATGCAGCGGAGGCCCATGAGCTCTCGCAGCAAGGCCAGGGGGGCCGCGTGCTCGGCACAGCGCTGATGGCGAGTGTCACAGGAGGCCTGTTCGGGGCGCTCGTGCTGATGTCTCTCGGGAGCCGGCTTGCGGGGATCGCCTCCTGGTTTAGCGTTGCCGAATACTTTTGGCTCTACACCGTGGGGCTCACGTGTGCGGTGCTCGTGGCTCCCGGACGGATCAGCCTCAGCCTGATCAGCCTGGCCCTGGGGTTGCTCTGTTCGACGGTGGGGCTGAGTGCGGTGCACGCCGAGCCGAGGTTTACCTTCGGTGTTCCCGAACTCTTGGGAGGCGTTGGCTTTATCCCAGCCATGGTGGGGCTGTTTGGGATGTCGGAAGTGCTTCGTAACGCCCTCACACTCTCGCCAGGGAGTGGTGGTCGTGGCGACGCGAAGGCGGTGTCGGCAGACGAAGAGGTGGAGCCGACAGGCGAGGGGTCGTCGCCGATTTTGGCGTTGGCCTGCCGGCAGCTGTGCACCCGCCCGGTCGCCTGGCTGCGTTCTGCGGTGATCGGGGTGTTCGTTGGGGTGCTGCCCGGGGCGGGGGCGGACATCGCGAGTTGGGTAGCCGCTGCGGCTTCTTCGCGTCGAGGTGATGCCACCGACGACGCCGGCAAGATCGAGCGGATCGCCGACGCCTGTACCGCCAACTCGTCGTCACTCGCAGCTGCCTGGATCCCAGCCCTCGTTTTCGGCATCCCGGGTGACTCGGTGACAGCGATGGTCATCGGTGTGCTAGCGATGAAGAACCTCGACCCGGGCCCCGACGTTTTCGAGAAGCAGGCGACGCTCGTCTACGGAATCTATCTCACCTTCATGCTGGCCAACCTCGTGCTTATCCCGGTTGGCCTCGCGGCGATCCGCGGGGCGGGCTTGGTGATGAGGACGCCGCCGCGCATCCTCCTGCCGATGATCGTGCTGCTTTGTGTGGTCGGGAGTTTTGCGATCAATGGAAGCCTGTTCGATGTGGGGCTGATGCTGGTCTTCGGCCTGGTGGGCCTGGCATGCGATCGGCTGGGGATTCCTGTCGGCCCGATGGTGCTCGGCATCATCCTCGGAGGTCCGCTGGAGGAGCGGTTTGTGCAAACCCTCAGTGGAGGCCGCGGCAGCCTGATGGCCTTCGTGGAGCGCCCAGTGGCTGCGGTGCTCGCCGGCGTGGTGGCCACGCTCTGGCTGGCGGCCGTTGTTCGCCTCCTCTCCCGCCGCGGTGGCCGCTAGCGTTCGGCAGCGATCGCAAGAGCAAGGCAGGTGACCAGCGGGCTCATCGCCATCAGGTGCATCCCGGAGAGATTTTCTGTGGTGCAGATTCCAAGCAGGCCGAGCATTTGGCCACCGACCACTAAGGGGTAGCCCACAAAGTTGCTCTCGTTCGGGAAGATGGCGTTTGGGTGAATGTCGGCTGCGCTGTGTTGTTGTGGCTGCTGACTTCGAATGATGTGTGCGATCACCTCAGGATCGGCGCAGCTGGTTTCTGGTGACGATGTGGTAACTCGGTCGACGGAACTTCCCGACGGGTCGCACCGCCAGACCTCCATTGACACAAGTCCGAGTTGGAAGGCCCCCTCTTCGACAACGTTGTGGAGGCGCTCCACCAGACTTCCCGAGGCGGTGAGAAACAGCCCTGCGGCCGCGGTGAAGGCCGCGATGGTTTCGCGTTCACGCTCAAGGCGTGTACGAACTTCCGCTGCCGCCATGCGTTCACTGACGTCACGTGCCACGGCGTAGACGGCGCCTTCTTCGGCCGCCGTGTGTGCATTCCACTCGAGCCACACGTAGTGGCCATCACGGTGCCGGTATCGGTTGAGGAAATGAATCGTGGGGATTTCTTCGGCAAGGGTCGTGAGTTCGCGGCGGGTGCGTTCGCGGTCGTCTGGGTGCACGTAGTCAAGAAATGGTTGGCCTTCCAGTTCGTGCGGTGCGTATCCGAGCATGCTCTTCACGTTGTCGTTGAGCCGGTGAAAGGTCCCGTTCAGCCCCGCGATGCAAAAAAGGTCGAGCGAGAGATCGAAAAACTGCACGAGTTCTTGTTCAGCACGTCGCTGACCCGACTCCAGGTATTTGGTGATCGCCGAAGCCACTTCGCCGGCATCCGCGGGACGTGCCTCTGGCGCCGCAGCGAGACAACGCTTGACGAGTCTGATCAGCGGAAGTGGGCAGCCACTACCGTCGAGTCGCTCAAACGCGTCGCGGAGGTCGCCAGCCGCGGCGAGCCTGCAACGGTCGTCGTCGTTCTCGGCCGTAAACGGAGCTCGGCCCGTCAGGATCTCGCAGAGCACGCTCCCGAGCCCAAACACGTCCGAGCGAAAATCGACGCGGTCGACTTCGCCTCGGGCCTGCTCAGGTGGAAGATAGGCTGGGGTTCCAAAGATGGTGCCAGCGAGAGTGCCGCCGCGAGCGGGGACCGACGTGGTTGGGGTTTCTTCAGCGGGGAGGTTGGTGTGACTTGATGAGGGAGAAGGCGGAATGACGCCCGTGGTGAACGAGGCGCCAGGGTCTGATTCGGCGAGCACCTTCGCCACGCCCCAATCCATCACGCTGACCACGCCATACGGGCAGACCATGATGTTCGAGGGTTTCAGGTCGCGGTGGATGACGCCGCGGTCGTGCGCAAAGGCCATCGCCTGGCACACTTCCGAGAAGTGTGTGAGAAACCCAGGTAGGTGGCGGTCGCGATCGGTGATGTCTTTGAGCAGTTGCCTCAGCGTCTGGCCGACGAGGCGCTCCATCACGATGAAGGCCTGTCCTGCCAGTGTCACGCCAAACTCATGAATCGTGACGATGCCGGGATGCGACAGCTGGCTTGCGATCTGGGCCTCGCGGAGAAAACGCTGAAGCCCTCCGGGCTGACGCTGCTGCGCGTCGTCCATGATCTTGATCGCCACGGAGCGACAGAGCTGTGAATCCCAGCCTTCATGGACGATCCCCATCCCCCCGCGGCCGATTTCGCGAACCAAGCGGTAGCGGTGCCCATCGCCAAAGCCCGTGATCGCTTCAGACCCTTTGGGGGTGAAGGCGGGAGGCCTCGTGTCGTCGACGTGGCGGCCAATCGTGCCCGCTTCAGGCGACGGCCTCGGTCGAGACGAGTGATCGTCTTCGAAAGAGATGGTGAGGTGATCGTCCATGGCGGCCTTCGATCACTCAGGGGCTTGGTCGGAGCCTGCTCCACCGACCGGAATCAGGACGAGCCGGCGGATGTCTGCGACGGTCTTGCCCGGCATCACCTTCGCGTGCAGGCGAAGGGTCGCGTCGCCTGCGGGGAGTTCGATGATCCCAAGTGAGAGCGGTCGAAACGGCTTGTCGTAGCTCTCACTGCCGCGGTCGGCCCGATCTTCGCCTGTGTTGAGCGGTGGATCCCAGGCCTCGGCGACCACGCCTGCAGTCATCGCCTCGGCAGGTGTGCCTGCGTCGTCGCGATCGCAGTGCAGTTCGAGAGTGGATCCCACATCCGACTCTGGGCAGGTGTACCAAAGCACCGCCTCGTAGCGGCCTGGCGTGAGCACGTCGACGGTCCAGGTGATGGACCCGTCTGTGGAGGTCCAGTTGGTGAAAAATGAACAGTTGGGGGCGCGGCCGCTCCGTTCAACACCTGAATGTCCGCGGCCATCACGTGCCGGAAGTTCGGTCTGAGGGGCTCCCGGGAATCCCACGGGAAACCGTTCCTCCGATGGGGCAGGGACTGCTCCCAGCACCTCCCGCCGCCACGTGGTGGCAATGTCCTGAAGGCGGGCTGCGATCTCGGGCTCTGACGCGGTGATGTCCGTGGTTTGGGACGGGTCGGCGAGCATGTCGTAGAGATGCCCTTCATGGTCGAGGCGATGGGTGGCGGTCCGGATGCTGACGCGTCCACGGAAGGACGAAACGATCGGCCGCTCGGCGAGCGTCGCCGTGACGGAGGACGCATCGCCCTGGTCTGTCAGCACGGCGGAAATGTCGACGCCGTCGAGCGGCAGGCAGCCTGCGGTGGAAACGCCGCTGAGCCCGGCGAGGGTCGGCAGGAGGTCGATGGCGGCGGTCGGTTCGTCGACGCGGCGGCCGGAGGGAATCGCCTCTGGCCAACGGACGCAGCACACACTCCTCACGCCCCCATCGTCGGTGGAACCCTTGCGGCCTCGCATGTTGCCGCACCAGCGGAAACTGTTTGGTCCGTTGTCGGAAAAGAAGACCACGATCGTGTCGTTGGTGAGTTGGCAGGCCTCAAGCGTGTCGAGGAGTCGCCCCACGTTGGCGTCGAGGTTTTCCACCATCGCGAGCGCCGCCCGGGTGAAGACAGGGTCTTCTTGCTCACGCGTCTGCGCGAGGGGGCGATCGTCGAAGCGATCCCATTCTTCTTCGGGAACACACATCGGCGAGTGCGGGGTGTTGTAGGCCACGTAGCAGAGGAAGGGGGACTGCTGATGGGCTTTGACAAACTCGATCGCGTTGTTCGTGATGTCGTCGGTGATGTAGCCCTTGCCCGTCACAAACGTGCTGTTGGATTCCATCGGGGGGTCGAAGTAGTCCCCCCAGTGTCCCTCGGTAAACCCGTAGAACCGCTCGAAGCCACGGGCGAGCGGATGGTAGGGCCACTGGGTGCCGTTGTGCCATTTTCCGAAGCAGCCGGTTGCGTAGCCGCTGTCTCGGAAAACCTCGGCCAGCGTGCGTTCGCCCGGCGAGAGGCGTTCCTGCCCTTCCGTCACGCCTCGCACGCCTCCCCGCGGATGCCAGCGGCCGGTGAGGAGCTCCGCGCGCGTCGGTGAGCAGACGGGTTGCACAAAAAAGGTTTCCAGCAGGCACCCGTCGGCGGCGAGGGAATCGATGAAGGGGGTGGCGACGGTGCGATTACCTGTCACCGAGAAGTCGCCCCATCCGGCGTCGTCGGCGAGGATCACCACCACATTGGGAGGCCGCGCGTTCGCGCGGGAGGGTGCGGGCGTTTCGTCCTCGAGTGCCTCGACGGCCACGTCCGCAATGGCGCCAGCCAAAGGGTTCACCTTTCCTTTGCCATCGGGGTGCAGTCGGCTCCCCAGAAAGATCACGAACAGGTCGAGATCGGGGTCGATCCAGAGCGATGTGCCGGTGAAGCCACCGTGCCCAAACGCGGCAGGTGACAGACGGGAGCCGCGGTTGGAGGAGTAGCCGCTTTGTTTGTCCCAGCCGAGGCCGCGGATGCCGTCGCCTGGCACGGTGACTGGAGTGTTCATCGTGGCGATGGTGGCTGGGGAGAGCACCGCGGCCCCATCCAGTTCGCCTCCGCCCAACATGGCCCGGGCGTAGCGGGCGAGATCATCGGCCGTGGCGAAGAGCCCGGCATGCCCCGCGACGCCATTGAGGTTCCATGCCCGCGGGTCATGCACCTCGCCACGGATCCACGCCTCGCCGCGCTTTTCCGTAGGAGCTGACCGCGCTCGACGGGAGGCGTCGGGCCGGTAGCCCGCATCCACCATGCCCAGTGGGGCGAAAATGCGTTCTTGGGCGGCCGCATCAAGGGATACGCCACGGAGGGTCTCGATGAGTTTGCCCAGGACGATGAAGTTCACGTCGGAATAGATGAAGCGTTCGCCGCGTGCGGCAAGGGGCTTGAGTGCGCAGATCCGTCGCCAGGCTTCCTCGACACCATGCTCGTAATCCGCGAGTGGGTTGTCGGCGATCAAGCCACTGGTGTGGGTGAGCAGGTCGCGGACGGTGATCACTTCTTTGCCATTGGCCGCAAACGCTGGAAGGTGCGAGGCCACCGGATCGTCGAGCGTGAGGGCCTGCTCTTCGAGGAGCTGCATGATCGATGTGGCGGTGGCGACTGGCTTGGTGAGAGAGGCAAGATCAAACACGGTGTCGCGGGTCATCGCCTCACGGACGGGTTCCACCTGCCGGTCACCAAAGCACTCAAGCCAGGCGATGCCGTCGCGGCGTCCGATGCAGACCACGCAACCGGGAGTCTCGCCCGCGTCGATCGCTTCGCTGACGAGCGGCTTGATCTGCTGCAGCACCTCAGGCTTGAGGCCAAGCGTGCGGGCGGTTTCGGCGCGGGGCTCGGGAGCGAGTTCGCGGCTGTGAGCAGGTGTGGTGCACCAACTCACGGAGGCAAGGCAGACAGCCAGCAGCACGGCGCAGCGGAACGACATAGGAAACTCCGCGGAGAGGATCAGCCGGTGATCAGGCGGCGATTGAAGCGGCCTTCGTTGATCGTGGGACGCTCAGGCCGGCCTTTGTGGTCGTAGGTGAGGGTCATGTTGTCGAGGCCAAGCAGCCACAAGATCGACGCATGGATGTCACGCACGTGCATCCGGTCTTCGACGGCATGCAAGCCAAGTTCGTCGGTGGCACCGATGGCCTGCCCGCCTTTCACGCCGCCTCCGGCCATCCACATCGAGAAGCCAGTCGGGTTGTGATCCCGGCCGTTGCCTTTCTCGCTCATCGGCGTGCGGCCAAACTCACCCCCCCAGACGACGAGCGTTTCGTCGAGGAGACCCCGCTGCTTCAGGTCGGCCAGCAACCCAGCGATGGGCTTGTCCATCGAACGGCAGAGCTTGGAGTGGTTTTTTTCAATGTCGGAATGGGAGTCCCACTTGCTGCCCGTGCCGCTGTAGAGCTGGATGAAGCGCACGCCCCGCTCCACCAGTCGGCGAGCCATGAGGCAGTTGCGTCCGAAGGTTTCGGTGTCTTTGTCATCGAGGCCGTAGAGGGCCTGCGTGGCGGCGGTTTCTTGAGCGAGGTCAACAGCTTCCGGGGCTGCCCGCTGCATGCGGAAGGCAAGTTCGTAGCTGCGGATGCGGGCTTCCAGTTCGGTCTGTTGCGGCCGCGCGGCGGCGTGGCCGCGATTGAAGTCTGCCAGGAGCGCGAGCGACTCCTGCTGTCGCGCCGCGTCGTAGCCCTTCGGCGGCTGCAGGTACTGAATCGGTTCGTCAGCAGCACCGTCGATCCGCACACCCTGATGTGCCGCCGGCATGAAGCCGCTGCCCCAGTTGCGTGGGCCGTTGACGGGGCGCCCGCTGCTGTCGCACATCACCACAAACGCCGGCAAGTCTTCGTTGGCGGTGCCGAGGCCGTAGTGCACCCAAGAGCCGAGCGACGGCCGCCCAGCGGTATTCAGGCAGGTGTTCATCTGACACACGCCACCAGCATGGTTGATGCCGTCGGTGGCGCAGGAGCGGATCACGGCGATGTCGTCGAGATGCGTGGCGATGTGCGGCATCCAGTCGGAGGCCCACAGACCGCTCTGGCCATGCTGCGACCATTTGCGGGGGGAGGCGAGGAGAGGAGCCCCCTTTTCGCCCATCGCCGTGATCGGCTCCCGGAAACTCGAAGGCAATGGTTTTCCGGAGAGTTCGTTGAGCAGCGGTTTTGGGTCGAGCAGATCGAGGTGGCTGGGGCCCCCTTCCATGAAGAGCCAGATCACGCTGCGAGCCCGCGGCGCGTGGTGCGGCACGGCAAGTCCCGCCTGGAGTTCCTTTGAGACAAGCCACGAGAGCGCAAGGCTCCCCAGGCCCGTGCTGCCCGCCTGCAGCATCGCCCGACGCGAGAGCGGAGTGGCAGCGGTGGGGCGTGAGCGTTGGCCGTGGGGTCGCATGCGGAATCCTTCGTCGGGAAGACAACCTGGCGGGCGGATGTGGGGCGGGGAAGGGCGAGGGCAGTGAAGCGGCAGGCACCGTCGTGGGTCAGTCCACGTAGAGGAACTCTCCGGAGTTGAAGAGCACGTGGCAGAAGTCGGTCATCCGTTCCCCGTCGATCTGTGGCGTGCCGGCATCGTCGTTGACGGCGACAAACGCCACACCTCGGGAGAGTTCGTCGCTGTGCGGTTCGCGGCACCAGGTGAGACGGATCGCCTGTCGCACCGCATCCTCGGGAGTGGAGCTCGTCTGCTGTACCCGCTCGGCAAGTTCCCGAGCTCGGGAGAGCACTTCGTCGCCGTTGAACATCGCCAAGGCCTGCGTGGGCGTGGTGGTGGTGTTGCGCACGGAAACCCGCTCCAAGCCGTTGGCCATGTCGAACTGGTGGAGGAGCGTGTCGTTGCGGTTGCGGTAACTCTTGACGTAAAGACCGCGTCGCGGAACGTTCGCTTCCACGCTGGGGCCGCCTTGCTTGGTGTCGAGTTGGCCGCAGGCAAAGAGCATCGCGTCGCGAATCTCTTCAGCGCGGAGGCGGCGGACGCGAGCTCGCCACACAAGGTCCTCGCCTGGGTCGAGTGCCTGTGCCTGCTCAGCGCTTGGATGCATGGCAGACTGACGCCAGGCCGCGGTCATCACGAGCTGCTTGTGGAGTCGCTTGAGGTGAAACCCGCCTTCGATGAAGTCGGCCGTGAGCCAGTCGAGGAGTTCGGGGTGGCTTGGTGGCTGCCCTAAGCTGCCAAAGTCGTTGGGGGTGGTGACCAGCCCTTGAACGAATCGCCACTGCCACATGCGGTTCACGATCACCCGCAAGGGCAGCGGGTTGGCGGCGTCGCCGATCCAGGTGGCGAGCGCCCGGCGGCGGCCGGGGCCTTCGGCGAGTTTGCTGCCGGCGGCGACCGTGGGCTCGGCCGCGTGGCCGCTGCGAAGCACTTCAGGCGCGGCAGGGGCGATCGTCGCGGTGGTGCCCGGAATCCGCGTGGCACTGGGCGTGCCTGCGAAGGCCGAGACCGTCATCGCGGTGGGCAAGGGCTTGGGCTTGAGGTGGTCGAAGCTCGCGAGCTGCTTTTCGAGTTCTTCGAGTTTTTCCTTGTCTTCCTTGGAGATGCCCGAGAGGGGGCCGCCCGACTCTTCCTGAAACTGCCGGGTGACGAGGTAGGCCATCTGGTCTTCCCAACTCGTGCGTTCGGCCACCGGCTTGTAGTAGCAGGCTTGGATGTCGAGCGGGAACTTCTCCACCGTCGAACGCCACTTGCGGATGTGGTAGGGCGTGATGAGGTCGCTGATCTGCTGGCGAAGGTCGGTCGTGGCATCTTCCCAGGCGGCTTGCTGGGCCGCGTGGGCGAGACGTTCCTGTTCGGTGGCCGCGGCAACATCGTCGCGCCACACGACGGGCTCAAGGAAGGCCCGTAGGGCGTGGTAGTCGCGGCGGGAGACCGGGTCGAACTTGTGGTCGTGGCAGCGGGCGCAGGCCATGCTCACGCCAAGGAACACGTCGCCAACCACATCGGTCATCTCGTTGACGATGTCGTTCCAATGGCCAGCGGCATCGCGCTGGTTGTATTCATAGATGCCCAGTCGCAGGAAGCCCGAGGCCACGACCGCTTGGGGGTTGTCGCCCGGGAGTTCGTCACCTGCAAGTTGCTCGGCCACAAACTGCGGATAGGGCGTGTCGGTGTTGAAGGCATTCACGATGTAGTCGCGGTACCGCCAGATGTGCGGGCGGTAGGCGTCTTGGTTCCAGCCGTCTGACTCCGAATACCGCACGAGGTCGAGCCAGAACCGAGCCTGGTGCTCCCCGTACCGCGGATCGTCGAGGTAGCGGTCGACGAGCCGCTCCCAGGCGGCCTCGAAGTCACTCGATTCGATGTCTGCCCGGAAGGCATCCACCTCGTCGGGCGTGGGTGGCAGGCCAAGCATGTCGAACGACAGCCTGCGGATCAGCGTCTCGGGAGAGGCTTGGTCTGCGGGAGTGAGCCCCGCTTCGCGAAGCCGGGCAAGCACAAACCGATCGATCGCGTTTTTCGACCACGGATCATTCGCGAGTTCTGGTGGGGCGTGTGGGGTGAGGGGGCGAAAAGCCCACCAGGCCCGGTCTTCGTCGCTCACCGAGAATCCGGGGGCACGAAGCGTTGCGACCGCGTCGGGCCAGGGGGCCCCGCGCTCGATCCAGGAGGTGAGCGCGAGGAGTTCGTTTTCCGGCAGCGGCTCATCAGGGGGCATCTCGAGGCCGTCGCGGCGGATCGCGGCGAGCAGCAGGCTCTCGTGCGGGGTGTCGCCGAGGATCACCGGACCGCTCTCACCCCCTGCAGCCAAGCCTTCTTTCGAATCGAGCCGGAGCCCTCCCTCCTGCTTCTCCTCGCCGTGGCAGCTCACGCAGCGGTTGGCGAGAACGGGGCGGATCTCCTCTTCAAAAAAGCGGAGGGCTGCGGCGGCGTCCGCGGATGTTTCGTCGGCTGCGACGGGCTCCGCGCAGACAGAGAGGAGGCACGACGTGAGCAGGCATCCCCACGCGAGCAGGAAACGATGACTGTTCTGCATACGGTGACGCCTCATAACCCCCAGGAAGACCTTCCGCGACCACTACCATCGTACCGCGCCCACGCAGGCGGTGGGGGTGGGGTGTGTCTGCGGGTCGCGTGGTAGCGGTTGTGGCGACGAGTCGGGTGTTGCCCCGGAAAAACAGCCTCATTCTGCGATTCCTCGCTGGACACGACCAGGTTTGTGTTCCGATGGGAAGAGAGGTCGGTCAGGGAAGGTGGGGCGATCAGGGAGGAACTGACATGCGATGCTGGTGGACACGCGGCACGGTCACGGCGGTGGTGCTCGTGAGTGTGGTGACGGTGGCGATGGACGCCGACGCTGGGGTTTTCACGTGGGGACGTGAGCGTCGGGAAGCCGAGCTGCAGTCGACCGTCGCGCAGCGAGTTCGCTTCGAGTTGTCGTCGCGGATGACGAAGGTCAGCAACGATCTCGCGGAAATGCTCGGCCTGCAGGTGTCGGAAGAGGCGGCGAAGCTCGAGGCCCAGGTGGCCGAAGCCACCGAACAGCTTGCCCAGCAGCACGACGAAGACCTGGCGGCGATGCAGGAAGCCTTCGCGGCTGAAGCCGAGGCCTTGCGGCAGCAGGTCGACAGCCAACTCGCGAACGCACAGCAGCGGTTGGCCCGGCAGACCGCGCGGTCAACCCGCGAAACGGGCAGGCAGCTGCGTGCGGTAGTCGAGGATCGGACCGAGGTGCTCGAAGAGCGGTTGGAAGAGCAGGCGACCGAGGAACTCGCCCGGATGGCGGTGGCTGGCGAGGTGAGAATCGAGCGTTCGCTCGACCGCGCGACGGAACTGCTGGAGCGTCGTGTGGAGCGAGCCGTGCGGGAGGAGATGGCGGCGGCGACCAAGACGCTTGAGCAGCAGGTGGAGCCGAGGCTTGCGGCGCTTGAGTCGGAGCGGACGCAGCGCGATCGTGCGGGGGTGTCGCGTGGGCAGGGCCGGAAGCAGCCTCGCGAGAGCCGCGAGGAAGAGCCGAAGCCAGCCACGACGAGGATCGTGTTGCCGGTGGCTCCGGAGCCGCCGCTGGAGTCAGCCCCGCTCGCTCCGATGCCGATCGCGTGGAACAGCGACGACAGTAGCGTGCGATAACGCGGGTTCGGCTCACAGGTGTTCCTGGCTCGGGGTCGGCAAAAGTCTCGTCGCAGGGCGAGGAGAGGCCCAAACGCTCCTCGAGCTTTCGCCAACCCCTCGCCTTGGCAATGCCCGTTGCCCGCAATCGCCACGGTGCTTCCGCCTGCTGTAGCCGCGGGTGCCGATCTGGTAGCGTGAGCCCATGCGAGCCTGAAGAGGCACGCGTGGGCTCATCACCAGGGGAGGAAGTGCTGTGGCGGAGCGTCGTCAGTTGCGTTGGGGGCGGCACTGGCCGCAGTGGGCTCGAGTGTGGGTGCTCACCTGGGTGGCGTGCGTTCCCGCCTGGCAGGTGGCGACCGCGCACGAAGGGGACGAGCACGAGCATGCTCACGCGGCAGAGCCCTCGTGGCCCGACGCTCTCTACCTGCCGACGCCCTTTCCCGATCGCATTTGCCTTTCCATCACGGCTGATGCAGCCCATGAGATCGCTGTCACCTGGCGAACGCGCGCGGCAAACGCGGTGAGCATGCTTGAGATTGCCGTGGCGGAAGGTGGGCCCGATTTCGTGGGGAAGGCAGAGCGGATCGAAGGCACGTCCTCGGTGCTGAAGACGGACCTTGGCGAGGCCCGCTACCACGAGGCCCGCGTGCAAGGGCTCGAGCCCGCTACCCGCTATCTCTACCGCGTGGGTGACGGCGAACACTGGAGCGAGTGGTGCCAAACCGAGACGGCCGCCGACGGTCACGAGCCGTTTGTGTTTGTGTATTTCGGCGACGCCCAAAATGATCTCCGCAGCCACTGGTCGCGAGTCGTGCGGAATGCGTTTCGTGACGCACCTCGGGCGGCGTTTTTTTTGCACGCGGGTGACCTGATCAACCGTGCGGAGGCAGACCGCGAGTGGGGGGAGTGGTTTGAGGCGTCGGGCTTCATCCACCGCACGCTGCCTGCCCTGGCGACGCCCGGCAATCACGAGATGGCCCGGGGCGATGACGGCGGTCGACGGCTGAGCCATCACTGGCGGCCGACGTTTGCGTTGCCCGAGCAGGGGCCCGCAGGCCTCGAGGAGACCTGTTACGCGATCGACTACCAGGGGGCGCGGTTCGTTTCGCTCAACAGCAACGAGCAGATTGCTGAGCAGTCGGCCTGGCTTGAAACCGTGCTTGCCGACGAGGCCCCGACCTGGAAGATCGTGACCTTTCATCACCCGATTTTTTCATCCGCGAAAGGTCGGGATAACCGCGAGCTGCGTGAGGCGTGGCAACCGCTCTTCGACCGGCTCGGGGTTGATCTCGTGCTTCAGGGCCACGACCACACCTACGCCCGCTCGCCCCGCCTGACGTTTCAGCCCGGCTCACTTGATGAGGTGAATCTCGCCGTTGGTGACAAGCGGCAGCAGACCGATTCCGGCACCGTGTACGTCGTGTCGGTGAGCGGACCGAAGATGTACGACCTCGAGCCGCAGCCGGTTATGGAGAGCTGGGCAACTCGCACCCAGCTTTACCAAGTGATTTCGGTCACACCTGAGAGCTTGAGCTACCGTGCGCTCAACGCGATCGGAGACGTCCACGACGCCTTCCGGCTTGAGCGGACCGCCGAGGGCACGACACGGCTCATTAATGAACCACGGTGAAACGGACGCACGGTGCAAGAAACGGTCCCGAGCCATCTGAGCATCGGGAGGAGATCACTGCCGGGGGAGTGTGTGTGATGTGTCACAAGCGACGAGCCAAGGTTGTGCTGGTGCTGTTTGCCGCGGTGGTTGGTTGGGTGCCTGGGCTGCGTGGCGCAGGGGCCGATGACGCGAATCAGCCGCTCGCATCAGGCGTCGCACGCCTCCTGCAGTCGCTCGATCTGTTGGGGGCACCGCTCCCAATGCCGGTGACAGAGTCGCTGCAACGGGCCATTCGTGCGGAAGATGGGGAGGCGATTCGTCGCTTGCTCGATCCACATGTGTTGGTCCATGTGCACGTCAATCCAGAGCTGCGGGTGAAGGTGCGACGTGGCGAGGCCGCGGCGGTGCTGCAGCAGGCCGGATACACGCCGGTCATCGTGCGGGTGGAAAACGAGGCCACGGTCACACGACGGGTTCGTGTGCAAAGTCCGCAAGCGGGCCCGATCTACTCCGGGACATCCGAGGGGTCGCTCGTGCGTCAGGCCCAGACAGAACTTGGCGAGAATCAAAACACCGATCAGCAGCGACGGTTTTTGGAACTGGAGATGTACGCGGCGGCCCCGCTTTCTGATCGACTCAGCGGCCACGCAGAAGAGTACATGCTGCTGCTGATACTCAGCAGTGAGGCGGGGGCGAGGGAAGCCACGCTGGTTTTTGATCTGGGGCAAGGCACGCAGGACCTGGGGTTCCGCAGCGAAGTCCCGGTCCTGTTTTCAATCCGGCCAGCGATCGAGGTGCCACTGCGGGTGCTGGACGTTGATGGCCAGCCGACAACAGCTCGTCTGGAGATTCGTGATCGTGACGGCCATGTCTATCCGCCACAGGCTCGGCGGCTCGCGCCTGACTTTTTCTTTCAGCCACAGATCTATCGCGAAGATGGCGATGTGGTGCGATTACCCCCTGGTGAGTTTGAGGTGACGGCCGGACGCGGTCCTGAATATCTGCAGCAGACGATGCCACTGACCGTGAAGGAAGACGGATCCTCGCAGCTGTCTGTGCAGCTCACGCGGTGGATCAATCCCATGCACGCTGGGTTTTGGTGTGGTGACCATCACATCCATGGAGCGGGCTGCTCGCACTACGACAATCCCACGCAAGGCGTGACGCCCGCAGACATGTTTCGGCAGGTCGCCGGAGAGGGGCTGAATGTTGGCTGTGTGCTGACCTGGGGCCCGTGCTTTGATCATCAGCGGACCTATTTTTCTCCGCTGGCGGATGACGTGAGTTCGCCGCAGACCCTGCTGAAATACGACCTTGAAATCAGCGGTTTTGGGTCGGCGGCGATGGGGCATGTGTGCCTGCTCAATCTGTTTGATCAGACCTATCCCGGTTCGGAGGGAACGTCGACGAAAGGCTGGCCGACGTGGACGGTGCCGGTGATGCGGTGGGCGAAGGAGCAGGGAGGGATCACGGGGTATCCACACTCGGCGCTCCACGTTGATGCCGAGCAGACCGCGGAGTGGCTCGTGGCGACACGCGATCGTGATCGCGATCGTCAACTGTCGCAGGATGAGGCGACCGGCAGGCTCTTGCCTGAACGGTTTGACGAAGCTGACGAGGATGGCAACGGGATGCTCAGTCAAGATGAGCTGCGAGCCAGTGCGGATCGCGCGTCGCAGCAACTTCCCAATCTTGCGATCCCTGCTCTCAACGGCGGAGGCGCCATGGAGATATTTGTCAGTACGGCGGAAGGCGTGTGTGACTTTATCAGCGCGATGGACACCGCGAGGATTCCGGAATGGAACACCTGGTACCACCTGCTCAACTGTGGTTTTCCGTTGAAGCTCAGCGGTGAGACCGACTTCCCCTGCATGAGCAGTCGGCAGGTCGGGCAGGGGCGTGTGTATGTGCAGTTGGGGCAACCCACGGAGCTCGATTTTGCAGAGTGGTGTCGCGGGGTTGCGGCAGGCCGGTCGTATGTCTCCGACGGTTATGCGCATGCCTTGAAGTTCGGCGTGGATGGCCACGTGCCGGGGGAGCAACCGTTGTCGCTCGCACAGCCGGGGACGGTGCAGGTCCAGGCCACGGTGGCGTTTGCTCCGGAGGTTCCCGTCGCGGTGGCGTATGGCACGCTCGAGCCCGCCGCGGGGCGACGCATGGTGGGGGATACCATAAACCTGCATGCTCCCCGGGAGACACGGATGGTGCAGGGGGGCGAGCGGAGCGTGGAGCTCATCGTCAACGGGCGTGTGGTGGCGACCAGCGTTGTT
Source organism: Planctomycetota bacterium (assembly GCA_029978905.1). Classification (GTDB taxonomy): domain Bacteria; phylum Planctomycetota; class Planctomycetia; order Pirellulales; family UBA1268; genus M30B53. Next base: position 47,970 of record JAPOIM010000018.1, read on the forward strand.
CCCGCCGATGGTCAGCCACACGACGTCGCATTTGAGGTCGACATCGACAGGAGCAGTTGGGTGGCGGTGCGGCAGTTTCCGCAGCTGCACACCAATCCCGTTGACGTGATCGTGGAGGGACAGCCGATCCGGGCGTCACGGGCAAGCGCCCTGTGGTGTGCCGAGTCGGTCCAGCGATTGTGGGAGACCCGTCAGCGTTTTATTCGCAGCGACGAACGCGAGGCGGCGCGAGACGCGTACACGCGGGCGCTCGCTGAGTACCTCAAGCGGGCTCAGGAATCACCAGACGAGAACCTGCAGGTGCCGCAGGCGGTGCCGCTGCAGATCCAGGAAGCACGCCGTTCGGTCGGTCGTGGCTTGGGCGGCAACGAAAAGGGCAGAGAAAGAGGGCGGACGTTCGCCGTCGCCTCGGCCGCCGCCGCACCTGCTGGCGGCTGACGGCCCAAGAAAGCCTGCAAGCGGAGAGGACGGGATTCGAACCCGTGGACCAGCTTTTGACCGGTCACGTCTTTAGCAAAGACGCGCATTCGACCACTCTGCCACCTCTCCGGTGGACAGGTCTGCATCGACCTGAGTCGGAGGTATTCTGAAGGCAACGTTGCCCGACCGCAAGATTCTGCGGATCTTTTGCGGAGATTGGCGGTTTGTGGGGCTTCGACGAAGCAGATCCCCGACGGGAGGACGCATTGTGGTGAACTTTCAGCAGCCTGCGAAGAAGCTGCCGCGAGCCCGTCTCGTGCGTGCGGTGGGCGTGGCGGCGTTTGCTGTGTGGACGCTCTCTGGTGCCTTGCGGGCTGCGGAACTCAGTGCCGCGGCGGCGCGGGCGAGCGTGCGTGCCGACGATGCCAAGCGGCACGTGGCGGCGCTTGCGGACGATGCCTTGGAAGGCCGGGCCGCGGGGAGTCGTGGCGGGCGGGCTGCGGGGACTTACCTCGTCGACGAGTTTCAGCGAATCGGCGTCGATCCTGCGGGCGACGAGGGGGGCTTCTACCAGCGGTTTGGCACGATGCGAAATGTGCTCGGCATGCTGCGCGGGAGTGATCCCGAGGCCAGTCGCGAGGCGGTCGTGATCGGAGCTCACTACGACCATGTGGGCTATGGCACGCCGTCCAACAGCTTCGGCCCCACCGGACGCATCCACAACGGCGCCGATGACAACGCCTCGGGCGTGGCTGGGTTGCTGGAGGTCGCGGAGGCGTGCACGCTCCTGCCGAGGCGGCCCAAGCGGACGCTGGTGTTTGCGCTGTGGGACGGGGAAGAGGTGAACCTTCTCGGATCGAGCCATTTTGTGCGTGAGCGGCCCTTGCCCCTTGCGCACCATCGTGTCGCCTTTTCGATCAACCTCGACATGATTGGTCGGCTACGAGGCGAGCGGCTCGAGGTGTATGGCACGCGTTCGGCGGTCGGCCTGCGACAGACAATCGTGTCCGCGAATCTCCCGACAGGGCTGAAACTCGCCTTCTCGTGGGAGTGTTCCAAAGATTCCGACCACTACCCGTTTTTGGCGGCGGGTATCCCCACGGTGATGTTTCATACCGGGCTGCACTCGGAGTACCACCGGCCGAGTGACGATGCGCACCTGGTGAACTATGCCGGGATCGAGCCGGTGACGGGCTTGGCTCTTGAAACGCTGCTCGCGGTCGCGGATGCGCCGGCGAGCCCCGATTTCCGCGACGTCTGCCTTGCGGAAAATGAGTCTGGCCGCCGCCAACTCGAGGCCGAGGCTCCGCCTGCGCCTCCGAAGCGTTGGGGCTTGGGAACGCGGCCTGACGCCGCCGATCCCACGGCTCCGTTGGTGGTTCGCGTTTCGCCAAACACGCCCGCGGAGCGAGGTGGCTTCCGCATTGGCGACCGCGTGGTAGCGATCGATCAGCAGCCACTGATCGACCAAGGCGACATGGTCGCGCGACTGGCCCAAGCCGCGGACAGGGTCGACGTGGGCATCGAAAGAGAAGGGCGGCTTCTCGAACTGCGGTTGGTGGTGAACCCAACCGCAGGCGGCGCCGAGTAGATTTCCGGCACCGCCGCCCAGCCGTCATGCGACTGCAGAAGCGAAGTCGCTACGCCAGATGAAAGGCCTCAGGGAAAGACCTCGATAGAGGAAAGGCCTTGAAGAAGCCCTCGGGGAACGCGAGGCGAGAACGAGTGGACGACTATTCGTCGTCTTCTTCGTCCCACTCTTCATCGTCGTCTTCCCACTCTTCGTCTTCTTCGTCGTCGTACTCTTCGTCCTCTTCTTCCTCGTCCTCGACTTCTTCCCACTCTTCTTCGTCGAGGTCACCCTCTTCTTCGTCTTCTTCCGCTTCCTCTTCGTCCTCTTCTTCTTCGTAGTCGTCGTCTTCGTACTCTTCGTCGTCCTCGTACTCTTCGTCGTCTTCGTCCTCAGCTTCCTCGTCGTCTTCTTCATCGAAAGCGACGGGGGACTGGACTGCGACCCCTTCGAACAGCGGTTCGGCAGCCTGAAGTTCAGACAGCTCCTCCCATGAGAACACGTCCTGCTGCAGCCTTGGACTGGCAACAATCGTCACGGCAAAATCTCCTCGAGTCGGTTCATGGGCCGGTGAGCCATCGGCTCACCGGAGTCGCGATCACCACGCAACGACGAAACACCTGGAACGAACAATCAACGAACAAACACAGTTTGAAGAAACACACCGAAGCGTACCGTGCATCGGCACACTGCGTTCATTTCTTGGAACAAATCTGGAACGCATTGCATGTGCTGCATCCAATGCGTTCGCACTCGCGCACCGCGTGGGTAGGCGAGCGACGCATCCATTCCTCTTCACGAGGACTCGATGACGCCGAAATCTCGCAGACCCGCTCGGCCTTCTCCGTAGACGCACGGTCAACGGAGTGGGCAAGAGTTTGTCCAGCAGAACCAATGCTTGCAAGCCTTGGAAGGCAAAAATTCGCCAGTTTTTCAGCGGCCACCACCGCTGCGCCGGTGGGCTTGTTTGGCATGCTCCTTGCAACGGCCCGCTCGCGGGACGCTCAATCGGCTTCGTCGCTCGTCGAATCCGCTGGCGCGTCGTCGTCCTCGTCGCCGCTGTCACCGTCGAGTTCGGACACTTGGGTCTCGTCTTCCTCGTCGAATTCCGTCTCGTCGGGAGGCGGGGGCAGGTCGATCGGTGGCAGTTCGTCGATGTGGCCGAGGCCAAAGATCTGCAGGAACTGGCGTGTGGTGACGTAGTAGTTCGGTCGACCGAGTTCTTCGGAGCGGCCCCCGATTGCGATCAGCTCACGCTCGAGCAGGTGGCGGAGCATTTCGTCGCAGCCGACGCCTCGGATCGCTTCGGCGTCGGCCCGGGTGACGGGCTGGCGGTAGGCCACGATCGCCAGGGTTTCCATGGCGGCGGCCGAGAGACGCGTTTCGGGGGCGGAGTCGATCAGTCGGCGGAGCCAGGGCCCAAACGGGGCTCGCGAGAGCAGCTGGAAGCCGCCAGCGATCCACTCGATGCGGAAGGCGGAGCCCTCGGCGTCGTAGGTGGCGTTGAGCTCACGGATCAGCGCTCGAGCACGCGTGCCGTCGGTCAGCCGGGCGAGTTTCGCGAGCTTTCGCGTCGGCAGTGGTTCGCGGGCGAGAAAGAGGGCGGCCTCCAGGTGCGCCTGCTCCTCGGTGCGCAGCAACTCGTCCGGCTCGTCGATCACGGGGGCCGTGGCGGCGGTAAGCGGCTGTGGCGGTGTGGACGGTGGCAGCAACCGGTGAGGCTGGGGCTGCCACGCACGGGGCCAATCGGCCGGTGTGCGGCGGTCGAGAGGACCACCGGGGCTGCGGTCGAAGCGGGCCGCGAGATCGGTTCGTCCACGTCGCAAGCGACACGCTCCGGAGCTCAGGCTCGGTGGGGGTGTGATTAGGGGCCTTGGGGCCCGCCGGGCATGCTGGCCCTCCACTGGCGGACATCGTCGAGCAGCCGCTGCATGGCCTGCTCGGGATCCTGCTCGGTGGCGTGAAACATCCGCACGAGCTGCCCCGTGGGATCGGCAGCGACTCGGCATGAGCAGTGGTAGAAGCGGCCACCCGCCGTCGGCTGGCAGGTGACGCCAAAGGCTCCTACCGCGGTCAGGGCCGACGTCATGTCGACGGGGCTCGCTGCGTTGAAGGGCGGGGCAGCGGTCATGGCAACGGGCTGCACCAACCCCTGTGGGCTCTCAGGTGCCGCGGCAGTGCCTGTGGTGCTCGACCACAAAGGGGACTCGACCTCCCCGGGTGGTCGTCGGACCGTGGCCGTGGGCCACGACGCGCGATCGGCCATGCCGAAGCTGGGGGCGTTGCTCGAGAGGTCCACGGTGGGCAGCACCTCAGTGGCGTCGGCGGCGGTGCCCGCGAGCGTTAAGGGTGCGGTGGCATCTGGGGCCGCATCCGGGGCGGCCAGGGGCACTGCGGCTTCGGCGGCCTGGGCTGGCAGCAGGTCTGCGGCAGGCGTGCTCGCCACCGCTTCGATTTCGTCGGCGAAGAAGGCCGAGGCTGGCTTCCATGCGGCATTCCACACCGTGTCCATCACGTCGGATGGGAGCAGGTGGGAAAACATCGCGATCAGCGGCACCACCAGGCCAAACGCGGCCAGGAGGCAGGTCCGGATTTTCATGAAGGAAAGGGCCTCGGGCGGAATGAGTTCGGGCGGGAGGGTATCGACTTGGCCGATACGGGGCAACATCCGCCTTGCGTGCGGGGCTCGACCCTACCCAGATTCCTTCATTCCCCCCCGTTGCCGTCGGCCGGGGGCTCCACCACGACAGCCCGGAGCCCGCCAGACGCGGCTCCCACCGGTTCGGCGAAGTGCGGAATCCCGGGTGCGTATTCAATCGTGGCCGCCTGCCGCTTCTCGGTGAGCATCTCCCGCAGCATTTCGGAAGCGAGCTGTTTTTGGACCTCGGCCCTGGCTCCTCCAAAGCTGCCGCGGCCCGGCTCCACGGCGGTGACGGTCACAAGATGCACACCAAAGGGCGTGGCGAACGGTTCGGAGACGTCCCCCTCGCTCAGCCGGAAGGCTTGGCTTGCGAAGGCTTCGTGCAGCACACCCTGCCTCGCGACAAAGCCCAGGTCGCCATCCCGCAACCGGCTCTGGCCTACCGAGTAGCGCCTGGCTGCCTCAGCGAAGGAGAGGGTGCCTTCCACGATCTCGCGGCGGATGTCTGCCCCCTTCGCCATCAGGACGCGATCGGCATCGCTTCCGGCGGCGGAGTCTGGGCGGAGGAGAATGTGGCTGACCCGCAGGCGCGAGCCGTCAAACTGCTGCCGGTGGTCGTCGAAGTACGTTTGCAGACGCTCTTCGGTGAGGCGGGGGACGAGGAGTTTGTTGAGGCCGAGTTCGATCGCCATCTGCTTGCGGAGCATCGCCTCGTCGCGGCCTGAATCGCTGAGAAACGTTTCCAAGGTTTGGTTGCGGGCGGTGAGCTGCGACCGCAGTTTGGCGATCATCCCATCCACCTCAGAAGGCGTGGCGGCCACGCCGTTCTCGTCGAGGAGTCGCGCCAAGAGCTGCTCGTTAATCAGCTCTTCGACGACCTTCGCCGAGATCTGTTGGCGTTCTTGGGGCACGGTGGCGGCGTCGAAGCCTGCCCGTCGCAGCACCTCAAGGTACGTGGCCCGGTAGATCGGCTGCCCGTCGATGCGGGCCACCACGATGGCCGTGGCGGTGGGGTCGTCGGCACCGAGGCAGGGGGCGAGCGGGGCGTGAAGGCCAGGGACGAGGAACCCTGCGGCGAGCCCGAGGGCGATCAGGAGCACCGCGGCAGAACGCAGCCGTGGTGCCCACGCTGTCTGTGGGCGGGTGCCGCATGCCGATCGATCGAGAACGTCGCTCGGCATCGAAACTCCCTGTAAAGACGATCGGCCCAGCTCGGTGATGCTTGTCATCCGCTTCCCCCGATGAGGCGAATGCGCGCGTGAACCTCTTCTTACCCTAGCGATCCGAGTCGGTTTTCGCATCGCTCGAAAAGGGGAGAGGTATCCCACGCAGGAGAAAGTCGACCGGAACCTCCCGAATGGCCAGCGGAACTTGCCAACCAACCTCGCCGGAGACGGCTTGGGGGTTGGTGCCCTGCGGCAGGGGAAAGACGGCTTCTCGCGTGAGGCCGGTGTTGCTGCGGTGCACGACGCGGTCGCTGGTGGCGGCGATGAGCGAGCCGTCGATGCGGCAGAAGAGCGTGCGGTCGGTGATCCAGGTGCGGTGCGAGGCGAGGGCTTCGGTGGCCGGGTAGTCGGCCCGCATGCGGACCGTGACGCTCCCCTCAGCGATTGTGAGCGACGCAAGCTCGACGGTGGCGTCACCAAGCTGCAGCACCGGTGCAGCTATCGGCCCGGCGGGGGGCAGCCCGGCGGGGGGCAGCGGGAAACGGGCCTCGACATCGGGGGCAGGCACCCAGAGAGAAAGCGTGCCGCGGAGCGTGGCGAGCGTGGGCGTGCTGCCCTCAGGCGGCGCAGCGAGCAGGATCGGGAGGGTGACTGAGCCGCTTTGGCCGCGAGGGCTCGCCTCGGCGACCGCCATCCGCTGTTGCGGTGGCACGACCTCTCCGGCCTCCCCTTCGGCAATCAGCGACACCATCGGGAGCTGCAGCATCACGGGGTGCATGCGGGGCTCCCAGAGCACCCGCAGGGTGAGCCGCGTGGCCGTAGGCTTCTCGGAAGGGAGCATCACCGCTCGCAGGAGTTCCACGCGGAGCGGCCCTGCGGAGGTGGCGAGAGGTTGCGGCTCGTCGGGCCGAAGGGGGCGAATCACAAGGCCTGACGCGGTCGTGGCCTCGGTGGCGACTCGACTGTGGGCGATTGCAAGGAGCCGCTCGAGTTCTTCCCAGTACGTGGGGTGGGCTGGGAGGTCTGAGCTTGGGGCCGGAACAAGTGTGGGCGCAAGGGGCTCTTCGCTCAGAGGCAGCGGGCCTGCGGGACCTTCAAAGAGGTCTGCCAAGGCCACGCTGATGGGCGTGCCTGCGGGCGTGACAGGCACGTGCGTGGGCTCGATCGCGGCAGCGACCGCCCTGTCAGCGAGCACGCTCCTGAGCATCCGCAGCCGCCAGGCGGTCTCGGCAGACGCCAGAGGGAGGGCTTCCTCGAGCTGCGGCAGGATGCCAATCCCAAGTGACTCAAGGGCGTCGGTGGCTGCCTCACGCCTTCGTTGCTGGGGGTCGCCCAGGTTCGTGATCAAGCGGCTGACGGCCGCCTGGTCGACGTTGTGAGGCTCGGCGGCGGTGGTGCTCCCCTGTCGCCCGACTGCCCACAGCACGCCAAGCAGCGAAAGCAGGAGCCACGAGGCTGCCCGTGCCTGTACTGGTCGCCGTGATTGCCGCTGGATGCCCCTCATACTGCCATCATACGCCCCGTGCCCTCTTCCCAAGGCATGCCCCCAACTGGCCTGCACTGCCGCTCGGTGTCACAATCAGGTGCACTGCGGGTCCGCAGTTCGCACAGCACTATCGCTGCTCCCCACACAGGCAGGGCTCTCTCGCCAACATGTCTCGAATCGCAATCAGTCTCTGTGGAGAGGGTCGTGGGCATGCGACGAGGATTTGCACGCTCGTCGAGCGGCTTATCGAGCGGCATGAGATCGCGATCTTCACGTTTGACGATGGCCTTGAGTTCCTCAGACGACGGTTTGCGGAGGAGCCCCGGGTGCAGATTCGGGAAATCCCGGGCATCGTGTTTCAGTACACCGGCGGCAGGCTCGACGTGCTGCGGTCGATCCGGATGGGGCTCGACTACCAAGCGCGGACGCTCGGGCCGCTGGTTGATCGCTTGATGGTCGAGCTCGAGGCGTTTGGGGCGGATCTTGCGATCACCGATTTTGAGCCGGGGCTGCCCAGGGCGGCGCAGCGGCTCGGCGTGCCCCTGATCAGTGTCGACCATCAGCACTTCCTGCTCGCCTACGACCTCTCCTGCCTGCCGTGGAGCTTGCGGATGCAGGCCTGGCTGATGAGCAACGCCGTGTGGATGTATGTGTCGGAGCCGACCGACACCGTCATCTCGGCCTTCTTCCGCCCGCCGTTGCGGCGAGGCTGGGAGCATGCGGTGCAGGTGGGACCTTTGATTCGCCGTGAGATTCGCGAGCAGCAACCGCAGGATGCGGGCTTCATCCTCAGCTATCTCAGGCGGCACACGCCGTTTGAGACGATTGCGGCGCTTGCCGACTGCGGGATGCCGGTGAAGGTCTACGGGCTTGGGCAGCGCGAGCCGGTGGGGGGCGTGTCGTTCCACGCGATCCACGAGACGCGGTTCGTGGAAGATCTCGCCAGCTGCCACGCCGTGATTTCGGCGGCGGGCAATCAGCTGATTGGCGAGGCACTCCACCTTGGCAAGCCGATGCTCGTGCTACCGGAGCAGGCCCATGCCGAGCAGCTGATGAACAGCCACTTCTTGGCAAACATGGGCTGCGGCATCTTCTCACTGCTCGAAGCCGTGGAGCCGCAGGTGATTCACGACTTCTTGGGTGGGATCACGCGGTATGCGGCTCCCCTCGCGGAGTTCTGCGGCAGGCTCGACGGCACCGACCGGGTGGTCGAGGTGATCGAGCATCGCCTCGTGGGGCGGGTCAGCGATGCTGCCTGAGGGCGGCCACCATCGCTCGCAAGGCTCGGCCGCGATGGCTGATCATCGACTTCACCTCGCCTGCGATCTCGCCAAAGCTGCGGTGGTATTCCGGCACGATGAAGAGCGGGTCGTAGCCGAAGCCGCCTGTGCCGCTGCGTGACTTCGCGATCCAGCCGTGGCACTCGCCAGACGACGTGGCGATCACCGTCCCATCGGGTGCGGCCAGAGCCATGTGGCAGGCGTAGTGGGCGGAACGCTTCCGGCTGGGGACGTCTGTGAGCTCCGCGAGCAGCAGTTCGTTGTTGGCCTCGTCGTTCGCCTCAGGGCCAGCGAAGCGGGCTGAGTAGACGCCTGGCCTGCCGCCAAGGGCATCGACCACGAGGCCGCTGTCTTCGGCAAGCACTGGCAGGCCCAGAGCGCGAGCCTGCTCAGTTGCCTTGAGGGCGGCGTTCTCGGCGAAGGTCTCGCCGGTCTCCTCCACGTCGACTGCAGCAGGGAAGCCGTCGAGCGATTGGCAACGGATCCCCAGCGGCTCAAGGAGCGCGGCGAGTTCCCGGAGCTTGCCCGCGTTGCGGGTGCCGAGCACGAGCCCTGCGGTGAGATCAAGCGACGTCGGCCCCGTCATCATCGGCGACGGTTGGCCGGCATCCGCGGCACGTCGACAGGCTTCGGCTGAATCTCAAGCAGCACGCCATCGATCGTGCGTGGCAGGATCTGCCCTTGCGCGAGTTTTTCGGGATCGGCACCGAGCTTTTCGACGACCTTGGCGATGCCGGGGTGGATCACCTGGCGGCCGTCGGCCCCGGGAACGGTCAGCTGCTGGAAGCTGCCCACGCAGACCATGCTCGACTCGCGGTCATGGAACTCCCAAGCTTCGAAGCCACGACGACGCAGCGACTCGGTAAGGCGGTGAGCGGTTTCGGCGGCCTCGACCAGACGGCTCTCGAGTTCGAGGTTTTCACCATTCTCGATCGCCTTCTGATCAAACGTGCCAGCACCCGTGAAGAGCGCGACCCGCACGCTGTAGCGGCCTTGGCAGTCGAGGAGGCAGTGCTCCACACCGGAGTTCATCTCCAGCACGAAGTCGTCGACCTCGGGCCGCGAGAAAAACTCTTCAGGGAGCAGTGGGTTCGGGATCACGAAGGCCATGTGCATCGGACCCTTCGCTCCATTGCCTTCCATGCCGATCATGCGGCGGAAGTCGGAGAACGAGCGGCTCTTCGCCTTGCCGTCGGAGAGCGCTTCGGGACGCAGGGACTTGATCTTGGTGAGCATCTTCTGGCCGCGGGGATCGTCGTACGACGAGAAGTCGCCGACGAGCACAGCAACCTCGGTCACTTCGGCCGCATTCGCATACCGCATCCGCTTGGGGGTGCCATCGGGGTTGAAGCCGAGGCCTGCCTGTTCGCCGGTGTAGTCAAACGACTTCTCAAGCGTGTAGGCCTCGAGCTTGTAGCGTCCACGCAGTTCGTGCACGAGCGACCTAGCATCT
>JAPOIM010000190.1 GCA_029978905.1 Planctomycetota bacterium
TCTTTCAAGAGAAGCCGATGAGATTGAAAAAGAACTAAGAAGAATTAATTCAGTACTTACAGAGGAAGAAACCAATGAATAACATCCTAAATGAGACCTTCTTTAAGATATTTCTTATTGTATGTTTAATACCGGCAGGTTTGCTTGTTGGCAAAGCCTTCTTAATGCTATCACCCATTATTTTTTGGGTCCTTTCATACATGGCATTCAAGAAGGGAAACCAAAAAGAAACAATAATGTGGGTTATTTTTGCAATTTTGGGTTTAATCCTTGCCTTTGTCATATAGAATAAGCAATCAGCTGGGGATGTGGTGGAACTGGCAGACACGCTGGATTTAGGTTCCAGTGCCGTAAGGCGTGGGGGTTCGACTCCCTCCATCCCTACCATCTTTTCTGTCTTCTCATTATTAAATTGAATGTTAAGATTATCTAGGAGTATTTTATGAGCAAAGAAGTCAAAGATTTTTTCAATACATATAGTGAGTTTGTTAAGAAAGTTACAAGTGAGCCTAGCTTAGATTTAGATGCATTGAAGCAAAGTTTAGAGGATGTTGAAAGTAAGTCTCCAATTGAATCTGCAAGGCTAATGACTGCAGCTTTGGGGCTTGGAAGTGAAACGGGTGAGTTTGTAGAAA
>JAPOIM010000191.1 GCA_029978905.1 Planctomycetota bacterium
GTCCCCACGAGACAAAAAGCAGTTCAAAAACCGCGGTTGAGCCTCTCGAGGACAGTGAGCTCTCCAACGTGATAGACTTGCACAAACCCATCGCGGAGAGGCGCCAAAAGCGAGATTTGGCTGAGCAAAAGAAAATGGTTCATCAATGGACCTTCGAGGAGGTCAAGAGACCCGAACCCAAGCCTAAGCCGCAAAAGTCAAAGGAGCGGGGCTGGTACCGCGTCGAGGGCATACTGAGCCACCGGATCACCAAAGTCCACAACAGAGACCAGATTGAGCTCAAAGTCAAGTGGGAGGACTACACTGAGCCGACTTGGGAGGCTTTCAGCGGCTTTGTCAAAGACACCGCACCTATGGTCGAGCGCTACCTCATCAAAAAGAGCCTGATGAAGCCTCTGCAGTCTTACTGCGACTTTAGGCGCCTCAAGTCGCTCGAGTAGGGCATCACCGAGCAAAACGGGCAGGCCAGTGCCAAGGAACTTAAGCAGTGCCTGGCCGGTTTCGAGCAGTTCGTCCGGCAGTAGTGCGCGGGCTACGTGGCCTCGAAAACGCCTTCGACAGGATGTTCGATGTGGATCGGCCGGCTCAGGCGACCGTTCAAGCCAAAACGCCCGCCGAGACCGGTCCGAAG
>JAPOIM010000192.1 GCA_029978905.1 Planctomycetota bacterium
GGACTTGGCCGAGACGTTGGTGATGTAGACGGATCGCGTGTGGAGGGCGTAGGTGCGCACGGCGTCGTACGAGTCGAGATCGCAGTAGGCGGCGAGGTTGAGGTTGAAGAGGTCGTAGTGCAGCTCGTCGGAGAGGGGCCCCGCGTCGAGAGCCTTGAGCACGAAGCCCGCTGTCTGCATGAGCAAGGGCTGCATCTCGTGCGGCGAGACGATCGGACGCTCTTCGAAGAGGTCTGGGTGGTTGCACACCTTGCGCAGCTGCATGAGAAGGTTGCTGAGCTTCGTGAACTGCGCGGACGAGGCGCGCGACGAAGTCTTGTTCGGTTTGTCCCCGCCGGAATC
>JAPOIM010000193.1 GCA_029978905.1 Planctomycetota bacterium
GTGGAGGCTCGGTGATGGATACCTGCAAGGCGTCTAATCTATATTCATGTTTTCCATCCGAATTTCTGGACTACGTCAATGCACCCATTGGAAAAGCCAAACCGGGGCATGAACCACTGGGTCAACGTGCCGATCGACTCGGCGGCGGCGTGCTTGGGTTGCGACTATCACTACCAAAAATGCCCCTCGCCGCCGCCCGGGCCGCCGCCGCAGACGCCCGAGCCCTCGCCGCCGCCGCCCACGCCGCTGCCGCCCACGCCCACGCCGCCGCTGCCCACGCCGCTGGGACGCAGTTGATCGTCCCGATACTGACGGTAGCCGACGTTGAGGCCTTCGCGGTAGACGACCTGGCGCGGGTGCGAGGCGAAGTGGCTCGGGTTAGGGTTGGGGTTGGGGCTAGGGTTAGGGTCAGGGTGAGGGTGCGCCTCACCTGCGCGATCGTAGGAAAGACCAGCTCGAGCGCCTGCGCCTTGCCCAGGGGCGCGGCGATGTCCATGAGGACGCCCGCGAGCTCGATGCGCTGGATCGAGTTGGGGTCGAGCACGAGCTCCTTGAGGATCGGGAAGACGGGGTCGCGGCCGAAGTCGGCGCCCAGGGCGGAGGTGATGCCCGCCGCGCGCAGGGCCG
>JAPOIM010000194.1 GCA_029978905.1 Planctomycetota bacterium
ATGGCAAGGCGATGCGCAGGGCCTGGGGCAGCACCACCAGCTGGAGGGTCTGGCGCGGTGAGAGGCCGAGAACCTGAGCGGCTTCCTGCTGGGTGGGCGGAATGGCCTGCAGTCCTCCTCGAACGTCTTCGGCGATGTAAGCCGCAGCGAACAGGGCAAAGGCCAACACCGCGCGAAGTACCCGGTTGATCTCCAATCCCGGAGGGAGAAACAGCGGGATCAGCAACTGGCCGAAAAACAGCACAGCAATCAGGGGCACGGCCCGCATCAGTTCGATGTAAGCGACGCTCGACCAGCGCAGCACCGGGAGGGCACTGCGGCGACCGAGGGCTAGCAGCACGCCCAAGGGCAGGGCCAGCAGACCGCTGCCCATGGTCAGCAGCACGGTGAGGGTGAGTCCCCCCCAGTCGCGGGTTCCCACCGGCAGCAGGCCCAGGCCGCCGGCCAGCAACCACAGCCCAAGGGGGGCGGTGGCGAGCCAGGCGATCGGCAGGGCTTGTCGCCAGATCCCCTTACGGGGACCGGCCAGGGTCAGCAGCGTCAACGCGACCAGCCCTGTGATCCAGAGCAGGGGCCGCCAGCGTTGATCCGCTGGGTAACTGCCGACGGCGTAGAGC
>JAPOIM010000195.1 GCA_029978905.1 Planctomycetota bacterium
CACAAGGTGCGACCAAAACGATCGTCGTCGGGAACGGGGATTCGGGTGGTAATGCGATACAGACAGGGAGCTCTTATGAGAATGGATTTAACGGTAAAAATACAACGTTTACGGGGTTAACAACAGCTATTGGTGGTGGTGGTGGTGGTGCAAACTATACAGCCGGTGTTGATGGTGGTTCGGGTGGTGGTGGTGGTGCGAGTCAGACACTTAATACTCCTAATGCCGGGGGTTCTGGTACGACTGGTCAAGGTAACGATGGTGGTGTTGGCATTTACAGTGGTGGTACTGATAGATCCGGTGGTGGTGGTGGTGGTGCCGGTGGAGTTGGTATTCCGGGTGTATCGAGTAGTGTTTCCGGTGAAGGTGGTATCGGTAAATTCTTCGGTACGGGAAGTTCGTATACGAATTTCGGGGACGAGTACGGTGAAGGTGGATACTTTGCGGGTGGTGGTGGTGGTGGTGTATATCACACGGGTATACCTGGGGGTATACCTGGTCGAGGTGGTGGCGGGTATGGTGCAACAGAGTATGGGTATATGGGTGTAGGTGGGTCTCAACACGCGTTACCACACACTGGTGGTGGTGGTGGC
>JAPOIM010000196.1 GCA_029978905.1 Planctomycetota bacterium
GTTGCTGTTGTTGTTGTTTGTCCTGAGGTTGACATGTTGTGTTGGTGTTGGTCATGGTCATGTTGTTGTTCTTCTTGTTGGTGTTCTTGTTGCCATGGTTCTCCTTCTTGCTGTTGTTGTTCCTGTCCTTGATCTTGCTGCTCTTGGTGTTGATGGTGATGTTGATATTGCTGTTCTTGGTCTTATTCTTGTCACTGTTGTCATTGTCATTGTTGTTGTTGTTGTTGTTGGTGTTGTTGTTGTTGGTGTGTCTGTTGTTGTTGTTGTTGTTGTTGTGTTTGTTGTGTTTGTTGTTGTGTTGCTGTTGTTGCTGTTGTTGTTGTTTGTCCTGAGGTTGACATGTTGTGTTGGTGTTGGTCATGGTCATGTTGATGTTCTTCTTGTTGGTGTTCTTGTTGCCATGGTTCTCCTTTATTGCTGTTGTTGTTCCTGTCCTTGATCTTGCTGCCCTTGGTGTTGCTGGTGATGTTGATATTGCTGTTCTTGGTCTTATTCTTGTCACTGTTGTCATTGTTGTTGTTGTTGTTGTTGTTGTTGTTGTTGTTGTTGTTGGTGTTATTGTTTTTGTTTGTTTGTTGTTGTTGTTGTTGTGT
>JAPOIM010000197.1 GCA_029978905.1 Planctomycetota bacterium
TGTATCTAAAATCCTCGTAGTCGCATTCAGCGGCAGCGAATAACGTTCGTATAACTTCCGCGGCGCCTTTCGCGTCGAAGTATCTCAGAACCGCTTTCTTCTTTCGCAAAGTGTTTGTCTTATCTCTCTTGTGCGCTTTGATAATCGCAATCGCGCCAACAAAACCAACCAAAAACGCGAACGGTTGCGAAGAGACGACGTCTTTGGACACCGCCAAGAATTCCGGAGTTTCCGACGACACCGCCGATTGTTGTTGTTGTTGTTGTTGTTGTTGTTTCCCGTTGCCCTTCTTTGGCGCGAGTTGTTTCGCGTCCTTTTTGGCGGCTTCGATTGGAATCGCCCCCACTCCGAAGCGAACTTTTCTATCGCTGTTTCTGTTGTTGCTATTACTCGACGACGACGACGACGACGACGCGAGAAGCTGACGTCTGCCGGAAGAAGAAGAAGACGAAGAAGAGTAGACGGTAGAGGCTCTGAGACTCGTCGCCGAGGACGCGGATAAGAGCAAAGACATTCTTGCGCGCGTGTTTGTGTGAAATATGTGTTTAGGTGAGCGAGTGGGTTTTTTTTCTGAAGTCTATCTG
>JAPOIM010000198.1 GCA_029978905.1 Planctomycetota bacterium
AAAATGTTGATCTGTTCCGCTTGGCGACCTCGCGCACTGCGGGGATGACTGTTCGCCGCAAAGCGTGGCGACGGCTCGTTCGCCAGCGGAATAAGGCCGTTCGGCTCGTGGAGGAGCTGCACCTGCGGATCCAGCGGCTGTACCCGCTGCTTGAGCAACTGCGGCACATCGGCTCGCATCTGGGCGTGATCGGTGACGACGCCGACGCGGCGGCCAGCTTCTCGGTGGAGCAGCGTCGGATGTTGTGGAGGACCCGCGAGACGCGGCCCACCCTCGCCCGTCGGCTTCAGCGGCTGGAGGTGCTGCAGGGAAGGTACGACAAGGCCAAACGCGACCTCGCTGCCGGCAATCTGAGGCTCGTCGTCTCGATCGCCAAGCGGTACCGCAACCGCGGGATGAGTTTTCTCGACCTCATCCAGGAGGGGAACGCAGGCCTGATGCGGGCGGTCGACAAGTTTGAGCATGCCCGCGGCTTCAAGTTTTCGACCTACGCGACCTGGTGGATCCGGCAGGCGATCACCCGTGCCATCGCCGATCAGAGCCGCACGATTCGGGTGCCGGTGCACATGATCGACACCAT
>JAPOIM010000199.1 GCA_029978905.1 Planctomycetota bacterium
CTCATGTTGGCCTGCGCCATGCTGGGCATCGACATCCGGTACGCCTGTCCTGAAGGCTATGAGCCGGCAGAGGACGTCGTGGAACGCACCAAAGCACTCGCCGAGAAAAACGGGAGCAACGTGATGCACACCACCGACCCGGTCGAGGCTGTTTCGGGAGCACATGTGGTCTACACGGACGTCTTCATCTCCATGGGCGAAGAGCATTTGAAGGACAAAATGCAAGCCTTTGATGGCTATCAGGTCAACGAGGAAATGATCGCTCACATGGATGAGGCGTGGTCCTTCATGCACTGCTTGCCTGCCCATCGCGGTGAGGAAGTTACCGATTGGGTGATGGACCACGAGCAGAGCATCGTGTTCGACCAGGCGGAGAACCGAATGTGGGCTCAAATGTCGCTCATGACCTACCTCATCAACCGTGGCGCATGGGACGCCATGGGCGAGTTCATGGGTCTGGTCTAATCAAAGAACCCCCGCAAGGACGAACCCAACGAGGCCGAGCAACATGGCCACACGTATTCGACCAGCGACGAGGGCATCCTCACCCTTGTAGAGCGGCCCGTTGAGCGT
>JAPOIM010000019.1 GCA_029978905.1 Planctomycetota bacterium
AGCGGAGGCCCGGGGGTCGGCGACGAAGTGTCGTTCCCATGATCCAGGTGGCTGCTGAGGCCATCGCGAGCAGAACGTGTGATCCTGGCTCTGGAACGATGGTGATGGCGGCCCCTGAGGTGGTTTCATAGGCACCGGAGAGCACCTGGAAGGACTTGGTGGAGGAGTCCCACGTGACTTCCAGGTAGCCAAGGTACAACTCTGCACCCGAGTTTTGCGTGAACGCAAAGCCCATGTAGCTACCGCTTCCCCAGTCGGGAGCGGTGTAAGCATCCTGGATATAAAAACTGCTGCTGAGTGGGCTCCGGGGTTGATTCGGAAAGAGCCAGAAATCAACAGTCTCGCCGACCGTGAGTCGCCGAGGTGAAGCCGGTGCGGTGTTGTCCGTGATGGCGAACCAAAAAAATTTTGGTCGGAACCCCCAACATCTCCCAGGAGGCCGGTCGCAGTGCTGCCCTCAAACACAAACTGATTGAGCGCATTGAGGAAGAGGTCTTCGCCGGAGGTACTCGCTCGCGGGAAATTAAGAAACCAGCCGTAGCTGCCGCTCGCGACGTTGGCGTTGGGGAGAGAAAGGTCTGCATTTGGATCGGCTCCACCGCCTGTGCCTGCCACATAGGAACTCGGCACGATCGCCACGACTGCGGCTTCTGCGTGCCGGCTGGCGGTGCCAAACAGGAGCACAAGGCTGCCGAGCGCCACCGTTCGATGGACCGACGCACGGGCAGCGCGGCTCAGGGAGCGAGACCACATGGGGCGTCTTTCGTGAGGCGTGCCGCAGCGGTAATCGGTGCGGCACAGCGCGAGGTGCTGAACAAACCGTTCAAGCCAGCGAGAGGAGGAAACGCCTCGAGCCTCAAGAAGGAGCGACGGGGGTGGTAGATCTACCAGTCGTACCCTAGACCGAGGCGAGAGCCTTCGCAACATGCTCTCCCGTAATGGGTGGGCGTTGTTGGGATACCCGGGGTTCGCCGGGGCCTTAGGTTCAGGGCCGCTCGGGGTGGGCCGTTTGCGGCCTCGCTGGACGTTTGTCGCGTGTCTTCCCAGCCCCGCGATCACTCGATGATCGGCTTCGTTTTCACCCTACAGTTCCGGCTCCTCCGCTACGTCGGTACATGCGTCCCTGGCTCAACTCCTCGCTTGGTGATGGAGGAAGAGTGTTGTTTTTGGCAACGCTACTCTATGCCACTGCGCTCATCACGGGTGAACCGCATGATGTGCCGTGCTGTGAGCCTGCCCTCAGGAGGCGGGTTGCCAGGGGTCAGCGGTTGTTCTGCGGCGTTGCCGCACGAGGCCACGGCAACCGATCCCGAGTGCTGAAGCGAGCAGCATCCATGTGGAGGGCTCCGGCACGGCCGCCGTAATCGTGAGCCCCAACGAGTCGCCACCGCCGGTCTTCGTAAAGGTATATGACCTCGAGCCGGAAGCGATGCCGAGCGATACCAACGTCTGGCCGCTGAAGAAAATGGTGGAGTTGATGGCGGCTCCACTGACATATCCAACGGGGAAGTTGACGATTCCTCCATCGCCGCTGAAATACCATAAGTCACCTGTCACAGCCGTCGGATCGATGTACGACGATGGATTGACGGCTGCCGTCGGAGCAGAATCCCATGTTCCGGTCACAGCCTGCACTGGAATAAACGTGGTGAGGGTGCCACCAAATCCCAAGTTTCCAGAAGGACCCACGTCTGCGTAGGCACTCTGCGTCCCAGTGTTGCTGGTGAGCGTCGAGGTTCCCGTGAGTGTGCCGGTGACACCGGACCCATCTTCGATGTAGGTGGCGATGACATCTGCACGCGCAGATTGCACAACACCAACGATCAATAACGTGAGGCACAGTGCGGAAGCAACTTGGTGACGACAGAAAGTCATGAAGGATGTCCATTGGTGGATATGGGATCAGGGTGAGCGAAGCGTTCGCCCGTTACAGAAAGAGGAGATGGCAGTCGCGGGATAGTTGTGCTGGAGGGAAACGAGGCATGGCACCCTTCGTGTGGCATTGCCGCACTCAAGGAAATGCCTGGCAGCGACACGTTCAAAACGTGTTCAACCCCGTCGAAGGAGGAAACGCTTCAGGCCTTCCGGCGGAGTGGAAAGGTTGGGCAAGTGATGAAGAGCATCACAGAGAACGTGTGCAGCAGACGAGTGCCCGTTCGTGGGCAGAAAGACTCGCAAACCACGTTTGCCGAAAACCATTTCCTTACTTGTGAGCGTTTAAAAAGAGAGAGCTGTTTTCAGGGGCCGCGGCTGGTCGAACCTAGCGGCGGCGCTGGCGTTGGGGGGTGCCGCTGGGTATGAGGCTTAGCCCAGCATGATCACTGCGAGGGACGCGACGGCGGCGCCCATGCTTACAGGGAGGGTGAGGATGGAGCGGGCGAGGTCGCGGCCGGGGAGGATCATCTCGCGTTCGGCGGGTGTCATCTCCAGGAACCGCTCAAGGTCGCTCATCGAAATCGGCTTGACCATCGTGTGGTCGGCGCCGTGCTCGGTGGCTTCCCAGTGACCAGGTCGGCCGGGCACTTCGCTGATGATCGCGACCCGCTGCTCGCCGCCTTCGGTGTCGGTGGCTTTGGTCGCGTCGAGTTGGCTGCGGAGCAGGTCGACAAAGTCGAGGCCCGACATGTCGTCGAGGTCGGCAGCCACCAGCCAGGCGTCGACACTTCGGCGCTTTGCGATGGCAAGCCCGTCGGCTCCGCTGCTTCGCATGTGCAGGAGGATGCGTCCTTCACGAGCGCTCGCGGCAATCTCCTGGTAGTCGTTGAACCGCGGGTCGAGGACGACAACGCTCGGTGCCAGAATGCTTTTGGCTGTTGCGGTGACCATGAGAAACTCCAAGGCGAAGCGAGATAAGTGGATGAACGAGTGAACGGTTGAGAATCGACGACAGCGCTGGGGCGCGCGAGTCCTGTCGTGCTAGGCGGCGGAGTCCACCACGGCTTCTTGTGGGGTCAGGGCGGCGACCAGCTCAGTGGCCACGGGCTGAACCAGGTAGCCGGCGATGCCAGCGGCGAGGGCCCGCTGCTCTTCTTCGATGCTGTATTCCTCCGACATCACGAAGATGCCTGCGTGACGGGCTTGGCCGACGCAGCCGAGCGAGCGGCGGTGGCCGGCGAGGAGTGGATCGACTTCGCCTTGGCTGACTTGCTCAGCCAGCAGGGGCAAGAGATCGAAGCCATCGATGTCGGCAAGCTCGGTGCTCACGAGCCAGACGTCGGCTCGGAAGCGACGGGCGAGTTTGAGGGCCGACTGAGCGTCGCAGCAGAAGTGCAGTCCGATCTCGCCATTCATCGCCGCCGTGACAAAGGGTGCGTACCGATCGCATCGCGCGTCGACGATCACGATCTCGCGGACGCTCTCGCTGTCAGCGGCGGGGAGACTTGGCGTGCTCTTCTCGCTGCGGTCGTAGGCGTTGGGGAGGTTCACGGTGGCGTTCCTGGATAGTTGGTCAGATGGGC
Source organism: Planctomycetota bacterium (assembly GCA_029978905.1). Classification (GTDB taxonomy): domain Bacteria; phylum Planctomycetota; class Planctomycetia; order Pirellulales; family UBA1268; genus M30B53. Next base: position 3,459 of record JAPOIM010000019.1, read on the forward strand.
GGTTGGGGGTGTGTTTTCTGTGCGGGCAAAGGCTCAGTCGTCGATACCGACGGTTGGTCGTTTGGCGTAGGTGTTGGCGGCGACGGCGTCTCGCGTGCTGTCCCAGCTGGAGGTCATCGGGGGCACACCGAAGAGATCACCGACCACCGCAGGCAGCACCGCGGCGGAGAGGCCTGTCATCGAGCGGGCAGCGACCACCTGCTCAGCCTCGGTGCGGGTCAGCCCCATCACTTCGATCACGGCGGTGTCGCTGAGGTCGAGCGTCAGCGAGCCACTGGCGCGCGGCACCGAGAGGAAGGTCGGCTCAATCCCAAGGGCCTTGCGGCTTGCCACCTCATCCGCGGAAGCCGTGCTGCTGCATGCGAGCGTGGCGACGATGCCTGCAACCAACAACGTGAAGCGTGAGGTGAGCGACATGGTGGGGCCTTTTTGGTTTGGCGTGGGTTTGGCGTGCGGGGCGGAAGGTTGGGTAGGAAAGAACGGCTCGTCAGGGAGCCGCTAGACGACCGAGATCAGGGACAGAAAAACGACAATCGGCACGACGCAGCAGAGGACGTCTGCGTGCGTGAGTTGCAGCGAGTCGGCGAGCGACGAGGCCGGACCTGCTTTTCCTCGAAAGTTCATGAGCACACTCCTTGTCACGGGCTGGTGAACGCCGCCTGTGGCGATGCCCGTGGAGAAAAGAGAATGCACATGCCGTGCCAAGCTGGGGCGTTTGGCGAAGAAAGTGCCAAAAAGGCGTTTCGCTCGGGCTACGGGAGTGTTTTCGCTCTCAGGTCGCGAAAGCCCCTCGGAGGGGGTGGTGCGAATCGCCCCACCCCACTGGAGCGAATCGCCCCAGCGCACCCCCCTATCAGGTGGTGTGGGTGGTGCGAATCGCTCCACCCCCTGGTGCGAATCGCTCCACTTGCTCGGTGAGGCGTGCGGGGGCGACGCCGCTGGGCTCTCCGCGTCTGTCAGGCCGCGGGATCGGTCCCAGGATGCCCGTCGTGGTCGCCTTCGAGCGAGGCGAGCAGGTGCGTGACCTTCTGTTCGATCAGGTCACGGACGCCCCGAAACTCCTCGGGGGTCATGTCGCGTGGATCGGGGATTTTCCAGTCCACCCGCTGCCCGGCGAGCACGAGCGGGCACTCGTCGCCACACCCCATCGTCACGGCCACGTCCACCTGCTGACCGTTGAACTCGTCGAGCCCCTTGGAGGCATGCGTGGAGAGGTCGTAGCCGAGTTCTCCCATGGCCTCGACTGCCTTGGGATTGATCCGCCCAGAGGGCCGGGAGCCGGCGCTTGCTGCTGTGACTCGCCCCTGGCCATGCATGCGGGCAAACGCCTCCGCCATCTGGCTGCGGTTGGAGTTTTCGACGCACACAAACAGCACACGCTTCATGTCACACCACGCGGGCGATGACGCAGGTGAGGTACTCACCGTCGAGGCAGCTGACGCTCACGGGATGGTCGTCGGCAGCACCGCGGCACTCGAGGATCGAGATCGATCGGCCTGACCGCTGGGCGACACCGGAGAGCATCATCAGGAAGTCGTCGCGGGAGACCACGCCTGAGCAGGAACAGGTCACGAGAATGCCACCCGGTTCCAGGAGGTCGACTCCCTGGCGGTTCACGCGGTGATACGCACGCAGGGCTTCGTCGAGGGTAGAGCGGCTGCGGGCAAACTTCGGTGGGTCGAGGATCACCATCCCAAACCGCTCCCCTGCGGAGGCAAGGGCGTCAAGCTTCTTGAACGCGTCGGATGTTTCCACGCTCACCGAGGCGGCGCCATTGAGCCCCGCGTTGGCTTCGGCCAGGGCGGTCGCCTTCGCGCTGCCGTCGACGGCCAACACACTCGCCGCGCCCGCTTTCGCGCACGCGATCGAGAAGCCACCGGAGTAGCAAAACATGTCGAGCACCCGTCGACCGCCAGCGAAGCGAGCGGCGGCTTGCCGGTTGTCGCGCTGGTCGAGGTAGAAACCCGTCTTCTGTCCTTCGGAGAGGTCGACTCCAAACTGGAGGCCGTGTTCGTTGATGAACACAGGGCCGTTGGGAAGCCGCCCACGCACCAAGCCATCGGTGATATGCAGGCCTTCGAGTTTGCCGAGGCCACGCTCGGTTGACCGCAGCAGGATGCCGGCAGGCCGGACCGTCTCTTCAAGAATGTCGCAGATCAACTCCACCCGGCAGTGCATGGCCCGCGCGGTGAACTGCACGCAGAGCCAGTCGGCGAAGCGATCGACAATCAGGCCGGAGAGGTCGTCGCCTTCGCTGTTGATTAGACGCGCAGCACCACTGCGGTCATCGAACCCGAGTGTTTTTCGCAGGCTGATCGCCCGCTCGATCCGCTTCCGCCAAAACGCGTCGTCGAGCTTCTCGGCGGCGTCGAAGGCATACAGCCTGACGCGGATGCGGCTCTCGGGGTTGAAGAGGCCGCGGGCCACGAAGTTGCCGTCATGCGTGGCCAGATCGACGACATCCCCCGGTTGTGGGTTGCCTTCAATCCGGAGCACTGCTGAGTCGAGCACCCACGGATGGCGGCCAAAAAAAGGACGCGCTTTCTTGGGCTTGAGAAAGACAGTACCCACGGCGAGGCCAGCGGCCTCGGCTGCGGGAGCGTCGCTCTCACGAGGACGGTCGTCTGAGGCCGGGGCCTCAGCAGGGTTGTCAGGCATGGACAACCTGCTTCGGTTTCGCCGTCGACTGTCCCTGGAGCACGTGCGGGGCGGGCAACGCGTCGCTGCCGGGATCACTCTTCACGCGTCGCTGCTCGTTTCGCAGGGCCTTCTTGCGGTCGTTTCGCAAAACGCTCCAGGCAAACACGCCACCAAGTGGTCCGGAAAGCATGGCAGGCAGAAGGATGAGGTTGCCCACCAAGGCGATGGTGAGCATCGAGAGCATCATGTAGCCGAACCGCTGCGTGGGTCCGAACGGAGAGAGGGAGAACACCGAGAGGCCAATCCCGATCACGCCCCAGCTCTGATACATCGCCCGGGCACAGCCCTTGTAGGCGAGCATCGTCGCCTCGCGGCGGTCGAGTCCGTCGGAGATGCCCTTGCGGAACCAGAGCATGAAGTGCACCACGTCGTCGACCGTCACGCCGAGGGCCACGCTCGGGGCCATCACGGTGCCGATGTCCACGAGCAGCGTGCCGGCAGTGAACGACTTCAAGAGCGAGTTGCCCCAGCCCATCCCGCCAAACACCATGATCGCGGGAAAGGCGGCGGGGATGAGGAGCACAAGGCCGGCCGAGAGGGCACGACAGAGCACCACCATCACGGCCACGATGATTAGGAAGTCGACGCCAAAGCCGAGCACCAGGCCGTCGAGGAGCGAGTGCTGGGCCTTGTAGACCAGCGGCACCAGGCCGGTGTAGTCGACCTCAATGCCCGTCACCCCATCTTCGGCAAGCGATGCAAGGATCGGATTGATCCGCTCTTTGAGCTCTTCCTGGAAGAGGTCGTATTCCACTTCCTTGGTGGCACTCACGCGGGCGCTGATTCGCCACAGTTCACCTGGGCTGCCGTCGGGCAGCGTGGTTTCGCGGAGGTAGTCGCCATCGAGGAACTCATCGCGGTGCGCCTCGAGCCGGCGGTTGAGCACGCTGCGACGGGTGCGGGCCCCAAGGCCAAACGCACGAGCCGCCGCGCCGCCGATCCCGCTGTTGGCACCACCGAGATCAAGGCTCCTGCCAAACGTGACCGTCGACAGCGAACTGCCGACTTCGTCGAGGGTGCCGATCGCTTCCTGCACCTCGCCCACGAGCTCCATCCGCTCGAGGAAGTTGAGGTCGCACTCTTCGTTGTCGATCTTCAGCAGGATTTCCATCGGCACCAGCTGGCCGAGGTTGCCTTCCAGCCACTGGTAGTCCTGGCGAATCTGCGCCTTGGGTGCGAAGAGCCGCATCAGCTGCACGCTCGTTTCGACCCGCGTCATGCCGTAGCCGATGCCCGTCATCAGCGCCAGGCAGCTGACGGTCGACAGCGTGTGGTGACGGGTGATCCACTGGCCCACCTTCCACCAGCGGCTCTCTTCGATCGGCCGCCAGGTGTCTTCCTCGTCGCTGTCTGCCGCCTTGCCAAGCTTCAGGCGAGGCGGAAACAGTTCCAGGGCTGCTGGCATCAAGGTGACGAGGATCACAAAGCTCACCACCACGCCAATCGCCGAGAAGATGCCGAACATGCGAATCGGCACCAGCTCGCTGACGGCCAGGGTGGCCAGGCCCACTGCGGTGGTGCCCGTGGCCAGCGAAAGTGGCAGCACGGCGTGGTGCAGTGCGCGGCCCGCAGCGCCTTCCTGCACGCCGGTTTCGGCGATCTGATCGCGGTAGTAGTTGGCAAGGTGGATCGCACCGCTCGTCGTGGCCACATACACCAACGACGGCATCGTCAGCAGGATCGCATCGACGGGATAGCCGGAGTACCAGACCACCGCCAGGCTGGCGAACATGCTGTACACGCCCGAGGCAATCACGAGGCCAACGAGCAGTTTGCTCCGCAGCGAGAGCCAGCTGACGATGAAGCCCACCACCAGCGAGAGGCCGAAGAGGATCGTCACGCTGCTCTGGCCGGCCTTGTCGATCGCCACATTGTCGACCGGTGGACCACCGATGTGCAGCGTGCCGTCAGGAATCGCGCACTCATCGGTGGCGATCTGTCGCACCTGATCGATCGCACCATGCAGGTTGGTGCGGGCGAGATCGGAGAGGGTGAGCACGAGGCAGGTTTGGCGCTGGTCGAGGTTGTCGTCGGCCGAAAGCGGCTCGACACCCTCGGCGGCAGGACCGATCAAAGCACCGGTCAGCCGGCGGATCGCTTCCTCGCGTTCCAGGAGCAGCGGCTCACTGGTCATCAGGTTGACGGCTCGGGGGCCCGTCTGCACGGTCTTGAAATAGAGCGGCTGGTCGACACGCGACGCTTCTTCTGGCGGCGGCAGGAGTTTGCTCGCCATCAACTCAAGCCGCGGGTCTTCCATCGTGCAGCCATCCCAGCTGGCGAGAATGAACTCCTCGCCCTGGAAATGCTGCCTGAAGAACTTGTAGACCTGCGTCTCGGGATACTCGGCTGGAAGCCATCCCTTCACGTCGTTGCGGTTATTGCCCTTGGCCTTGATCGCTCCCACCACCACCAACGGCAGCAGGAAAACGAGCACAGCCATGATCGCAACGGCATGCCGCTGGTAGAAGTTGGACCGAGAGTGTGACGTCATATCCTTCCACCGGGGGGCGTGGCCGCGGCTTAAGACTCCAGCCGCTTGACCAAACGGTACAGGTCGCGCGGAGGTCAGTCCATATGTCTCAATCCATCGGCACCCAAAAACCTCGGAATCCAGCCCGTTTTCTGCGGTTCAACACGCCCATTCTGCCTGAAGGGCATGGATTCCGCAGCCACTGCAACCGGCCTCACGCCGGCCGGAGGCTCTCGCCCGCGGTGGGCGGGGCCTGCTCGGAGGCTGCAAACCCCGTCTGGCGGTGAGATCCATCGCAAAACGGCCGTGTTTCGCTCTGTCCGCAGCGGCACAGCGCCACCGCGCGTTTGCCCTCAGGAAGGGGGAAGGCGGCACCGCAGTGGTCGGTAACCTGAAACGTGAGCCCAAGTTGCCCAGAGTTTTCGGGCATCTCGACCACCAGAGGCCCATCCTCCCGGCAGCGAATCGTGACGGTGCTCGGCGGCGTGCGAGCCGCGGTGGGGTCTTGAGAAGGGCGATCCGCACTCATCAGCAGCACATTAAGGGGCCGGTTGATCTGCGGGAGGGGCTGCTGGCGCCTTCGTGTCGTCGACAATGTCGATCCAGAGCCGCACAAAACCTTCCGGCGGAATCAGCTGTGGCGGCGGAGGGGGGGATGCGGCGTCGGCATCGGCGACGGGCGCCTGTGGTGCCGTGATTGCCTCTGCGGAGGGCTCAACGGTGGCCACGCGCGACATGGCTCCGATCATGGCTCCGCCACCTGCCCCACCACCCATCGCCAGGCTCCGGCCGCGTGGCTGCGGAGCATCGCTTTGAGCGACCGCCTCAAGCGGGGCACCTTTGCCTGCGTCGGCAGCGATTCCTGCGTCGGCAGCAAGTTCTGCGGCGGCAGGTAGTCCTGCGGCGGCAGCCAATCCTGCGTCGGATGCGGCGACGGCGTCGGCAGCAGGGCTCGCTTCCTCAGCCGTGGGCCCAACTTGCCGGGCAGCCCCGGCTTGCGCGGATGCGATCGCCGTCGCTGCCGGTTGCGGCTCAGTGGCGGTTTTCACTTCCACATCTGCCGCAGCGAGCATCGGTTCAGCGACCGGGCCACGACGTTCCAGCCGTTCGATCGCCTCTGGCGAGAGGGAGCCCGCCTGCACGACCAGGCTTCCCGTAGAGACTGCCAGCGTTTCCAGCAGGCGGTCCACTTCAGCCGCCCGTCCGAGGCAGCCAATCCGCTCCACCTGTCCGCCTGTCATCGTCTCTTCTCGGTCGAGCGTCACTCGGCTGCGAGCAAGGAGCTCTTCGAACTGCCGACGCCCTTCCCGATCGCCCAGATGGACGGTCATGTGGAGCGTGCCCATCGACTGCTTGCCTGCGGTGAGCTCAATCCCTCGCGCGATCATCCGTTCGGCAAGGGCGGCCGCGTCAACCTGCGGGCGTTCGACAACGGCAACTTCGCCAACCTGGCGGACTGGGGGCGCCGCGGTGTCGGAATCGGATTGGTCGCCGATGTTGAGTAACACCGCCACGACCAATCCTGCAGCCAAGGCGACGGATAGGACGGGTTTGAGCCAATGACGATCGGAGCCTGCCGACGGTCCTTCCAAACGGCGAGCCTCGCGGATCGCGTCTTCATCTTCGAAGGCTTCGGCCCGTTCCTGCGTGAGACGTTGCTGTTCGAGTTGTTGCCACTCGTCGTCGACCTTCTGGTCGACTTCCGCATCGGTTTCGTCGTGAGGAGGCTGTGTGCTCACCGCATCGAGGAAGGGATCTGCATCGCCTGGGGCCTCGCCTGCTATGGCCGTCATCACCGCCGAGACTAGCGAACGGCTCGCTTCGACGGGGTGATCGCCCGCTTCCAGGAGCGTTTCCTTGACGCGACGCAGCTCGGTGGCCAGTGCCGTCAGCTCAGGGTTGGAACGCACCGCAGCGGCCACGGCGTCGGCCTCGTCGCCGGAAAGTCGGCCATCAAGCCATTCACTGATCGTGGGTGAGTCTGGTTCGAGTGTCATGCTGGCATCCTCCTCACGAGGAACTCGCTTCTGCCGTCACAAACGCCTTGAGCCGTTCGCGGAGCTCGACGCGTGCCCGATGCAGTCGGCTGCGGACGGTGCCGATGGGAATATCGAGGATGCCCGCAATTGACTCGTAGGACGCCTCCTCCATGTCGGCCAGCACCACCACGGCTCGGTATCGCTCGTCGAGTTGGGCAAGGGCCTGCTCGACGGCATGCCGGCGATCGGCCTGTTCGAGCCCTGTTGAGACGTCGCTCGTTTCCGCGACAGGGTCGGCGGTGGGCGCCAGCGGCACCGGGCGGCGACGTCGCGCGGCCGAGGTGGCCTTGTTGCAGGCGATGCGGTACAGCCATGTTGAAAAACTGCTTTTCTGTTGGAACGACTTCAGTCCGCGAAAGGCGGCGATAAACGCCTCTTGCGCGAGATCCTGGGCCGTTTCACGGCAGCCCACGAGTCGTTCGAGCAGACGCAGAATTTGCGGCTGATGTCGCTCGACAAGCGTGGCGTAGGCCGCATGGTCGCCGGCCAGTACGCGTTCGATGATCTCGCTGTCCTGCACTTCGACGCCTCGAGCGGCAAAAAGATTCCCAGAAACTTCTAGTGTCAGCCTGAGGGGGAGTCACTGTCAAAGGAAACCCGCGGCGGACGGCGAAATGTCACCACCCACAACAGACACGCCGACGCTAAGAGCAGCAGCGAAATCAGTTGGGAGATTGAAAACGGTGTGCCGAGCGCTGGCGGCTCATCGATGCGGATCATTTCCAAAAGGATACGCGAGATCGGGTGGATGGAGAGCACGAGCGCGAAGATCTGCCCATCACGGCGACACAGGGGCGTGAAACTCACGGCCAGCCAGGCGAGGATCGCCGCATCGATCGCAGCGTAGAGCTGGGCGGGATGGACCGGCAGGCTGCGGCCCACCATCTCTGCGGGAAGGTTGGGAAGCAGACCCCGCTGCACCTGATCAAACCAGGGAGGACTCTCTGGAGGAAACGTTACGGCCCAGGGGAGATCGCAGGTGCCGCCGTAGCAGCAGCCGTTGAGAAAACACCCCAGGCGGCCCAGTGCCAGGCCCACGAGCATGCCTGGGGCGATGCAGTCGGCGAGCCGCAGCAGATCGAGCCCGCGGCGGCGAGCGAAGATCCAGGCCGCGATGGCGGCAGTGGGAAGCGAGCCGAAGACCACGAGACCGCCCGCGGCCACATTCACGACGTCGGCGAGCGTTTCAGAGAGGGGCCGGCCCTCGAAAAAAAACTGATCGTGGTACTCGATCACATAGAAGAGCCGTGCCCCCACGATGCCCCACAGGAAGAGTTGCGTGCCAAGTGAGACGAGTGTGTCGGCATCAAAGCCCATCGTGCGTCCGCGGACGATGGAGAGCCACGTGCCCGCCGCGACTGCCGCCAGCAGCATCACGCCATAGCCACGGATCGGAATGCCTCCGCCGTCGTCGAGCGCCGGCATCACCCACACGATCATCACGGCGATGACCGTGAGCGGCAGGAAGAGGCTGCGGACCGCGGTTGCCCACCCAGACCGCCAGGCGACCCAGAGCGTGGCGAGCGGTGCGGCGAGGGCCCACACCGTAAGCAGCAGGCCAAAGCCAAACAGAGGCCACCCGTCGCTGCCGCCGATCTGTGAAGGGATGTGGAAGAGCGTTGAATACATGCGCGGTCGGTTGGGTGAAGGCGAGGCCGTTTACGAGAGAAGCAGGTTGTCGATCAGCCGCGTGGAACCGACGCGACCTGCCACGAGGGCAATCGCGGGCACGCCGCTGGCCTGCGCAGGCAAGGGCTCGAGGGTCGTGGGGTCCACGAGGACGGCGTAGTCCACCTGCACGGCGTGGTGAGTCAAGGGCTCGCGTAGGGCTCGCTCGGCCGTGGCAACATTCGCACCCCCCTGCCACACGCGGCGAGCCTCGGTGAGGCCTGCGGAGAGCGACACGGCCCGCTGACGCTCGTCGGCGCTCAGGTAGACGTTTCTCGAACTCATCGCGAGCCCGTCGGGCTCACGCATGGTGGGGCAGACAACGATCTCGATCGGAATCGCGAGGTCGCGGACCATGCGTCGCACCACGACCGTCTGCTGCCAGTCCTTCGCGCCAAAGTACGCGGCGGCGGCCGGCACCATCATGAAAAGCTTGCCGACGACTGTGGCGACTCCCTGGAAATGACCAGGGCGATGTTCCCCTTCCCAGCGACGGCTGGGGCCGTCGACCGTGATCCGCGTGGCATCCCCGGCTGGGTAGATCGCTTCGACCGGTGGGGCAAAGACCCAGCGGACGCCCACGTCAGCGAGCAACTCGCAATCGGCCTGGAGCGACCGTGGGTAGCGTTCAAAGTCTTCCCCGGGGCCGAACTGCGTCGGGTTCACGAAGATCGACACCACCACATCGTCGCAGTCAGCGGCAGCCTTCACGAGGCTGAGGTGCCCTGCATGCAAGGCGCCCATCGTGGGCACGAATCCGACCCGCCGTCCCGCTGCCGCGGCATCCAACACGTGCTGGCGGAGAATCGCGGGGTCGGTTTCGATCTGTGGAACACCTGGTCTTGGCATCTACGCCATCGCCTCCACCGCCGCCAGCGCGTGATGCGTCGCGTCGCCGAGGTCATCGGCATCGATGAGGACCACGCCTTTGGGGATCGGAAGCCACGCAGGCACGCGCGGTGCCGAGCCCACCGCTGCCAGCAGGCGCTCCTGGGCGGCCAGCAGTTGCTCTCGCCACGAGCTGTCGTTGATGTCCTCGACGGGCGAAGACGTCAGGCAGGCTTCGAGATCCGCAAAAATGTCGCTGCCCCCAGCGAATGGACCACGGCAAAAACGGATGCGCTCATCAAGGGCGTCGGCGGAGACACGGAGCACGATGAGCACGTGCGGTGCAGGGCATGAAGCGATCCGCTTTTGCAGCCGCTTGCCGAGGTCGCACGGCGCGGTGTCGATTGTTTCCTGGTTGAGCGTGGCAAGGCTTCCGAGCCAGTAGTCAGAAACGTTGGTTTGCCATTCGTTGTCATTGCTTTCGGGAGGCAGTTGGCTGTGCCAGCACTCCGCGGCGGCGAGTGACAACTCGAGGCGTTTGTGGGGATCGGGTTGGGCAAGCGCGCGGGCGAGCGGGATGCTCCCATGGAAGGCGTGGCCGACGGTGGCATCAGCCACAGCGCTGGCCACTTCCCCCGTGCCCGTTCCGGGAACACCGCAGATTGCGATGCGGCGATGAGGCCGGCTGATGTTGTCGAGGAGATCTCTGAGCGAGCAGCCCGTGGAGGGGTGCAGAAAGTCTGGTGCGATCTCGACGCACGGCTCAAGCACGAAGCGTCGCGTGGTCATGCGGGGATGCGGCACCGTCAAGTCGTCGTGGTCGAGTTGGAGAGCGTCGTAGAGCAAGAGGTCGAGATCGATCGTTCGCGGGCCCCAGTGGACATCTCGCTGCCTCTCCAGTGTGTTTTCGACCGCCTGGAGGGTGCCAAGCAGTTCCCTGGGAGGCAGATCGGTTTCCAGGAGGCAGGCCCCATTGAGAAAGGCCGGCTGATCGACGGGGCCTCCGACGGCCTTGGATTCGTGAAAGTGGCTCGTCTGCAGGACGTTCACTCCCGGCATGAATCGCAGGAGTTCGACGGCACGATCAAGAAGATCGCGCTTCGGACCGAGGTTTGAGCCGCATCCAACAAGGCAGCGTGCCATGCTCTCCCCACCAAGGGCTGCCCTGAGGCCTTCGCATCTTCGTCCGACCAAGGGGGCCTTACCGAGCAGCCCCTGCGATGCATCAGTAAGATTCTACAGGGCTTCACGCGGCCGCGACTACTACTGCAGGCCTGCCCAACCCCGCGCGGTGCCAGCGGTCACACGTCACGGGTCTATCACCACATCGCCAGCACGCTCGGGGGGGACATCCAGGCCACGGCCTCAGGTCGTCGACTATCGGTCCCTCAGTCGTCGCCCCCCAAATATCGTTGCGTGCTGCGAGTGCTTGCGTGCTCAACCTTCGCGAGAACATCCATGTTCGCTCATTCGCCAGCCTTTCCCGCCTTACCACGCGACCGCATCGCGATCTGGTGACGAGGTTGGTCAGGGATGACGATACATCCTTTCGATGAGGCGACATTCTGAAGAGGTTGCCGTCATTGTCAAGCAAGATGACAACGCTGCGGGGTTGGCAAGGAATCATGCATGCCCATGGATGATCATCAGTCTTTTGACGACAGCGAAAACGATCATGAAGACGTCTTCGATGCGCAGACCGCGGCCACAGAAGGCATGGATGACACTGTCATCCCCTACGGTTTCCCCCATGATGTTGCCGACCACGATCCGTTCCGTGATCAGTTCATCGGAGATGATCATACACGGGTTGGTGACGAAGTTCATGTCGAGGACTTCAGGCCCGAAGATGACGCAGAAAACGCCGTTGGCGAGTCGTATTGGTCGCTCTCTCGCGCGCCGCTGGAGAGCCTGGTCTTCACGCTGCCGCTGGTGATGATCTACGAGTTGGGTGTTGTTTTTCTCGGGCGTGGAACGCCTCGCAACGGAGCGGATGTGTGGCTCCGCGGAATCCTCGACTCGCTGGGATTTGATGCGTATTTTTTTCTTCTCCCGGCCCTCACGATCATCGGGCTCGCGGCCTGGCATCACTTGGAGCACGATCGTTGGCGTTTCAGCGGGCGCGTGCTTGTTGGCATGGCGTGCGAGAGTCTTTTTCTGGCCTGCATGCTGATTGGCCTGGCTCATCTGCAAGAAGATTTTTGGCCTGAGATGATGCCCGCCGCGGAGTCGTTGTCGTCGCTTGATACGGGTTTTTTGTCGCAGTCCTCGGCGGTTTTGCTGCAACGGCTGGTGGGCTACTGCGGTGCTGGCCTGTATGAGGAGGTGCTCTTTCGGCTGCTGATGCTGCCCTTGCTCATCTGGGGGCTTGGGAGGCTTGGATGTGCCTCGTTTTCGGCCGCGGCGGGGGCCGTGCTGATCTCGTCGCTGCTGTTTAGCGGCGCCCACTACGTGGGGCTGCACGGGGAGGCGTTTGATCTCTACAGCTTCACGTTTCGCACGGTCGCCGGGCTCTTTTTTGGGTCTCTCTTTCTCGTACGAGGCTTTGGCATTTCCGCTGGCACGCATGCGGCCTATGACGTGCTTGTGGGGCTTGTGTAGCCGATGCGACACGCGGTGAGACACCCGGCAGAAAGCATCGCTTCCGCCCGCTCGACAAGGCTCCTATACTTCAGGCTCATCGCGAGCAGGAGCTGAGGAGCCGTGCTAGGAGTTCGTCCGAAGGTGACCGAGTTGGTCTTCCAGCTCTATGGGCGAAGTCTCCATCCGGAGCTCTTCGAGATTCATGCCCAGCGGTCGATCGAGCGGGCGGACTACCAAGCGACCGCAGCAATCACCAGCGCCGGTCACCTGCTGACCTGGCGAAAGGCGGGCCTCACACTCAGCGAAGTCGCTGCCAGTGGCTCGCAGCCTCTGCCGCTCAAGCGACGATTGCTCTCACACCGCCTAAGTGGTGAGCGATGCGATCGCGTGGAGTGCCGCGGCGGCATCCGCTACGAAACGTCGTTTCAACTTGAGACGGTTTGCCCAGAGGTTTTTTGGACGTTTCAGCAAGAGCTCTGTGCGGATGGCAGCCGTAATGGCATCCTGCATCGCTTCGACTCCAACGACAGGTTGGCGCTTGGTGCCATGAGTTGGCTGAATATTGAAAGCCGCACCAAGAGCCTGTTTGTTCAGGCGTTTCACACCTTTCCCGACGACCTTGCGATTGTGAAGAGCCAGTCGCTCTTCGAGGTGCCGTGAGCGCCCTATCGCACTCCCTCCGAGAGCCCATCATGTCGCCCACCGACGCAGTGTCTGCCTCCCATCCTTCGGCCTCGTCGGCACCCGTTGCTCAGCAGGAGTCAAGGAAGAGTCGGGTGCTGATTGCCGACGACAATGAGCCCAACCGAGAACTGCTCGAGGCCTACCTGATGGAGGTGGACTGCGAGATTGCCGTGGCGGTCGACGGGCTCGACACGCTCGAGCAGGTGGAGGCGTTTCGCCCCGACGTGATTTTGCTCGACGTGATGATGCCCAAACTCTCGGGGTTTGAGGTCTGCTCACGCCTCAAGGGAGATCCCGCAACGAGCCCGATCATGATCTTGATGGTGACCGCGCTTGGTGAACTCGGCGATATCGAGCGAGCCGTGGAGGCCGGCACCGACGACTTCCTCTCCAAACCCGTCAACAAGGTGGAACTCGTCAAGCGCGTGGAGAACATGCTCAAGTTGCGAAATGTCAGCGACGAGCTTGAGCGGCTCCGCAGCTACATCCGCACGATGGACGACGACCAGCCGCCGCGGTAGTTCCGTCGCGTGTAGGTTCGGGGACGGCAAAAGTCTCGTCGCAGGGACGAGGCGCCCCAACGCTCCTCGAGCGTTCGCCGATCCCCTCGCAGAACGCACCTCCTCAGCACCCCAATGGGATCGCTGTCAGGCGCCGGCTCTGGCCCGGCCGACCTGCTCAAGCACACGGCTCGTCGCCGGCGAGCGATTGAGCACGTAGAAGTGGATGCCGGGCACGCCGGCGTCGAGAAGTTCTCTAACCTGCTGCGTGGCAAACGCGACTCCGGCCTCAAACTGCGCGTCGGTGTCATCTCCAGCGGCCTCAAAGCCCTGCGTGAAGGAATCCGGGAGTCGCGCCTTGCAGAGGCTGGCGATCCGTTTGACTTGCCCATAGTTGGTGACAGGCATGATTCCAGGAACGATCGGTGCGGAAATCCCGTGCCGGTCACACGCGTCGCGGAAGCGGAAGAAGTCGGCGTTGTCGTAGAAGAGCTGCGTGACAATCACATCCCCACCGGCGTCACACTTGCGCTTGAGGTTTTCGAGGTCTGCCTCTGGGCTGATCGCTTCTTGATGGGTCTCCGGATAGCCCGCCACGAGAATTCCCAGTTCGGGAAACTCACCTCGGATCATTGCCACGAGTTCGGACGCGTAGCGAAAGCCACCTTCCACCGGCTGAAACGCAGTTTCGCCCTTGGGTGGGTCGCCACGGAGGGCGACGATCGCAGACACACCGCGGTCGATGGCCGCGCGCAGGTACGCCCGCAGTTCGTCGGTGGTGGAGCCCACGCAGGTCAGGTGGCTTGCCACAGGCAGTTGGTGGCGACGGGCGACCTCTTCGACGATGTCGAGGGTTTTGTCGCGGGTGGAGCCCCCGGCTCCGTAGGTGCAGGTGATCATCGAAGGCCCGAAGGCCATCAGGTCATCCACCGTGGTCCACATCGTGGCTTCCGACTCGGCGGTCTTGGGCGGGAAAAGTTCGAACGAGAGGCCGAAGCGGCCCTCGGTGTAGGCGTCGAGGAGTGCCACAGAGCTACCGTACTGCGAGGAAACAAACGGGGAGACCAGACGACGTCTAGTGTAGCGCTGCCCGATCGAAGCCCCAACTGCGTTCCTTGGGAAGGCTCCCGAAATCGCTCTGCGCGTGTTCTATCGCTGCGATGAGGTGGCTGCATGCACGGCGGCGAGGAGTTCGCGGTCGGCCGGCAGGATGCTGATGCCACGCCGCACCATCATCCGCTCAAGCATCGTCGCGGCCTGTTCCGGGGTGGTGCGGGCGCCGCCGGTGAGCAAGTTGGAGAAGGCCGAGACCTGTTCTGGGGCTTCGCCCCCGACCGTGGCGGCCACGCCGATCCGCGCGCCGCACGCAAGCGACGTGGTCACGCTGGTTTTGGCGAGATCTCCCACGACGGCCCCTAGAAACTGTCGGTGGGTGTGGACGGTGACACGATTGCCGTCGGGCAGCACGGTGTGTTGGCGGACGGGACCATAGGAAGCCTTGAGGTTGCCGGTGTTGGTGCCGGCGGCAATGTTGACCCAGGATCCGATGTGGCTGTGGCCGAGGTAGCCGTCGTGTGGCTTGTTGGTGAACGGTTCGATCACGCTCGCCTGCACCTCGCCGCCGACACGGGAGTCGTGACCAACAGCAGAGCCTTCCCGAATCCAGGCACGCGGCGAGATGCGGGCCCGCTCACCGATCCAGATGGGACCGTCGAGGCAGACAAAGGGCCCGATGTCGGCGTCTTCGCCCACCACCACCGGACCTCCGCGGACTGCGACGGAGTGGTGGATTGTTGCAGATGCGGCAGCGAAGAGCCCCGGCTGCACTTCACGAAAGTGCCCGCTGTCGAGCCGCATCGCGAGGATGCCACTGAGGGCATGCTCATGCGCCGTCACGACTTCGTGCGACTGCTCCACCAGACGAAACGTCGCTTCGTCGGCGACCAGGTCGTCGAGCGGCTGCCGCCTGCCGAGTTCGGCCAGAATGCGTTCGACCGGCGACTCGCGGGAAGCCGACGGTGGTTCGGAGTGAGAGAGCATGGCCTTGATGGCGGTGTCATCGGCGGTGTCGCGGCCAGGAGGGGAGCGATGAAGCACCGCGGCGACGAGGGCACCCGCGCGAAACACAACGCCGCGAGTGCCATCCTCCACGAGCCTTCGCAGGCTGGCGAGGGCGTCGCGCGTGGGCACAAGGCGGGCGTTGACGACGAGCACCGCACGTTCCTGAGGCGTGGCAGGCTTGGCAAGAAAATGCGGGTCGGTGGGTCCTCCCCACAGCGGCATGCGGTGCCGTGCCACGTCGTTGAGATAGCGACTGAGGTGCGGACGCACCACGCGATGCACCTGGCCAAACAGCTGCAGGGCGTTGACGAGGCTGGTGCTGCCGATGAGCAGGTCGCACGCAGGCCGCATCGACACGAGCACACCCAGCGACCGGACGGAGCTGTCCTCAAACACGATCACGTTCATGGATCCAGCCTTCCGTCCGAATCTGCCCGGCCGAATCTGCCCGAGCGCGTTTTTTCGTGGAACACCTGGCCGTCATGGCCCACCAAACCGGCCCACGGCATCGACGCACTGCGGACTGTAGCACGGTCCTCGTGCCACCGGGAACGTCGCTGTTGGCCGCAATGGCCTCCAGGGCTGGCAAAACGGTGTCACGCGACCTAGTCTTTTCGTATTCCGTGGTTGCCGCTGCAGCGGTGCCCATGAGAACGCCGGAGTGGCGGAATGGCAGACGCGACGGATTCAAAATCCGTTGCCCGCAAGGGCGTGTGGGTTCAAGTCCCACCTCCGGCATTCGCTTCAGCCGCCCCCGCTGTTGCCGTGGGTTCGTTGGCGTCGATGAAGACTTCCATCTGCTGCCCTACGTACAGCGGTGGCCGGCCACGCGGGTCGCAGCTGTAGATGACCTGCAACACGCGGGTGTCGACTCGCTCGGTGTTGTCGCCGGTGAGGGACTTTTTCGGCACAACGTAGGGTTCGATGCGGACGAACTCAAGCGGATACTTCTCTTGCAGGCTCCCTCGCGGCACAGCTGTGGCCGCCGCCTCGGGCCGGAAGCGAGCGATATCGAACTCGTCGATATCCACTCGCACGTGAAGCCGGTCGACGTCACCAAGCACGATGAGTGGCTGGCCGGGAGGCGTGCCCACAAACTCACCCGGCCGCACGTTGACCTGGAGCACCTCGCCCGCCACGAGCGCCGGCACCACCAGAAGCTCAAGCGCCGTCTCCACCTTTTTGACTTCGGCGTCAGCCTTGGCCACGTCGGCACGCGCGACATCGAGGTCATACGACCATGTGCCGGCCTCAAGGAGATCAAGGTCAGCCTGGGCGTGCGCGAGTTTTGCTTCCGCGATCAGGAGCGTCTCGCGCTTGTTAATCAGGTCCTGCTCCGTGGAGACCTTTTTGGCGAAGGTGTCTTCCACGCGGCGGAGCGCGTCGCTTGCCAGGTCAACCGAGGCCTTCGCCTCGTTGACGGCCGCTTCACGAAGAGGAACTTCTTCTGGCCGGGGCTGCGCTTCCAAGCGGACCAGTTCGTTTTTGGCTTCGGTTAACGCGGCTTGTTTGACCGCGAGGTCGCTCGCCAGATCGCGATCGTCAAGTTGAAAGAGTGGCGTGCCGGTGTCGACCATGTCTCCTACGGTCACGAGGACCTTGGTGACAATCCCTGGCGTTGGCGAGCCAACGCTGATGTTTTCCGTCTGGGCTTCCACCAGACCTGAGGCTGCGAGTGTTGCTGAAAATGGGCTTTGAGCAGGCTCGATCGGCGGCGGTGGGTTGGTGGCCACCACCCGCTGCCCCCACACGTACCACATGGCAAAGGCGATGAGCCCCGTGGCGATCGCGGGCAGGCCATACTGCGTGAACACGTCGGCAAATGTGGTGTGCCGCTTGAGTCGGCGGTTGGAACCCTCACGACGTGGTGATGGAGACGACATGTTTACTGCTCTCGGCCTGTGCGTTGCCACAGGTTGAAGGAAAGGATCTCGTGGTCAGCCGTCTTTCGGGTGCGGCACGTTTTCGTCGAAGGTGCCCCCGTGCTGCACCCGTTGGATATGCCCATCCTCCATCGCGGCAATTCGATCGGCAAAGGAGTAGATTCGCGAATCGTGGGTCACCACGATCACGGCTCGATTCGCCTGCACTGCGACGTTCTGGATCAGTTCCATCGTGACATGCCCATTGGCGGCGTCGAGGGCGCTGGTGGGCTCATCGCAGACGAGGAGCCTGGGTTCGTGCACGAGGGCCCGGGCAATCGCCACACGCTGCTGTTGGCCGCCGGAGAGTTCGCTGGGGAGGTTGGTCAGCCGATCGCCAAGGCCGAGCTTCTCCAAGAAGTCGGCCGCCACCTCGACGGCGTGCTTTCGTCGCCAGCCGGCGATGAGCAGCGGCACGGCGGCATTTTCGACGGCGGTGAGGGCCGGCAGGAGGTTGAAGGCCTGAAAAATAAAGCCGACGTTTTCCCGACGAAACCGCACGATGCGACGGTTGGACATCGCTAGCAGATCGTGTCCAAGCACGTGGACGTCGCCTTCGGTGGGCTCAAGCGTGCCGGCCACGATCGAGACGAGTGTCGTCTTTCCGCAGCCGCTCGGGCCGATCAGCATCAGCAGTTCGCCGTAGGGGACGTCGAGGTCGATGCCCCGGAGCGCGAGTGTTGTGGCGTCTCCCTTTCCAAACGCCTTCTTCACGCCCCGCACGCGGACGGCGAGGGTATTTTCAGGAGTGCTCGGCTGTACGGATTGATCGCTCACGCTATCCCCGAAACACGACGGCAGGATCGAGCACAAACACCTTGCGAATCGAGAGCACACTCGCGGCCAGCACGATCAGAAACACCGCCGCCCCGGTGAGGGCGAGTATCTGCCAGGGCATGAAGAAGGAGAGACGCGTGGTCTGGCCGCTCCACCACCCAAAGGCGGCCGCCAAGCCGATGCCGACGCCGTATCCGATCACGCCCACGTGCAAGGCCTGCGAGAGCACCATCAACAGAATCGTGCGGTTGCTTGTGCCCATCGCTTTGAGGGCTCCGAACTGACGGATGTTTTCCACCGTGAAGAGATAGAAGGTTTGCCCAGCAATGGCGGTGCCTACGAAGAAGCCGAGCAGCACGGTGATCCCAAAGTTCACGGGAATGCCGGTCTTCTCCAGGTAGTAGCGGATCGTCTTCCAGAGAAATTCCTGTCGAGAGAGGGCTTGGAGCCCGGTCTCGGCTTCGATTCTCAGCCCGACCTCCTCCGGTGTCAGGCCATCTTTGGGATTGGCGAGCACGAAGGAGAGCACCTTCCGCTCCGGTGGCGCGAACCGCACGGCTTGGCTGTAGCGGGTGTAAATGATGGGAAAGCTCTGGAAGGTCTTGCGGGCTTTCGTGATCCCCACGATGACCGCGCGGTGGTCGTTCATCTCAAACACACGGCCGAGCTGGTAGGCCTCGCCGGGCCAGATCCGTTTGTACCCAGCCTCGTCGATGATCACGCCGTCGGGTTTGCGGAGGTCAGCGATCGAGCCCATCACCACATGCTCTGGTGCACCGACGAGGGTGGCGTCGTCGAGCCCCAGCAGGATCATCTGCTCGTACATGCCCTCTTCGAGCCTGGCTCGTGCAATGCCTTTGTAGAGACGCACTGCCCAGCCGACCCCAGGCACTCCCTTCACGCGAAACAGCTCGGTGTCGGCAAGTGGCTTGATGTCGTCGACGAACTGCACGTTCTCGTCCATCACCCAGATGCTCGCTCCGGGGACGTCCAAAATCTGACTGACCGTCAGCGACATCAAGCCGCAGAAAATCGACGACTGTTGAGCGATCAGCAGCGATGCGAAGACCACGCCGAAAATGATCCCGAGGTATTTCGCTCGGTTACCAATCAGCATCTTCCATGCGACCCAGATCATGAAAGATGCCTACTCTCTGCGGCTTTGGGCCCCTGTCCGCCAGGCTGGGAGCCAGTGAGGTGTGCCCTTCCATTGCATCCAGACATTGGCGGCCAGAATCAGACTGCCTCCGCCAATCAATGTGAGCGTTGCGACCTCGTTGTCATACGAGATACCTGCCCAGGTTGCCAACATCGCCGGCAGGAAGAGGGCGTAGAACGCCGCGAACACAGGCTCTGAGGTGTAGATCAGGCCGGCTTCCGTGGCGGGCACATGCCGCTGCCAGGTGTTCATCAGCAGGAAGGCACCGATGGTGCAAAAAAGTGCGAGGCTCGAAATCATCGCAACGGCGGGCCACGACGCTCCGGCGGTGACCAGAGCGTGAGAGGATGGAGCGGTGATCCAGGCGACGGGGAGGGCGAGCACCGCGATTCCTACGCACATCATGAGGGTCACCGGGCGACCACGGTTGCCGGCGTATTTCGGTTTTTCGAGTGTCAGGATCTGTCCGGTGAAAAACACAGCCGAGAGCAGCGTTTCCAACTCGCCACGCCCCATCGTGAGGCTCCCTGGTCGAATCCCCGAAAGGACGGCGACGCCGGTCACCACGAGGAATGTCGCTCCGAGGACTCGCCCCGAGGGCGCCTGCTTGGTGCGGAACGCGGCCCAGAGTGGCAGAAGCACGCAGTAGGCTTGGGTGAGAAAAGCTGAGGTCGACGCATCGGTGTAGGTCAGACCATCGGTCTGGATGCCCATGCCGATCCCACCCCAGGCCGCGAGTTCGAGTCCTTGCCGCACCTCTTTCCGTGTGGGCCGCGGGAGGTGCAGCATGAATGGAGCGAGCAGCAGCGCCGCCGTGGCGAACCGCGCCATCTGAATCCAGGCGGCCAGAAACCAACTCGATGCCTCAGGCACGCGCATCGCTTGCTCAAGCTGGAGTGCCTTGAGCACAGGGAAACTCAGGCCCCAGAAGGCGCAGGTCGCAATCAGGGCAAACACTGCCATCAGGAGGGGGTCCGAGAGGATTGCGAGTGCCTGTCGCGTGCAGGGATCTCGATCACTACTGACCGAGGTCCAGCTTTCGCCATTTCTTCGCGGCCTTCACCTTCTCGGCAAGCTCTGGAGAGACATCCCCATTCTTGAACACGAGGGTTTCGAGCGTGTCGATACCGAGGATCATCTCCAGGGCTTCCGGCGAACAGCCGGTTTCGCGAATCGAAAGTTCCTTGAGCTTGGGAAGGCTGGCGATCACATCCACCGATGCGTTGGTCATCCGCGGCAGGCTCCAGATGTCGAGCACGGCCAGTTCCTTCGCGTCGGCAAGGCTCGCCAATCCCTCATCGCCCACGCTGGTGAGTTCGTGGAGGTAGAGTCGTCGCAGTTTCGGCATGGTGGGAATCGCCGGCATGGCGTCGTCGCTGACTTCCGGCAGGTCGCGGAGCGTGAGCCGGTCGAGTTGCGGCATGCCGCTGAGGGCGAGCACGCCCTCGGTGCCAAAGCCTTGGCAGCGGAAGATTTCGAGCGAGGTGAGGTTTTCCAGGCTGCGGAGTTGGGCGCCGCAGTTGCTCGAAACCGCGAAGTCTTGCATCAGGAGGGCCCGCAGCGAGGTGCTCTGCGCGAGGCCTTCAATGCCACCATCGTTGACGACCGTGCTGCGGTGCTTGAAGCCGGAGAGTTTGGGAAGCTGCCCGACCACCTTGAGCGTCATGTCGCCCACCTCCATGTTGCCGCGCAGGTCGAGTGCCTGGAGTTCCTGGAGGCTGGAGAGGCGACGGCAGTGGAGATCGTTGAAGCGATTCTGCAGGAGCGTGAGTTTTTCAAGCTTTGTGAGCGTGCAGACCGGTCGCATGGCGCGGCCGGTGAGGTTCGTGTTGCTTGAGAGGTCGAGTTCGCGAAGGTTGGGGAAGGCTTCGGCGAAGATTTCAACGGCTGCGTCGGTGATCCCGCTGTTGGTGACGGCGAGCACTTCGAGGTCGCCGAGTTCGGTCAGCGAAGCCGCCATCTCATCGTTGAACTCGCGGCAGTTGAGAATTTGCAACGACTTCAGGCTGGGAAGCGACGCAAACAGGGCGACGTCGTCTGCAGTGACGTTTGAGCCATCGTTCACCGCGATCGCGGTGACCTCGCCGGTGTCCTGGTTGACGACGCAGCTGGCAGCGTTGCCGAGCGCTTCGATCCGTTCCACGGCGGCGGTATCGGCGGGGCCTGCCGCGGCGGGGCGGCTGGTGATGGCAGCACAGCCGACGACGAGTGCCGCAGTCGTGAGCGACATCCAACCTGTCTGACGAAACGCGGCAAGGAACCCAGTCACGATGCACACTCCTCGAAATAATACGAACCCACGATTCTCAACACATCAACAGGTGCGTCCCTGAAACAGGGCACCGCCGGTGGAAAAACATCGTAACGACGTTTCCACCGGCGGCCCTTGATTCTGCAGACTCAGTCTGGCTCAGTCGAGCCGGTAGCCTTCCGCGTAGGTTGGCTTGATGAGATCAGCCACATGGGGCGTCTTCAGCGACGCGAGGTTGGTCACTTTCAGGTTCTTGGCGTCCCACTCGACCTTCTCGCCCCACTCGCCCATCTCGCCATCGGCCCCACCCTCGGCAGCCGCCCAGACGGCGAGGTTGCCCAGCAGGATCGTCTCGGTGAGTGGGCCAGCCCGCTTGATGAAGTTGGAGTGGGCAATCATCGGGTCGCCGGCCTGCTTGGCACGGAAGAGCTCGAACATGTTGTTCACGTCGTTGCCCTTGCCGGTGTCTTCGGCCTTCTCGTAGTCGACCTTCCGCTTCTCCACGCCGCGGAGTTCGTAGACACCGCAATAGTCGTCGGAGCTGTAGAAGGCACCCTTTTCGCCCACGACCAACACGCCGCTGTCGGAGACATTTTCGATGCCCCACTTCTGGAAAACTTCCATCGGGGGCTTGTTGCCCTTGCGGTCGTACCACCAGAACGGAATCGCGGGCCGTTCGCTCGTCTCGGGGAACTCGAACTTGATGATCGAGCTGGCGGGGAAGCTGTCGAAGTCATGGCCAGTCGACTTGGCCTGCACCGAGATCGGATCTCGCAGGCCGCACGAGGCGAACGGCACCGTCAGCATGTGGCAGGCCATGTCGCCGAGGGCACCGGTGCCGAAGTCCCACCAGCCACGATGCTGGAAGGAGTGGTAGAGACCAGGCCAGTACTCACGCGGAGGCGCGACGCCGAGCCAGCTCTTCCAGTCGAGCCGCTCAAGAGCACGGGCGATTTCCTCAGCCTTGCCGCCGACGAGTTCGTCGACGATTTCCTTGATTTCAGCGGCGTCGGCGCCGTCACCTTCCTGCTCTTTCACCTCGGCGAGGGCCTGAGCGCGGTACATGTCGAGATCCATGCGACGGCCAGGGCCCTGGGCCCAGACCGGGCGATTCGACCAAGCGTAGACCTCCTGCAGCGTGCCAAGCACCCCAGACTGAATCTGGGCGATCGCTTCGCGTGAGGAATCGAGAGCCGTGCCCTGATTGCCCATCTGCGTGCAGACACCGGTTTCTTCGGCGACTTTCGCCAAGAGACGCGCTTCGTAGATCGTGCGGGTCAGCGGCTTCTGCGTGTAGCAGCTGATGCCCAGCCGCATGGCCGCGAGCGTCGCCGGGCCGTGCATGTGGTCGGGGGTGCTGACCGTGCAGATGTCGATGTCCTTACCGTACTTGTCGAGCATCTCGCGGTAGTCGGTGAACTGCTCGGCGTTCTTAAACTTCTCGCCGCGGCCCTTGCTTTCGAGCGTGTTGCGGTCGACGTCGCAGATGGCGAGCACGTTGCCAAACTGAGCGGCGTTTTCGGAGTCACTGCCCCCCTTGCCGCCGACGCCGATCGAAGCGACGTTCATCTGCTCGATGGCCGAGTTGCTCCAGGCTGGGCGACTGCCAGCTGCCACGAAATAGCCGATGCCGGCTGCCGAACCCGTACCTAGAAAACCGCGACGCGTCGTTGACGCCATGGCCTGCTCCTCTTGCTCTTTGTGTCTTGTGTTCCCGACCGCGCAACCCCGTTCGTCAAGCGCGAGTCCGGGAAATATACTCCAAGCCTGATGGGGATGCGAACCGACGTCCACGGCTGAATAAAACTCGTACGTCGGTCGCTGCTGAAGATCCTTTCGCGTTCACTCGGGAATCACTCATGGCCACCGCCTTCACGCGTCGTCACCTCTTCTCCGCAACGGCCGCGGCAACTGCGGCAGGGATGGCGTCGCAAACGTCTGCTGAAGAAGTCACTGGGGCCTTGCCGCTGCCCCCCGAGCCTGAGCGGGGGCTGCTCTTTTCGTGCAAGTACGGCATGACGCAGGGCGATTCCCTCGAGGCCAGGCTTTTGTCGGCGAAAGACGCGGGCATGGATGGGGTCGACTTCGATGCGGCGGCGTCGGTCACGCCTGAACAGCTGCGAGACGCGGCCGCCAAGACGGGTGTGTTTATTCACAACGCCATCAATCACGCCCACTGGGGGAAAACGCTCACCAGCGCCGATGAGGCTGTGCGAGCCGAAGCTCTCGCCAACCTGAAGCACTGCATTCGCGTGTCGCATGCAGCGGGTGGGAGCGGTGTGTTGATCGTCGTGGGAGTGAATGGCGACGGGCCTGAGGGTCCAGACCGCGCTCGCGAAGAGATCTCCAAGGCGATTCCCCTGGCCTCGGCCCTCGGGCAGCGGATCCTTTTTGAGAATGTCTGGAACGGGATGTTCTACGAAGACGATGGGCCTCGTACGCAGTCCGTGCAGGCGCTTGCCGACTACATCGACAGTTTTCACAGCCCGTGGGTGGGGTCGTTCTTCGATCTTGGCAACCATGCCCGCTACGGTGACGTCGCCGAGTGGATTCGCGTGCTTGGGCCGCGGATCGTGAAGCTTGATATCAAGGGCTATTCCAACGCCAAGGCCGACGCCGAGGGCAAGTGGAAGGGCTTTGTGGAAATCACGGACGGCGACATTGATTGGGCGAGCGTGCGGAAGGCGCTTGCCGAGATCGGTTTCAGTGGTTGGGTGTCGGCGGAGGTCGGCGGTGGCGACACCGCCCGGCTCAAGGTCGTGCTCGACCAGATGAAGGAAGCCCTGCTGGGGTAGTTGTTCGTTTCCCTGCGGTTGCTGGCTTTGGGGGTGGCAATAGTCTCGTCGCTGCACACGCTCCTCGAGCATTCGCCGACCCCCTCGCCTCCCTCTCCTCGTTCACACCACCATGTTTCTTGAAAGGGCTCATTCATGAACACGTCTCGCCTGCTCGTTGCAGGTTTTCTCGCCATCGTCGTTGGCAGTCAGCAGATCGCTCGCGTGGTGGCCGAGACCGCTCGCTGGCCGCAGTGGCGAGGAGCCGATGGGCACGGCATTGCGGACGGGCAGTCGCTGCCGGCGCACTGGTCGAAGAGTGAGAATGTGCTCTGGCGAACGCCCTTGCCGGGCCGGGCCGGGGCCACGCCCTGCATCTGGGATGACCGCATGTATCTGACCAGCAACGAAGGTGACGACCTCGTGCTCCTCTGCGTGGATCGCGAGGATGGGAAAATCCGATGGAAGCAGACGGTCGCCACGGGCAACCAAGACGCCCGCAGCGGTGAAGGGAACTCCGCGAGCCCGTCACCGTCGACCGACGGTGAGCACGTGTGGGCCTTCTTTGGAACCGGGATCCTCGCCTGCTACACGAAGGATGGCGACGAGGTCTGGAAGTTCAATGTGGGGGATCGCTTCGGCAAGCTCGATATCCAGTTCGGCATGACAAGCACGCCGGTGCTTGATGGCGACGCGCTCTACCTGCAGCTGCTGCACGGCCCGATGCGGCTCGACGACCAGACCCGCATCGGCAAGGTGATCCGCCTCGACAAAAAGACCGGAAAGACCGTGTGGGAGGTCGATCGCATCACCGACGCTCAGTTCGAGTGCAAGCACTCGTATGCTTCTCCATTCCTCTATCGAGACGGCGATCGCGAGTTTCTGATCGTGCACGGTGCGGACTGCATCACCGGCCATGCCCTCGACAACGGTCGTGAACTGTGGCGGTTTGGCGGGCTCAACGGACCCAACGACCTCAATCCCCAGCAGCACGACGGCACGTTTCGGTTTGTTGCGTCGCCCGGATTTGCCCCTGGCACGATCGTGGTGCCAACTGCCAAGGCGGGCCCCACGGTATGCCTGAACGTCAACCCGGACCTGCAGGGAGACTGCACCGGTAAGTCGTCGGTGGTGCGGTGGGTGTTGCCCACGACACCCGATGTGAGCATCCCGCTGATCGCCGATGGACTGGTCTACCTGCTGCAGAAGGATGGCAAGCTGCAGTGTGTGGAGCTCGAGTCGGGCAAGGAGATCTATCTGGAGCGGACGCACACCGGTCAACACCGCACCAGCCCGCTGCTCGCCGATGGCCGCCTCTACTTCGGATCGAATGATGGTTGGGTGTCGATCGTGAAGGCGGGCCGCGACTTCGACTTGATTGAGTCGGTGGACCTGGGCGAGCAGGTCTCGTCGTCGCCGATCGCAGTCGACAACACGCTCTACATCCGCTCATCGGATGCCCTGTACGCGATTGGTTCGTCAGGCAAGTGAGTGAGCGGTCAGGAGGAGAGCGTGCGCCTCAGTCAACTGAGAAACTGTAGGAGCCGTCGTCGGACTTAAAGATCCGGACGAGCGGCTGCTGCGGTCGGTTGCTCCCTTTGTCGCCTTGAACAGTCAGCACATCGCCGTCGATCACCTCTCCCCCGTTGCGGGTCAGGAATGGGGCGATCGTGTCGCGGTCGATGTCACCTCGCACCGAGCGCACCGAACCGTCGGTAAAGCCTACGAGTCCGATCTTTTTGTCGGCGGTGGCAGCGGGATGGTTTGCGCCGATGCCGCCCGCCTTCCCCACGCCGGGAAAGGCGTCGTCAAAGACGATGTCTTCAGGTTTGGCCCAGGGGATGTTTCGGTCAGCATCCACCGTCGCAAACATGATCGTGTTGGAGGTGCCGTCGGTCACGTCGCGAAAATGGATCTTGTCGCGGCCGAGGCAGGCGGGAAAGTCGTCGGGCGAGGTCATCTTCACGAGGTCAGGCGGAAAAACCGTGTTCGTACCCACGATGGCTGCGTAGCTGGTGATGGCGTCGTTGCCTTCGACGGCAGGATCCCGGAAGACCTCGAGCACGGTCTCGCTGACTTTCCGATTGGCAGGGGCGTTCCACGGCTGCGAGAAGTCGTACTGGTTGTAGAGCGCCGCTTGTTCAAGGTAGGGCAGCAGCAGCACCCGCCAGGAGTGCCAGGGTTTTCCGTCGGGCCCGTAGATCACCGCCGGCGGGAAGCGATTGTGCACGTCGGCGAAGTTGTGAAACGCAATTGCAAGCTGCTTCATGTTGTTTGACGATTGTGCACGGCGTGCCGCGGCGCGGGCGGCCTGCACGGCGCCCAAGAGACCCTCGTTGCCTGCGGCGCTTGTGGTCATCACATCCGGCAGTGCCTGGATCTGTTTGGTGGTGGCGGGTGCCATGTTTTCAGGCGATCCCATCTCGCCTGCGAATGGTCGCCAGATGACGGCGGGTCCGCGGCGGATCGCGGCGGCAGCACCTTCGCCGTAGGACACGAGAAGCTTGCCGCCATCGAGGATTTCCACGACCTCCAGGCGGACAAGCGTGTCAAACGGCCCTCGTCCCGACGAGGAGAGCATGGCCACGCTCATGCCTTCGGAGGCGGTCATGAAAAAACCGGGCTGCTGCGACGTCACAATGGCGGTGCGGGCGTCACGATCGACTTGGTCGATCGTGTGTGTGGGATCCCGGAAGAATGGAAGGCTCATTTCCACACGGTCCGCGCTTCGGGCCACCGAGAGTGGGCCCGCCGCGATGGTCGCAACGAGGAGCAGAACGCGACGGGATGCAGGGAGTCGCCACATAATCGACCTCACGGATGGGAACGGGAGAGGTGCGGGAAAAGAATGCCAGGCATTGTGGGGCGGCACGGCGGCCGTTTCCAGTGCGCCGGGTCCGTCCACTACACTGCACAGATGGGAAGGGGACCTTCGGTGACAACCTCTTCCGGTGTGTCAGTTGTTTTTTATTTTGATCGCGGCTGGGAGCCCCCAGCTTCGTGCGCCTTGTAGGAGTGGAACGGCACCATGCACTCGCCCGTGAAGATTCTCGTCGTTGGCTGTGGACACATGGGCATTTCGCACGCCAAGGCTTACCACGCCATGCCGGGCTTCGAGATCGTGGGGATCGTGGCGCGGGGAGAAGCGTCTCGGAAAAACCTGCTTGAAGCCGTTGGGGCCGACTATCCACAGTTCTCGGACTACCGCGAGGCTCTCGCCGCCACGAAGCCGGATGCGGTTTCGATCAACACGTATCCCGACACGCATGCCGAGTATGCGATCGCCGCTTTCGAGGCGGGCTGCCACGTGTTTCTGGAGAAGCCGATTGCCGTCACGATCGCTGACGCCGAGCGGGTGGTGGCGGCTGCCAACAAGGCGGGCAAGAAACTCGTGATTGGCTACATCCTGCGGGTGCACCCCACGTGGATGCGGTTCATTGAAGTGGCCCGCACCCTGGGTACGCCGCTGGTGATGCGGATGAACCTTAACCAGCAGTCGTCGGGGGACATGTGGGGCACACACAAGTCGCTCATGAACTCGATGTCGCCGATCGTCGACTGTGGCGTGCACTACGTCGACGTGATGTGCCAGATGACGCGGTCCAAGCCGATTCGCGTGTCGGCGATTGGGGCCAGGCTTTCCGATGAGCTGGTACCCGGCATGTACAACTACGGCAACCTGCAGGTGACCTTCGCGGACGGCTCGGTCGGCTGGTACGAGGCTGGTTGGGGGCCGATGGTCAGCGAGACGGCGTACTTCGTGAAGGATGTGATCGGGCCGAAGGGGTCGGTGAGCATCAGTGGCGTCAAGGAAGGGGACGTGGCCACGGATGACGTGAATGCGCATTCGCGGGCAGCGGCTCTCAAACTCCACCACGGCGAGCTTGCAGCCGACCTTTCATTTGCCAAGCCCGACGAGATTCTCGACTGTGCGGATGAGCCGGATCACGACGGGCTCTGTCGGGCCGAGCAGGAGTTTTTCCTCGACGCGATCGAAAATGACCGCGACCTGTCGGAGCACATGGATGACGCGATTTCGAGCCTGCGGATCGTGCTCGCGGCAGACGAGGCGTACCGGACGGGCACGACGGTCGCGCTGCCTGGTTAACGCGGCGTCTCAGTGAGGCGCTGCTTACTCGCTGGGGCTGTCACTGGCTGAGGCTGCCGTGGTCGCTGGATCGGGCAGCGTGGCCAGCAGGCCGAGCGCAGCCCAGGTGGTGCCCCAGTAGGTGGCGGTTTCCTCGACACGGTCCCGCTTTTTCTCCTTGGTGCCCCGCACCTTCCAGGAACCATCATCCTGCTGCGAGTCGGTTAAGAAGCGAACGGCTGTGGTGAGACTCGGCGCGTCGCTGGCCACGCCGCCCGCACGCAAGGCGTAGATGGCGAGGCCCGTGCCAAGGGCATCGCTCTCGTCGTCGAGCAGCCATCCCCACCCTCCGTCAGCGTTTTGTGTGGCGTGGAGGGCGGCGATGGCGTTTTCCGAGACGGCGCCTTCGTCACACGCATGTGCAAGAAGCAACCGGACCGCGTGCCATTCCGTGCTCGTGACCTCGGCTGCATCCGCAGTCGCGGCGAGGACGGCGGGGGGAATCGTTGCGGTCTCGGCGCTCGTGGACTGGCTCAGGGCAAGGGCGAGCCACATCGACGAGACCGCATCGGTTTCCTCTGCCGGACGTTTTTGCATCGGCAGTTGGCCACCCGCTTTCCAGCAGCCGCTGGGCTCACGATCTGCCAGCAGCAGGGCGGTGAGCTCTGCTCGCACGTCGGGAGACAGTGCCTCTTCGTCGCACCCCAGCAAGAGATGGGCGACTCCTTCTTTGTTCGTGAGACCTGTGATGGTCCCGTCATCGCCTGGTTTGAGTGTGGACGCAACGGCCCACTCACGGCCGGCGGCGAGTTGATCACGGACCGCAAACCCGTGCTCCTCGGCCGCGGACAGGCTCCAGACCATCATGTCGACGCGATGGCACGAGACACAGTCTTTTTGCTCAATCCACCACTGGCCACGCTCGTGAATGTAGGGCAGGCTGCGCTCGATCGCACTGCGAACGTCGGGTGAGTCGGGAGTGTCGGCACAGGTGGTCGCTTCACTTGGCAAGTCCAAGACCTGCTTGGTGGCAACGAGTCGCGTGCGAAGCTGTTGGTAGTTGAGATGCTGCGCGGGCACGTCGCTGCGGACGGCGAGGGCCGCAGCAATGCCGGCGCTCTGCCCGATCGTCATCCACGCCCCTTCGATGCGGAGGGACGACATGCCCACGTGGGTGCAGGAGAGGGCGACCGGCACAAGAAGGTTGTCACACTGCTCTTGCTTCGGCAGGATCGACCGCAACGGCACGTGGTAGGCATAGCCTTGCTTCGGATCTGATTTGCGGACGGGAAAAATAGTCCCTTCGTTGACCACGCCGCCGTCTGGCAGGGCGATCCGCTGACAGTCGTGCGAGTCGATCGGAAACGAGGAGATGGCGATCGCGTCAGGCTTTTCTGGCGACTCGAGAATGTCTTTCTCGCTGAGGACATGCAGACCCTGCATCCGCCTTGATTCGCGGACGTAGAGCGCGGGTGGGAAATGCTCCGTGGCAGCGAACTCATCTCGGCAGAAGCCTAGGGCCGCAAATCGCTCTCGCGTCTTTTCAGGAACGGCAGGATCGGTCGTCAGAAAATGGATGAACTCGAGCGTGTACTGCTTGTGGTGATTCCAGATGGCTTGACGCTCGGCGGGCGTGGCGGAATGCCACTCGCGGTTGCCTCCAACGAGTCCGATCGAGAACTGTCCGCCGATGGAGTTGTTGCCGTCGAGTTTCTTGCCCGGAAGTGGGTAGAGGTCGAAGCCCACCCGGCGCTCGCCAGCCTGGAGGGCGCGTCGCACCACCTCGAAGCGAGCGGGGTCGTACGTTGCCGGCTCAGGGATCGGCACGAGGTTGTCGGCTTGGTCGGTGAGGCAGAGGCGAAAGCTGTAGGTCATGATGTGGGAATCGCCCTCACCCTCGGGGCCCTTTTCCGCGGTCGTCACGAGGGGAAGCGGTATCCCTGAGGCGTCGAAGCCGTCGATCGCCATCGTGGGTTTCGTGTACCGCTTCCCTGCGAGTGATTCGTCGAAGTCGCTTTGGCTTTCGCGACCAATCGTCCAATCGACACCGGCAGCCGCCAGTAGGTCGCCTTCGTAGGTGCCATCTACAAACACCCGCGCGGCGAAGTCGCCCCCGGGCGTGGTGATGGAGGTGATGCGTGGCCCCGTTTTGTGGACAGCTGTTAGCGGCTGTTGCGTGTGGATCGCCACTCCGGCTTCGTCGAGCATCTGAAGGGTGACTCGCATCGCCACGTGGGGCTCGAAGGTCCACGTCGATTGATCCTTCTTTGCGGGATCGTAGGGGGCCTTGAGGCCTCGGCTGGTGTAGTCGGCCACGATGCGATGGTGCCACTCGTCAAAGAGGCCGAGCATCGTGCTGCGAACCATTTGGTTGGAATCGCAGTGGCTTAGGCCACCGGTGCTCATGCCGCCGACGTGCGACGTGGGTTCGACCAGCATCACGGACGCGCCTTCGCGTGCCGCGGCAATCGCCGCGCACACGCCGCCGGGCGTGGCCCCGTACACGACGACATCGGCGTGGTGTTCGGCTGCGGGCGCGTGGCCGCGCGCGATCAGTAGCAGGGCGCCGACGACGCCGAGGCAGAAGCGGAGGCGGGAGGAGAAGCGGAGGCGGGAGAAGAAGCGGAGGCGGTGCAACGACATCATGGGTCTCAGCTGTCTGCAGGTGAAGTGCCCTAGGAAAGAGGTGGTGAGCGAAGAATCCGCTCCATCTTTCGCCCTTTGGCGAGTTCGTCGACAAGTTTGTCTAAGTAGCGCACGCGCTGGGTGAGTGGTGTTTGAATCTCTTCGACACGGTAGCCGCAAATCGAGCCGGTGATGAGCGAGGCCTGTGGGTTCAGCGTGGCTTCGGCAAAGAACTGCTCAAACGTCGCGTTTTTCGCGATCTGCCGCTGGAGTGCCTTGGGAGTGAACCCCGTGAGCCACTGGATCACCACGTGCAGTTCATCGACCGTTCTTCCTTTTCGCTCAACCTTGGCGACATAGTGCGGATACACCTCCGCAATGGTGAGCTTTGCGATTTTGGCGTCATGTTCGGGTGTTGTGGTCATGTGCAGTCGGCAGTCGTGTAAGGAGAGGGCGGCACCACCGCACTCAGAAACGCCGCGAACGTCGTCTTCCCAGGGAACACGCTTTCACCTCCACCATCAAGGAAGCCACCGGGGCGTCATCGCGATTCTTTGGAAACGGTGTGCTCTCGGTCCGTCGGTTCGGGGAGTTCGTCTGGAACCTGCCACTCAAAGACAGCACCAACAAACAAGCAGAGCATGATCCAGGCAGCAAAGCCAATCACCCACGTGTCTGACCGAGGCCGCGCATCGCCGGCGAGAACCGCGAAGCCGAGGAGCGCGCCAACAACGCCGCAGGCGACTGATCGTCGCAGCACGCTCTGCCACGTGGCTTTCGGGTTGATCTTTTCAAGAAGGCTCAACGGACCGTCTCGTAAGCGTTGCGAAGGTGGTTGTGGAGATGCGGGAGTGGTTCATTTTTTGAGTGCCCACAGGCCTGCGAGGCAAGCGAGACCGACCACGCCATATCCAATCTGCCACGGTAGCCGCTTCAAGGGCTCCGAGTATTCATAGCTGGCGAGAAAACCGAACACGCAAAAGCCGGCGATCGCCAGCAGGAAAAGCCCCGCAGTGATTCGCGTTAGCGTGTGCATGACCAACTGTCTCCGATGCTTTCCAGGCCGGCCGGGCCTTCCTGCAGCGCTACTCGATCCATGAATACGGATTGTGCGCGACCTCCCATAGAAAGCCGTCGGGGTCAGCAAAGTAACCAGAGTAGCCACCCCAGAAGACTTTTTGAGGCTGCTTGATGAGGGTGGCTCCTGACGCTATTGCCTCGGCAAATGTCGCATCGACAGCCGAAGCCCATCGCGGTAGAAACTGACTGAGGCAGAAAGGTTAGCGACCCCGAGGGTCATGATTGAAACTCTCGGCTCCATGAATGGGTTTCCTCACTGCCGAATTGAGGCACACAGTTGGGCGGTTTCATCGGTTGGTGACGCGGTTACGACAGGCTCCACCCGGCTCGTGGCGTGCGGGTGAGAAACGGGGTCGCCTCGGGCGTTCCTGGGCAGTTCATGGCTTCGGTGTCCCACTTGATCTTTTTGCCGACGCGGTAGGCGACGTTGCCGAGATGGTTGGCTTCCGTGAGCAGGCCAGAGTACTCAAAGCCGCAGGTGGCCTCCCCTTCACCGCGGCAGGCAGCGAGCCATTCGGCATGCTGGCCGGGCGACGAAGGGATCGAGGGCTCGGGAGCCACAAATCCTTCGAAGTCTTTCTCTGGCAAGAGCAGGTGTTGGCCGTAATCGGCGAGGAGCATCCCCTTGCTGCCGACAAAGAGGCAGCCCGAGCCCCAGGCGGGCACGGTGCCATCGAGCACCTGCGGTGGCCGCTCGGTGCCTTGGTGCCAGGTGAGGGTGAGGGCAGGACGCACAACTCCTGACGCGAGCGTGCGGGCTGGATACTCGTAAACCGCTCGCATCGAGGCGGGAGCAATCTCGGGATGTGGCGGTGGGCCAAACGCTTCGATCGACGTGGGCGCGTCGA
The DNA here is from genome assembly GCA_029978905.1 of Planctomycetota bacterium. Classification (GTDB taxonomy): domain Bacteria; phylum Planctomycetota; class Planctomycetia; order Pirellulales; family UBA1268; genus M30B53. The sequence goes on from JAPOIM010000019.1 coordinate 36,515, forward strand.
GGTCGAGCGCCCAAAACGGGAGGTCGTTCCAGTGGCTGCCAAGGTCCGACATCGTGCCGTTCCCGAAGTCCCACCACCGATACCACTTGGGACCGGGAAAATAGACGCTGTGGAACGGCCGCGTAGGCGCGGGGCCGATCCAGAGATCCCAGTCGAGCCCGTCGGGCACGGGCTCTGAGCTTGCCGGCCGTTCGAGTGCTGTGACGATGTCGCCATTGGCCTGCGCCTCCTCGGGCGACTGCCGGCCCCAGGCGCGGCCCACCCAGACATGGGCCTCGGAGACCTCGCCGATCGCGCCACTTCGGATCAACTCCACGACGCGGCGGTAATTGTCGCCGGAGTGAATCTGGATCCCCATCTGGGTGATCACCTTGGCCTCGCGGGCCGCCATGCGGATTTTTCTCGCCTCGTCAACGTTGTAGGAGAGCGGCTTCTCGCAGTAGACGTGCTTGCCGAGTTTGAGCGCGGGGAGCGTGGCGTAGGCGTGCGTGTGTTCGCAGGTGCTCACCACCACGGCGTCGAAGGTGTCGGCGTGATCAAACACGCGGCGAAGGTCGGCCACAGCCTTGGCCCTCGTGTGTTCCTCGGCGGCCTTCCGCAGGTTCGGCTCGTACACGTCACAGACCACCGTGATCTCGTTCCCCTCCGCCACCGAATGCAGATTGCCGTAGCCACGGCCTCCGGTACCAATCACAGCGATCCGTAGCCGATCGTTGGCCCCTTGTGCCCGCAGGGATGCCGGCCGTGTAGCAACGGTGGTGGCGGCGGCAGCAGAGGTGGCGAGAAACTGCCGACGGCTTGTGCCGCGGGCGATCCAGCGTGGCGAGGTGGTCATGGGAGCCTCCGGATGGGCGCGGCACGAACGGCCGCATGAAGTAGGAACCGTGAACGAGAAAAGACGAATATGTGCGGACTCTAGGCAAGGATCGCGTCGATCGGTGTGCCGTGATCGATCGCCAGACGCTTGCGACCCGGAACCTCCAGCCGGTGTGAATCGAGGCCGAGTAGTTTCAGGATCGTGGCGTGGACGTCGGTGACATAGTGTCGGTCTTCGACAGCATGGAAGCCAAGTTCGTCCGTGGCTCCGTGCACCGTGCCCCCCTTGATGCCCCCGCCGGCCAGCCAGACCGAGAAGGCAAATGGATGGTGGTCGCGACCGTCGGAGCCCTGTGTGCCGGGCGTGCGACCAAACTCCGTGGCAAACACCACGATCGTTTCGTCGAGAAGTCCGCGACGGTCGAGGTCGGCGAGCAGGCCGCCGATCGGCTGGTCAACGGCCAAGGCGTTTTTTTCATGGTTGGCTTTCAGACCACCATGGGCATCCCAGGCCCCAGCTCCGCCGCCGCCATGCTGGATCTGCACAAACCGCACGCCCCGCTCCACAAACCTGCGGGCCGCCAAGAGCTGCGCCGCAAACTCCTTGCAGTGGGGCTGATCAAGGCCGTAGAGCTGTTTCGTTTCCTCGGTTTCATCGGCGAAGTCGACCACCTGCGGCACACTTTGCTGCATGCGGTAGGCGAGCTCATAGGAGGCGATGCGGGCGGCGGTCGCCGGGTCGTCTGGATAGGCGCCCTCGGTGAGTTGGTTGAGCGACTTCACAAGATCAAACCCGATCCGCTGTGCCTCGCCTGAGAACCCGGCGTGTGGACGCCCAAAGTCCAGCGGGTTCGCTGGATCGATCCGCAGCGGCACCGCGTCGTGCGCGGGGCCAAGGTAGTGGCCATCCTTGCGGTTCCAGTACTCGCGGGTGCCGATCGAAATGAACTGCGGCAGGTTGTCGTTGAGGGACCCGAGGCCGTAGTGCACCCAGCCGCCAAGCGTGGGCTGCACCGGATCGAGCATGTGCCGGCCTGTGTGAAACTGCGTCTGGGCGCCGTGGTTGCTGTCGGTCGTCCACATCGAGCGGATCACCGCCAACTTGTCGACGTTCTTGGCGGTGTGCGGAAACCAGTCACTGACCTCGATGCCGCTGGCCCCGTGCTTCTGAAACCCGACCTGGAGCGGGTAGAGCACGTTCCGCTGCAGGCCGTTGGCGTCGGGCACGGGCGCCCGCTCAAGGGCAAGCTTCTCCGGGTTTTGCACCTCGGCATAAGGCGTGTCGCCAATCGACTTGCCGGCGTACTTCGTGACCATCGGTTTGGGATCGAAGCTCTCCAGATGGCTCACGCCTCCATTCATGAAGAGCCAGATCACGCTCTTGGCTTTGGGAGGAAAGTGCGGCTGCCCATCAGGTGCGGCCCAGCCGGAAGTGTTCGCGAGTCCGTCACGATGGAGCATGGCGGCGGCGGCCAGGCTGGCAAATCCAAGGCTCCCGTTCGCCAAGAACGTCCGTCGCGGAACGCGGCCTGTCGGGCAGTGGTGCATGGCGGTCGACCTCAGCGGAGCGTGACAAAGTCGGTGTGGTTGAAGAGGGCCCAGACGAGTCGTTGCTGGAGGGTGTCGTTTGAGAGATCCGGTTCCAAGGCGAGCCATGCATCGGCAGCCTGATGGCACGCGGTCAGTTCCTCCGGACGCGGTTCCCGGAGCAGCACACGTTGGAAGGCGGCCGTGACGAAGGCGTCGTGCGTGAGTCCATCACCCCCTGCATCCCGGATCTCTGTGGCGACGCTGGCTGCGGCTTCGTGGAGGAGAGCATCGTTTGCGAGGGCGAGCGCCTGCTGCGGCACGATGCTCTCTTCCCGACGGTAGCACTCCTTTACTCCAGCGTCGTCAAAGGTGGTCAGAAAGAGATTGCGGGAGATGTCGGAGTGCCAGAAGTAGAGGCTGCGTCGTCGCGAGGCGGCCTGTTGGTTGGCTGCGATGGGTGGACCGCCCGCCGTGGTGTCGAGCAAACCTGCGGTGGCGAGTACGCAGTCACGAATCACTTGGGCCTCGAGGCGCTTCGGTGGGTGTCGCCAGAGCAGCCGGTTGTCGGGGTCGAGGGCGAGGGCGTGGTCTGCGGCTGCCACCGAGGAGGCGCGTTTGTAGGCCGCTGAGGTCACGATCAGCCGATGGAGGTGCCTCATGCTCCAGCCGGAGTCGACGAGTTCGCTCGCAAGCCAGTCGAGCAGTTCGGGGTGTGTGGGAGGGGCACCGTTGCGGCCGAAGTCAAAGACGGTCGCCACGAGAGGTTGGCCCAGGTGCCGTGCCCAGATGTGGTTGGCCGCCACGCGGGCGGTGAGCGGATGGCGGGGATCGGTGAGCCAGGCGGCAAGCGCTGTGCGACGGCCGCTGCTGATTGCCGGGAACGGCAGCGCGGGATCGTCGCTGCCAGAATGGGTGAACCGTGTTGGCGTCCAGCGGGCCCCGACAAAGCGGGTGAAGTCTTCGCCAGGCTGGTCGATCGCCGCTGTGGCCTGCTCGATTTTTTCACGCGCGGCAGTCAAATCTTTTTCCACGGCAGCGATGGCTGCCGTGTCTTGCTGTGCGGTTGCCGTCGCCAGTTTCTCGGTGAGCGCGGTCATCGCGTCCCAGGCAACCAGCCGAGCCACCTCACGCTCGGCTCGGACGGCAGCCTGCGCTGCCGCGACTGCGGCCGCCTTGAGCGAGTCGGCATCGGCATCGGCGGCTGCGTCTTCAAGAGCCCACGCTGCACGGCTCGCCTCGCCCCGCTTCTGGACCGCATCCAAGCGAGCCTTTGCACGTGCCACGGCCTGCTCGGCCCCGCCAGCCTCGGCCGCACGGAGCTCGGCCTGAGCCTGGGCCACCGCGGTTTCGATTACCCACGTTCGCCGCGCGGGCTCGACGGCCGACTTCGGTAGCGGCACCGGCTCAATCGCAAGCGCCTCAAACGCGAACAGCGCCGGCACCCCCGGCTCGAGCGGGTGTGACGTGTCGGGGTCAGCGTCGTTCCCCCGCACAAAGCGATAGGTCGGGGTTTCCAGCAGCGCGTCAAACACGCGGGGGATCCCGTCCGCCTCGAGATTGAGCTCACCCGGAACGACGTCCATCCGTACATGCAGCGGTTCGAAGAAGGCCCGCAGCCGGTAGTAGTCTTCCTGCGCTATGGGATCGTACTTGTGGTCATGGCACTTCGCGCAGTTGGTCGTCAGGCCCAGGAATGCCTTGCCCACATGCTCAACGGTGTCATCCATCCAAGGCGTGCGGTTGAAGAGAAACCAGTTGCGGGCAAGGAAGCCGGTGGCCCGCAGGGAACCCAGATCGTCGGGAGCGAGTTCGTCGGCCGCGAGCATCAAACGGACCATTTCGTCGTAGCCGAGATCGGCGTTGAGCGATTCCACGATCCAGTCGCGGAAGTGCCACATGTGCTTCTGGCTATTGCGGAGTTGGTCGCCAAGGCCCCACCAGTCGGAATACCGCCAGATATCCATCCAGTGCCTGGCCCACCGCTGGCCGTAGCGAGCATCGACGAGGAGGTGCTCGACGAGCTGCTCGTACCAGTCGGGTGATGGGTTGGCCATCACCGCGGTCAGTTCGTCCGGGCTCGGTGGCGTGCCCACCAAATCAAGATAGAGCCGTCGCACGAGGACGTGGCGTGGGGCTTGTGGTTGAGCCTCGATGCCGGCTGCTGCCAACTCGACCGCGAGAAAGGCGTCGATGGGATGTGTGGAAGTCGCGTCGTCGTCGCTTGAGATGTCAGCGGGTATCGCTGGACGCGTCCGCGGAAGAAACGACCAGTGCTCGCGGGGGTCGGCTTCGGGTTGCTCGTCTGGCGGCGCTGGGCACCCCGCGTCGATCCAGCGAGAAATCGCTGCGATCTCTTCGACCGTGAGAGGTTCCCCTTCACCCTCCGGTGGCATGCGTGTCGCAGGATCAGGGTCGGAGACCCGCGCCAGCAGCAGGCTCTCGGCATGTTTGCCAGCGACCACGGCCGGCCCAGAGTCTCCGCCGGCGATCGCGAGGGCGGCGGTGTCGAGGCGGAGGCCAGCCTCTTGGGCGAGGCCGCCGTGGCAGGCCTGACAGCTGCGAGCGAGCAGCGGCTTGATGGTTGCGCGGTAGGCATCCAGGTTGCTGGCGCTCGCGGCATCATCCGCAGCGGCAAGTGCGGCGGACACGCTCAGCAGGCAGCAGAGAGCAGCAGTGCGCATCATGGCAGCGGCACCTGCACGGGATGGCGAAGGTACGCAACCAGATCACGAATCTCTTCGGCCGAAAGTGGATTGAGCAGACCGTCCGGCATGGGGGAGCGATCGGTTGGAGTGACGTTGGCAACCGCGTCACGGTCGAGGACGACCCGCTCCATCGGCGTGATCAGGGTGATGGTCCGTTCACGCTCCTCGGCGACCACGCCCGAGAGCACGCGACCATCCTCCAACTCGACGATCGACAATCGCCAGTCACGATTCACCACCCCCGATGGGTTGAGGATGTTTTCCGCGAGGTAGCCAACGTCGTGCCTTCCGGAGCCGGTCAGGTCGGGGCCGAGGTCACCACCGTCGCCATAAAGCCGGTGGCACGAAGAACAGGTTTTCTGATAGACGGCCCGCCCATGGGACAGCGAAGCGGCCGTTGGATTTTCGGCCTCTTTCAGCTCCGCCGTGAAGGCTGCGATGCGGGCTTGGATTTCCTCTGACTGCTCATCGACGCGTCCCCAGAGCCTCTCGGCATCGGCGGTGAGCTCGGCGCTGCCCAGGGCGTGGAGTTGTCGAATGTGGTAGGCGGAGAGCGCACTCGCGGCGATCTTCCCTTGCTCCACGGCGGCGAGCAGGTGACGCCCGTAGCGGGCCCGCGATACGAGGATCGTGAGGATCGCATCCCGCTGGGAGGGCGAGGTGCGGCGGTAGGCTTCGACGATGCGGGCTGCCGCCGCGTCATCGTCGAACGCGGAGAGCCCTTGGGCTGCCGGCAGCGCGAGGTAGCGTTCACCGACGAGTTTTTCGCAGACGGTCCGCAGTGCGTCGGCCGCAGCACTGGGGACGCTGGGAGCGTCTTTGGTGTCGCTCACGTCGTTCACGGTGGAACGCAGCGACTTCACGGCCGCTTCGCGAGCGGTGAGCGGCTGGCTGCGATCGAGGGCGACGGCGACCAGCACCTCAAGCGGCTGGCCATGGCCGAAGAGGGTCGAGAGCTCGTCGTAGAGGACGCGAGTCTCGCGGACATCGGCGGTGTTGCCACGCTTCGAGAGCTCGACTTTGAGTTCCTCCCACGACGTTGGTTGCGGAGGGCGACGCCAGCCGCGAAAGGCCTCGGAACAGCCGGTGAGCACATCGCGAAGCAGCGCGTCGTCATCTGCGTGGGTGGCGCGCGCGAGCACGAGGTCGAGCGGCGCGGCATCGCGGTCACTCCGCTCGGCAAGGCGGCGTGTGATGAGTCGACGCGTCGAGGGCCAACGGCATGCCGCGACGACCGCGGCGAGTGACTGTGGATCGGCGTCGGCGACGGGGATGAGTCCGTACCACACGAGCAGAGGCAGGTTGTGATCGGTGGCATCTTCGCTCCGAGAGACGAGCGCTTCGGCGAGCGTAGACCGCAGTTCCAGCGGAAGCCGTTGCAGCGTGGAAGCGAGGGCCAGTCGCACGAGTCCTGAGGAGTCGTGTCGAGCCATCTGGGAGAAGAGCGGCAGAAGCTCGAGGGCGTCCTCACGAACGCGGTCGCGGATTGCATCCGGCAGCGACACGGGGCCGAGCGCGGCGTCGAGCGGCCAGGCCTCGCTCAGAAGCCGCACCGCCCAGGTACGGCAGTGTTCGTCGTCATGGACCGCGAGCCTGATGAGGTCGCTGCGGGGCAACGCTTGGCACAGGTGCAGTGAGAGCAGAGCCCGCACTGCGACGGCCGAAGAAGACAGGTTGCTGCCCAGTGTGAACTGGTCGCTCTCGGCAAGTTGCTCGTGGAGGAGTTGCACGGCGGATGCGTCTATTGGCCTCACTGCGGCCCGCGCTGCAAGGACGAGCCTCGCGTGGTGGGCATGCCATCCGCTGAGGGTGCGTTGAAAGAGCGCGAGCTCCTCGTCGCTACAGGCATGGAGGTCCACTTGCGACGAGCCTGCGGACGGATCCTCGTACCGAATCCGGTAGAGCCGCCCGCTTGTGCGGTGCACCCCATCGTGCTCATGGCACTCGCCGGTGTCGCTCCAGTCGATCACAACCACGCTTCCGTCTGGGCGAGTCGTCAGGTCGATGCCCCGAAACCAGGTGTCGCGACTGATTGCAAAGTCTGGTGCATGCCGGGCGACGTAGCCACTCCCGTGTCGCTCAAGCATCTCCTGATTGAAGCGACGTCCGTGGAAGTTGAGCGTGAAGAGCCTGCCTTGATACTCGCCGGGCCAGTTTGTGCCTTGGTAGATCAGGCATCCGCTGTGCGCGTGGCCGCCGCCGAGACTGTTGGCGGCGCCGTCTCGGGAGGCCTGCCAGCCCGCTCCAGTGTCGAAGTGGTAGTGGTCGGCATGCTGATCGATGAGTTCGTAGGTGAGGGGGTTGGGATCAATGCCGTTGGCTTGTGCGAAGTGGGCGCCAGGGATCATGTGCCACAGATGACCGTTGACCGTGTTCACAAAGAAACACTCGGCCTCGGCGGTCCAGTCATGGCCCCAAGGGTTGGTGGTGCCGGTCGTCAGCACTTCCGCCTGCCTCCGCTCCACGTGGTAACGCCACATCCCTCCCTCCATGTCGAGCCGCTGGTCGTCGGCCGTGCCGGGCGGGCCGATGCGGGCAGGGCAGGAGTGGCCACAACGACCGTACAGCCATCCGTCAGGACCAAAGGCCAAGCCGTTGGCAAGGTTGTGGTGGCTCGAGGGCCCGATATCGAAGCCGTCGAGAACCACCTCTGCGGGGCCATCCGGCACAAGGTCGCCGTCGGCATCAGGAATAAACAACACCTGCGGAGGGCAACAGAGCCACACGCCTCCATACCCCACTGCTACGCTCGTGAGGAGCTGGAGGTTGTCAGCAAACACCACAGGTTCTTCGAGCCGTCCGTCGCCATCGACGTCGTCGAAGACGAGCACCCGATCGCGGAGGCTTCGATCAAACCGCACGCTTCCCTCGGCGTAGGTGAAATTTTCGGCCACCCACAGCCGGCCGCGGGCATCCTGGCTCACGGCAATTGGGTTGCGAAGCGTGGGCTCAGACGCCAGCAGGTCGACCTGAAACCCAGTTGGCACCTCGAGCGCTGCGGCCGCCTCGACGGCAGACAGTGGCGATTCGCTCCCCTGTTGGCTGTTGTAAGGCTCGGGAAAGACGTCGGCGGCCATCGCACCCTGAACGAGAACGAGCGTGAGCAGGAGTGCTTCCTTCACGGGTATGCCTCTGGGGATCGGGTGCCGAGTGAACGAGAGGGGCCGGCTAGGCGAGGACGTCGGTGATCACGTGGCCATAGACGTCGGTCAGCCGGATGTCGCGGCCGCTAAAGCGATAGGTGAGCCGCTCGTGGTCGATGCCCATCAGGTGCAGCATCGTGGCGTGCAGGTCGTGGATCATGAACTTCTTCTCCACGACGCGGTAGCCGTAGTCATCGGTGGCTCCCACGACGGTGCCCCCTTTCACCCCGCCGCCAGCCATCCACATTGAAAAAGCCTGTGGGTTGTGGTCGCGGCCATCTGAGCCTTGCGCGAACGGGGTCCGCCCAAACTCGCCGCTGAACACGACGAGCGTGGAGTCGAGCAGACCGCGGTCTTTGAGGTCACTGAGGAGGGCGGCGATCGGCTGGTCAACGGCGCGGGCGTTGTTGGCATGCCCTTCGCGAAGGTTGCCGTGTTGGTCCCAGCGGTCCGCGCCGACGTTTGGGCAGGTGAGTTCGATGAACCGCACGCCACGTTCAACCATCCGCCGGGCCAGCAGGCATTCGGCCGCGAAGATCTTCGTGGGTTCGTACGCAGCCTCCATGCCGTAGGCCTGCTTCGTGAGCGTGGTTTCACTGGAGAGATCGAGAAGGTCGGGCACCTCGGTCTGCATCCGGAAGGCCAGCTCCTGATTGGCGATCGCGCTCTCCAAGGCATCGGGTGGAGCGGCTTCCCCCGCGATTCGCTTGGCGAAGCCTGCATCAAGTGAGCGGGCGAGGTCGATCTTTGCTCGCTGGTGCTCGGGGCTGGCATCGCGACGCTGCACGTTGGCCAAGCCTGTGGGTGTGGGCTTTACCACGGAGCCTTGGTAGGTGGCGGGAAGAAACCCGTTGGTGAAGTTGTCGAGCCCACCCGGCGGAATCAGGCCCCCATTGATCACCATGTAGCCGGGCAGTTCTTCGTTTTCACTCCCAAGACCGTAGGTCGTCCAGGCTCCCATGCTCGGTCGCCCCTGCAGGCCACTGCCAGTGTGCAGGAAGTAGTTGGCGTTGGTGTGTTCGGGAAACTCGCTGGTCATCGATCGGATCACGGCGAGATCGTCGACATGCTCCCGGATATGCGGAAAGAGGTCGCTCATCGGAATCCCGCTTTCACCCGCCTGCTGAAACTTCCAGGGACTCGGGAGCACCGTGCCGACGTTGTTGAACTGCGTGGCGTCGACCTTAAAGAGATCACGGGGGTTCTTGCCCGCATCGGCTTCCAGTCGTGGCTTGGGGTCAAAGGCGTCGACCTGCGACACGCCCCCATCCATATAGAGGAAGATCACGCTCTTCGCGCGCTGAGGGAGATGCAAGGTGGTCACAGCTGGGGTGACCGCGGCCCGCGCGGCGTCACGCATCAAGAGCGCTGAGGCAGCCATGGCACCGAAGCCACAGCCCGCCTGGCGCAGCAGCTCGCGGCGAGAGAGCGGAAGAGGTCGATAGCGGCGACAGTGATAAGAAGAGCGAGCCATGGTCAGTCCTTGCGAGCAGTCGTTGTGGGAATCAAAGGTGCCGCGCGCTCACGGCAAGAAGATGAACTCCTTGGCGTTGAAGAGCGCGTGCGCAAGATCTGCCCAGGCGGCCTCCTGTCGCGGGTTCTCCGCAAAGGACTCCCCGTGCAGCGACGATTGGTGTTCGAGGAAGGCGATCGCTGCGGCATGCTCCTGGGCATCAGGATTTCGCGCAAACGCCTCGCGATACATCTCCTCCACGCGGTCGTCTGTCGTCGTAAGTGACGCATCAGCGAGTGTGTTTCGGGCCCACTGCGTGGCCTGTTCTGCCACGAAGGGATCGTTCATCAGCGCCAGGGCCTGCGCCGGGACGTTGGTCACGTTGCGGCGGCCACGTGCCTGGAACGGAACCGGCATGTCGAAAGCAATCAGCAACGATGGCAGAAAGTTGCGGCGGACCTTCGTGTAGAGGCTGCGACGCCCGGCACCGTCGAGCGGGCCAGAGCCCGGGCGGCCTCGCCCCTCGTGATACGGAGCGATGAACACCTCCACGCTTGGGCCCCCGACGGTGCGGTCGAGTCGGCCGGAGACGGCGAGGATCGCATCGCGGATCGCCTCCCCTTCCAGTCGTCGCAAGGGGTAGTGGTGGAGCAGCAGGTTGAGCGGATCCTGTTCAACGGCTGCGGGATCACGCGCTGTCGACATTCGCCACGTGCTGGAGGTGACGATCTTGCGAATGAGTTGCTTGAGGCTCCAGCCTTCTTCACGGAACTCAACAGCTAGGCTGTCGAGGAGCGACTGGGCGAGCGGATCGGCCGCCGCCTCGCCAAGCACACCAAAGTTGTCTGTGGTGGGGACGAGCCCACGCCCGAAGAGATGGTGCCACACGCGGTTGACGATCACCCGCGAGGTCAGCGGATTGCCAGGATCAAGCACCCGCTCCGCCAAGAGCAACCGGCCGGAGGACTCTTCTGGCCAGGCGGGTTGCGTGGCGCCGTCAATCGCCTCCAGGAATCGTCGAGGTGCCAGGTCACCCGGACGCGCGGCGGAGCCCTTGAGCAGCACGTGCCAGTCGAAGCCATTGCCGTCGAGGAGCGCAGGCGCCGTGGCCGACTCCAGCTTTGCTTCCGCAAGAATCGTTGCACGGGCCTGAGCATGCGTGTCAGCTGCGGCCAAAAGTGGTGCGGCTGCAGGACTCGCCCAATCGATCGCGTCACCGGCAAGGATGGCGTTGGCCTGTGCAGCGGCTGTTGGCTCAGGCCGCGTGGGCTGCTCGAGCGTGGCGACCGTTTCGGCGACCTCAAGCGAGCCGGCGACGGCAGCGTACTCCACATGCACCGTGTGGCCACTGCTCCAGTCAAGATCTTTCCGCATGTCTTGCTTGATCCACTGCCACTCTCCGCCGGTGTCGACAGTGATCGCGTGGCTGCCGTAGATCGGTCCACCCTGCAGCAGCACATGGCTGTCGACCGCGGCAAAGATCTGCACATGCCCTCGAACGCGATGCCAGAGCACGCCACCGGTGATTCGCTTCTGTGGGGTGCGCAGCAACCGTCCAGCTCGGTCCACTCCGCCCAACGGGCCCGGATCGCGCTCGCCGGTGGTGCGTGTGGTCGCCCACACCGGATCACTGTGGGCGTGGCCGATGCTCGCGATCGAAACCAGGGGCTGTCCGCCGTCGGCACCACGCACAACCTGCACGTCGCCGGGTGAGACCAACTCCCAGGCGGGATCGCCGGTGAGGCGTGTCGAGGCTGCGCCGCGGGTGAAGTCGGCGAGCGTGACTTCTCCTTCTGTCAGCTCCGCATCGTTTGCTGAAAAGGTGAGCGGAGCATCGAGATGCGGCTTCAGCAGTTCTGCCACGAGTTGGCGGAGCTTCGGTTGGACTGCGGTCTCCGTATCGGTGAGCTTTGAGATCACCTGCCGATTGGCGGGGAGGCTTTCAAAAGCGACCTGGCGGTAGCTGCTCGACTTCACCATTCCCGCGATGGCGTAGTAGTCCTCGTTGGAGAGGGCATCAAACTTGTGGTCGTGACAACGGGCGCAGCCAAGGGCCATCCCGAGGAAAGCCTTGCCAAACGTATCGACGCGGTTGTCCATCCGATCAGCTTCGTCTTGGCGGATGTCAACCGGGGCATGCACCTCTTCGCCGAGCAGCCAGAAGCCAGTGCCGAGGATCGACTCATCACCACCACTGGCCGACACGCGTGGCTCGGCGAGCAGGTCCCCAGCAATCTGTTCCCGAACAAACTGGTCATACGGCAGGTCGGCGTTGAAAGCGCGAATGACCCAGTCGCGATACTGCCAGGCGTTTGGGATCGGGTAGTCAAACTCGTGTCCGCGCGTCTCGCCGTAACGCACGACATCGAGCCAATGCCGGGCGAACCGCTCACCGAAGTGAGGTGAGGCGAGCAGTTCGTCAACGTAGCGGTCGAAGGCGTGGGGATCGGCGTCGTTCGCTACACGGGCCACGTCGGCGGCGTTTGGGGGCAGGCCTGTGAGCACTTCGGCGGCGCGCCTCACGAGCTGCGCGGGTGTGGCTTCAGTAGCAGGAGAAAGGCCGGCAGCCTCTAGCCGCGCGAGCACAAAGCGGTCGAGATCGTGACGGATCCAGGAGGTGTGGGTGACGCTCGGGGGCGACGCGGCTTGCGGTGTCTGCCAGCACCAGTGAGCGTTCTTTCGGGCATGCAGATCGAAGCTCGCCGCAACGGCCTGGCTCCCATCTTCCGGCCAGGGGAGGCCGCGACGCACCCACGCCTCGATGACGGCGATGGCCTCGTTGGGAAGTTTGCCATCAGGGGGCATTTGCAGGTCGCTGTCGTAGTGGACCACATCGACAAGCAGGCTCGCGTCCGGATCGCCCGCCACCGCGATGCCTTCGGCGGCTAGGAATTCGGCTCGCGTGTCGAAAGAGAGGCCACCTTCTGCCTCAGCGGCCGTTCCCGTGTGGCACTCGCTGCAGTGCGTTCGCAGCAGCGGCCGGACTTCTTTTTCAAAAAACTCGAGGTCTTCCGGCGAGGGGGCCGCCATCAGCGTAAGGGGCACGAGCACGGCCCCGAGCGCGGCAACAAGGTTGCAAAGACGTCCAAAGCCGATACGCATGCGGTGCTCCCCTCGCTGAGTCTTTCTCACTCCAAATTCTACCCCCACACGCCCGAGAAAGGGAGCAGAAACCGCGAGGGCGCAAAAAGAGGGGGGCGGCCGTGCACGAATGCATGGCCGCCCCCTGTTCTTCTTCAGCGTTTCTTCCGACGCACGGGATCAGCGGGTCTCGTCGTCTCCAGCCTGAGCGACACCGAGCACGGGCTGTGAGGCCGAGTCGGTGTTCGTGGCAGACAGAATCGCCATGCTCCCCTTGCCGATCAGCCGACCAGCGTGGGTGAACTCGACGACGGGATCGAGAGCCTGCACCGCACGGGTGACGGTGGGCTCGAGCAACATCAGGTCCACCATGAACCGACGCAGGCCTCCAACGGTGTTGACGGCGTGCACCATCTCGCTGCGGAGATCATCCAAAGCTACGAGCGTTTGCTCGGCATCGCCCAGGTTGGCAGCGATGGAAGCGAGCCGTGACTCCAGGTTGACGACCCGGTCGAGGTCGGTCCCTGCAGCCTCAACAGCACTTCGCTGCTCAGCCAGCGACTCACACAGCTCGTTGAGACCCTCCGCGGTGGAGGCAGCGTCATCGAGCCACAGAAGGGCAGCGTGCAGGTCGCACGACACAGCATCGATCCGGTCGAGCGAACGGCCCACCTTGTCGGTCGCTTCGGCAGAGGTCACCACGCGAGCGAGCAGCCCGTCAACATTCTCCACGGCGGCAAACGAGGCGTCGATCGAGGTCTGCGTTTCGATCAAGTCGTCATGCAGTCCGGCCACACGCCCCAGCATCGCCTCGGTCTCGTCGAGAGCGGGACGACCCGCGAGGACTTCCTGGTGCAGCCCACCGATGCGACGGAGCGTCTGGGCGACAGCGTCAAGGGTTGGACGAGTCGCGAGCACGTCGTCATGAATCGCCTCGACTCTTTCGATCGTCGCCTGCGTGGCGTCAATCGCCGGCCCCTTGGCCAGCAGATCACCATGCACATCATCAAAGCGAGAGAGCATCGCGTCGCTGGCGTCGAGGGTAACGACCGCAGCATCGATGGAGGACCGTGTGGCAAGAATCGATGCGTGCAGATCTTCCATCCGTCCGAGCGTGGCAGAGGCTGCTTCCAGCCGACCGCGACCCGCGAGGATCGACTGCTGCAGTTCGTCGACCTTTTCGAGCGTGGCGACCACTTCGTCAAGCTGATCGCTGCTGGCTTGGAGATCGCCATGCACTTCGTCGAGACGGTTGAGAATCGCAAAGGACCGGTCGGCCTTCGCGTTTTGCACGGCGAGACGATTTTGGAGGGCTTCGTAGCGTGCCACGGCCTTCTCGGCGGCATCGAGGCGTACCTTCTGCGCCTCAAGACGGGCCAGCAGGCTGGTGCCAGCCGCCACATCCTTGCGGGAGGAGTTGAGCGCGTCGACAGCTGTCACCAAACGGTTGACCTGCCCTTCGAGTGAATCGATCTGTTGACGTGCTGGCCGCACAAAGAAAACGTAGGCGAACATGAGCGCAACACCCGCACTCACCATGGCCACTTTTGAGACACCGGTCCCCGGACGACTCCCCGCGTCCTCCTGCGTCGAATACGACATCGTGAAAACCCTTGTGATCGTGAAAACCCGCCTGCTGAAGAAGAACGGCGCCGCGAAGGAAAGGATTACGGGACCGTGACCTTCGGCCCGTGCTTCCTATCTCTCGCAGTCGCCAACCTCTTCTTGGATCGGCAGGTCCAGCCAATCGTTGGAGTCGACGTCGTACGATTTCAGACCGAAACGAACGTACGGATTGTGCGATCGCCAAGCGTGGTTCGCGTGTGCTGTGCGAGAAGTTTTGCTACAGCAACTCTTCAAGAGCTGTCAGTCGGGCGGTGAGAGCCTCGACCGTCGCTTCGAGCGCGACGATACGATCCTGCAGTGAGGAGCCGTCGGCCGGTTCTGCAGGCGGGGTGCTCGCAGGCGGTACGGCTGAAGGCGACGTGATGGCCGGCGCACTGTGGGCCGCGGAGACTTCCGCTGCGGCGGTGATCGCCGTGCCGAGTTTGGCCTGCACTTTCGCCAACTGCTCAGGAGTGAGCAGGCCGTGCGTCAGCATGCGGCCACGGCCTGGAGGAGAGAGCCAGTTGATCAAGCCCTTCGCCGCCATCGCGTCGAGGAGGCTCCGCAGCGTGTCGAGATCGGAAATCGGGTCCATGCGGCTTGCCCGTCCGCGGAGGTCACCCTCGGTTTGGGCGCCACGCAGCAGCAGTTCCGCGAGGATCGAAACTTCTTCCTTGGGGGGCTCTCTGTCGGTGGCGAGCCATTCGTAGGCCAGGTGCCGGTAACGGGCCAATCGCCCACTGCCGTAGACCTCGGCGACGGCCCCACTTGCCCGCAGGCTGTTGAGTGCACGGGTCACCTGCTCTTCGTCGAGCGTCATGACCGGATCGCGGTTGCTTTTCTGATTGCAACCGGTGACCACGGCATTGAGAGAGAGCGGATAGGCGTCGGGAGTGGTCTTGGCTTTTTCGATCAACACCCCGAGCACGCGGCGCTCGATGGAGTCGAGGGGTCGCACCTGTGAGCCGTGTGAGCCTTCCGTCATGTGGTCTCTCTTTTGTGTCCGAGGTGTGGTGGATGTCAGGAACCTGAGGAAGTCGCGATTTACTTGCCGTCTGCACCGTGCGGAGCGTCGGTGTGGTGCGGGCAGCCATCAGGGCTAAAGAGGCTGCTCGCTTCGTCACCGCGGGAGGCCACATACGCGATCAAGTCGAGGACTTCGTCTCGCGTCAGGCGATCGAGCAGGCCTTTGGGCATGATCGAAACGGGGGCCAGCGTCCGTTCGTCGATCTCGCTCTTCTTGATCCGCACCGGCTCCGCTTTTGCCAGCGGGTTTTCGACAAGGGCGATTTCACTTGGCGTCTCTTCCACAACAAGGCCGGTGAGGGCGCGGCCGTCGTCGGTGAGAATCGTGTTGGAGCGATACTTGTCGTCGATCTTCAGTGACGGATCGAGAATGTGACGAGTGATTTCGATCGCCGTCATGTCAGCAGAGAGCTTTGCCAACTCGGGACCAAAATCGTTGCCTTCGTCACCGAGCTTGTGGCAAGCCACGCAACTGGCCGTGCGGAAGAGCTCGCGGCCGTGAATAAAGGAACGGCCTTTCTCCATCGCGGCCACGCTGGCCTCAAGGTCGGGAAACGTCCATTCGGTGCGCGGTTTCCGATCCGCAAGAAGCTCATCCTGCACCTCAAGCGGATGGGCTGCGAGGTAGGCTGCCGGATCGGCGAGGTAGGCCTCGAGATCATCGACGACATACATCGCCCCAAACATCCGCCGCCAGTGGCCGGGATAGGTGCAGACGTAGGGATACACGCCAGGCTCGGTGGGCACCTCAAAGGCGAGGCGTTGTGAGGTCTGCGGCTGCATCAGCCCGCCCGCCGCAAGCACGGCAGGATCGTTCGGGACAAAGTTGCGTCTCGCAAAGTCAGGATCTTGCGACTGGGCTTCAGCGAGCTCACCGAGGCGGGCCATTTCGCCCGGCTTGGTGATGACGAAGTTGTGCGGCATCGCGTCGATGTTTTCGAGCACAAACAGCACCGGACGCCCCGCCTGCACGGCGATCGTTTCGCGGTCGTAGGCCATCCGCTCATAGACCGTACCGATCCGCACCACCCGCACACCCAGTTCGGCGAGAATCGCCCGCGCCTTGCCGCCCTCGGCCACGGGCAGCAGACGACTCACGTTTTCTGCAAACTGCCAGGCGGCGAGGCCCGCATCGCTGGCTCGCTGTTCGGCCGACGAGGCCTGGAGCCAGGCCACGAGTGGCTCAAGCAGTCCCCCCGCTTCCTCGGTGGGCCACTTCTCATGCGGAATCGTGAGCAGCGCGGTAATCGCCGCGTCACGCTCAACACCGCTGCGAATAAACGGAGCGATCAGGCGAAACGCATCTGCCTCCCGTCCAGGAATCGACACCAGCGCCGCAAATGCCGCCCGGCGGATAGCAGAAGCCAAACGCGCTTTCTCGCTGATCAGCTGGAACTCTGAAGCAAGCGAAGGCGTCGGCTGGTTTTCGATGCGGAAGACTTCCGCGCGGTTGCCGTCGAGCACCACGAGCGTGAAGCCATTGAGCCGGTTGGTCAGGTCACCTTCCCCACGGTTGTGGATGGCGATCCGTTCGATCCGGTGTTCGCCACCGAGGTCGACCTCCCACCAGGGGTTTTCGGAGTTTTCTTGGGAGTGCGTTTGGCCACCCCCGGCGTAGGCCGGGTTGCGGTTTCCATCGATGGCACGCGATGCGTCTCCACCGTGCGCTGTGCTCGACTGGGAGGCTTTGCCACCGCGGGCGACATTGCTGCCCCCCGCAAAGACCTCGACCTCGGCCAGCGTGAGCGTGCGTCCACGACCCGGGAGCTCGACGCGCACGTAGCGGCCATGGGAACCGGGCTCGTTATCGTCGCTGCTGCCCGACTGCTCAAGCAGGGGAATCACGCGATCGGCCAGCGTCACACGGACACCCGCGTCGCTGACCAGCGGCAAGGCTGCGATCAGGTCGACGAGCCGTCGCGGATCTTGGCTGGCGAGCGACCAGACCTGCTCGACGGAGTCGCTGCCCGAGGCGGCATCGATCGTCATCAAGGCCACGTAGCCAATCTGCCGCATGATCGGCCGCACCGCGGAGGTGGCGAGGTGCTGCATGTCGTCGCGAAGTTCCGCGAGTTGCTCGGTGGGACGGCTGAGCATCACGCGAATCAGATCAAAAACTGTCGGCGTGTCGACGGAGCCGTCACGCGAGTCGAGCGCACGAAACGCGTCGGCCACCACCGCCACGACGCTCCGTTGTTCGGCCTCGGCGATCTGCTCAACCGCTTCCGTGCGGAGACGCTCATCAAGACCAGGTCGCAACAGCATCTCGCGGTAGATCGGGAGGCTCCGCGGTTCGCCAGCCAGCTCGTCGTTGCTCATCGAGCCATACAGATAGCCCCAGCCCGCATCGGTGGAGAAGGCGAGGGAGTCACCTCCGTTCCGCGCTGCTTCAAAGGCCGGCACGAGCACACGGGCTGCTTCGTTCTTGACGTAGGCCATGAAGCGGTCGCCCGGAAACGTTTCGACGATCGCGAGGGCTTCGATCGCCTCGGGAGTCCGCAGTTCGCAGGCGGTACGGAGGGCCTCGAGCCGCACGCGAGGGTGGGGGTCCGCGGCTCCGCGAACAACCATCGCGTGCGCCTCTGGCACACGGTCGACGATGGAGGCGAGGACCCGCAGGCCGGCGGCGCGGCTGCGGTAGTCGTCGGCGGTGAGCACCGCATCGAGCAGGTCGATGGGGATCTGATCGAAGTGACGCAGAGCCCAGAGGCCTTCAAGCCGATGGTGTTCATAGCCTGCCTCGTTGGTGTCGAGGCTGTCGAGCCAGGCATGCAGTGCGGGGACCGCTTCATCTTCGTCGCGGCCCGCCAGTTCAAGTTTGGCCCGATACCGCACGCGGTCGGTCGGGTGCGAGAGCAGGCCGATGAGGTCCTCCACCGAGCGGTCGGTCATCGACACGACCTCCGCCAGCGGACGGTCTTCCATCACAACCCGGTACACGCGGCCGTGCTGCCGGTCGCGGCTGGGGTCGCGGAGGTTGTGCTGCATGTGGCCGATGATCGGGTTCTGCCAGTCGGTGAAGTAGATCGCGCCATCGGGGCCGGTCTCGAGGTCGGCTGGGCGGAAGTTGACGTCGCTGGAGGACACGATCGGCTCGGCCTCAACCGCCACTGGGTAGGCGTCGGCAGCGGCATCGGACGGCTTTTCAAACGTGTATCGCAGGATCCCCTGAAAGCCGATCACGTTGCCGACGAGGAGGTTGCCCTGCATCTCTGTCGGGAAGTGTGGGCTCGAGAGAAACTCGATGCCCGGGCAGGGCCGCGTCCGCTGCTGGTAAACGCTGGGAGCCCCGCCGTGCTTGGCGAGCCCGTCGAGCCGCGTGGAAAACACACTGCCCCAGTAGGGTACCGACCCCGTGCCGTCGACCACGATGTCGTCGCCCCAGTGATCGAAGGCATGGCCGTGGGGGTTGGCGAAGCCGTAGCTCGTGTAGAGGCCGACCTTGCCGGTTCGCGGCTCGTAGCGGAACACGGCGCCGTTGGCGACGCGGGCCGGCGAGCCCCAGGGGGTCTCGGGTTGGGAGTGGTGGAAGGTGCCCTCTTGGAAATAGAGGGCTCCTGCCGGATCGAAGGTGAAGCTATTGGCGGTGTGGTGGGTGTCGGCGGTGTCGAGGCCGCGGATGATCCGTTCCTTGATGTCGTAGCGGTCGTCGCCGTCGGTGTCTTCGAGGTAGAGCACGTCCGGACCCTGAGCCACGATTACCCCCTTGCCCCAAAACTCAAAGCCGGTGGGGTTGTGGAGATCGTCGGCAAACGTCTTCACACGATCCGTACGGCCGTCACCATCGGTGTCTTCCAGGATCAGCAGTTTGTCGTTCATCGCTTCGTCGGGCCGCCAGTGCGGATAGGTCGGCCAGACGGCGACCCACAGGCGGCCGGCGGTGTCGAAGGCCATCTGCACAGGGTTGATCAGTTCTGGAAACTGCGTTTCATCCGCGACGAGCTCCACCCGCATGCCCGAGTGCACGGTCATCTTGCCGATCGCCTCTTCGCCGGAGAGGAAGGCGTGCTTGCCGCCCTCCAGGCTCCCGGGCTTGTTGGTTTGCACGTCGATCAGGTCGGGCAGCCCCACCTCGTCGACGGATGGCAGTGGGGCGTCGGGGTTGTCGAGCGTGGCGGCGGTTTCCCAGATGCGGCGATCCCGGTTGGCCGTCTTCACATCGAGATACTCGAGCTCGCGCTGGCCAACTTCGTAGTTGGTCTGCCCACCGACAAACTTCAGCCAGGCTCGGCCGCCATAGGTGGAGTAGCCGTCGGTCACGCGGTAGCGGTTGAACCAGTGGAAGTTTTTGTCGGCGACAGCGAGCTGCAGCCGGGCGAGGGATCGCTCGTTGCGGTTGGGGTGCGTGCCAAAGAGTGCTTCGTCGATGATTTCCGAGAGCACCCGGTCGCCGGCGGCGTTGGGGTGGATGCCATCCACCGTCAGTGGCGTAGGTGTCCGTTCGTAGGCCTCGAGAGATGGCCGCACAAGATCGATGCACGGCACGCCCTTCTCGCGGCAGACCTCCTGCATGGCTGCTGCGTAGAGGCGGAGGTTTGCGTTGTGGGTGGTGCCGTCCGGGAAGTGCCGCTTGGCATGGTCTTTGGCACCGAGGTGTTCATGGCCAATGGGCGTGAAGAGCACGAGCCGCGGTGCAGAGACACCGTTGTATTTTTGTGAGAGGGTGTGGTCGATGAATCTGGTGAGCTCAGCTTTGAAGG
>JAPOIM010000001.1 GCA_029978905.1 Planctomycetota bacterium
GCTCATGTCGCCATCATTCGTGCCTATGTCGTCGCCGAGAAATTGACCATTGAATTGGGGAGCGAAGTGACCAACCCTTTAGGCTCTTCTTTAGGCTCTTCTTTAGGCTCTTCTTTAGGCTCCTCTTTGGCAGGAGCTGCCTTCTTCGCTGCGGCCTTGCTGGAGGGAGCGGTGTCGCCCTTGGCGGCCCCAGCCTTCTTCTTCGCAGCGGGCTTGGCTTCGACAGCCGGCTCCTCAACAACTTCCGGGGCCACCGGAAGCGGACGAGCCATGTTGGGCTTCACAACAAAGGGCTTCGGCCCAGACTTGCCAGACTTGCCGTCAGCCGTGCGCTTGGGCCCGGCACCCGGGGGAGGCATTGGCGTCTTCCCAACCGGCCTCGCAGCTGCCTGCGGCCCTGCGGGACGGTGTTCTTCTGACGGCCCTGCATCCAATCCTGGCGATCCGGCAGCGGGCTTTGGAGGCTCGAGCGAGGCACCGCGTTTCGGAAAGAGATCTTTGGCGTCGGGGTTGATGGCCAAAATCAACTTGCGAATCGCGGGGGAATGCACGTTGGCCAGCAGGTCGGCTCCCAACTGATGGAGCAACGAGGAAAACTCCTTGCCCTCTTTCTTGGGGATGGCCCGCTCAAGCCACGGCGCGGAACGCGCGTCGTACTCTTCCTGAGTGATCAGGCCAGAGAGCCAGAGCACAGCCAACGCACCATCATCGAGTGGAATCGCGTGGCCGCCGAGACCGGTCGACACCACAAACGACGTGACAAACTCCGGCACGCCCTGGAGACCTTGCAAGACTTTGATTCCATTGGCAATCGCCCCTTTGCGGGCATGCTCAAGGGAGAAGCTGTATGTCGACTCGAATACACTCTGCAGAACTCGCCGCAGCGACAGGGCCGCGCGAGCCGGATCAGGCACGTGCTGCAGGGCATCAGCAAGTTCGGCCACCGTCGTCACGCGGACTTCGTTGAGGTCGAAGTAGTTTTCACCTAGCCGCGTGAAGGCCTTCTCGGCCGCTTCGTAACCTGCGTTTTCAAGACAGCAGGCAAACATCGCCTGCTCGAGCACGGGCCGACCAGTGTCTGGCAAAACGGGCTTGTAGTTCTGCTTGAGAACTTTTTGCAGTTTGGTGAGAAGCTGTGTGCGTGTGGGCGTGGCCATGCGTGTTCCTACGACTCTCGCGAACCTGAATTCTTTCTCCCTCCCAACGCGGCCTCGCCGTCACGACCGTTTCGCTTCGGCGGCCACGAGGGCCTCTCAACTCTCCGATGGATCCGGCAGCTGCGGTGGCTCTGCGGACTCATGCGGAGCCGGCTGGCCGCCGTCAGTCTCCGTGTCCACGGCTTGCTCCGGCGGAAGGACTTCCCGAAGCACTTGATCGATCTCGAGAGCGTGCTTGAGGCCTTTGTCGAGTTCAAACCGCAACTTCGGCGTGTACCTCGTGTCGATCGAGTCCGCGATTCTCGACTGGAGAAATCCCGCCGAGTTTGCCAGCCCACGAAGGGCCGTTTGCTGCTTGGCGGGGCTGCCCATGATCGACACATACACGGTCGCGGATCGCATGTCGGGCGCCATCTCCGCGCGAGTCACGGTCACGTCACGGACACGTGGATCTCGCACCGAAGTGAGGATCGCCATGCTTACCACTTCCCGGACCGCTTCGGCAGCCTTGAGGAGTCGTCTCGTGCTCACGCGTCAAGCCTCACGAGAGCGTCCGGGCAACCTCCTCGATGCGATAGCACTCGAGGATGTCAGCCTCTTTGATGTCATTGAAGCCGGCCAACTTGATGCCGCACTCAAGACCATCCCTTACCTCACGGACGTCGTCCTTCTCTCGCCGCAACGAATCGATCGCGTAGTCGCCCAGAACAACGCTGTCGCGGACAACTCGCATCCGAGCGTTTCGGTAGATCGTGCCACCGATCACGCGACACCCAGCGATCACGCCATAGCGGCTGACCGAGAAGGTTCGCTGCACCAACGCACGGCCAAGCTCCGCCTCCCGACGCTCGGGAGCAAGCATTCCTTCAAGGGCATTCCGCAAGTCGTCGGTCACCTGATAGATGATGTCGTACCGGCGAATCTGAACGCCACGGTCATCAGCCGCCGAGCGTGCTCGCTCGTCGGGAGCCACATTGAAGCCAATGATCACGGCATCAGAAGCATCTGCCAGCGCGACGTCGGCCTCGGTGATCCCGCCCACCGTCGACTGCAAAACTCGCACGCCAACCTCCGGATGCTCAAGCTTCTCGAGTTCCTTGAGAATGGCTTCGATCGACCCGCGCACATCGGCACGGATGATGAGGTTGAGAATCGGCGTCTTGTTCTTGTCGGTATCCAGGCGATCGAAGAGGTTTTCCAACGTGACGTGCACGGGCTGCTTCGACAGGTGAGACTCACGACGAAGACCGGTTCGCTTGACCGCCACCTCACGAGCCTTGGCGATCGACTCCACCACGTAGAACCGTTCACCCGGGGCAGGTGCTGTGTCGAGACCGGCCACAAAGACAGGCCGCGAAGGCCCGGCCTCGGTAAACCGCTTTCGACGGTTGAGCGTGTCGGTCATCGACTTCACGTGACCACTCGCCTCACCACACACAATCGCATCACCCACACGCAGCGTGCCCTTCTGCACCATCAGGCAGGCCACCACACCGCGTCCTTCGTGCACCGAGGCGTCCAAGCAGACGCCCGCCGCTTCACGATCCTGATTCGCTCGCAGGTCATGGAGTTCGGCGATCGTGAGGAGAGTCTCGAGGAGATCTTCGACGCCCTCGCCGGTCAACGCACTTGTCTTGACCACTTCCGTCTCACCACCCCACTCCGATGGAAGGAGTTCGTTGGCGGCAAGCTGCTGGTAGATCCGATCGACATCCGCACCCGGGAGGTCGATCTTGTTGATACAGACGACGATGGGCACGCCAGCCGCACGGGCGTGGCTAATCGCCTCTTCGGTCTGCGGCATGAGGCCGTCGTCGGCGGCGACCACAATCACGGCACAGTCCGTGACGTTGGCTCCGCGAGCCCGCATCTGCGTAAACGCTTCATGCCCAGGCGTGTCAACGAACGTCACCGACTTGTTTTCATGTTCGTTGTCTTCACGGTCCACCGTGTAGGCACGGATATGCTGCGTGATACCACCGCTCTCGCGGGAGGCCACATCAATGCCAAGAATACGATCGAGCAGTGACGTCTTGCCGTGGTCGACGTGACCAAGGAAGGTGACGACCGGCGGACGAGGCGTTCGGAGGGCCGCATCCTCTTCCACCGCATCAAAGCCCGCGAGCAGTTCTTTCTCAAGATCTTCCGGAGTCTTGATATCAAGCTCGACCCCAAACTCAGCAGCCAAAAGTTCGACCGTGTCACGGTCGAGCATCATGGCCATGCTTGGCATGGTTTCCATGCCAAACGCCAACAACCGCTTAAGAACCTCACTCGCGCCCAAACCGATCGCTTCGGAGAACGCCCGCACCGTGCACGGCACCTGCAGCGACGCGTTGGTCTTTCGCGGAGCGGCCGTCGACACGGTCTTCCGCTGCTGACGCGGACGCCGCCGACGGGAGCCGCGATCGTCGTCGTCGCCAAAGCGGCCACGGCGATCTGTGGACCGCTTGCGGGCCAGTTGCCGGACCTCGCGACCACCAAGAAGGTCTCCCCCTTCGCCACGCCCACCTGGCTTGGCGGGTGGTGACCGGCGTAGACGTCCGCCAGCCTCCATCAGCGGAGGGGCCACTGGCTCGCCGCCACGGGGGCCACCGGGCCGCGAGCGACCTGCGTCGGCCTGTCGCTGTTCATGCTTCCGCATGTGCTCCGCAAGCGGCTTTGCTCCGCCTGCCTTCGCACTCCGGATCGCATCAAGCGGCAACTTGACGTCAGGCTTCTGAGGAGCAGGCTCTTGCGACGTACGCGCCGCCGGCTTTTTCAAGGCAGGCATCGGAGCGAGTTTGAAGGCAGGCCTCGGTGCAGGCCGCGCAGTCGTCGACTTCGGCTTGAGGGTCGGCCTCGGCTTGTCGAGCGACGCTGGCTTCGTTCCCCCCAAATCCTTCTGGAAGGCCGCTGGGCGAGCCATCGGCGGTGGAACCGGTGCCGGCGGCTGGACCGGTTGCTTCGGCAAAGGCTCTATGGGCGCTTGTGGCGGCGGAGAAGAGGAGGAAGGCTCTGGAGCCGGCGCCGCGGGGGGCAGCACTGGCACAGGCACAGGAGCGGAAGAACGCTCAACCGGTGGCTTCCCTGATCGCTTGATTGGTGCCTTTGCGGCAACACTCGGAACAGCACTCGCTGCCCGCCCGGTCACCCCGGTCGGCGCGATGTAGTCTTCACGCCGAAGGGCGGTCGTGGCGGGCGTCGGTTTGACGGCGGCCTGGGCAACCGAGGGTCGCTCCGGCGGCTTCGACTTTACTGAAATGAACTCCCGCAGCTTGGCGACTTCGTCGTCGCTGAGACTTGCGAGGGCTGACCCCTTGTCGTGAATACCGGCACGGGAGCACATCTCGACGAGCTCTTTGCTGTCGAGTTTCAACTCCTTGGCCAATGTGTAGATACGAACTGCCACTCGCTACCCTTCCGGCCGTGCCACTGGCGAAACCAGCCAACACGAACCGCTCGTCCTGCCTCAGAACACCCTTTTGTCGAACACTCCGCCGCGTGACACCTGCACGCAGAAGTCCATCCGCTGCAGATTCCTCATCCACAGAGAGGGCCTCACGCACGAATGCGCGACCTGCGAAAACCACGTGCGTTGCCGAACATGCATGACCTGCTCGCTCACCAGCCGCCTGCGATCGACGCAGACAGGCCGGAAGCCCTGCAGCCAAACATGGCGTGTCTTGAACCGGAGATGCCACGGTGCTTTTCTGCATCGCCAACATCACGGTGACACCCGCGCCGACACCCTCACGACGTCGTGCATGGTCCGCTCATTCTGCCACGTGCCTCACCTCTTCCACCTTTGGAATCCTTGATCTCGCTTCGTAGTGTATCATCCTTGTCACAGAAAAATCGAATCCAGCTTCCGGGTTCGACGCATCCCGAGACACCCGCGGGGAAGGTTCCCTCGCGGCTGCGGCCGCGTCACTCCGCCCCGGCAACCTCGTCTCCGGTCGCCTCGGCTTCGGCGTCTGCCGACTCATCAGCAGCCGCTTCCTCGGAGCCCTTATCTTCCGCAGCAGCATCACTTGCCGCACCCGCTTCGCTCGGTGCCGCGGCCTGAGCTGCGTCGATCTGCTCCTGCTCACGCTGACGCCGACGCTGATCGGCAGCAGCCTCCTCGGCAATCGCCGCCCGCCGCTCGGCCTCGGTGACGATCGCGTCGACCGCGTCTTCCGACAGCCCACCCATCTCCATGAGGTCTTCCGGTTCGATCACCGACAAGTCGTCATAGGAGAGGAAGCCTTCGCCAACGAGCCGCTCAGCCACTTCCGGCTCAAGGCCTTCGATAGACGCAAAGCCCTCGACCGCCTTCTCAATCTGCTGATCGAGTTCGTCGCGGGTCATGATCTCGATATCCCAGCCACAGAGTTTGCTCGCCAGCCGCACGTTCTGACCCCGGCGGCCGATCGCCAGCGAGAGCTGGTCCTCACGCACCAAGACAATGCCACGGCCGAGCATCTGGCAGAGAATCACTTCATCCACCTCTGCCGGCTGCAGGGCGTTGGGCACGAGCACCTGCAGGTCGTCGCTCCAACGCACGATGTCGATCCGCTCGCCACCGAGTTCTTCGACGATGTTTTTTATACGATTGCCGCGAACACCCACGCAGGCCCCCACGCAGTCGACGCGAGCATCTGAACTGATGACGGCGACCTTGCTGCGGTAGCCAGGCTCTCGGGAGATCGCGCGGATTTCGATGACGCCGTCAGCAATCTCCGGAATCTCCTGCTCGAACAAACGCTGCACAAGCTGAGGCCGAATCCGCGAAAGAATGATCTTCACACGGCTGCCCTGCTTACGGACCTCGAAGATTGTGGCCCGTATGCGTTCGTTCGGATGATACGACTCTCCCGGAATCTGCTCACTTCGGGGGAGGATCGCTTCAGTGCCTCCGAGGGACACGGTCGCCATCGCCCCTTCATGGCGGGTCACCACACCAGACACCATGAACCCGACCTGCTCTTCATATTCGTCATGAATCGCGTCGCGTTCAGCCTCACGGATCTTTTGGATGATCACCTGCTTGGCGGTCTGCGCACCGATGCGACCCGAGAGTTCTTGGGTATCAATCTCGGCGCCATCGAGCGTGCCACTCACACGACCATTCTCGCGGTCGATGGAGATCACAATCTCGGCGTTCTCGCCATATTGTTTGGTGAGCGCCGTAACGAGTGCCGACTCGATCGCCCCAAAGACGATCTCTTTGTCGATGTTCTTGTCACGGTGGATCGCGTCTACGACGCGAAGGATTTCGTCGGGCTTCATGGCGCTCCCGTGGCTTAGCTCTCGATCGTTGGCGACACGGCCAACGTGGCGAGAGCCCACATAGGACGAGGACGTCGTGCCGGGCCGTATGCCGGCTTCGACGACGCCATTTTCGTCATGGACGCCGGGCGTCCCTTGCGAGACGCCTCAACGGTTTTCCTAGGAGCGAAACCCTCTTTCCCAGGACCGCAGCCAGCGGTACAGCCCGATCCCGGCCTCACGGCCGGAAACTGGCACCGTACGGCGGCTCTGGCGAATTGTCAACCCACGGCAGCGACCGCCGCATGCCAATGGGCCACCTACCCGGCAACGCCCTGCCAACGCCCCATCACGACCGCCGCGGACTGCCCCTGAGGCGTGGCGGAAACCGAGATGAAGGACTCTCCTGCAGACTCGCCCCCCCTTGCCGCACGAATCGGGCAGGCGGGATCAGCCGTCTCATAGTTCAGCAGCGGAAACAGGCTGCCCTTCTGCATCGCCATCACGCTCGCGGCCATCTCCACCACGCCACTCCCCGCACCGAGGTTCCCAAAGTGGCTCTTCGCAGCCACCACAGGGATCGAACCGACGGCCTCACCGAGGACGTCCACGAGGGCTTCCGCCTCGCCTCGATCCCCGAGTGTCGTGCTCAGCCCGCGGGCATGGACATGCCCCAAACTGGAGGGTGGCAGGCCTGCCATGTCGAGCGCGCCTTGCAGGGAGAGGCCGATCGCACGTCGGTCATCCCCAACACAGGCCGCGTCGCAGGCGGTGCGGGCTGCATGCCCCAGCACTTCGGCATGAATCGTGGCCCCTCGTGCCAGGGCATGCTCAAGCTCTTCCAGCACAAACACCCCAGCCCCTTCGCCCAGCACCATCCCTGACCTGCCAGCATCGAAGGGCCGGCTCAGGCTCTCTACAGGTGCCTCCCCGAGCGCCACCTGGCAGCTCTGCAGGGCGTGCACGGTTTTCATCGGATGGATCCGGGTGCCCGTCGCTCCAGCCAGCATCACGTCAGCCCGACCTCGGCGAATCGTCGAGACGGCCTCCCCAATCGCGAGATGGCCACTCGCCTCCCGCATGGTCAATGAGTTGCTTGGGCCTTGGAGGTCGTTGTAGATCGCGATATGACTCGCGGGCATGTTCGGCAGGTACAGCAGCAGCCACAGCGGAGCCATCCGCGGCAGCCCTTCATCCCCCCACTTGTCAAACGCAAAGTTGCCATCATCACCACGGCAGTGTGCCACTGACGCAGTGAAATCTCCGGGCAGCGTCAGCATGTAGTCCGAGCCGAACACGCAGCCAAAGCGGGGCGGATTGTGTTCACCGCTGACGATGCCGGCGTGCTGCAGCGCTCGCTGGGCGGCCGCCACAGCCATCTGGCTCTCGCGGCACATCACCTTCTGCCCCTTGCGGATCGCCCGCTTCTGGTCGCTTTCGAGCGGACCGTAGTTGGCGATGTCGCCCGTAAACTCGCTCGCCTCCCCCCCGTGATGGAGGGGCAGCCCATCGGTCGAAAACGCCTCGATCGTTCCGACGCCGCTGCGACCAGCCACCAACGCGTCAAACACGCTCTCCAGGTCGAGCCCAAGCGGAGTCACTACTCCCAAGCCCGTTACCACGACGCGCCGCTGTGCGGACGAACTCATGCACCAAGTTCCTGTTCAGGGTTTCATCAAATCCGATTGCCATCGGTGCGATTTCTCATCGGCCAAGCAGGCAAGCCATCGCCACGGTGGAAGTTGCGAGTCGTCGGCAGCACAGCTGCCGACGACCACGAGCGGCATACCAGAACCGCGGCACGATGAAGGGCGGGGCAGTATAGGATGCCTTTCCCATGCCTGTCTTGTCGAGATGATGGGGAATCGATCACGAGCCTGCCACCACGGGTGCGGGAGCAGCGAGCCGAGGCTCCACCACCACCAAGACGTCCATTCGCATCGCGGCCGGCGGGAGCAGCGTTGGTCCGCCGGGCTTCGCAGGATCGGGCACAGGCCACGGCACAAGCCCCAGCCCCACCACGAGCGCTTGCGACGCTGGCCAACGGAAACGTTCGCCGACACGAACCGACGACGACTGCGGAACTTCGATGTTGACCTGCCCCCGGTCGGCCGCCGGCACCGCCACCGCCACCGTCGCCATTCGTTCGATCTGGTCGATGCGACAGCGAAATACGGCTTCCACAGCCCCGCCGTCGGAGGTGATCAGTGGCTGCACTTCCACCGAGAGCCCCTCATCACATTCGCTCGTCATCGGCTGCCAACCCGGCGCCCCTGGAACTCCCGTCGCAACATCCCGCACATACGGCCGACGACGTCCACCGGAAATCACCGCCGGCTGGCCATTCGCAGCCAGCACGGGCCCGGTAGGCACTTCCCGGTAGTCGGCTCGACCGCGGAGGGTCGCGAGTAAGAGGGCAGCCGTCTCGCGAGGCATCATCCAGGCCTGCACCCCAGGCGTCGTCGTTGGCAGGGGCTGCACCGCCGCCGCCACATCGCCTCGCCACGAAGGACTCCCAACCCCCACCACCCTCACAAGAAAGCGGTGGGGGGCGGCGGCATCGCCGACAAAACGATTCACCACATCCGCGACGCGTGCCTGAATCTCGGGGACGTGAAAACAGGTCAGGGTGGTGGCATCTGCCGCAAGGGCCGCGAGTTGGCTGCCGTGCCAGGTCGGGTAGCCCGTGTCTTGTAAGACCCAGTCCACCACGAGACGTTCGCTCCCCACACCCGCCTGTTCCACGAAACTGCCGATGCTGTAGGCCTGGAGCACCTGCCCCCCCTCCGCGGGCAACGACGTGGTTTCCGTCCACGATGTGGGCTTCACTGAGACCGTTTGCAACCCGGATCGTGGCGGCCCAAGCCCTGGCTGCAGGACCGACGCCGGCCCGACCTCAGGCTGCGGCGGTTGCGCCACCGCTGGAGCGGAAACCAGCAGGAGGGTCGCGACAACAAGAAAACGGGCTCGAAACATCTACGGGCAGCTCCGAAAGCCAGCACCGTAGGAGAGAGCAGGGGCCCCCTGCAAGGCGAGTTCGGCCCCGCGAGGCCCACGCGGCAGCAAGCTCAGCTGTCAAGCCGCCCAAGTACGAGCGACGCGTTGTGACCGCCGAAACCAAAACTGTTGCTCATTGCCAGATCAACCTTGGCTTCCCGCGCCACATTCGGCGTGTAGTCGAGATCACAGTCGGGGTCGGGGTTTTCCAGATTGATCGTGGGGCTGATCACACCATGCGTGATCGTCAACGCGCAGACGACCATTTCAATGCCGCCCGACGCGCCGAGCGTGTGACCGAGTTGGCTCTTCGTGCTCGACACCGCGAGCGACATGGCATGCTCACCAAAAACTCTCTTGATGGCAGCCGTTTCAGCCTTGTCGCCGAGCGGCGTGCTCGTTCCGTGAGCGTTGACATAGTGCACATCCTGCGGCGAGCGAGCGGCATCGCGAAGGGCCATGCTCATCGCCCGAGCAGCCCCCGTGCCTTGCTCATCGGGCTGCGTAATGTGACCGGCATCCCCGCTTGCCCCGTAGCCGAGCAATTCGGCGTAGATGCGAGCCCCACGGGCACGTGCGTGCTCCAACTCTTCGAGCACAATCACGCCCGCGCCTTCGGCAAGCACAAATCCATCACGATCAACGTCGAATGGACGACTTGCCTGCTGCGGAGCGTCACTTCGGAAGGAGAGCGCCCGCATGTTCTGAAAACCGGCCAGTCCCATCGGAGTGAGAGCCGCTTCACTGCCGCCAGTGACCATCACATCAGCATCGCCGGACTGGATCGTCCGCAGCGCCTCGCCCATGGAGTTGGCGGCACTGGCACAGGCCGTGGCGACCGCCATATTCGGCCCCTTGATCCCGTACTTGCTCGACACATGGCCACTCGCCGAGTTGACCATCAGTTTCGGAATCGTGAAGGGGGAGACCTTGTCGATCCCCTTTGTCAGGAGCCGCTCGTGCTGAGCCTCAAACTCAGACAAACCGCCGATGCCAGAGCCGATGATGACGCCACAACGGAACGGATCTTCCTTGGAGAAATCGATCCCCGAGTCGGTCACAGCATCCGTGGCACTTGCCAACGCGAACTGCGTAAAGCGGTCGAGACGACGCAACTCCTTTGGGGGAGCAATGCCTTCCCCTTCCGGCTGCCACGGCACCTCGCCAGCGAACTGGACGCGGTAGCCGCTGACATCGAAGAGGGTGATGGGACCGACCCCACTGTCACCTCGAACGACCCGCTCCCAGAACGTGTCGACCTTTCGGCCAAGGGACGTCACAACTCCCAGGCCCGTCACCACGACACGACGCTTCATCCTGCCAGCTCAGCTGAAACCGCGGTTGCGGGGACTGACAACGAACAGTCCCACCTGCACCGTCCCTCAGACGGCGAGAGTTGCCTCGACTGAACTAAGCCTGGCTCTTCTCAATGAACTCAACCGCCTGACCGACGGTCTGGATCTTCTCCGCGGCATCGTCTGGAATGTTGATCTTGAACTCTTCCTCGAGTTCCATGACCAGTTCCACCGTATCGAGCGAATCGGCACCGAGGTCATTAATGAAGGATGTCTCGGCAGTGATCTGGTCCTTGTTCGCCCCGAGTTGGGCGGCCACGATCTCAATCACTCGTTCCTGAACAGATGCCACGTGTCGTCTCCTCTAATCGCGTTTGATCGATGCCAGCCTCGGCGGCCAACGATCGCCGCCCTCACAAGGCTCAAAACGGTCTGCAAAAAACCCGCTGCAAAGCGGTGCCAAGAACTCCTGCGAACAACTGCTGCGATCGCTGCTTCGATGTTCGTTCAAAAAACAGAAACACCGCCGCCTCGACAGGCTTTTTGCCGTGCTCGACCAGCGCGTGACGCAGGCAAAATACCCGCTGTTCCCGAGGCTGTCCAGACCGTCAACCCTGCCCGCACGAGACGGTTTCCGTGCAGCAGCTACCCAATCAATCCCCCGTCGACCACCAAGACCTGTGCGGTCAGATAGCCCATGGAGGGCGATGCCAAAAACAGCACCGCGTCTGCAATCTCCGATGCCTCGCCAAGTCGCTTGGCGGGCACACGCTTCTTCACCTCGTCCATCAGTGCAGGGCCGAGGGCGTCGGTCATGTCGCTGGCGATGAAGCCAGGAGCGACGGCGTTGACGGTGATCTTGCGACCCGCCAACTCCTTCGCCACGGTCCGCGTCAGTCCGATCAAGCCGGCTTTGGAAGCCGAGTAGTTGGACTGGCCTGGATTCCCCATCATCCCGGAAACGCTCGAGACATTCACGATGCGGCCATACCGCTGCTGCATCATGGGCCGGCTCGCCGCCCGCATGAATAGAAAAGGGCCACGAAGATTGGTGGCGATGACCTCATCCCACTCTTCGTCGCCCATCCGTGGCAGCAGGGTGTCGCGCGTGATCCCGGCATTGTTGACCAGGATGTCAAGCCTGCCGAAGGTTTCCACAACGGCTTCGACCGTCGCCGCCACCGCCTCGCCATTCGAGACATCACACGGGAAGGCCTTCGCCTCACCGCCGGCCTCGCCGATGGCCGCCACGAGCGAGGCGAGTTTTTCAGCATTCCGTGCCACGGCTGCCACACGGGCGCCATTCGCGGCAAGGGTCTCGGCCACGGCACGGCCGATGCCTTGCGAGGCACCGGTGACGATGGCCACCTGGCCAGTGAGATCGACTGACAACCGGGCAGGGGGGGTCACGGTCTTTTCCGCCATCCTGAGTTGATCCTTCGCGAGTACGGGGCTTGGGTGCTAAAAAGTGAAGATCACGATAGCGTATCGCCATCGGCCCCCACACGCGGGACTTCGGCCAGAAAACGCCGAGTCTTTAGTCGAGCGCCCCAAACGTGGGGGCTTTTCGGGCAATTCGCTTCATGAGGCCCCGCAGCACGCGGCCAGGCCCCACCTCCCAGAACGCATCGACGCCAGACGCCAGCATGAGTTCCATCGACGCGTTCCATTCGACCACGCCGCACACCTGCTTTGCCAGCAGCTGCCGGATCTCAGTGGGGTCGTCGTGCGGACGGGCATCGACATTGCTCACGACAGGTAGCTTCGGAGGACGAATCTCGACCGCATCGAGAGCCGACGCCAAGCGTTCGACTGCGGGCTGCATCCGCACGGTGTGAAAGGCGCCTGCAACCTCAAGACGCACGCATTTCATCGCACCCGCGGCGGCCGCGGCGGCCTCCAGCCGATCGCAGGCCGCAGAGTCGCCAGAAGCCACCACATTGCCGGGGCAGAGCACGTTGGCCACCTCCAGCACGTCCTGCCCCCGAGAGGCGTCGCACAACGCGGCAACTGCGTCGCGTTCCAGCCCGAGCACAGCCACCATTCCGCCAGGCGTGGCTTCGGCGCAGTCTTGCATCGCACGGCCACGCTCGGCGACGACGCGGATTGCATCCTCAACCCCGAGCGAACCGGCGTAGACGAGGGCTGTGTATTCGCCCAACGACAGTCCGGCGACCATCTTCACACGCGCCAGCGGCGAATCGGCCCGCCCCTCAAGGACGGTGAGCGCCGCAAGGCTCGTGACCAGCAGTGCTGGCTGGCTCACCGCCGTGGTGTTGAGTCGCTCCGCAGGCCCGCGACGACACATCTCGGCAAGGTCGTAGCCGAGAATCGCCGACGCTCGGTCGTACAGGTCGGCAACGGCCGGATGGCCGTCTGCCCAGTCACCAAGCATGCCGACAGATTGAGCGCCTTGCCCAGGAAAGAGCAGTGCAGCGCCAGTGGACGCCGGCTCGCAGTGGTCCGCCCCAGCGTTGGGCGAACCACTTTCCGTCGATTGACCGTGCTCCGAATCAGTCACCGTGCCCGCTTTCCTTCTCTCACTCCGCTGTCTTCACAGCGATGCGGCCCATGTAGTAGCCACAGTTGTCGCACACGCGATGCGTGCGGGCGGCCTTACCGCAGTTTGGGCAGAAGGTCACCTGCTTTGGCGTGATGAAATCGTGCGCCCGGCGTGACCCGGTTTTTTGGTTGGATTGACGTCGCTTGGGAACGGCCATCAGAACATTCTCAAATCAAAGGAAAACGCGGACTCAGCGGCGGCGCCGCCACGGGACGAAGGCCCCGGAGAGCCTTGAAGCGTAGCCCGCGGGAGGCCTTGGCGTCAATCAGGACCTGATTCAGTCGCCCTCGAAGAGTTTTCCCTGGCTGTCGCCGCGAGGCGTGCTGCCAATGTGCTCCTCGCCCCGCGGCGTCAACCGGCGACCGCGAGGCGTTCGGATCAGCAGTTCGCAGCGGAGGAGGTAGGGCTCCACATCGTCCTCAAGCGTGTCAGGGCTGCTGCTCATTGTGTGGGCCACCGCCTCGATCCCGACGGGACCGCCGGCGAACACCCGGGAAATCGTGTCCAGGTAGCGACGGTCGAATGCGTCGAGTCCGAGGCTGTCGATCCCCTGCATATCCAGCGCCGCCTGCACAATCGCCACATCGAGCTTGGAGTCGGCTCGACTGGTGGAAAAGTCCCGGATCCACCGCAGCCGATTGTTGGCCAAACGGGGCGTTCCCCGGCTTCGGCGGGCAATCTCCTCCGCCGAAACGTCGTCCATCGGCATCGACAGCTTGGCCGCCGACCGGCGAACAATCTCCGCCAACTCGTCCGTGGAATAGAACTCCAGATGCTCGCGCATCATGAACCGATCGCGCAGCGGCGCAGAAAGGAGCCCCGGCCGAGTGGTCGCTCCCACAAGCGTGAAGGGCCGCAGCGGCATGTTGATCGTGCGAGCCGACACCCCGTCGCCGAGCGTGATATCGATACGAAAGTCTTCCATCGCCGGGTAGAGAAACTCTTCCACCGCAGCTGGGAGGCGATGAATCTCATCAATAAACAGAACCGACCCTTCCTCGGCATTGCTCAGATACGGAAGGAGATCCTTCGGGGCCGCGAGAGCAGCTCCACTGGCAATCTGCAGGCTCGTGCCGAGCTCGTTGGGAATGCAGGTCGCAAAGGTGGTTTTCCCCAAGCCCGGCGGCCCATCGAGCAGGATGTGCCCCAGCACCTCCTTCCGCTTTCGCGAGGCATCGACAGCGATCGAAATCCGCTCAAACGTGGCCCGCTGACCGACCATTTCCCCCATCCGCTGCGGACGCAGGTCGCGGTCTTCGCCCTCCGACGGGCTGTCACCTTCGATTGAGGGGGTGCGAAAACTTGTCATCGAAGCGTCCAACGGTCGACTCCCGGAGCGTGCGTCTACCCCTTCCAATGTCAGCGGGGCTGCTGCACCTGTCTATAGATGAGTTCCAAAGCTTCCTGGACATCCCGCACTTTTTTCTTGTCGTTGCGGAGGGCGTCGACCAGCCGGCGTGCATCGGAATCGGAGTGCCCGAGCGAGCGCAGCACATCAAATGTTTCAGCGTACACGTCCATCGCGCCGGCTTCGCCAGGAGCCTCACGCGCCACCAGGAGAGCAAACTTTGGCATCTTCCGCCGCAGTTTCGCCACCATCTGCTCGGCGGTCGCCGCGCCAATCCCCGGCAACGTGGCGAGGAGTTTGGTGTCCTGCTCATCAATCGCCGCAGCGATCTCCGCCACCGGCCGCACGATCGCCCGGAGGGCCTTGCGGACCCCCACTTTTTCCACTTCGCAGAGAAGTTCGAAAAACTCTCGCTCGACTTCGGAAAGAAAGCCCACCAGCCTGGGCACGAGGTTTCCCCGTGTGGGATTGCCTTCGAGGTACTCCAGGGTGTGCAGGGCCACCTCTTGATTGATCCGCTGCAAGAGACTGCGGCGAACGATCTCAGGCACGAGCACCTCGTGGACATACGGCCCCACGGCCAACTCCACGCGGTCAAGTTCGACGCGCTCGACAGTGCCAGCAATTCGACGGATCACAGTCAGGGCCTCGCAGTCAGGTGGTTCGGAAACGCGGTCCGCAGCGGGCGGAGCCGGAGGTGATAATCGGCGAGCGCCACCGCAAGGGCATCCGCCGCGTCGGCGGGCGTCGGGGGCTGCGCCAGGCCGAGTTCGCGTTGCACCGCCGTCTGCATCTGGGGTTTTTTCGCGTGGCCGCTGCCGGTGAGCATGCTCTTCACACGGTTCGGCAGGTAGTCGTGCACGGTGAGGCCAGCCTGGCCGGCAGCGAGGCAGATCACCCCCCGGGCGTGCCCCATCAGAATCGCCGTTTTGGGGAAACGGCCATGCACAAAGAGCTGTTCGATCGCCATGGCGGACGGCCGAAACGTCTCCAGCACTTCCTGCACGCCGCGGTGGATCGTGAGAAGTCGCTCACCGAGCCCCTCGCCACGAGAACGGATACAGCCCGCCTCGACGAGTTTCACTCGGCTGCCGGTGCATTCGATCACCCCGTAGCCGGTGATATTGAGACCGGGGTCGAAGCCCACGATCCGCACCGTCGCCTGGGTGATCGCCGCGTCGGGGGAGGAGCCAGAGGTGGACAGAGGCACAGCCATGGCGGGCAGCGTAGCGTGCCGGCTCGCCATCATCCAAGAGAAGTACACCCCACAGGATTCGAACCTGTAACCTTCGGTTCCGTAGACCGATGCTCTATCCAGTTGAGCTAGGGGTGCCCTGTCCCAAGAACATAGCACGCTCCGCAGCCATTTTCACCCCACCCACGATTCCTCGACTGAAAAACGGAATGGCTGACACGACGCGTCTGCCGATCACGAAATCTCTTGGCCCAGAGAATTGATCGCAGGCACATTGGCCGCGGTGGAGGGAAGCAAAAAACCGTCGTGGTCGACAACGATCCCCGGCAGGGGCAGGGGAGCCAAGTCGGTCGCGTTCCGCCGACGTGCCACAAAGCCAGCCCCCAAGGCCAGCGGTAGGCCCCCATCCACGGCGGCCACTTCGGGCGTTTCTGAGAATCCCAGCACTCGCCGTGCGGCGGCCGTCGGCCAGACCACGCTACCGTTGAGCACACGGCCAAGCGTGCCGGCCTTGCTCGTCATTTCATGCGGGGACACGTTGCGACACGGAGGCGTGTTCATCGCCAGAAGTCCTCCCGAGCCTGCCGGGGCAAACCCTGCCACGGGCATGATCCCGTGCCGCTCCAAGCACGCTGCAGCCACCGCCTCGAACTCCGCCACATCCCCCGCGTCGGTCAGCGGCACGACGATCACCTCAAGGGATGCAGGCAGCCGCGGCGAGCTCTCCGCGGCCACCGCAACGAGTTGGGAGAGTTCCGCCACCCATACAGTGGCAGGCCCACACGAGAGCACCTCGGCGATTTCGTACGGCGAGAGTCGCTGCTCACCCCAGATCGCACGAATGCCGAGCAAGGCACCTGCGTAGCGTCCCAAGGCATCGGCGAGCGGATGGACGCCCGACACCGTGCTGACCAGCAGATCACTGCGGCGAATCATGCACGCTCCGTCAAAGGCTTCGGCCGTCGCGGCCAGCGCAGCCCAGTCAACGTCCACTGTTGACCGGAGGGACAAGCCGGCGCCGCCCCACTCCCCGAGCACGTCGTTGCCGGTTCGCGGCCGCCCGGCAGCATCAACGGCCACCACCTCGCGTCTGAAACGACGACACCACCCAGTGATGTCGGAGGCCGCCGAACGGGTCTCCACCATCCGAAACCGGACCGCATGGGCAGCCTGCTCTTGGAGGCCAATCCGGGCGATCGCTGTCGGCGTTCCGGCGGGGAGGCAAGGCCCGTACGAGAGCGTGAGCCGGCGGCGACGGAGGCCGCGGGGCCACCGGGAGAGGGTTGTCCCACCGGAAAACGACAGCACGCTGCCCCACATGCCGTCGATCGACAGGGGGATCATCGGTGCTTCGATCCGATCGAAAATCCAATCGAGGCCGCGTTTGAAGGGCAGGATCTGCCCCGTGCGGGAGATGCCTCCCTCGCAAAAAATGCCTATACAGTCCCCCTCCGCGAGGCCCGCTTGCATGGTTTTGAGCGCCCGACCGATCGACTTGGGCTTGGGATCGAAGAGGATGAACCGCCACTGATCGGCCAGCATCTTCAGAAAGCGTCCGCGGATGTTTGGCCCAAACACCACCATCCGGATCGGCCGCGGGCAGGCGAGGACAGCCACAAATCCATCCAGCCACGAGATGTGGTTCGCGATCACGACCAGCGGCCCCTCCTCTGGCACGCGTTCGTCGTGCCGGACCTCGAACCGGTACCGCAGATGCACGAGCATTTTCACAAACAGGCGAAGGGTCGCCCTCGGTGCTGCGTAGACCGCGACGGCGAGCTCCGCCAGCGAGAGCAGGCCAAACAGGGCAAAGACGCCACGCGCGGAAAACAGCGGCCCAGCCTGGTCGCCCTCACCAACAGGAACGCGCAATCCGTAATACCCCACCGACGCGAGGAGCATGCCGGCGAAGACGAGGAGATTGGTCGACGCCAGCACCGCCGCGAGTCGGCCGGGAGGGCTCTTCTCCTGCATCGAGGCTTCCAGGGGCACGTCGAACATCCCGGCCCCGACCCCGAGGAGCAACAAGCAGACCACAGGGACCACCAACTGCAGCGTGGGAGAGCCCCCGGAGAAGATCTCACTTCCCGAGAGCGCTAGGGCAAAGCAGGCCACCGCCATCAACGCTGCGCCGAGCGGCACAAAGCCAAGGTCGACCTTCGACCCTGGATCGATGCCGCGGGTGGAATAGCGGCCCGCAATCAGGCTGCCGAGCCCGATCCCGCTGACCAGCGAAATCAACAGAGGCACGACCTCTGTCTGCGTCGTCGCTCCCGACTCAACCGCGTATTGATCGACGTTGAGTTGCGCGACCGCGGCCACGCCCCAAAACACCACGATCCCGGCCGCGGCTCCCGCGAGCTGTGGCGACGCAGCGAGCCGTCGCATGTCGTCGAGCGTTTTGGCAAGCAGATTCCAGGGAGGTGGGGCCGTGGGGTCGGCGGGGGGGATCGCAGGCAGCCGAAGCGACATCAACCAGCCCAGCACCGCCACCCCGAGCAGCGCCGCTGCCGCCGGCAGGGCGTTGACGAAGGGGACGGACGCGGGCCAGCCGACCGCCGCAGGGGCGGTGCCCGTCGGGACCCACGTGATGTCCGCCAGCCAGTTCCCCAGGGCCATGCCAACGAGAGTCGCCGCGAGGGATGCCATCGCGAAGATCCCATTGGCTGAGGAGAGCTTTTCGCGTGGCACGGTTTCCGGAATCGTGCCAATCAAGCTGGGATTGAGCAGGGTTGTTTGCACCGCGAAGAGACCGGTAGCCCCCATCAGCAGCCACAGCCCCAGCGGAATCCCCGCGATCACCACCCCTGAGCCTGCACCCCAGGCGGCGATCGACGCCGTCGCCACCGCGATCCCGATTTCGGCAAACTTTCCTGCGACCACCACCGTCCGCTTCGCCAAACGATCCCCCAACCAACCAGAGAGCCACGCCAAGAGGATGAAGGGGAGCACGTAGACGATCGTGCCAATGGTCAGGACCGCGGCAGCTGAACTTCCCACCTGCTCTGCCGCGTGCTTTCCCAGCCCAATCACGAGCCAGCGGGCGAGGTTGTCGTTGAGCACGGTCAGGATCCGCACCACGAGCAGCGTGCGGAACGTGCCCGAACCGGGCTCCATCGCCTGCAGGGAAGGCTGGGTGGGAGGCAAAGTGTGGTCTTTCATGGGGTGCCGGCAAAACACAACGGCACTTTGAGAAGCGGGGCTGCGCGGACCGCCAGAGCCCCCGCGACCCACTCGTTTTCCGCTGAAAACCATTCCGGCGTCAATGTCGCCGCAGGACCGGGCTACTGGCCGGGGCCAATTGCCAACTGCGGATGCTGAACGTACGATCAAGGGGTGTCGGCCACCAGTTTTGCGAGGAAGGAAACCATCTCATGCGGTCCTGTCTGACTCGATTTCGTGGCGTCCTCCGCAGGCTGCCCCTGTGGCTCGCGTTGCTCGTCGGAACGGCCGCGTGCACTCCCGCAGACGCGCAGATGATTGTCTACGACACGCTCCGTCCCGTCGTGGTGCCCGGACCTGTGGTGGCTGCTCCGCCCGTGGTGGTCTCGCAGCCCTACGTCTCGACCTACCGGCCGAGCGGCAACTACGCTGCGGTCACGGCCTTCTCCCCACCGGTGGTGCCAATCGCTGGCTTCGCCCCCACGGCGGCTGTGCCCGTCACCGTGGCCCGACCAGTGGTGGCTGCCGTTCCCTCGAGTTCACTCGCCGTGACGAGCTACTACGCGCCCGTCAGCGGACCTGCCCCGATCGTCGGATCCACCGTGGCGGTGCCGATGACCGTGGCCTACACGCCCACCGTGGCCACCGGCTATGCCGTTCCCGGCGTCGCGGCGGTACCCGTGCGGCGAGGCCTCTTTGGTCGACGCCTCGGCTACGAGACCGTGCCGGTCACCTACGTCGTTCCTTGAGCCGAGCACAGGCTGCCGAGGGATCGGCGTCCGCGGGCTCAGCCTTCGTCGGGACGAGCGTTCACGCGATGTCTCGTGATGGGAGTGTCGGCCTCCGCGGCTTTCTTGACCGCATGGGGTGCCAACCTATAGTGTCGGCGGATGTCGCACGATTTCAGCGACCTCACTCTCACCGCAGGTGGTGAGTTTGACGCGCCGCGCGGGAGAGCGGATGACTCAGACGGTCAACATTATTGGTGCAGGGCCTGGCGGCCTTGCCGCGGCGATGCTGCTGGCAAATGCCGGCGTTCACGTTCGCGTGTTGGAGAGGCAGTCCACTCCGGGTGGGCGAACCACCACGATTGAAACGGAAGAGGGCTTTCGCTTCGATCTCGGGCCCACCTTTTTCCTCTACCCACGGGTCTTGGCCGACATCTTTGCGGCCTGCGGACGACGCCTCGAGGACGAGGTGGAGATGGTGCGGCTCGACCCTCAGTACCGCATCGCGTTTGGTGCCGGCGGCGACCTGCTGGCCACCCCCGACATCGAACGGATGGAACGGGCCGTGACCGCCCTTTCGCCGGCCGACGCGGGAGCCTTCACGCGGTTCATGCAGGCCAATCGTCGGAAGTTTGAGCGTTTCGCCCCGTTCCTGCAGCAGCCCTTCGAGAGTTGGCTCGATCTGGCCAGCCCCGATCTCATGCGGTTAATGCCGCTGCTCAAGCCGTGGAAGAGCCTCGACTCGGAGTTAGGTTCGTTTTTCAGCGACGAACGGGTGCGGCTGGCGTTCACCTTCCAGTCGAAGTATCTCGGGATGTCGCCGTTTCGCTGCCCGAGCCTGTTCTCGATTCTCTCCTTCTTGGAATACGAACACGGGGTCTACCACCCGGTGGGTGGCTGCGGGGAAGTCTCGCGAGTGATGGCCCAGATCGCTACCGAGATGGGGGTCGAAATCCACTACAACGAACCGGTCGAGCAGCTGCGGTTTGCAGGCCGTCGCGTGATCGGTGCCACGACGGCTGCAGGCGTTTACGACGCCGACGCCACCGTGATGAATGCCGACTTCGCACGCAGCATGACCCGCCTCGTGCCAGACAAACTCCGTCGCCGCTGGAACGACCGTTCGATCGCCTCGAAGCGGTTCTCGTGCTCCACCTTCATGCTCTACCTTGGCATTGAAGGACGATACGACGATGTTCCGCATCACACGATCTATCTCTCAGAGAACTATCGCGAGAACCTTGCCGACATCGAGCACCGGCACGTGCTGACCAAAGACCCCTCGATGTACGTGCAGAATGCGTGCGTCACCGACCCATCGCTCGCTCCCGACGGAATGAGCACGCTCTACTTGCTTGTCCCGGTGACCCATCGCCACCCCAACGTGGACTGGAGACGGGAAGCCGCAGGCTTCCGCGAACGGACGCTCGATCAGCTCGACAAGATCGGCCTTTCCGGTGTGCGAGACCGCATCCGGTACGAGAAAATGGTCACGCCCGACGACTGGCAAGACGACTACGAGATCTACCGCGGGGCCACCTTCAACCTCTCCCACGATCTCGGGCAGATGCTCCACAAGCGACCGCACAACCGCTTCGAAGACCTCGAGAGCTGCTATCTCGTGGGCGGCGGCACGCACCCTGGCAGCGGCCTGCCGGTGATCTACTCGTCTGCACAGATCACCACCAAACTTCTCCTCGACGACCTCGGCATCGCCAACGTCGAGCCGACCTTTGTTCGCGACATGACCGACGTTCTCCAGACGCAGGAGCCGGGCACGATGCCATCGGCACGCTCGGCGGAGGAACTCGTCGCTGC
This sequence comes from Planctomycetota bacterium, assembly GCA_029978905.1. GTDB lineage: Bacteria > Planctomycetota > Planctomycetia > Pirellulales > UBA1268 > M30B53. Next base: position 21,496 of record JAPOIM010000001.1, read on the forward strand.
TCAAACCATAAGGATTGAACCTCAATGATCGCATCTTCCACTCCAAGCAGGGCAGGGGCGTCCGAGGCGACATCACGAGTGGTGGTCATCGGTGGTGGGCTCGCGGGCCTCGCGTCCGCATGCACCCTCGCAGCCCGCGGCTATGCCGTGACGCTCTGCGACAAGAACGCCTGGGTCGGTGGCAAGGCCGCCTCGCTCGCTGAGCAGGGCTACCGGTTCGACATGGGCCCCACCATCCTCACGATCCCCGACGTCCTTCGTCGGGTCTTCTCAGAAGCTGGCCGCGATCTTCATCAGGCGCTTGAACTGGTACCGCTCGACCCGCAGTGGCGGAGTTTCTTCACCGACGGCACGACGCTCGACCTTGTTGCGGATGTCGCCGAAATGCGGAAGAACCTTGACGCACTCGCCACTGGCGACAAGGCCGGGAGCGGAAAGGCGGGCGATGGGTTTGTGCGGTTCATGGAACTTGCCAAGCGGTTACACCGAATCTCAGACGACTACTTTTTTTGGCGTCCGGTCGGTGGCATGAAAGACATGTTCGACTCCAAACGCGGATTGTCGCTGAGCCTCCTCAAAGAAGTCATGGGGATGCGGCCTGGGCATAGCGTGGGAGGCACCGTGCGGGCCTTTGTGCCTGACGAACGTGCGGCGCAGATGTTCGACCACTTCACCCAGTACGTGGGGAGCAACCCTGAGAACTCGCCGGCGGTGCTGTGCGGCATCGCGAGCATGCAGTCGCGCGACGGCGTGTGGTATCCGATGGGCGGCATCACTGCCGTCCCCAAGGCTTTGGCAGCGCTCGCGGCGGAGCTGGGTGTTGAGATCCGCACCGAATGCCCCGTGAGGAAGATTCGGACGGCCGCGGGGAAGGTGCAGGGGGTGGAAACGGCGGCGGGAGAGTTTCTTCCCGCAGCCGCCGTGGTCAGCAACTCCGATAGCGTCCGCACGCATCGGGAACTTCTGCAGCCGGCTGAAGCGGCCAAGTTCTTGCGGCGACGAGGCTACGAACCCGCCTGCTCCGGAGTGGTACTCTACCTCGGCCTGAAGCGGCGTTACGAACAACTCCTGCACCACAACTTCGTCTTCTCGCGGGATCCCCACGAGGAGTTTGAAGCGATCTACAAGAGAGGTGAGCCGGCCCCCGATCCCACGGCCTACGTCTGCGCCCCGGCGGTCACCGACCCGAGCGTTGCGCCGGAGGGTGGAGAAGCCCTCTATGTGCTGGTGCACACGCCCTACCTTCGCCCACACCACGACTGGTCGAAGATGCTCCCCGCCTACCGCAACACGATCGTCCAGAAGCTGCGTTCCACTGCGGGCATGGAAGACATCGAAGACCGCATCGTGGTGGAGCGGACCCTCACACCCCAAGACATCAACGACCGCTACCACGTGCTCAACGGAGCGATCTACGGTCTGGCAAGCCACGGGCGATTCATGGGGGCCTTCAAGCCTTCCAACCGATCGCCTGACATCGAAGGCCTGTACCTTGCCGGAGGTGCCGCGCACCCAGGCCCAGGCATGCCGATGGTGATGATGTCAGGCTGGATCGCTGCCGACTGCGTCGACAAGGACGGCCTCGTCGAACGCACGCAGCCCCGATCCTCACCGGCCATGACCGCCTAACCCTTCGGCGACCATCCCCATGGCCGAGCCCGGTTTGCACGAGCAGAACCTTCCGCCGTTTTCTCGACCGCGGTTTGGATGGTTCATGAAGTATGTGCGCTGGTTTTTTCGCCGCCACTTCCATGCGCTGCGGCTTCTCGAGGGCTCCTCTCCCGAGATCCACGGTCGACCGGTGGTGATCTACACCAACCATCCAGGCTGGTGGGACCCACTCGTCTTCTTGTTGCTCGCCGAGCGTCTCTACCCAGATCGGTTGAATTACGGCCCGATCGACTCTGCCGCACTCGGCAAATACCGTTTCCTGGAATCGATCGGCTTCCTCGGCATCGAGCCGGGCACATGGCAAGGATCGAAGAAGTTTCTGCGGTACGCTCGCGCGAGCCAAAAAAGAGACGACACGATCTTCTGGATCACCGCAGCCGGCTCGTTCGTCGATCCACGCGTCCGGCCGGTGCCGATTCGCCCCGGCGTGGCCCACGTGGCAGCTGGTGGCGATGGCCTTCTCGTGCCGCTGGCGATGGAGTATCCGTTTTGGAACGAACGTTTGCCCGAGGCCCTCGTGGCCTTTGGAGAACCCATCGACCTCGCCACTGCCACCGCCGAGTCAACCGAGGCGTGGCATGAGCGGCTGACCGCAGCCCTGACCACCACCCAAGACAGACTGGCTACCGCCGCGATGCATCGCGATCCCTCGGTGTTCCAAACATTGGCCGTCGGTCGCGAGGGCGTGGGAACGGTGTACGACACGATTCGCTGGGCATCCGCTCGACTGCGGGGTCGCGCCTTCGACCCCTCGCACAGTGGATCGACCGAAGGGAAATCCTGACCCATGGGAACAGCCGCCCTCATCGAAGTCACGGCGATCGTGGGCCTCGGCCTCGCGTCTGTTCCCGCCATCCTGACCGCTCGGAACCTGCGGCGATTCACGCGGGCACCGCACGATGGGCAGGCGTCCGAGCCCGTCTCCGTGCTCATCCCGGCTCGCGACGAGGCCGGATCCATCGAGCGGACCTGTCGGGCGATTCTTGCCAGCGAAGGAGTCACCCTGGAATTGGTCGTGCTCGATGATGCGAGCCAAGACGAGACAGCCGCGATCGTCAGCCGGCTGGCCCAAGAAGACGCGCGGGTGCGGGTGGTGCCAGGCCGTCCGCTGCCGAGCGGCTGGTGCGGGAAACAGCATGCCTGCAGCCAGCTCGCGACCCTCGCTCGCTACGACACGCTGCTGTTTCTCGACGCCGACGTGACGCTCAAGCCTGATGCGATTCGGCGAGCCGTTGGATTTCTCAACACCTCAGGCGTGGCCTTGGCCAGCGGCTTTCCGCGGCAGCTCACCGGCACCCCGGTGGAGTGGCTCTTGTTGCCACTGATTCAGTACGTGCTGCTCGGGTTCCTTCCGCTCGGCATGAGTCGTCGAAGTCTCTCGCCAGGCTTGGCCGCCGGGTGCGGCCAGCTGTTTCTCAGCAAACGCGCGGATTACGAAACCGCTGGAGGACATGCCGCGATCCGTGAATCGCTCCACGACGGCATCAAACTACCGCGGGCCTACCGACGGGCTGGGCTCTCCACCGATCTCTTCGACGCCAGCGACATTGCCGAATGCCGCATGTACACCCGCGGGGTCGACGTCTTGCAGGGGCTCTCCAAGAACGCGACCGAAGGGATGGCCACACCGCAGGCGGTCGTCCCTGCCACGATCCTGCTCGCCGGCGGGCAGGTGCTGCCGAGCCTGCTGTTGGCCGCCGCCCTCACGACCCACTCGGTCTCATCGACCGTCTCGCCGATGACCGTCGCCGCCCTGACAGGGGCCGTGGTCTTCTCCGTGCTCACCCGGATGGTGGAAGCCGTCCGCTTTCGGGCCCCGTTCTCCAGCAGTTTCGCTCACCCACTGGCGATCCTGGTCTTTCTCGGGATCCAGTGGTTTGGCCTCTTCCGCCGCGTGGTCGGCATGAAAGCCACTTGGAAAGGCCGCAGCCTCACCCCCCAGTAGGTCACCGCCGCGGGGCTTACGAGGCAGGGCCCGCTCGCCGGCGGGCCTCGGTCACCGCCCGAATCGCCTCCTCGACGGTCAAACCGCAGGCGGTGAGGTGCCCCATCTTCCTTCCGGGACGGGCGGAGGCCTTCCCGTAGAGATGGAGACGCACGCCAGGGACAGCGAGCGCCGCCCCCCAGTCAGGCTCGCCATCACGCCACAGATCGCCGAGCAGATTTGCCATCGCCGCAGGCGCGAGGGCACGCGTTGAGCCGAGAGGGAGGCCGCACACCGCCCGCACCTGCTGCTCAAACTGACTCGTGGCGGCTGACTCGATGGTGATGTGCCCGGAGTTGTGGGGCCGTGGGGCAATCTCGTTCACGAGCAGGCGGTGGTCGCGGGTCACAAAAAACTCAACGCAGGCTACGCCAATAAGGTCGAGCTTTTCAGCGAGGCTGCAGGCCACTCGTTCCGCCCGCTCGGCGACCTCGTGCGGAAGCGGGGCAGGGCAGCTGGCAACATCGAGGATGTGATTGGCATGCAGGTTGAGCGATGGAGCGAATGCGGCCACCGACCGGTCGGCGGAGCGCGCCACGACGACCGAAACCTCCATCGCAAAATCGACCCATGCCTCATACACCAGGCGATCCGCCTGGAGCGTCTGCCAAGCCGCATCGACGTCGGCGGGCGTCGTGAGCTTGACCTGCCCACGTCCGTCGTAGCCAAAGGTCGCCGTCTTCACGACCCCGGGGAGCCCCAGGTCAGCGACCGCCTGTTGGAACTCGGCGGCCGTGGTGACCAACCGATTCGGCGTGGTGTCGAAACCGTGCTCCGCGAGAAATGCCTTCTCTCGACCACGGTCCTGCGTTGTCGAGAGGACATCAGGTGAGGGGTGCACGCGGGTGACAGCCGCCATTGCCCGCCCCGCCTCGGCAGGCACATTCTCAAACTCAAACGTGACGGCATCGATCTCCGAGGCCACGTGAGAAAGCCTCGCGATGTCGCTGTAGTCGACCTGCACGAATCGATCAGCATGCCGCTGTGCGGGCACATCGGCGGTGTCGCTCATCACCGTGACTCGGTAGCCCATCTGGCGGGCTGCCATCGCGAACATCGCTCCGAGTTGCCCTCCACCGAGCACGCCGAGCATTGCGCCCGGCAGCAGCGGGCTCGGCAGCGTTTCTGTGCGTGTCGCGTCGCATCGCGGCGTCGGCTGGTCAGGCTTCATGACTTTCCATCGACAGGAGACTCACCCACCCGATCTGCCATCACGCGATCCGTCTGCTCGCGCCGGAACGTCTCCAGCTTCTGCCGAAGATCGTCGTCGCCGAGCGCCAGGATCGAGACCGCGAGCAAGCCGGCGTTGGCCGCCCCCGCTCGACCGATCGCGAGCGTGGCCACAGGAATCCCCGCGGGCATCTGCACAATGGAAAGCAGCGAATCAACGCCGTGGAGCACCTTCGACTCCACCGGCACCCCCAGCACAGGCAACGTGGTCTGGGCCGCCACCATTCCCGGCAGGTGCGCCGCCCCACCAGCACCGGCGATGATCACCCGCAAGCCACGTTCGACCGCCGTTTTTGCGTAGCTGGCGAGTTTCTCAGGCGTGCGGTGAGCGGAAACCACCTCACACTCGTGAGGCACGCCAAACTCGGAGAGGATGTGCGCGGCCCGCTCCATGGTCTCCCAATCCGAGCGGCTCCCCATGACAACGCCAACAACAGGAGCGGGGCTGGAAGGGAAGGCCGTGTCGCCAGCGGACGTGGAGGCAGGTGGCATGGACTCGTCCGGATTCTGGGGAAAAATGTAGGAAAACCGACCCGCATCTTGATGCGGGCAAGGCGTGGTTGCAACGCTGTGTGGAAAACCACGACGCTGCGAGCCCCACAAAGATGCCTGAGATTGTGCCCGTTGCCTGGGAGGCTGGAACGCCGCTCTCCGCGGAGAGCCGTGCGACGTTGAGGCGGGCAGCCGACATCCTGCTGCGGGGCGGCCTGGTCGCCATTCCCACAGAAACGGTGTACGGTCTCGCGGCCGTCGCAACCGACGCCGCCGCGGTGGCGCGGATCTTCGCAGCCAAGGGGCGGCCTGCCTCCAACCCGTTGATCGTGCACGTCTCGGGGGTCGACATGCTCCGGCCGCTGGTGGCCACGTGGCCGGAGGAGGCCGAGCGAGTGACCGCCCACCACTGGCCAGGCCCGCTCACCGTCGTGGTCCCAGCTTCAGACGCGGTGCCTGACGTGGTGCGGGCTGGGGGCACAACCGTCGCCCTGCGATCTCCCGAACATCCGGTGACCGCCTCCCTCCTCGCGATACTCGGCAAGCCTCTTGCCGCGCCGAGTGCCAACCGGTCAGGGCTGATCTCTCCCACCACAGCCGCGCATGTGGCCGCGAGCCTCGGAGATGCCGTTGACCTGATTCTCGATGGTGGCACCTGCGACTGCGGTATCGAATCGACCGTGCTCGATCTCTCGGGTGCGGTACCTCGCGTGCTGCGGCCTGGGCCGCTTGACCGTCAGACGCTCGAAGTCTCTCTCCACGGCTCCATCGAAGGCCCTGAGGCGACCTCCTCGACCGTCGCTCGCTCGCCAGGGCTTCTTCCACGGCACTATGCCCCGAAGGCCGAACTGGAACTTGCCACAGACGGTCGGGAGCGGGTGCATACCCTTCTGGCCGCGGACAAACGCGTCGGCTGGATCACGCGAGGCGCAGTTGCGGCGACCGCTGCGGCCGCGAGCGCGTCAAAAGGCCGGTTGCATCATCTCAGCCTCCCCGACGACCCAGCAGGCTACGCTCGCCATCTCTACGCGAGCCTTCACGCACTCGACGACCTCGGTGTGGAAGCGATTGTGGTGGACCGCCCGCCGGGCGACGAGGCCTGGCACGCCGTCCAGGACCGCCTGACACGAGCGTCGTACCGAGAATGAACCGAGTCGACCCAGCCACGCTCTCGCAGCCGCTCAGGCCGCGGTCGCCGATGCTCCCATGATTTCGGCAAGCGCTTCGGTAATCGTCGGATAGCGGAACGCAAACCCGTGCTCGAGGGCCAGGGCGGGAACCACACGCTGCGAGTGGAAGAGCACCTGCGCAAACTCCCCGAAGGCGAGGCGAAGCCCAAAGTAAGGAACCGGCACGAGCGCTGGCCGGCCCACCGCCTTGCCCAGAGCCTTGGTGAACTCACTGTTTCGCACAGGGTTTGGGGCCACCGCGTTGAGTGGTCCCCGCACGCCTGTCGTCGTGGCCGCGAAGAGATACAGGCTCGCCAGGTCCGCCACGTGGATCCACGGCATCCACTGCTTGCCGTTTCCAAGCGGCCCGCCCGCGCCCATCTTGAAGGGGGTCAGCATCCGGCCAAGAGCTCCGCCCCCAGCCCCGAGGACAATACCGGTGCGTGCCGTCACAACGCGGACGCCACTCGCCTCCGCCGCCATCGCCTCCGCTTCCCACTCCACACACACGCCAGCGAGAAAGTCTTTCGCAGGCGGGGAGGATTCGGTGAGCTCCGCCTCGCCACGGTCGCCGTAGTAGCCCACGGCAGATGCCGAGACGAACGTGGCAGGGGGCACCGCGGCCGAGGTCATTCCCTGGACGAGATGCCTTGTCCCCAGCACGCGGCTGTCACGAATACGAGCTTTTTGCGCGGCACTCCAACGCCCCTCCGCCACAGACTCACCGGCGAGGTGGATGACCGTGTCGATCCCCTCAAACGCCGCTGCCGGCGGAGGGCCTTGCATGGGGTCCCACGCGTGGAAGCGGCGGGCGAGCGTGCCGATCGACTCCTTCGCCCGGTCGGGATTCCGCGTCAGGACAACGGGATCATCGAGAAGGCGGAGAAGGCGGGGGCCCACAAAACCAGTGGCGCCAGTGACGAGTGCTCGCATCGGTCTCTCTCAAACTGAAGGAAGAAGCCCCCGCGGGCCGGCCATAAAAAACCGTTTGCTGGATTGTAGACAGCGTGGAGAAAAGCACAGGGCGGCTTCAAAACGAAAAGTCCCGCCTTGAACACTCTCGATTCAAGGCGGGACTTCGTAAAGTCACCTACGGACCCGAAACGCGCCGCGGCACGAAAGGCCGTTCTGCCCCCCGCTCAGGATCCGGGGAAGCGGGCCTCATGGGCCAGGCTCGTCAAGAACGTGCGGGCGGAGCCGTAGTCGCCTGCGGCGTACTTGTCGACGCGCTGCTTGAGGGCATCCGCGAAGTCGCTGACCGCCGCCTGGATTTCCTGAAACTGGTCATACGAAACGCTGCCACCAGACGCGGCCCGCTCCGCGAAGAGCCGGTCGACATTTTGCCGATAGGGATCGAAGACGCTGTCCGTCAGCACCAGCGGGTACGTGATGTGACCGGTGACTGGATCAAGCTCAAGGGTGGTCAGTCGCGATGGGGCCCTCGTGTGCGCCAACCGGATCGCCTGTTCCTGCGTAATCGGCGGTCCATTCTCCTCGGCCCGCGCCTCGCGGTTCGTCTTTCGCATGTCGAAGTAGGTGTTGGTCCACTTCTCGCGATTGTCGATTTCCTTGGTCTTGGCATCTTCCCAGTTCTTGGCCGCCTCGGAGTTTTGCAGGTTCTGATATCCGGCCGCCCGCATCACCTGAGCCATGCCGTAGTCAGCGGCCTGAGCTGCGGTGGAGGCATAGCCCCCCATCCCGCCGCGTCCCCATCCCCACTGGGCTTCCGCAGAACCGGGGACACTGACACACGCCACGGCGGCGACGAGCACGATCCAGCCGCCGATGCCGGAGGCACGACATTGGTGCACGTCATGTCGCACAGAAACGGTTTCCACGCTCGGGCCTTCGCGCATGTTCTGCTCCTCGTAAATAGACGCTGTAGGGAACGGTGTAGGGATGTTTTGGCGGGTTTGTCTGAACGGTTGGGGGCGTTCCCGTGGCACGTGTGCCACAGCTGATCTGAGTCGGCCTGCGGGACACGCCGATTTGAGGGGAGGAGTCGGGAAAGCCGCTCTTCGCCGCTGTCAAACTTTCGAAGTATACTTCCGAACCTGGAATGGGTCATCGCGAAACTCGAAAATCAACCCCCCATTCCCATTTTCCCGACCACCCCACAAATCTCTTCTGTTGCCCCCCAGCGGAGTCTCCCAATGCTGTTGCGTTCCATGACCGTCACGCTCTTCCCGCCGAGGACTGGCCTGCTGATTGGCGTGCTCTCCATCGGCCTTTTTGCTCTCGGCTGCGGGCCCAAAGAGCCGGCGGCTCCCCAGGGAGACGTTGAGGATGCTGCCGCGGCGACCGGCGATTCTGCGGAACCCCTCGAAAAAGAACTTTCCGAATCGTCCTCCACCAGCGACCTGATTGCCATGATCGACGCCGCCGCTGAGAAGCGTGGCGGTGGCAAGGAGACGCTCGAGCAGATTGTTGGTGCGACAGAGTCGGATGAGGCTGACGTGCGGTGGCACGCCGCGCGAGCGATCGGCATGATCGGTGAAGACGCCATCGGTGAGATCCCCACCCTGATTCGGCTGCTCTCCGACGAAGACCCCGTGGTGGTGGCGCAGGCCGCTTCCGCGATCCGCCAGATCCGGATGGACGACCATCGGGAGAGCGCCGATCTCGATGACGCCGCACGTGGGCACTACAGCGACGCCACCGAAGCCCTTGTCGGCAAGATCGTGCACCCCGATGCCCGCGTGCGGAGGGTCAGCATTCGCTCGCTGGCAGCGCTTGAGCCGCCACTCGACATGCTTGTTCCGCTCTTCGCGCAGCAGCTCGTCGACGAAGATCCCTCGGTGGTGATTCCCGCGCTGCACACGATGGCCGATGCAGGCGCTGTGGCCGTGCCGTTCCTGATCGAATCGCTCGCCGAGCCAAAGTCGCGATACTGGGCCAGCGTTGTTTTGGCCGAACTCGGGCCTGAGGCGGGGGATGCCGTTGGCTCACTCCTGGCCATCGCTGAAGACGCCGATGGCGAGCCTGAGGAGCGGATGCAGGCGATTCTCGCCTTGGCCGCGATCGGCGAGGCCGCCGCGTCGGCAGGCGATTCGCTCGCAGCGATGGCCGCCAACGAGGCTGGTCCTGTGCAATACGCTGCCGTCTACGCATGCGGCATGCTGCGGGTTCCTGCAGCGACCGACGCCCTTGAGTCGATTGCCGCATCGGATGTGCCTTTTCTCCCAGGCATTGCCACGTGGGGCTTGGCTCGCATCCACCCCGAAGACACCGCTCGGATCGCATCGGCCTACGAAAAGCTGATGGCCGGCCTTGAGCACGAGAACCCCACCGTGCGTCAGGCCAGCGTGACGGGGCTTTCCGATCTCGAAGACGAGCTCACTGAAGAGCAGCGTTCGACCCTGGCGACGGCCCTGACTGGCACGCTCAACGACGATGTGCTGGAAGTACGGGAAGCCGGCGCGGCGGCACTTGTCCGACTCGGTGCAGACGCAACGCCCGCCCTCGTCACACTCCTCGGCGAGAGTGGGGAGGCTCAGCGAGCCGGCCTGGAACTCCTCGCAGCGATTGGCCCCCCAGCGGCCGCCGGCTTTGGTCCAGCGCTCGACACGCTCGTGGGCAGTGACGATGTCCTGGTTCGCGCCGACGCTGCGTTTACCCTCGGCTCGCTCGCTCGCGCCGACGGCGAAACGGCATCGACGGTCGACGCCGCCTCGCTCGAAAAGGCAGTCAGCACGCTCGTCGAACTGGTGAGCGGCGAAAGCAGTCCTGCGGAACTTCGCTACACCTCCGTTTACGCACTCGGCAAGGTTGGTCCCGCTGCGGCAGCCGCAGCCGAAACGCTGCGAACGCTGTCGACCAGCGACGACATTTTGCTGGCCACAGTCGCCGCGTGGGCCGGCCTGCGTGTGGAGCCGGACAACCGTGCTCAATACGAACAGGCCATCCCACTCCTGGAAAAAGCGCTCCAGTCGGATCGTGAACTCGCCCGCCTGGAAGCCGCGGTTGCCCTCGGCGAAATCGGCGCCCACGCCGCAGGATCGCTGCCGCTGCTCCAACTGGTGAGCGAAGACGACCCTTCACGCGAGGTGCGTGCCGCCGCTGCTGCGGCTGCTGGGAAGATCGGGGCGACCGGCTCCTGAGCCGGACTCTGAGGCCTACACCAATCGCAAGCCCCAGCGTCGGCCGACTGGATTTCGCCCCCTCCGCTTTCCGATCTCAACAGATGGACAGCGGGTGGGCGAGCCGGTCGGCAGTCGGCGCTCGCAGCCCCCGCGTCTGCTCACCCCATCACGGCACCGCCGGTCAGGGACAGACATGGGACTCAAATTCGGGCTGTTTGGAAAACTCTGGCTCAACAACTTTGCGAAACCGCAGGAAGAGCGGGTGCTAATTCAGTACCTGCAGAGCCACCCGGTCGAGCGGATGCTGGAGATCGGCGTGGGCACGCTGGAGCGGGCGGAGCGGGTGCTCGGTGCGGCCTCGTCGAAAACGCTCCGCTACGTCGGCATCGACCCATTTGAGTCACGGTCGCCCCAAGACCAGCCAGGGGTTTCTCTCAAGGAAGCCCACCAGCGACTCGGCCAGAAGGCATCGTGCCAGTTCATTCCCGGCCCCGTCGACACCACGCTCGCTCGCGTCTGCAACCACATCGGCTTGTTCGACATGGTGGCGGTGTCAAACGGACTCGACGATCGGGCGCTCGAACGCGTGTGGTTTTTTGTCCGCCGCGTCGTCAAGCCAACCTCGGCCGTGTTTCATCAGTCGGCCGAAGGCGCCTGGTCGGAAGTCGCTCGCGACGAACTCGACCGGCGATCACGGCAGGTTCTTGGCCGGCAGGCTGCGTAGTTTTCGCGAAAAAGCAGCGGGCGTGGTGGAGCAGGGCCCCTCTGGCTAGATTGGGACCATGTCTACACCACGCTCTCTCCTCGACAAAATTTGGGATCAGCATGTGGTTTGCGCACCCGATGGTGAACAACCGCTGATCTACATCGATCTTCACCTCGTGCACGAGGTGACCAGCCCGCAGGCGTTTGAAGGCCTGCGGCTTGCCGGTCGCAAGGTACGGCGGCCCGAACGCACGTTCGCCACGCCCGACCACAACGTGCCGACCACCGATCGTCGCCTTCCGATCGCTGATCCGATCAGTCGTCAGCAGATCGACACGCTGCGGAACAACTGCCGCGAGTTTGGCGTCCGACTGTTCGATCTCGACGACGCCGACCAAGGCATTGTCCACGTGATCGGTCCCGAAATGGGACTGACGCAACCGGGCATGACCATCGTCTGCGGCGACAGTCATACGGCCACCCACGGTGCCCTCGGGGCTCTGGCTTTCGGCATCGGCACCAGTGAAGTCGAACACGTGCTGGCCACGCAGACGCTGCGTCAAAGCAAGCCAAAGTCGCTCGAACTGCGTGTGGACGGCGAACTCGCCCCCGGGATCACCGCCAAGGATCTCGTGCTCTACCTGATCGGGAAGATCTCAACCGAAGGTGGCACCGGATCGGTCATCGAATACACCGGCCCCGTCATTCGCCGGCTGTCGATGGAGCAGCGGATGACCGTCTGCAACATGTCGATCGAAGCAGGTGCTCGGGCAGGCATGATCGCCCCCGACGCCACGACGTTCGACTACCTCCGAGGCCGCGACTTTGCTCCTAAGGACTTCGACGCCGCGGTTGCGAGGTGGAAGCAGCTGGCGAGCGATCCCGGCTGCCACTACGACCGCGTGGAGATCTTCAACGGCGGAGACGTCGTGCCACAGGTCACCTGGGGCACCAACCCGGCACAGGTCGTGGGCGTGGACACCACGGTCCCCGATCCGGCGAGCCTGGAAACCGCAGCCGACCGTGACTCGGCCACGAGGGCCCTGGACTACATGGGGCTCGCCGCTGGCACGAAGATCGTCGACATCCCGCTCGACCGGGTGTTCATCGGTTCCTGCACCAACAGCCGGATCGAGGACCTGCGGGAAGCGGCGCGAGTCGTCCGCGGTCATCGCGTTTCGTCGAACGTCAACGCGATGGTGGTGCCTGGTAGCGGCCGCGTGAAGCGTCAGGCCGAAGCCGAAGGGCTTGACCGGATCTTTGTTGAGGCAGGATTTGAGTGGCGTGAAGCGGGCTGCAGCATGTGTCTGGGGATGAATCCAGACACCCTGTCTGTCGGCGAACGGTGCGCCTCCACCAGCAATCGCAACTTTGAGGGACGGCAGGGCAAGGGAGGCCGGACACACCTCGTGTCACCATCGATGGCTGCGGCAGCCGCGATCACCGGTCACTTCACGGACATCCGTGGCTGGAACTACCAAGACTGACTCCCCACCGGTTCGCCGGAAGAAAGGACCGCATCACCTCCCATGGAACCGTTTACGATCCACACTGGTGTCGTGGCAGCCCTCGATCGGGCCAATGTCGACACCGACCAGATCATTCCGAAGCAGTTTCTCAAGCGGATTGAACGCACTGGCTTCGGTGAGTTCCTCTTTTTTGACTGGCGTTTCCTGCCGGATGGTTCCCCCGATCCGGCCTTCGAACTCAACGCCCCAGAGTTGGCGGGCGCGAGCATTTTGCTTGCTCGCCGCAACTTCGGCTGTGGCTCAAGCCGCGAGCATGCCCCCTGGGCACTTGGCGACTACGGCTTCCGGGTGGTCATCGCGCCGACCTTCGCCGACATCTTCTATTCCAACTGCTTTCAGAACGGAATCCTGCCAATCCGGCTCGACGAAGCCGACGTGGACGAACTGTTTCGCCGAAGCCAGGCTGGCCCATACCGGCTCACCGTCGACCTGACCACGCAGACGATTCGAGACGACGCAGGGTTTTCCCGGCCTTTCGAAATCGACGCGTTTCGCCGCCGGAGCCTCCTGGAAGGCCTCGATGCGATCGGGCTCACGCTGCAGCATGAAGCCGCCATCGACGAGTGGGAGCGGAGCCATGGTGTCGCACAGGCCTAATGGCCCGTGGCAAGAGGCTTCGATGGCCTTGATCCACGTGGGTGGCGACCAAAGAAGCCGAGCGGCCCTGACACGCATGGCCATCGTCTGCCTGAGCGTGGCCAGCCTTTTCGTCGGCGTGGGTGCGGCGATGGCGGCCGAGACTTCTGAGGCCGACGCAATTCGCATTCGGCCTCTGGCTGACGCGCCAGGAGGCGTGATCGACCTCGCCCTCGCTCCAAACGGCCAGCGGCTGTACGCACTTTCCGCAGACGGCAACCAGGTCTTGGCGACCAGTTCCGGTCGCGAGGCCGATGGCAGTTGGCGGGTTGCGCTCGAAGGTGCCTCGCCGGATGGCCCAGGCCTCTGCCTGGGCTGCATCGACACCAGCGTCGTAGCGATCCTCCGCTGGGGAACGGAAGGGGTGATCACCACCCACCGCATTCCTTCCCCGCCGGAGAACGCGGCGGCTGCCGAACCGCTGCAGCGAATCAGTCTCGAGAGCGGCGAAACGGCAGCAGCCACAAGGGGGCGCCACAGCTTTGTGGTGAGCCCCACCCGCAACTGGCTGGCCACCGCCACCGAGATGGAGGGAAAATCGGTGGTCGTGCGGGCAGCGGTGGCAGGCGTCCGTGTGAGCAGTTTTAGTTCCCGCCACAGCCCCGACCTTCCCTTGGGCACCACGATCCGCTGCCTGTCGGCAGGCCTCGCCGACGAACTGGTGCTGCTGACGCAACCCAGCGACACCACCGAGCAGACCCTCTCCATGTTTGCCACGCCGTCCGGCTGGGAGCTCCTGCAGCTGAACACCGGCCTCCGTGAGATTCGCGACGTCTGCTCCACGAGCCCGAGTGGCACGCTGTGGGCACTCACCGGCAGCGCCTCGGAGGGAGCCGCCCAACAGCCTGCGGGGCTGTGGCGACTCGATGCGGTCATTCGGCAACGCCGACAGGCCGTGCAACCGGTGCTCGTGGCGGCGTTCGACGACCCCCGCGCGCTGGTCAGCGGTGGCGATGATGTGCTCTACGCTGCCGTGGACAGCGGCACACGAGTGATCGAAATCAGGCCATCCCCTTCTGCCACCACCACCCGCGAGTAACGCCCGCCGGTCACGCATTTCTGCTCGTCAGGCTCGAGCGGAGCCGGCGTTACCCCCAACGAGATCCCCAATGCACGACACCCCCGCCTCACCTCCTCCAAACTCCCGTCGCCAGCGAATCGAGGCCATGCTCGCGGAAGATCCGGATGACGTTTTCCTCCGGTACAGCCTGGCTCTGGCGATGGATTCGGATGGCGAATGGGAGCCCTGCCTCGAGATCCTCGAATCGCTCGCACGGGGCACACCTCCCTACGTCCCCGCCTTCCAGATGAGTGGACAAATCCTCGTCGCCCACCAGCAGATTGAGGCCGCCCGGCGTGCCCTTCGTGAAGGTATCGAGCAGGCGCGGGCCCAGGGCCTCGATCACGCGGCCGCGGAAATGGCCGAACTCCTCACCACGCTCGGCTCCGCTGGTGAACACGACGCCTGACGGTAGCCGCGACGCGCCCGCCTCAACGTATCTGGGTACCGACCGCGACCGCACCCTTGGTATGATCCGACCCCAGTGCCGGGACATCGCTCCGGCATACGCCGATTTTGCCCTGCTGCCGCAGACAAGGAACTGCTTTCATGACCAACGCCACGATCGCATCCGATGCCCCCATCTCCACCGGACGGTGGCATGCTCTCGCCTGCCGCGTTCTCGATGGGCATCAGGTCGACCGCGACGAAGCGCGGGCGATGCTCGATTCGAGCGACGAAGAGCTTCTTGAACTCTTGGCCGCCGCATACCGGCTTCGGCACCGTCGGTTTGGCAACACCGTGCAACTCTTTTTCTTGATGAATGCCAAGAGTGGGTTGTGCCCTGAAGACTGCAGTTACTGCTCCCAGTCGAAAGTTTCCGAAGCAGAAATCCCACGTTACAACCTGCTCTCGGCCCCAAAGCTGATGGAAGCCGCTCGGATGGCCGCGGAACGGAACTCCAAGACGTTCTGCATCGTCATCTCCGCACGAGGTCCCACCGAACGCGAGATGGCCGCCGTGTGTGAGATCGTTCCGAAGATCAAGCAGGAACATGACCTCAATATCTGCGCGTGCCTTGGCCTGCTGACCCCGGAGCAAGCCAAGCGGCTTGCAGACGCAGGCGTCGACAAGGTGAACCACAACCTCAACACCAGCAGCCGATACTACGCCGAGATCTGCTCCACCCACACCTACGCCGACCGCGTGGCCACACTCGCTGCCTGCCGAGAAGCAGGGCTTTCCCTGTGCAGCGGTGGCATCATCGGAATGGGGGAAGAACGCGACGACGTGGTCTCGATGGCGATGGAGCTGCGGGATCTCCATGTTGAGAGCATTCCCCTGAACTTTCTGAACGCGATCGATGGCACCCCTCTCGAACACACCTCCTCGCTGACGCCACGCGATTGCCTCCGGGCCTTGGCGATGATGCGATTTGTGAACCCCGACGCAGAAATCCGGATTGCGGGTGGCCGCGAACTGCACCTCAGGAGCCTCCAACCGCTCGGGCTCTATCCGGCAAACTCGATCTTCGTGGGCGATTACCTGACCACCAAGGGCCAGCTGCCCGAGGCTGATGAGTCGATGATCCGAGACCTCGGGTTTGAAATCACGAAGGGCTCCGAGGCGGCAGAACCACCAGCCTGCACGAACGCATAAACCCCCTCCCTTTCCACGCCACCCCAGTCTTCGGTGCCACTGGCTTTGTCTTCGGAGCAAGGCAAAGGTTCCCAAGCCCAGCGACCGATACCACCGAAAGAACTGGTCCGTAGTGACGTCGCTGCCAGCGGCCGCTCGGCACGCGCGTGGCGGCATCTGCACGGCCCGCGAAGGTTTGTGAAAGGGGAGGGTGGCTGATGAATGTGGCGAGCAAGCGTGTGGCCAGACACTCAGCGGGAACGTGGTCGTCGGCAGGTGCACTCCTTGCCACGCTCGCGCTTGGCGCATGCCACCACGCGGTCGCTGCCGAGCCAGCCGTCGCACCATCACGTCCCCCCGTGATCGCACAGTCGACCGACGCGACCGCCGCCACCGGCAGAATCGCGATTTCCTCACGGATCGCCCGGGCCCGACGTCCAATCCAGGTCATGCCAGCGGCGTCGCCCGCTGTCGACAACGCGCTCGCAGCCCCCGACCGACGCGACACCCCGCCGGCCGCCGTTGCCGCGAACGGGACGCCTGATCCCACTACGGATGCCGCCGCAGGGCCGCGTGTTGAAGGGTTTACCTACCCCATGTCCGTGGCGGATGGTTTGCCGACGACAAGCGAACACGAGTCATCCGGGCGTGCATCGTCAGCCCCCGCCGTGAGCCTGCGGGTGCTGGAGCCGATGGCAAAGATTTCTGAGGGCAGCCCGATCGAATGGCGGCTGCAACTCGCCAACACCGGCAGCGAACCACTGGAAGGCGTGACCGCCTGGCTCTTTTTCGCGGAAGGCATCGAACCAGTCGCTGCCAGCGGATCCGAGGCAGCGCTTGCCGCGGGGGAGGTGCGGTTCGCCCCGCTCGCCTCACTTGGGCCAGGCGAGACGGTGGAACTCCTGGTCACGGGAGTAAGCACCGCAGCAGGTGAAGTTGCCTACCGAGCCGAGGTCATTGCCGCAGGCAGCAACGACCCGGTCGCCGAGGAAGGCTTCGTGCGTGTGACCGCACGCTAGTTTCCTCGGGCACACTTACTGCCCGACCAACTGCCGGCACGACGCCCGCGTCGCGGTCAGGTGATGACGGCGACGGATCGCAGGAGGCTCGCACATCAGCCCCTCTGCCTGGTCGCACACATCGCGGCCCCAGCTGTAGTCGTCGATATGGCCACCTCGACTGCCATCAAGCACCATTCCGACCGGATGGATCCGGTGGGCCCGTACGTCGTGTACTTCCTTCCCAAGCGTGATGGTGAAGGTGAAGGGGCGGTCAGCGTGACGGCAAGTCGAGGCAGTCATGGCGATCTCCATACTCCGGCATGTGTCGGCACCAAACGACGCCGACTCCGACACCACAGCATCTGCACATCGCATGCCAAAAAAATCTTTCGCCGAGCGATCGTAAAACAGGGCTCCGCGGGACGAGCCGAGCCCCCGCATCTCACCCAAGTTCACGCCGACAGCATGCTGTAAGCCCTGCTTGTCGCCCAAACTTCCGCGGGCACCCCAATCGTGTCCGCACGCACAGCCAGGCAACACCGTGGACGTGAGAAAAAATTTCACACTCGGGTGAAAAAACTTTCAGTCGGCTGCGGAAGAATCGTCTGCTCGACGACGACGACGGGGCGTCTCAGCGTCGCGGCCAGCACCACCACCGGCCGCAGCGCTCGACTGGCCAGCCAGCGTGCTCCCGGTGGGGGAGGGGAGGCTGGCGGCGTGGGGCCGTTTCTTCAACTGATCGCGAAGTTCCGCAGCCCGCTCGTAGTTTTCTGCCCGCACCGCTTCGGCCAACTGCTCATCAAGCGTGAGTCCCACTTCGTAGCGACTACGGACATTCTCTCGCATCTCCTCAAGACGCTGCACCAACTCATCTTCAGAGAACTGGTCGGCTGCGTCGTACTCATCAAAGAGGTCGCGGAAACGGTCGAGCCCGGCATTGATCTCGCCGATCGCCTTCTCTGGGCCGTCCTCCTCCAGCGCCGCAAGCGCCCCCGCCTGCACACGATGAAACAGCACAAAGGGCCGGTACTGCTCGTGTGAAAGGGTCCACTCTTCATCAGAAGAATGCTGGCGGACGAAATCCATGAACGCGAGGCTGTGGTCCGCATCTTTGGCGGCACGGGCATACTCCCGGAGCGACAGCCAGCAGACGCGTCGGTGATAAAACTGCACGAACTCGCGATCGGCTTCTGAGCACTGTTCGTCACTGAGTTCGAACTCGTCCCCCTCGCGGATCACCTCACCCACGAGATAGTCGAAGTAGGTGTCGGCTCCGCCGGGGCGTTCCCCATCCGGGCGATACTGGGTTTCCATCTGGAGCAGGCCCATGTCGACCCGCATCTGGATCACCTCACGGCCGCCACCCGCTTTGACCAGGCGGGCGTTGACCTCGCCCGGCCGGTAGGGCCAGTTCGCCAGGAGCGCGTCGATATCTCGGGCGTCTCGTCGTGATGGCATGGCTGACCCCTCTCTTTTTCGAGTGTTTCTCGGCAGCGGTGCCCTGAGACGCCGCCACACATTTTCCGTCGGCCCACCCGCCGAAAGGCGTGCGTACCAGACGTCTCAAGTATACCAAGGCAGCCTCCCGCAAACCTGTGAACACGTGACCGCCGCAGAGGGCCGCCGCGAGAAAAACGTGGGGGAAAGCACTCAGTCTCGCGGTGGCCTCCGAAGTTTTTTGGTCTCGGAACGCCGCTCTTTCGCCACCCGCCGACGAGCTACCGACCCACGTGTTGGGCGTGTTGGGCGCCGCAGGCGCGGCAACTCCGCCGCCTTCTCGAGCATGGCCTGCAGTTTACTGACGCAGTCGGCGACATTTCGTGGCTGATCACGAAATCGCTGACTCGTGATCACGAGATCGCCGGCATCGGTGATGCGCGATCGCTGCTGCTCAAGGAGCCGTGCTTTGAACGCGGGAGGAAGGCTCGGCGAGCCGACCGCGTGAAACCGCAACACAGCCTTCGTACTCGCCCGATTCACATGCTGCCCCCCCGGCCCCTGCGACCGCACGAAATGCCAGTGGAGTTCCTCCGCGGGGATACGGATCGCTCCGCGGACGGCAGTGAGGGCAGTCTTCATGGAGAGCGTGTCGGGGCAGCGAAGGGAAGGGGAGACGAAGGCACCGTACGAAAGATGCCGTGCCACCTGTCAAGCCCGCGTCACAAAAAGTATGAGGCACCTTCGGCAGCACACCAAGGTCCTCTTTCCCGAGCAAAGTGACTCCTCTCGCAACTTGTCTGGACAGTTGCCGGAAAGGGGTTCCATACTTTTCCTCTTCCCGATGCATGCCAGAGGCCTCTGGGCCGGTCGAGCACGCTCGCCCTGTCTTGCCGCCTCGGGAGCACGACCAACGACGACACCCTCAACCATCGACTCTGCCTGGAGAAGTGCACGAATGCTGCGAGCTTCAATCAGTGAACGGACCACCTTTCGCTGGGACCTCGCCGAGGAACTTGCCGCTCTCCACCTGCATGGTTTCGACACCCTCTCGCTGTGGCGGCCGAAGTTGTCGGATCTCGATCAGGCAGAGGCCCGCAAACTGCTGGACACCGCCGGGGTCCGCGTTTCGAGTTTGCAGTGGGCCGGCGGCTTTACTGGCAGCGACGGCAGGTCGTTTCAGGAGAGCCTGACGGATGCCCACGAGGCGATCGACGAGGCTGCCGCCATCGGGGCCGAGGTGCTCTTGGTGCATACCGGCTGCCGTACTGGCCACACGCTTGGCCATGCACGCAGGCTGGTGCAGGAGGCGCTCGAACGGCTCGCGCCGCACGCCCATGACCTCGGCCTTCGCCTCGCCCTCAAACCGACCCACCCAGCAGCCTCCGCAGGCTGCGGCTTCCTCACGCAACTCGACGACGCCGCGCGGTTTATCGAAGAGGTGCAACACCCCTGCGTGGGCCTCGCACTCGACCTTTGGCATTTCGGCCATCAGCAGACCTGCCTCAGCCTGCTCCCGTCGATCATCAACCACGTCCACGTGGTCGCCGTCGCCGACTGCCTTGGTGGCCCGACTGCGGAGCACGACCGACTGCCACCAGGCGAAGGCAACCTGCCGCTGCGTCATCTCCTCACCGCGCTGCTCGAAGCGGGCTACCGAGGTGATGTGGAGTTTGAGTTTGTCGCCGAGCCACTCGCGGCGAGCGTTGCCGCGGGCTATCACGAGGCCTTGCGACGGACACGCCGCGATCTTCGCTCTTACGGCTGCTTCACCACATCCCCCAAAAGCTCACGGCCGGCCTCAAGCCCAAGCCGCTAGACCGCATCGCCTCACGGGCCTCGCAGATCCCAGGCTTCCACCCAGGTGGTTTCCATCGGCTTGAGATCAAAGTCTTTGCGAAGCCGCTGATCAAAGTCCGCCATGTGGGCTGCACCGTAGAAAATGGCCACCCGCTCTCGGCCTTTGGCAATCTGTTGCCGCATCACATCAAGAGCCGCCGCGTTGCGGTCGGTGATGATGGTGGAGCCACTCTCTCCCCCGAACGCGGCCGTGAGCACCTCCATGTCGGTGAACTGCTCCGCCATGATGCGGCGGAGTTGGAGCTCCCGATCGGAAGAGAAGAGCAGGCCAAATAGTTCGCCGATCCCCACCTCGCCAGACGTGTCTCCCGCAGCCGCTTTCCGACGAGCCTGCGTCATGCCTTCCTGCATCAGCCTGCTAAACATCGTCCACCACGACTCCCCGCGTTTCTGCATGGCCGCATCAAACTGCTGCGGAGAGAGGTCGGCATGCACAAAGTTGGCCTGGCTGTAGTCAATCTCCTGCAGCTGGAAGGAAAGGCCGAGCGCTCCGGTGAGCCCTTGCTGGGCGGAACCGATCGCCCCGGAGGGACGCTGGCCGGCCTTGGGAACACGGTTGTTTTCCGGGGCCACAAGCTCGTAGAGGACGGCATCGTAGTCGCGGAAGAGACGGTTGAGGGTGGCGTAGTACTGCTCACTGCCGATGTGCACCGCCGCCACCAGATCGACGGTCAGACCGTCTTCGACCTGCGGATCGCCTGCGTACCTCACGACGGCGGTGTCAAGCGATCGAGGCTCGCCATCCTCTTCGCGCGTAACTCGCAGAAAACTGAGCCCGTCGCGGTCCTCGGCGGCCTGCGTCTCCTCGGCGCACGCACAGACAACGTGGTTCGCAGGAAGCCCTCCCGCGAGCCAGATCGCGAGACCGGACGCCAACAACACAGGCATCGCAACGTGGGGCACTCGGCTTGGCATAAAGGCATCTCCAAAGGATTCCCGCAGTATAGAACGCAAACGGCCGGACCGTGACGCCACCCCGCGAAACTGCGCAACCAAGGCAAAGTTGAAGCGATTCCCTGAAGAAACCCTCGACCCCTCTCTTACCCAAATTGCCGTCCTGCGCGTCATGGCCCGCAATCTCTACCAAGAATGGTTAACCCGACGGAGCGGCACGACCGATAAACCCATTGCGAACCGCACGAGCGGACTCAACGGATCCTGTTCCCAAGGAACCTTAGCGATGGGCATGAAGAAGAACTTCCGGCACCTCGTGGCAGCCATGCTCACCATGGCCGGGGCCGGTGTGGCTCGGGCCGGAGAAAACTGGATTCCGCTTCTGCCGGACCAGGACATGTACGACTTCCAGCTCTTCGCCCCTCCGGATCTCCGTGAGTACAGCATGTGGGCGGATGACGGAGACGGCATCTACTTCGACTACGACCGTCTCTACTGGGGCATCACGGTGCCCCGAACAGTAGGGGTTGGCACAACGCCCACGGGGCAGAACATCATCCCCAGCCAGCCTGTCTCGCCCTTCACGATCGCCAACCTGAACAACGACTACCTGGCGTTCGCCCAATCGAACCCCATCCTCGTTCAGCAGGTTGTGGCGGGCACGGCCACATCCGACAGCATCGAAAACATTTCGTCCAACACGACGGTCTTCGAAGTGGGCTCCTCTCCGCTTCGCTTGGATCTCAACACCAGTTGGCTCCGCACCAAAATGACCTGGGGCAACCGCTACGAAGGTGGTTGGTCCTATGACGGCCGCGGCGTGAACATCTCCTACCTCCAGGTTGGTAAGCAGGAGCAGAGTTTCGGCACCACGAACGAGTTTGCCGTCAGTTCGCCGACGCAAGACTTCACCTTCACCAACAACTCTTCTGGTGGTGGTGGTGGTGGTGGTGGTGGTGCAGGCACCGGCGGCAGCACCGTCCTCAACATCAGCCTGGAAACGACGGCCGACAGTCCCCCGCCAGACCATACGATCACGCAGAACCTCCTGCAGCGAAACAGCACAGAGTTGCAGTCAGGAGCCGTCGCCATGACCCTCCGACGATCGCTCGGCAGGCGGAAGGGGGCTGCAGACGCCACCTTCTCCCTCGGACCAAGGTTCATCCAGTTCGCGGAGCGGTACGAACTCGACTACACCAGCTTCCAGAACTCGTTCAACAACGGGAACGCGGGTGGTGGTGGTGGTGGTGGTGGGAACAACAACAACAACAACAACAACAACAACAACAACAACAACAACAATCAGAACAACAACAACAACAACACCATTACGGGTGCGGCAGGCAACGTGCAGTACGCGGCCGACCTGCGAGGTGCCAACGCAGTTGGCATCACGACAGGAAACCTGCCTTCCACACTGACCGGCGTAGGAGCGGGGTCGCTCTTCCAGGTCGCCGCGTGGGACACCTACACCTCCAACAACTTGGTCGGTCCAGAGTTCGGCCTCATGTTTGAGGCCTCCAAGGGCCGGTGGGACTGGTACGCAGGCGGTTCGTTTACGGCAGGCTTCAACTGGCAGAACAACATCTATCGCGGCTCAAACCTGCCGCAGGATGTTGGGGCCGACTACCTGCGAACGAACTTCGCCGGTGGTGGTGTGACGAGCGTGGCCTATTCGGCTCCCTCACTCGGTGCGTCATCCCTCAACGTCGTAAGCGTGCCAACCAGCCCACTGATCACCCAGATCTTTGCGACTGGCCAGAACAATGCGACCAACTCGGCCGACCACCGCTTCGTGTTCTCACCGGTTGGCGAATGGCGGTTCGGCGGACGGTTTAAGGTCAGCCAGGCGATCAGCTTGAACTTCGGCTACACCGGCATGTGGCTCTCGCAGCTCGCTCGGGCTTCGACCAACACCGGCTTCCAGACCGTCAGCCGGCTGACCGCGGAAGCAGCCTCCAATCGCACCGCGGTGCTCAATGGCGGCGCGGTCGTGACCCCAGGCGAAACTGCAGTGGTCAACGCGGACAATGTCCTCACGGGATACGTGCCCAACGGTACCTCTGCCGACCTTCCTTCCGGCTGGCGTTACGTGCCCCCCGTCACCACGGTGGCGAACTCGACCGTGCCAAATCCTGAGCAGTACGTGCAGTTCAACAACACGATCTACACGCAGCAGGTCGGCCTCAGTGGTGGCAACGAGTATGTCTTCACCAACGGCATCGACTTCGGTGTCGAGATCAAATACTGATCGCGACGCCCACACAATCCATGTCACGAAGTCCGCGTGACAGTTCGCCCGTCGCCGGGGGGTTTCCCTCGGCGACGGTTTTATTGCTACGGCTCCACGTTGATCCAGGCAGCCGTCGCGCCCCGCACCCGGGCGAGCTTGGCATGCCGCTCGATGAGCGGTTGCCAGAGCGGGCAGGCGGCCACGGGCTCAACCGACACAGGCAGTTCGGCTGGCAAACCGTCGGGGCCCACTTGGGCAAACCCAAACAGCCCATCCATCCAGGGTAGATCCCGGCCGTGAAGCGGCATGCCGATCACGCCGACCGCGAGGTAGCCGCGTCGCACAGCGAGCACCGCCCCTCGGATCTCCACGAGCGACCCGACCGGCACACTTTGGCGACACTCCAGGGAAATCACCCGCCGCAGCATCAAGTTGGCGGTGGGCCCCACAGCCCGCGTTGCGGTCGCGTACCCCGTCTCCAGCCCGTACTGCAGGAGGGCGCCTGCGTAGAGCGTGCCGTAATGGTTCGCATCCGCCGGGAGCACAAGGCGGTGGTTAGCCGTTTCTCGCGGCCCCGGACTGGCGGTCGATGCGGAAGCAGAGGATTCGAGTGACATGGCCCGGTTATAGCCGGGCCTGGGCAACCTCTGAAAGAGACCGGCTGCCGGTGCGGCGAGCAGGCCGAATCACCTCGGGAGCAATCCGCTCGAGCTCTTCTCGCATCACGCTCACCGTGGTGCGGATCTGCTCGGACGTGTGCTTCGACGTGATGAAGAACCGCAAGCGGGCCGCTGCCTCTTCCACCGCGGGATAGAGAATCGGCTGCACGTTGATGCCACGGGCAAACAGGGCCTGCGAAAGCTGCAGGCTCAGCAGCGAGCTGCCAAGAATCACCGGCACCACACCCGAGTTCGACGACTGTCCTGTGTCGAGCCCGGCCTCGGCAGCGAGTTCCAGGAACAGCGCTGCATTGGCCTGTAACTGCGCGGGCCGCTCTGGCTGCTCGTGGAGCAGGTTAATCGCCGCCAAGGCTGCTCCAGCTGCCGAAGGAGGCAACCCAATCGAGTACACGAAGCCGGGAACCGTGTATTTCAGCCACTGGACCAGTGCCTTGGACCCCGCGATGTAGCCGCCGCAGCTGCCAAACGCCTTGGAAAGCGTGCCCATCCAGAGGTCCACCTCGGCAGGATCCATGCCGAAGTGCTCAGAGATTCCGCGCCCACGCTGCCCCATGACACCGATCGAGTGGGCTTCATCCACCATCAACAGGGCCTTATGCCGACGGGCCACGTCGACAAATCGCGGCACGTCGGCGAAGTCGCCGTCCATGCTGTACACACCTTCGACGACCATCAGCACGCGACGATACTGCCCGCGGACCTGGGCCAGCATCGCATCGGCCGCCTCCACATCGTTGTGAGGGAAGGCACGGCGGCGGGCGCCAGAGAGCACCGCCCCCTGCTGGATGCTGTTGTGGGCGAGCGCGTCGTGCAGGATCAGGTCACCCGGTCCGACCACGTGGCCGATCACCGTTTCGTTGGTGGCGTGGCCACCGACGAGGGTAATCGCATCTTCAGTGCCGACGAGGCCGGCGATCGCCCGTTCCAGCTCCACGTGAATCGTCTTCTCGCCGGACACGAGCCGACTGGCCGAGGCGCTAGTGCCAAAGCGATCAATCGCGTCCTTCGCGCCCTTGGTGACCTCGGGGTCCCCGGACATGCCGAGGTAGTTGTAGGTGGCCCAACTGATGAGCTCACGACCGCCGATCTGCGTCAGGTCGCCGGTCACCCCCTCGTGCACACTGAAGTAGGGGTTTTGCAACCCTGCGTCGCGGATCATCTGGAAGTTTTGTTCAAGCGCTCGCACCTCAGGAAACGCCTCGATGCGGTAGGCCTCTTCCGAGATCTCACCAGCCGCCACGGTGTCGCCCGCCGTCGCCATCATCTCCCCGCCGCCAGGGAGGTGGTCAACAATCGCCTCTGCCACTTCGCGGCAGGTTTCGATCATGGGGAGCACCTGTTCGGGGAAACGGCCACCGAACGTGTCTTCAAGAGCGGCGACGATCTCCATCCGTTCGAGCGAATCGAGACCGAGTTCCACGATGTTGGTGTCGAGCGACAGTTCGCGTGCCCGTTCCTTGGCCACCTTGCGGACGTGCTCATACACCGTCTGGACGAGGGCGTCTGGCAGGTCTCGCTGAGGCTTGCCAGCACGGTTGCTGTCGCCAAGGGGGCGCAACCGCGCGAGCCTTGGCGCCGCACTCCCGGCAGGCGTCTCTGGTGCCGGTTCGGCGGAGACTGCAGCCGCGGCAGCCGGAGACTGCTGCCATGCCACTTGCTGCTCCACCACTTCCAGCGTCCCTTCGAGGAACATCTTCTTGCACAGATGCCGCTGAATCTTGCCGCTGGATGTCTTCGGGACGCTGTTGGGACGCACCAGCACCACACCCTCGAGAGCCACTTCATGCTCGGTGGCCAGGCGGCGGCGAATCGCGTCTATGGCGCCAGCGATTTCGGTCGGCTCGCGACGCCCTCGCTCCAGTTCCGCCACGACCACCACCCGCTCGCGACCTTCCATGTCCACGGAGAACGCAGCCACGCTCCCCGCCCGCACGAGCGCACTCGTGTCTTCCACCGACGCCTCGAGATCCTGAGGGTAGTGGTTGCGGCCGCGGATGATGATCAGATCCTTCAACCGCCCAGTGACAAACAGTTCGCCGTCGTCAAAGAAGCCAAGATCGCCCGTCCGCATGTAGGGGCCAGGATGACGGTCGGTTGCGAGCCCCTCAGGCAAGTGGAGCATCGCCCCAAACGTCTCCTGTGTGGCCTCGCGACGGTTCCAGTAGCCTTGTGCCACACTGGGACCACTGACCCAGATCTCGCCCACGCGGCGAGCCGGCAGGGGGCTGAAGGTGTCGTGATCCACGATCACAACATCCTGTCCCTCCAGTTCACCACCACTTCCCACGAGTCGACGCGAGCCGGCATCGGCACCAATCACGGGCTGCGCTTGGTCGCTTTCGAGGGCGGTTGCGTCAAACGTGCGAATCACCGGAGGCTCAAACTTCATGCCGCCGGTGACCATCAGCGTGCTCTCAGCTAAGCCGTAGCACGGGAAGAAGGCCTCCCGCCGAAAGCCACACGGCTCAAACGCCTCGCAGAAGGCGTCGATCGTTTCGGGACGCACGGGTTCGGCACCATTGAAGGCCAGCGACCAGCTCGAGAGATCGAGTTCTGCCCGCTGCTCCGGCGTCGTCTTCCGCACACACAGCTCGTAGGAGAAGTTCGGGCCACCACTGATCGTCGCCTTGTACTTCGAGATCGCTTGCAGCCAGCGGAGGGGCTTCTGCAGAAACGCCACGGGCGACATGATGACGTTGAACTTCCCGCCGTAGAGCGGCACGAGGATGCCGCCGATCAAGCCCATGTCGTGGAAACTCGGCAGCCAGAACACCCCAGACTGGCTGCGGGTGATCTCAAACGCCTGCATGATCCGCAGCGAGTTGTGCAGCAGGTTGCCGTGCGACAGCATCACGCCCTTGGGCGTCCCTGTCGAACCGCTGGTGTACTGCAGGAAGGCGAGGGTGTCGCCGTCGATGTCGGGACGTTCCCACTGGTCGGCCCAGTGATCCTCGAGTTCGCTGTCCACCTTCCACACGAGCGACTCGAGGCTCGGCGCCGTCGCCCGAAGGCTGTCGAAGCGATCGAGCACGTCGCGAGTGGTCAGGGCCACCGAGGCGCGGGCATCAGCGGCGATCGTCTCAATGCGCTCGACGGAACGGTTCTTCCGCGGCGGATAGGCGGGCACCGCAATCGCCCCGCCGTACAGGCAGCCCATGAAGGCGGCAATGAAGTCAAGCCCCGACGGGTAGAGCAACAGCACCCGCTTGCCCCGCATCCCGGAAGCAGCGAGCCACGCCCCCACACCCCGGGCCTTCCGGTCCAACTCGGCGTAGGTGATGTTGAGCTCTTCCTGTTCACCATCCACAAGGAAGGTGAAGGCGCGGTCATGGGGCCGATAGCCGGCGCGTTGCCGAAGCAGATCGACGATGGTCGGTGCGAACGAGTTTTCGCCAGGTGCGGTAGGATTCACGTCGTCTGCGGGCTCCGAGGCTGCCGACGGGGAAGACACAGGCCACTGCGGCTCATAGGGTGTCGGCAACTTCGGTCTGTGCGAAAGACATTGTAGGCGGCCAGGCAGAGCAACCCGCAGTTTCGGCGCAGAGTGCCACCCCGCACCTCACCTCACCCAGATGGGCTTCCTGACCGGCAAGGTCACGAAAAGCCCCCGGGTTCCTCAGGCTTCGCCCGGGTCCCGCCGGTCTCGCCTGAGGCCCCCACACACGGAGCATCGCAGGGAACGGTCCACGAGCCTCCACCCGCCGCCAGCACCCGCTGCGACGACGAACGGAGCGGACACTGCGTTGACACGTCTCACACGGCGATTCACAGCCGGCCCAACGGCACGGCCTCGTCAGTGCGATCTACGCCCAGGTGCGACCGCTGGCATGTTCGCAACGCGGGGCGAAGTTGCCCAGCAGCCCGCCGATCACATCCCAGCGATCAGGACGGCGAACCTCGATGTCTCCTTGCTGGTTGATCCGTACAAGGCACGTGTCGGTCAAGCCGGCACGTTGCAGTTCGTCGGGGCTCACCTCGTCTGGCTCCAGCATCCGCATCAGCATGCGGCCATTCATCTCGATGAACTTCATGGTGTCGTCCCTCCCTCTCCCCGCCACGACGTGCCTTGCCCAACCGCCAAAGTCTACCCGAACTGTGCCCGAATGCGCGCATACGTCGCTTCGAGTCGTACGAAGTCATCCGCGGCAATCTCCTCGGCACGCGCCTGTGGCCCGAGGCCCATCTCCGCAAACACCTGATCGACGATCGCCCGCCCCTTCGCCTGGTCACGGCCGCCGGCCATCCTCGCGAGCACACCCCGCAGCAGTTTTCGCCGATGGCAAAAGACATCGCGAACAAAACTATGGAAACGTTCGAGGTCGGCGATTCCCGCCCGGCGAGCCGGCTCGACTTCAATCCGCAGGATCGCAGAGTCGACTTTGGGACGTGGCCAAAACGCCGAGGGGGGCAGCACGCGGACGATCTCGCTGCGGCACTGGCTCCCGATCCAAACCGAGAGCGCGCTGTAGTCCGACGTCCCCGGCGTCGCGCAGATCCGCTCGGCAAGTTCCCGTTGGATCGTGACGCACGCAACGTCGAATGGTTGAGGCATGGCCAGCAGGTTGCTGATCACCGGCGTGGCCACGCAGTAGGGCAGGTTGGCCACCAGCAGGAATCTCCCCTGCGGCAAGGCGTTTCTCGCCTCCGCGATCGCCTCGGTCACCGCAGCGGAAAACACATGCTTCGATCGCAGCGCATCCCCCTCAACCAAAGCCACCTTGTCGCCAGGAGGCCCCAGCATCAAAAGCTGCTCACGGGTCAACTGGGCAAGCCGATGGTCGATCTCCGCCGAGACCACCCGACCGGCAAGCATGGCCAACCGCGTGGTGAGCGTGCCGCTGCCTGCTCCCACCTCAAGCACCACATCGGTGGGCTCAATTGCCGCAGACCGCACCAGCAGGTCGAGCAGGTTCAAGTCGATCAAAAAGTTTTGACCGCGTCGGGCGTCGATCGTGAAGCCCACCTCGGCAAACCACTTTTTGAGGTAGGCGGCCGTCTGTCGAGGAGGCGTCACCGGTGCCTGAGGTTCAGGATTGGAGTGCTCGGGTTCCATCAGTCCTGCTCCCTTTGTGCCTGCGATTCCTGCACGAGACCGGGAGCATTGCCGCGACCCGGTCCCCCTCCTGCGGCAAACCAGGCTTCCAGCCGAGTTGTCACGTACTTCCCGATGAGATCGGTCTCCAGGTTGACGGGATCCCCAGCCGCGAGGGCACCGAGCGTGGTCACCGCGAGCGTGTGGGGAATCAGGGCCACGGAAAACTCGCTGCCAGTCACCTCCACCACCGTGAGGCTCACGCCATCGACGGTGATCGAGCCCTTGGGGACCATTTGCCTGAGAATCGCGGCGTCCGCCGAAAAACGGCACGTCACCCAGTCTCCCTCCTGCTCGCGAGCGAGGAGCCGCCCGACCGCGTCGACGTGCCCCGTGACCAGATGCCCTCCGAGCCGATCCGACACCTGCAGCGAACGCTCCAGATTGACGCGGCCACCGGGCTGTAACCGGCCGAGGGTCGTTTTCGCCAGGGTTTCAGGGCCGAGTTCGAAGGTCAGCCGGGCGCCGTCGATGGCCACGATCGACAGGCAGCAGCCACTGACGCAGATGCTCGCACCCATCGTCGCGTCGTCCGAGAGGGGCCCCGCGTCGATCACCAGTCGCAAGCCCGGGGGCTCCGCCTGAGCCGCGGTGACCGTGCCGAGAAGTTCCACGAGTCCGGTAAACATCTGCCGTCACCATCCTGTTGAAGGAAAGCGTGGATCGTATGCCACCACCGTCCGCTCCGAAAGCCAAACGGGTGAGGGTCGCCCCGGATTGGTCAGATCGCATGCGGGTGCCCTGCGCGACCCTTGCGTCGCGCAGGTGAACCGGCACAATGACCCCGCACAGATCACGAAACCCTGAGTTTTACGAGGCCATCGCCCATGTCCACCATCGTCGACATTCACGCCCGCCAGATTCTTGATAGCCGCGGCAACCCGACCGTTGAGGTCGATGTCACGCTCGCAGACGGCACTTTTGGTCGTGCCGCCGTTCCTTCCGGTGCCAGCACGGGTGCCCACGAAGCCTGGGAGAAGCGGGACGGCGACAAGGGCTGCTACGTCGGCAAGGGCGTGCTCGGCGCGGTTGAGAACGTCAACACGCAAATTGCCGAGGAACTCGAAGGCTGCGACGCCCTCGATCAACTCGGCATCGACGAGCGGATGCTGGAACTCGACGGCACCCCCAACAAGAAGTCGCTCGGTGCCAACGCCATCCTCGGCGTGTCGATGGCTGTTGCTCATGCGGCGGCCGAGTCGTGCGGTCTGCCCCTCTACCGCTACATCGGTGGTGCAGCCGCTCGCCTGCTGCCTGCCCCGATGATGAACATCGTCAATGGTGGAGCCCACGCCGACAATCCTCTCGACATCCAAGAGTTCATGGTGATGCCGCTGGGCTTCGACTCGTTCGACGAAGCGCTGCGGGCGGGCGTGGAAACCTTCCACTCCCTCAAGAAGGTGCTCTCGGAAAAGAAGCTCGCGACCTCGGTGGGCGACGAGGGCGGCTTTGCTCCCATGATCGGCTCGAGCAGCGAAGCGCTCGAAATGATCCTCGCCGCGATTTCGGCAGCAGGCTACGAGCCCGGCAAGCAGATCGGCATCGCCCTCGACGTGGCTGCCACCGAACTGTTCGACGCCAAGGCCGGCACCTACTCGATCGAAGGCAAGTCGGTCGATTCGGCTGGCATGGTCGACTTTCTGGCGGACCTCGCGGGTCGCTACCCAATCATGTCGATTGAGGACGGCTGCAGCGAAGACGACTGGGCTGGCTGGAAGATGCTTAGCGACAAGCTCGGCGAGAAGGTGCAGCTTGTGGGCGACGACCTGTTCGTGACCAACGTCGAGCGGCTCGGTCGCGGCATCGCCGAAGGGATCGCCAACAGCATCCTGATCAAGGTCAACCAGATCGGCACGTTGACCGAGACGATGGCGGCCGTGCAGCTGGCCCACAGCAGCGGCTACACCTCCATCGCGAGCCACCGCAGCGGTGAAACCGAAGATGCCACGATCGCCGACCTCGCCGTCGGTCTGGGTACCGGCCAGATCAAGACTGGCAGTGCCTCCCGCAGCGATCGCGTGGCAAAGTACAACCAGCTCCTGCGAATCCAAGAGTCGCTCGGCGACGCCGCTCGCTACGCAGGCCGTCAGGTCCGTGCCCGCTGGCCCGGTCTCTGCTAGTCCTCTTAAATAAGGCCCTCCAGAGCCTTCGGTCCCTCGAGTGACCCGCGAAAACCTGTTTTTCGCGGGTCACTTTTTTGCGCCTGCCCGCGAGAGTTGGACGCCCAAACCGCCCTAGGACCGTGGGGCCGGTTTTCGCATCAGCATCCAGCCGCACGCCGCCGACGATCCCGCAGCGGCAATCGCCAGCGGCCAGAGAGGAATCAAGCGGCTGCGGGGGGCTTCATCCATCACCACCGCATCTTCAGCCAGGCTCGAAGGTTGGAGGCCTGCTGCACGGCGTGCCCGTTCGGCAGCAAGCTGACCGCGTCCGAGATACCGCCCTTCGATCTGGCCCTGCCTGCGGTCGTACTTCGGCGACACGAGGGCCAGCGACACAAGCGCCATCACGGAAAAGAGGAGCCCCCAAAACCACGGGCTGTCGGTCAGGCGATTCTGGCTGGATTCAGGCATGCGATGGAGCAATTCACGGACACGATCTGCAGCACCGGCTGACATCAGCCAATGATCGATCGCCGCTGCTGAAGGTAGTCCCAAACGACAAACCGGTCGAGTTCCCTGCCTGCCGCGAAAAACACACGCCCCTGGGCCGTCTGGGCGAGCCGGTAGGCAAACTGAATGTCCTCGCTCGACTGCGACCAGCCGGAGAGGAGAAAAATGTTGACCACGATCCCTTCGCGTCGACAGGCCTCTGCCTCGCGGATGGTGGCCTCTTCGGTCCGACGGTGCGGTGGATAGAGCAGGTAGAGTTCGCTCCCCTCGAAGTGCGCGGTCGGCAAGCCGTCGGTGATCACAATCACCTGACGGTTGGGCGTGTCCTGCCTGGCGAGGTGTCGTCTGGAAAGCGAGAGCGCGTGCTGGATGTTGGTGAAGTGCGGGGGGATGTCTGCCTCGGTGATCTTCGGATCGGCCATGTCTGCTTTGAGTCGCACGACGGGATCAAAGATCGTGACCGGCTTTGGCAAGAGGGTGACGAGTTCGCCAAAGGATCGCGGCTTGGCAAACGACGCCATCTCAATGAACTGAAGAAAGTCGCCAGGGAACTCGCGCTGCACGAGCCCCTGGAGGGCAAGCGCCATCCGCTTCACGCTCACATAGAGTCCTCCATGCCTCATCGACCCGCTCATGTCGAGCACCACGCTCGTCGCCGCCTTCGGCGTGTTGCGGGTGTGGTGGACCTCAATGTCGCGCGGCTCCAGCCGCAGCATGCCCTCAGGCCCACGTGCCCCACCCGTGCGGAGCATCGCATTGACCAACGATCCGGGAATATCCATGTGGGCGACCGAGTCACCAAACTCATACGGCCGCGTGGGCACGAGTTCCACGGCCCCCTCTCCGGTGACCCGCACCTCGTGACGGCCCGTGCGCGAGGCCGACATCGCAGAAAAGATCTGCTCCAACAGCTTTCCCTGAAACACACGCATCGCCTTCGGGGTGAGCGAGTATCCGCGACGGCCTTTCTCGAGCCCTTGCTCAGCAGCCATCTGCTCCACCATCTGCTGCACCTGCTGCCGGAGGCGGTCGAGGTCGCCGAACGCACCGCTCGCGCCTTCTTCGTCTGCCATCCGGCCGAGTGCCTGCATGTCGACAAGCCCCACCTTCCCGTTCTTCATGGCCTCCTCGAGTTGGCGGAGCAGGTCTTCGATCTGCTCGAGTTCCTGCTTGACCTCGAGGGCCGCAGCGACCGACAGACGCTCGCGTCCTGAGAAAGTCCAACGGGCGGCAAGCTCATCAACCTCGTAGACCTCCGCGAGATGCTTCATCAGCCGCACGAGGTCACCGGCGAAGCGTCCACGATCGTCGTTTTG
The DNA here is from genome assembly GCA_029978905.1 of Planctomycetota bacterium. Taxonomy (GTDB): domain Bacteria; phylum Planctomycetota; class Planctomycetia; order Pirellulales; family UBA1268; genus M30B53. The sequence continues at coordinate 54,757 of JAPOIM010000001.1, forward strand.
GGCGTACCACAGCCGCTCGAGGCGACGCAGCTGTTCGTCCGACACCGCCCGCTCAAAGGCCTGCCGATGCCGTGCGGGGGGCTCCGCTCGACTCGCCTGGTCGTGAAAGAGGTGACGGGCCTGGCGCTGCGCCGCACGCGTTTCGTAGCGTTCGAGAATCTTTTGCCGCCGCTCCAGCAGCATCTGCCGAAGGGCGGCAAGCGACGGACCGAGCCCGCGAATCTGCTCCGGATCAAGCACCACGGCTTCAGCAAGTTGCTCGTCGGTCAGCCCGTCGAGATCGCCGAAGGCCAACGCATGCTCCATGATCGGGCCGAGAAAATCCTGCCCCGTCGGACGCGGTGGCGGGATCCGCACCGGGTCGTACTTCTGGTAGGCGTGAACAACTCCGCCGAGGGTGTTACGGGTGGGCATGCCTCGACCTCAGCTTCATAAGCCACCGGTGTCGTAGATGGTGCGGCCGCGCCGCTCGACACGCGAGATCCTCTCAGACGCATACAGACCGGCGAGCACAAACTCCACACACGAGGCGTGGACGGCAGGATCCTCAGAGGCGTTGACCTCGAAGGCTTTCCCCCACACTTCCGGCACGTCTTCCACGATTCGACGATACGCCGTGGAAGGCAGCAGGTCGCTCACCTCAACTTTCACCCCCTCCGCGAACCCGCGAACGATTGGTTCGAGCCCATGGCGGTCGACATACTCCTCGAAGACCTCTCGAATCGCCTCCGCCACAACCGCCTCGAGCACCTGCCGTTCAGACATCTGATGACTTCCCATCAGGTCGAGTTCGAGTTTCCCCAAGCTTGAGGTCGCCAGGTGACCGAGGTCGCTGATCCTCGGTACCGCCGGCCGCTCGCCCGTCCGCACACCGCGATGCCGCGCACTCGCCACCACCGTGCGGTAGTTGGCGATCGAAAACCGAGCGCTGACTCCCGACTGCTGATCGATGAACTTGCTCCGCCGTGCCGCGATCGTGATCTGCTCGAGAACCTCCTCCATGAACGGGGGCATCCGCACCGGCCAATCCCCCTCGAGATCGACTGCCGCTTCCTGTCGCGTCACCTCCATGCCACGCGCGCGATCTTCGGGATAGTGCGTGTGGATCACGCCACCGATGCGATCCTTGAGTTGTGGAATCACCTTCCCCGAGCGGTTGTAGGTCGACGGGTTTGCCGAAAACAGCAGCACGACGTCGATGTCAAACTTCACGGGGTAGCCACGGATCTGCACATCCCGCTCTTCGAGGATGTTGAACATTCCCACCTGCACGAGTTCATCAAGTTCGGGAAGTTCGTTCATGGCGAAGATCCCACGGTGCATCCGCGGGATCAGCCCCAGATGCAACGCTTCTTCACTGGCCATGCTCACCCCGCCGGCAAGTTTGGCAGGGTCGATCTCACCGATGATGTCGGCGAACTTGGTACCCGGGGCCAGCCGCTCGGCGTACCGCTGGTCACGATGCCACCAGGCGATCGGGACGTCCTCAGGAGCCCTCACTTCCACAAGCCGCCGGCCTGCGGTGGTGATGGGCTTCTCAGGATCGTCGTGGAGCGGGATCGCTGGATCGTCGAGGTAGGGAATCCACTCGTCGAGAAAACGTGTCAGCAACCGCATGAGGCGACTCTTCGCTTGCCCTTTCTCGCCTAAGAAAAGCAGGTCATGCCCCGCGAGCAGCGACACATTGATTTCAGGGATCACGGTGTCGTCGTAGCCCACGATGCCGGGGAACAGTTCCTCCCCAGCCGCCAGCATCCGCAGGAAGTTCTCGCGTATCTCTTGCTTAACCGTCCGGCTTCTCCAACCGCTGGCCCGCAGGGCAGCGAGGGTGGAGGGAAGGGCAGGGGAGGGCATTTGCATGGGCGACATCCTTGGCGGGCGGACATGCTCTGATTGTAGACCGCTGCCGCCAAGGCACAGGGCGGCAGCCGCCGCTCGAAGAGCACCGCGGCGAAAATGTCGAGATTGAAAGGCTGGCAGTCCGCCTCCCTCGGATCGGGCCGAACTATACTTCCGGTCAGGAGAGGCGAGCACCTCCTCCGAGCACCATCACAGCGCGAGATTCACGACGATGAGCGACCTGATCACTGTCCGTAGGATTACGGTAGTCACCCACAATCGGCTTGAGGAAACGCTCGTCAACCAGTTCGCCCAGTTTGGAGCGAAGGGCTACAACGCAATGGACTGCCGAGGTCGTGGCGAACACGAACTGCTTCAGGACGTCTTTGCGGGTGCCACGCGCGTCCGGATTGAGGTGATCGTTCAGCCCGACGTCGCCGACAAGATCTTGGCGTTCCTGGCGGAACCGCAGTTCGCGCATCAGCCAATGATGGTGAGCGTGGAAACGCTCGAGGTTCCCGCGTCGGCAAACGTGTAGGGCGGAGCGCCGTCGGCGTTCCGTCCTACGACGCGAGCGGAAAGCGGATGGTGATCGCCGTTCCCTTGCCTGGGCTGCTTTCCACCCTGATACGTCCCCGGTGGGCTTCGACGATTTCAAGGCAGGCGGCTAAGCCGAGACCACTGCCTCCCTTGCCTGTCTCATCCGGGCCCTCTTTGGTCGAGAACTGCGGTTCGAACATTCTTCGCATCACCTCCGGCTCCATCCCGCAGCCCGTGTCGCGAACCGTCAGGTCAACCGCTCGCCCCTGCGCCGAAGAACTCAGCCGAAGAATCAGGCGACCACCCCCGTCCATCGCCTGCCGCGCATTCACCATGAGGTTCAGCAGGACCTGCTGGATCTGGCCGGGGTTTCCTTGAATCCGCGGCACTTCCGCAAACTCCCGCTCAACCTGCACCCGGTATTTCATCATCTCCCGCTCGAGGAGCACGAGCGCGTCTTCGATCACCGCTTCAAGGTTGACCGGCTCCATGCGACTGCTGCGGCTGCGAGCCATTCCCAGCACACTCGAGGTGATTCTGGCAGCTTTGGTACTGGCTGACAGGATGCGGTTGAGGGCCTTGTCGCGTGTGGGCTCGTCTTTGTGTCGCAGCCCCATCTTGGCGTAGTTGAGGATCGTGGTCAGGGCGTTGTTGAACTCGTGCGTCGTGGTGCCAAGCAGTTCCCCCAGCGTGGCCGATTTCTGCATGTTGAGCAGTTGCTGGCGGAGATCGATCACCTCCTCGGCGAGCTGGTCGCGCTCGGCTTCGATCGAGAGGGGCTCGGAATCCTCCGCATCCACGAAGTGGGGGGATGGGCCTGCCGGCCTACCGGGCTCGATTCCTCGGGGTGTCGCCTCCCGCATGACCATGGATTTTTCCGTTTCCCCAAAAGTGCCAAAAAGAGTGCCAAACCCCGTCGCTTCGAGCCCTCGCCGTACGCTGCCGCCGAGAACCGCGTCTGCTGCTCGCCAGGCCATTTCGGCCCCCAAAATGCGCCCAGGTGGGCCCGGCTGGGCCCCCCAAGGGTCTCTGTCGGATTCGTATCGTCCCCAAACAGGGGAGGGCTCTAGAATGATGACGTTGCATCCTTCCGACGCCTGAACCGTTCAACTTTCACGGGCCTAGGCTGTCTGACTCACCTTTTTGTGCGATTTGCTGAGAAAAGAGCGGCTTCGGGCAAGAACTTCCGCTTCCAACGGTTTTTGGGAACGCAGAGTGATGGGAAAGATTGCCAAGATCCAACGGGTCCAAATCTCGCAACGCCGTGGCTTCACGCTCGTCGAACTGCTCGTCGTGATCTCGATCATTGGCGTGCTCATCGGCATGCTGCTGCCGGCCGTGCAATCGGTCCGTGAGGCCGCGCGACGGACGCAGTGCAAGTCAAACCTGAAGAATGTCGGGCTGGCGATGCAGATGTATCTCGACCGCGTCACCCAGGGGACGTTTCCGGTCGCAGCCCGGCTCCCCAGCCAAGAACTCGACTTCTACGTGCCAGGTTCTCGCCCCATTAAGCCCAGCATTGCCACCGTGCTTGGCCCTTACGCGGAAAACAACCGGGCGATCTACCGCTGCCCCTCCGACTTCGACTACTTCCAACGCCCTCCGGAAATGCAGGACACCTACCGCACCAAACTGATGGCGATTCCCGCAGCGGACCGTCCCGCCGAGTACCTCGACCTGAGCTACGAGGGCACGAGCTACGAGTACCCCAACCGTCGCCTCGAAGACAAAACCCGAGAAGAGGCACTCGCCTACCGGGGAAGTGTGGGGTCGTCGGAAAAACTCTGGGTCTTGTATGAGTTTGAAGGCTTCCATGGGGGCTGGGTGTCACAGTTCTCGTCGAGCGAAACCGATTTCAACGACCCTGACCCGGACCGCCCCAACCCGACTCCAGGTGCCCGCAACTTCCTTTATCTTAGCGGTCGCGTCGACAACCTCTGAGGAACCCGCTCGCACCCACCTCATGGAACGCCACGCACGCCGTTCTGCCTTCCTCTCCCTGCCCGTCATCCCGCCGACCATGTTTGAGGTTTATCTGTGAGCACCACCGCATCCAGGCGGCGTCAGGTTCTGTCTGATCTCACCTCGAGCCAGCGTGGTGCCCGTCGCCGCAGCGGCTGGCGGATCGCGATGTACGTGGGTGGTGGCTTCGCGGCCCTGCTGCTCCTGATCGCTGTCGGCGGTTGGTACTGGTGGTCCTCGGCGGTCAACGATCCGCGAGTGGTCGCCATCGTTGAGCAGGGCAACCAAATCCGCGATCAGTTTTTCCCGCCCGGCGACCCGGCGGGTTCCACCAGAGTGATGTCGCAAGAGGATGCCAGCGAGATGGTGTCTGCGATGGCCTCGATCCGAGAACAGATGGAAACGCTGCCCCAGCACCTCCGACCCGTCGCAGGCATGCAGATCGGCCAGATGTTTTTTTCTGGGATGCAGCAGCGGGTCGACACCTACTTCGACACGCCCCCCGCACAGCGACAGGCCGTCTTGGACCAGCAAATCCAGCAGATGGAGATGATGCGGGCTGCATTCGCGCAGAACGGCCAGGCGTTTGGCGGCCCACCGGGAGGCAGCACCGGAACGCCTCCCGCCGGCTCGGGCAATGGGCAGGCTGGCCCGCCTTGGGCCCGCGGTGGAGACCAAGGCAGAAGCAACGAGTGGCAGAAGCGGATCATCGACCGCACCAGCCCAGAGCAACGAGCCAAGTGGACAGAATACCGGGATGCTATCGACAAGCGCCGCCAGGAACTGGGCTTGAGCGACACGTGGCGGGGCTGACGCGAGGAAGGCGCCGGATGGTGAGGGAGAAAACGCATGTCTGAACTCCTCGGCTTGCTCGCAGAAGGGATGCAGTTGGCGTCTGACCTTGGCTACCGCGTTCGCGAAGAGCCTCTCGGCGACATGCCGGGCGGGGGCTGCGTGGTCGCTGGTCAACGACAGATTTTGCTCAATCTCGAGCAGGGCCCCGCCGAACGCCTTGAGCACCTGCTCGACGCGCTGGCCGCCGACCCGCATGTCGGCAACGAACCGAAGAGCCGCGCGCTCGCGACGCGGCTCCAAGAACGCTCCAGTTCCAACGGTCCCGGCTCGTAACGACGTTGCGCGCGGCACCGGCTCGGCGTCGGCAAGATTTTTGGTCCCCACATGCGTGCGAGGCAGCCCAGCGCTCAGCCGTGGGCGTCGGCCGTCGCGTCGCGGTAAAGGCCATGCTGCTGTATGAAGGTGGCCACCGCCGCGGGCACGAGGTAGCGGATGCTGCGACCAGCCCGCACGGCTTCTCGGATCGCAGTGGCTCGCACGCCGACGGCAGGCATCCGCACACAGCTGTCGAGACACCGCTCAAGAACCGTGGCTCCAAGAAGTTCTCGCAGCGTCGCGTCGTTGCGGAGTTGATCCTCGTCGTCGAGACCACTGCGACTGATCGTGACGAGCTCGGCAAGTTCTGCGATGCGTCTTGGCCCCCGCCAGGTGGCGAGCCCTCGCACGGCGTCTGGCCCAAGTAGGAGCACGAGCTGGTCGTCCGGGAACCTGGCCCGCATTTCTGCAAGCGTTTCCACGGTATAACTGATGCCTCCCCGTTCGAGTTCCACGCTCGACACCTCAAACGCAGGGTGGCCGCTCGTGGCAAGTTCCAGCATCGCGAGCCGATCCGCCGCTGCCGCCGGCGTGCGATAGGTTTTGTGAGGCGATTGGGCTGCGGGCACGAAAATCACCCGGTCGAGTGACGCCTGCTCGCGCGCCGATTCCGCAGCGATCAGGTGTCCGAGGTGGACTGGATCGAAACTGCCTCCATAAATGCCGATTCGCATGCACCAGACTCCATCTTTGTCGCGACATACGCCGTCGCGAGAAGCTTTGTCGCGACAGACAAAATCGCGAAGACCTCTGTCGCGACACACCCAGTCGCGTGCTGCGAAGACGCGCCTGCGAGGTGTTGTTTCATGAGTCAGCATACGCCGCAGCGAGGACTCTTCGAGAGCGGCCCCGCCTGGGAAGAGGACGACCGGCACGCCGGCTTAGTGGCGAGCGTCGTGCTCGCCGGCCCGCTCGATCGACCACTTGATTACCTGGTGCCCGAGAAACTCGCTGGCAGCGTTGAACCTGGCAGGAGGGTGCGCGTGCCGCTTGGCAGGAGCAACCGTCCGACCGTTGGCTACTGCGTGGCGGTCAGCACCCGCGACATCCCGGGCTCAGGGCTCAAAGCGGTGCTCGACGTTGAGGACGAACGTCCTCTCCTCTCGGCCACCATGCTCGAACTCACCGCCTGGATGAGCGAGCGATGGATGTGCCGCCACGGCGAAGTGCTCGAGGCGGTTCTCCCGGCAGGCGTCCGCGAGGCAGCAGGCAGCCGTCAGCAGCCGCACTTCGTGCTGGCTCCACGCGCCACGACGCCCCAACCGCGTCTCACGCCTGCCCAGCAGCGGGTGATCGCAGCTGCCACGGCCCCTCTCACGGCCAGCGAGCTGGCGGACCGCTCCGGAGCCAGCCGTGCGGTGATCACGCGGATGGTCAAACGCGGCCTGCTGATCGAAGCGGCCGCTCCGGCGGTGGAAAAGCAGGCTCTCCCGGCGGACGAGCGGCCGCAGCTCTCTCCCGACCAGGCGGCTGCACTCACGCCGATCTGTGATGCGATGCGTGAAGGTCGCCACGAGACCGTGGTGCTCTTTGGCGTGACTGGAAGCGGAAAAACTGAGGTCTATCTCCAGGCCGTTGAAGAGACGCTCCGCTACGGCAAGCAAGCAATCGTGCTGGTGCCCGAAATCAGCCTCACCCCGCAGACCTGCAGCCGTTTTCGGCGACGCTTTGGGACCGTGGCAGTCTTGCACAGTCATCTCACTCCCGCAGAACGGCACCGTGAGTGGCGAAAGATCGCAGCCGGAGACGTGGGAGTCGTGGTCGGCGCGCGGAGCGCCGTCTTTGCCCCCACGCCTCGCCTCGGCCTGCTGGTGATCGACGAGGAACACGAAAGCAGTTTCAAACAGAGCACCGCCCCGCGCTACCACGCCCGCGATGTGGCGGAGTGGCGCTGCCGAAGGGAATCGATCCCCCTCGTGCTCGGCTCGGCGACGCCGGCCCTGGAAACCTTTCAGAAGTGCCTCACGAGTGAGTGGCGAATGGCGTCGCTGCCCAACCGCGTCGGAGGCACCCATCTCCCTGGCGTGCTGACGGTCGATCTCCGCGATGGGCCTCCGCGACGAGCCGGCGGCCTGACTCCACGGCTGGAGGCCGGCATCCGATGGGCGCTCAACGCCGGCGGGCAGGTGATCCTCCTGCTCAACCGTCGTGGTTTCGCCACGCACGTGCAGTGCCACGCCTGTGGCCACACCGTCATCTGCCCCCAGTGCGACCTTTCGCTGACCCTGCATCAGCCAGGCAGTCGCGGGATCTGCCATGGCTGCGGACGCGTGATCCGCATTCGGCCACGTTGCAGCGAGTGCGGTGAGCCGGGCCTCTCAATGCGAGGCAGCGGCACCCAGCGGCTCGAAGACCGGGTCGCCCGCTCCTTCCCTGACGCGCGCGTTGCCCGCATGGACGCCGACACGATGCGTCGGCGGGGCAGCCATGAGGCGACGCTTGACGCCTTCCGAAATGGCGAGATCGACATCTTGGTAGGCACGCAGATGATCGCGAAGGGGCTCGACTTCCCCTCCGTGATGCTCGTCGGTGTTGTCTACGCCGACGCAGCCCTGCACCTGCCCGACTTCCGTGCGGGGGAACGCACCTGCCAGCTGATCACGCAGGTTGCAGGACGGAGTGGCCGCGGACCGAAAGGGGGCCGTGTGGTGGTGCAGACAGCCACCCCCGAGCACCCCGCGATTCGCGCCGCTGCGGTCCACGATTACGAAGCGTTTGTACGCCACGAATTGCCCATCCGCGAAGCCCTCGGTTACCCGCCGTTTGGCCAGGTCATTCGCTTCGTCATCCGCTCGCGGAGCGAAACGGCAGCCCGCGAGTGGGCCGAACATCTCGCAGGAAGGCTGCGGCGACAGATCGAGATGGCAAGCGACGCCGGCAATCGCATCCGCGTGCTTGGCCCAGCGCCCGCACCGATCGAGCGTCTCCGCGACGCCTGGCGGTGGCACCTGCAAATCCAGGGACCTGATGGGGGCATCCTGCGGAACCTCGTGAGACGGGCAACGGAAGGCCTTCGCGTGCCTGATTCGGTCGCCTGGATCGTGGATGTCGATCCCGTGGAAATGCTCTGACGAATCGCAGGCTTTCACCTTCCTGCCGGCCGAAGGACAGCGGTACGATACAGGTCTATGTCGTACCGCTCATTGAAGGACATCCTTGGCGAAACCAGCCTCGAGAGGAAGTGCCGCTTCCTCTTCGGTCTCTGCCTCCTGCTGTTGATTACGGGCAGTTTCTGGTGGTATGGCAGCCGGACCGAAGATCTCGTGTACACGAGCACCCGCACCACGGGGCGGCATCTCGTCGACGCGGTGATGCTGCATCACCATTGGAAGACGCTCGAAGCCGACAAGAAATACACGACGCTCATCGAGACGCTCGGCCAGCAGTTGCAGAGCCAGCCCTACACCTGGAAGATCCTTCGCCCCGATGCCCCCAGCGAAGAGTTGGCGGCCTACACGTCGCTTGACACCGCCGTCCTCGACTATTTTGCTGATCCGGAAGCGAGCGAAACCACGCTCCCACCGCCGCCGACCGAGTCGCCCGTGCTTCCGGCAGATCGAGGGGAGTATCGAGAGTTCCGCACGCCAGACAACGCCGAGTATCACTACTACCAGCCGATTCGGGCTCGGACGAGCTGTCTCATCTGCCACGAGCACCGCGGCCCCACAACCGCGGAAGGGCCAGTGGGCCCACGGCTCTCCGAGAACGAACTGATGGCGGTGGTGAAAGTCGTGATCCCCGACTCCGCCACGCAAAACGCCATCAACGTCAACCGAGCCATTTTGCTGACGACCGCAATCGTCACGGTGTTCTTGGCGATGCTCGCCGCCTACGTGATCGTTCGCTACGTCATCGTGAAACCCCTCAAGCACCTTCGCGAAGTCAGCGACGAAGTCCGTAAAGGCAACGTGGGCGCGAGGGCGGAAATCCACACCGGCGACGAGTTCGAGGACCTCGGCACCGCCTTCAATCGGATGCTCCGAGGGCTCGTCGATTCTCAGGATGAACTGCGCAAGGTCAATCACAACCTCGACAGCAAGGTCGACCAACTGGCTCAAGCCAATATGCATCTCTATGAGATGAACAGACTCAAGAGCGACTTCCTCGCCACCATGAGCCACGAACTGCGGACGCCCCTCAACAGCATCATCGGCTTTTCCGATGTGCTCGGAGGGATCCCGGCCCTCGAAGACAAGCAGAAGCGGTACGTGCAGAACATCCGCTCGTCCGGAAGGATGCTGCTGGACATGATCAACGACATCCTCGACCTGGCAAAGATTGAAGCCGGCAAGATGGCGATCCGCCCAACCGAGTTTCCACTCGCCAGCGTGATCTCCTCGCAGTGCGACATGGTCCGACCTCTGGCCGAACGGCGGAACATCGATGTCGACTTCGTCGTCGCCGACGACGTTGGCCTGGTGTTTCAGGACCAAGGCAAGGTGCAGCAGATCCTCGGCAACCTCCTCTCGAACGCGGTGAAGTTCACCCCGGAGGGAGGCAGCATCGAGGTACGGGGCCAACTGGACCGATCACCGGGCGATCGCAGCGGTGGGGTGCTCGTGATCGATGTGTCCGACACCGGCGTCGGCATCGCCGAGGAAGAGCAGCAGGTCATCTTTGAAAAGTTTCGGCAGAGCCGCCTGTTTCGCAGCGGCGAAGATGCGATGACCCGCGAGTTCTCTGGAACTGGCCTGGGGCTATCGATTGTCCGTGAACTTTGCCGCCTCCTGGGTGGCGATGTCTCACTGACGAGCGAACTCGGACGGGGAAGCACCTTCACCGTGCGCCTTCCCGCGCGGCTCTCCGCCCGGCAGGTCACTGAGCCTGGCGCCACCGATTCTCCGCCACGCTTCGGCGAGCATGGCGCGACGGTCGGGAATGCGATACCATCCGAGTCGTCTGCCGGTGGCGTTGTCGCCTAAAGACCCGCCATCCCCACACCTGGACCTTTCTCGATCACCCATGTCTGACACCAAGGCTGCCCCAACAGAAGTCGTGCTCTTCACTGACGGAGGCTGCAGCGGAAACCCCGGCCCCGGAGGCTGGGCTTTCATCCTTCGTCACCCAGCCAGCGGCAGTGAAAGCAGCGACAGCGGAGCCGAGCGTGAGACCACGAACAACCGCATGGAACTGACTGCCGTCGTCCGCGGCCTCGCGCGTCTCACCCGCCGCACACGGGTCGAACTCGTCACCGACAGCGTCTACGTGGGCACAGGCCTCTCCCAGTGGCTGCCCAAGTGGAAGGAGCAGGGCTGGCGTCGAAAGGAGCGGGGGCGTTTCGTGCCGATCAAAAACGAGGATTTGTGGCGAGAGCTCGACCGGCTTTCCTCGCTGCACGACGTCCGTTTCTCGCATGTGGCAGGCCACTCGGGACACCCGGAGAACGAGGCCTGCGATCGCATGGCGGTGCAGGCCTATCGCGACCTGGTGAGTGAAGAGGGCAGGGGATCGCGTGCCGGCCGAGGCTGACGCTGTCGCCAGGACGCGGAGAGGGAGTCGCCCATGCCTGCCCAGGACCCACCAGCTGACAGCCCCACCGATGCGTCGCCTCACCGCGAGCCAGGCAACGCCGGCCTGCCCGCGCCGCCCGGTCCCTCTTCCCCTGGGCTTCGTGCAAAACTCGAGTGGCTCCCAGGTGTGGGAAGTCGTCGCGCGGAGCGACTGGCGAAGCTCGGGTTGGTGGAGGTCCGCCAGGCGCTCGTGCACTTCCCTCGCGACTACAAGGATTTCACCGGCAGCCACTCCTTAGACGCGATCGTGGCAGGCGAGCATGCGGCCGTGGCAGGTGAGGTGATCGACGTCGGATCGCGAACGACGATCACCGGCAAGACGATGGTGACGCTCCTGCTGGCCACCCCAGCAGGCCCACTCCGCGGCATCTGGTTTGGGATGCCTTTCCTGGCCAAGCGGTTTCGCGTGGGCAGCCGGGTCGTGCTGGCGGGGGTGCCGCGTCAGGCTGCGGGCTCCTGGGAGATGGCGCACCCGGAGGTACGGTATCTCGACGCCGACGAGGCCAGTGAGTCGTCGCCATGGCTGGCCGTCTATCCACTGACCGACGGTGTTCGGCAGTCCGATGTGCGGATGGGCGTGCAGGCGGCATTGGCTGCCGCCGAAGGCCAACTCCAAGAGACGTTCCGCCCTGACGAACTCGACGCTCGCGGCCTGCTCCCGATCCACGAAGCCTTTCGCGCCGTGCACCTGCCAGCAAGCCGCGAGGAAATCGATGCCGGCCGGCGTCGGTTTATCTACCAGGAGCTTTACATGCTCCAGCTGGCCCTGCGGCTCCACCGCCGGCAGGCTGAGGTGGCGCACCAGGCCCCGGTCATCGCTCCAGCCGCCGACGTTCGCAGCCGCATCGAGGGCGTGTTTCCTTTCCCTCTGACCGAGGCTCAGCGACGGGTTGCGGGGGAGATCCTCACCGACATGACCCACCCCACGCCGATGCAGCGATTGCTCCAGGGAGACGTCGGCAGCGGGAAGACCGCTGTCGCAGTGGTAGCCCTCCTGGCTGCGGCCCTGACCGGCCACCAGGGGGTGATCATGGCCCCCACCGAGCTACTTGCCCGGCAGCATCTCACTACCCTGGAACGGATTCTCGGTGGACGGCAGCTGATGGATGCCGCGGGCGAACCGCTCTCCCCTTCGGTTGAGCTGCTGATCGGCGGTCAGACCAAAGCCGTTCGCGAAGCCACCCTTGCACGGATCGCTCAAGGAACGTCGCGGCTGATCGTGGGCACGCAGGCACTCGTCGCGTCGCCACCCCAGTTTCATCGCCTCGGGCTTGTCGTGATCGATGAGCAGCACCGGTTTGGGGTGGTGCAGCGGGCGCGTCTTCAGCAGGACGGCTGCCAGCCGCACACGCTGGTGATGACGGCGACACCGATCCCCCGCACCGTGGCGCACGCCCTCTACGGCGACCTCGACCTTTCCACGATCGATGAACAACCTCCCGGCCGCCAGCCGGTGCAGACCTACCGCGTCGGGGCCCAACAGCTGGAACGGTGGTGGGGTTTCTACTGCAAAAAGTTGCGGGAAGGCCGCCGCGGGTATGTCGTCGTCCCCGCCGTGGAAGAGTCGGAGTCGGGCCTCGCCAGCATCGATTCCGCCCTCGAGGAACTCGCCAACGGCCCGCTCGAGGCTTTTCGCCTTGGCCTCGTGCATGGCCGACTCGCCGCGGATGTGAAGCACGCCATCATGGAAGACTTTCGTCGAGGTCGTATCGACGTGATCGTCGCCACGAGCGTGGTCGAAGTGGGCATCGATGTGCCAGAGGCCACAATCATGACGATCCTCGATGCCGACCGCTTCGGACTCGCCCAGCTGCACCAGCTTCGCGGCCGTGTCGCGCGAGGCGCCACACGCGGCATCTGCGGTGCGGTCACGCAGGCCTCCGCCGACCATCCACGTCTTCAGGCCTTCGTCGACACCACCGACGGCTTTCGGCTCGCAGAGATTGACCTCATTCAACGAGGACCTGGCGAACTTGTGGGCACGAAGCAATCAGGAGTGCCGCCGCTGTGCGTCGCCGACATTCTTCGAGACGCGCATGTCGCCACAGAAGCCCGCGAACACGCAATCGCCACGCTGGCTGCAAACCCGTTTCTCGAAGGAGACGACCTATCGCGTTTGCGAAAACTCGTCGTCAGGCGTTGGGGCGACTCACTCGACCTCGGCGGCATCGGCTAGTTCGCAGCGACGATCCGCTCACCAGCCCTCCAGGCGTCTCCTTCTCGTTCGACACGGTGGTAGAGCGTGTCTCGTTCGACAGGCTCCCGACCGGCTTCGCGGATGAGCCGTTTGATGTGTTCCACCGAGAGCACTTCTGGCGTCGTTGCCCCGGCGTCGTGATAGATCAGTTCGTGGCGCACCGTGCCATCGAGGTCATCGGCGCCGTAGGCGAGTGACGCCTGGGCCGTCCCAAGGCCGAGCATGATCCAGTACGCCTTGATGTGATCAAAGTTGTCGAGCACGAGCCGCGAGATCGCCATTGTGCGGAGGCTCATCATCGCTGTCGGCTTGCCGATCTCCGCGAGCTGCGTGTTGTCTGGATGAAAAGCGAGCGGGATGAACGTTTGAAATCCGCCCGTCTCGTCCTGCAACTCACGGAGCCGGAGCAGGTGGTCGGTCCGGTGGTAGGCATTCTCAATGTGGCCGTAGAGCATCGTCGCATTGCTCCGCAGCCCAAGTTCGTGTGCCGTGCGATGGATGCGAAACCACTCTTCGGTGTCTGCTTTGTGTTCGCAGATCTTGTCACGAACCTCCGGGTGGAAGATCTCCGCCCCGCCGCCCGGCAGGCTACCCAGCCCCACAGACTTCAACTCTTCGAGAATGTCGCGGATCGAACGCTTTGTCAGATGACAAAACCAGTTGATCTCGACCGGCGTCCATGCCTTGAGGTGCAACGTTGGGTAGTGCTGGTGGAGCAGGGCGATGATGTCGCGGTACCACTCGTACTGCTTTTGGTGATGCAGGCCACCGACGATATGCATCTCGGTGCTTCCGCTCGCAACCGCCTCACGACCGCGCTCGAGAATCTGCTCGTCGCTCATCAGGTAGCCCCGCTCATCGCGGAGGTCTGCCCGGAACGCGCAGAAGGTGCATCGATAGATGCAGATGTTGGTGGGATTGAGATGGGTGTTGATGTTGTAGTAGCAGCGGTTGCCGTTCTTTCGCTCTCGCACGAGATTGGCGAGCTGCCCCAACTCATGAAGGTCGATCGCTTCATCCCAAAGGCTTTCGGCCTCTGCGGCATTCAAGCGCTCGCCAGCCTCCACCTTCTCACGAATCGGGCCGAGGGATCTGGACACACTGCGAATCATGACTGCACCTTTTCACTTCTGCGGGCCACCTGCCCACTCCGATCATTCACCATCGCCATCATCCCACACGTAACCGCAGAGCCGAACCGGAGGCAACACAGGCCATTCGCTCATGACCAGACGTCTGCTCCCACTGCCACCAACAGCACCGCTCCAATGATGGCGTTGGCTGTGAAAAACGCCGCATTGACCTTCGACAGGTCATCCGGCCGAACCAACGAGTGCTCCCAGAGGAGCAGCACTGCGATCACGCCGAGACCGATCCAGTAGGTCCCCCCCAGGGCTGGAATCGTCCATGGGAGCGCCGCGAGCAGGAGCAGCGTGACGCCGTGCATCACGGCAGCCACCCTCAGGGCCCGTGTCACTCCCAGCGTCGCGGGGATGCTGTGGAGGCCGACCTGGCTGTCGAACGCCGCATCTTGGCAGGCGTAGATCGTGTCAAATCCCGCCACCCAAAGCATCACCGCCAAGCCGAGGAGAAGTGCCGGTGAGAGGTCAGTCGGATCGGCCAGCACCGCCTCACCCCGGATGGCGATCCAGGCGGCCACCGGCGCCATCCCCAGCGCCGCCCCCAGCCACACATGGGCCAGCATCGTGAAGCGTTTGGCGTAACTGTATCCCAGCAGCCAGGCGAGCACCGGCAGCGCGAGCACGACCGGCAACCAGTTCGGCAGAAAGAGGAGCGTTCCCGCCACGAACACCAGCGAGGAGACGGCGACCAAGGCCACCACCTGCCCCACGCTCAGCTCTCCAGAAGGAAGATGGCGAGTGGCCGTCCGCGGATTGGCCGCATCAATGTCGCGGTCAACAAGCCGATTGAACGCCATCGCCGCCGTTCTCGCCGAAACCATGCACACCACGACTCCCGCCAGCGGCAGCAGCCATCCGTCGGGCAACGGCCCGCCCCTGGAAGAAGGTTCGGCGCGACTCCAGGCAACGAGCACGGCAATGATCGCAAAGGGCATCGCGAAGACGGTGTGGCTAAACCGCACCAGCGACAGCATGGACTGCACGGGCGTCGCCATTCTCATCGCTCCTCGCCACATGCGGCCTGCGAGCCACGGCGATGCGCAATGGTCAGCGTCGCGATACCAAAGGTGAGCGGATGCATCGCCACCCGCTCGTACCCCGCCGAGCGGACCAAATCCGCCAACCGCTCGCCGGAGGGAAACTCTTCCACGCTTTCGTTGAGATAGCGGTACGCGTCAGAGCCGTTCGCCGCCAGACCGTTTCCCAACCGCGGCAAGACATGACGGAAGTACCACAGGTAACTCGCCCGAATCAGCGGGTTGGTCGGCAAGGAAAACTCCAGGATCGCCAATCGGCCGCCCGGACGGGTGACACGAGCCATCTCGGCGAGCCCCGTGGCCGTGTCGGCAATATTCCGCAACCCGAACGCGACGGTCACGAGGTCGAACGAAGCATCCGGGAAGGGGAGGGACATCGCATCCGCTTCGAACCACTCCACCGGCAAGCCGCGTCGCCGCGACTTCACCACCGCGTGGTCGAGCATCGGCTGACAGAAATCTGCTCCCACGACCCGAACCGCGGGCCCAGCCTTCTGCGCGTAGGCGATGGCGAGGTCTCCCGTCCCGGTGCACAGGTCCAGCATCGCCCCGGCCGCCGGAGGGGGGGCGTGCCGCACGGTGAACCGACGCCAGAGCACATCGATCCCGCCGGAGAGCGTGCGGTTGGCAAGATCGTATCGTGGCGCGATCTCCGCAAACATGCCGCGGACGCGTTCACCACTCTTGTCGACCTTCACGTGGCCGTTCGTCTCCGTGCCGACCTCAGGATCTGCAAGATCGGGTTGTCTCTCCACCGCCATTGATTCGCTGCCCATGGTTCCGTCACGCTATTCCGCTCCGCGGCCGCGGTCCACACGAGACGTGAACCGGCGGATTATTCGCACTCAACAGAGAGGCAACACGCACGTGACGGTTTCTTGGCATTGCCACACCTGCTTCCATGGTATGCCGGTAGGGGCTGTGGCGGGAGGTATCGCCGTCGTGATCGACGTCATTCGGGCCTCCACCACGATCATCACCGCCTTGGCACACGATGCGGCTGGCGTGATTCCCACCGATGCCGTGGAAAAAGCACGCTCACGAGCCGCCATGCTCGGTGGCGAGACACTCCTCGGAGGGGAGCGTGGGGCTGTCCGTATTGATGGATTCCAGCTCGGCAACTCCCCCCGCGAATACACCCGTGAACAGGTCGCCGGTCGGCCCATCGTGTTCACCACCACCAACGGAACCGCCGCCCTGGCTGCCTGCCAGGACGCCGCCGTGGTCCTGATCGGGAGTCTCGTCAACAGAACCGCCGTCGCCGCGGCAGCTCGGCGCGCAGCGGCTCGAGTCGCAGCCCAAGCTGACCCCGTTGCCGTCCACCTGGTCTGCGCCGGCGTGGAAGGGCAGGTTGCCGACGAAGACCTTCTCGGCGCTGGGGCGATCGCCGACGCCGCCCAGGCACTCTTCCCCGACGACGCTCTTGATCAAGCCGCGAAAGAAGCCCGCGCACAGTTTCTCACCGCGGCCGGACACCACACGGGGGCCGCGGCGATCGCACAGCTCACCGCATCGCTGGCGAGTACCGAAGGAGGCCGACGGATCGTGGCCTTGGGAATGCAGGACGACCTGCCGATTGTGGCTGCCCTCGACGCCCACCAAACCGTCCCCATTTTCGACCCGACCTCGGGCGTCCTTACCCCAATTTCCGCTCAAAACGCTCTTTGAGCCCGCCTTAGGCTTCCGATGACGGGCTGGCCCCACGCCCGCCGCTCCGACTACACTCCGCCCCATGAAACAGCCAGCCGACCAATCCCGTATGGACCGCATCGTTTCGCTCGCCAAGCGTCGCGGATTCATTTTTCAGTCGAGTGAAATCTACGGAGGCCTCAACGGCTTCTGGGACTACGGTCCGCTTGGGGTTGAGCTCAAGCGAAACCTGAAGAATGCGTGGTGGCACGACATGGTTAGCGGCCATGACGAACTGGCCACGCTGAACGGGGCCGCGGGCCCTTACGAGATGACCGGTCTCGACTGCACGATCATCATGCACCCGCAAACCTGGAAGTGTTCCGGTCACTTCGACCTGTTTCACGACTGGCTGGTCGACTGCCGCGAGTCGAAGCGTAGGTATCGCTACGACCACCTGCTCGGCCGGTTTGCCAGCCATCGCGGGAAGCGGGTGTTTATCGTCACCGACGCCTCCGGTGATGAGGCGGTCGCGGCCACCGCGGCGCGGGCACAAAAGTTCTTTGGGCTGCGAGCGAAGCAGGTCGACGAGATCGAGTGGGAAGGCGCCGTCGTGCCGCTGGCAGGGCATGCGTCCCGCGAAGAATCGCTCGCTCCCGAGGCGAGTGAACCAGGCACGCTCACGGAGCCACGTGAGTTCAACCTGATGTTCGAGACACGGATCGGCGCACTGGCGAGCGGCGGTGACGAAGACCGCGCGTTCCTCCGCCCCGAAACAGCCCAGGGCATCTTCCTCAACTTTAAGAACGTGCTCGACACCTCGCGGGTCCGCGTGCCTTTTGGCATCGCCCAGATCGGCAAGAGTTTTCGAAACGAGATCACACCCCGCAACTTCACGTTTCGATCACGTGAGTTCGAGCAGATGGAGATCGAGTTTTTCTGCAAGCCGGAAGAGTCGGCAGCGTGGTACCGCTACTGGCGCGACCGTCGCTGGAACTGGTACCTCAGCTTGGGCCTTACCGAAGGGCGACTGCAGCTTCGGGAACATGATGCCGACGAACTCTCACACTATTCGTGCGGTACCGCCGACATCGAATACGCATTCCCGTTCTTGGCCGAAGGCGAGTTTGGCGAACTGGAGGGGATTGCCCACCGCGGCGACTTCGACCTCCGCAGCCACATGGAAGGAAAACTCGTCCGGCAAGACGGCGAACTTGTGGTTGAGAAGGGTGAGGACGGAAAACCGCGCCACCGTGGGAGCGGGAAGGACCTCTCGTATTTCGACGACCTTTCGCGCGAGCGGTATGTGCCTCATGTGATCGAACCGTCGGCAGGGGCAGACCGGGCGGCCCTCGCGTTCCTCTGCGATGCCTACCACGAAGACGAAGTGCCGGACGAGAAGGGCAACCCCCGCAGCCGTACGGTCCTCAAACTTCATCCTCGGCTTGCTCCGGTGAAAGCCGCGATCCTGCCGCTGGTGAAGAAGGATGGCATGCCGGAAATGGCGATTGACCTCTACCGTGAGCTCAAGCGACACATGCCCTGCCAGTACGACGAGAAGGGCTCGGTCGGACGTCGCTACGCCCGTCAGGACGAAGCGGGAACGCCTTGGTGCCTGACGATCGACGGCCAAAGCCTGACCGACCGCACGATCACGCTTCGCGATCGCGACTCGCTCGAGCAGACCCGTGTGCCACTCGACGAAGCCGTCGCGCTCTTACGGGAGAAACTCGCATGAGGCCCGCAGTCGCCACCGTCTGCTCGCTTGATGCGGCCCTGCCAACGATTCTTGAAGACTACGCCGCAGGACATTGCGACGCCGTGGATCTGTGGCTTGGCCACGCGGAAGCCGCCCTGGAATCACAGTCGGTCGAGCAACTGAGCGACCTCTTCACCTCCACTGGCATCGCCCCGGTCGCCGCGAGCTTCCAAGGTGGGCTGCTGACCAGCCAAGGGGATGCTCGCCAGGAACACTGGAGCCTGTTTGAGAAACGGTTGCCTCTGCTTAGCCAGCTCAAGATCCCGGTGCTGGTGGTCGCAGGGGATGCATTTGGACCACTCTTGCCGCAGGATCTCTCTCGGTTGTCGATGAGCCTCTCCGAGGCCGGCAAGCGGGCCGCCGACGCAGGCGTGCGGATTGCGCTCGAGTTCGATGCGCGAGCCAGTTTTCCCAACAACCTTCAGTCGGCGATCGCGCTTGTCGAAGACGTCGGCCATCCGGCCGTTGGTCTCTGCCTCGACTGGTATCACTACACCGTCGGGCCCAGCAAAGCCAACGACCTATGGCTGCTCTCACCCGACATCCTCTTCCATGTGCAGCTCTCCGACATCGCGGACGTGCCGCGGGAGATGGCCAGCGATGCCGACCGCATTCTTCCGGGCGAGGGCTCCTCACCCCCAGACCCGCTGCTGACTCGGCTCCGCGAACTGCAGTACACGGGCGCCATTTCCGTGGAAACCCACAACCCTCAGTTGTGGCGGGTGCCACCGCGGCAGTTCGGCGAGATCGCCATCACGGCCCTTCGTCGCCTGCTTGGCGATGCACGCATGGAGTGAGCGACTCCCGCAAGCCGCGTCCGCTTCAACTCGCCCGCCGTGCGGCCGCGTCGCGCGGATCGGAGAACTCGTTCATCGCCTGGGCCTCTGCCTCCACGACATCAATGTCCCGCAGGCGGCTCTCGTGGCCAGCAGGTACCAACGAATAGTGCCTTGCCCGCGTGAGGAGATCGATCACCTCCACGCAGGACTTTTCTCTCGTCACCCACAGTGATGGGTCGAGCCTGCGGAGATCGACCGACGCGGAGTAGGTGCGGAGCATCTTCTGCCGACCCTTGGCGTATTCCGGGAAGTACGACATCGCCAAGGCGTAGAGGCTGCGGTAGATCGGGTCGCGCCAACGAAGATAGGGCCCGTTGCTTTTTGAAATCGCGCCCCAGGTTCGACCGCGGCGAAACAGCGCGATGACGTGATCGTCGTCGCCTGGGGCGGCCCCCATGTCCATCAGCAGGGGAGGGCGACGAGCCATCGTGAGGGCACACGCGGCCACGAGGGCCGCTTCGATGCAGTGGGCTCGCTTTCGCGTAAGCACTCCCTGCACCGAGAGCGCCGTCCAGCCGTCTTTTTCAAAGTTCATCGGAATCGTGTTGACGAAATCCTGGACATCTTCCGGTTGCCGCAGCTGCGCAAGCAGCTCCGCGTGTTCCTGAGAAAGCCCAAGTTTGATGCCGCGTGCGATCCGAGACTTCATGACACCTGTATGTGGTTGAACGGGTGACGAGCCCGCATTCCCCATCGAAACCTGAGCCCCACCCTAACGACCTCGCCCCATTCGCTCAACCGGCAGGCCGTGCGCGAGAGCCAGAGGGACGATGCCCGCCCAGCTCCGTAATCCGTGAGAACCCATCCACGTTCGACGAGATGCTGTGTATTCTGAAGTGCTTCGATCGCGAAGAGCCCCTTTCATGGCTCTCCCACAGCACTTTTGCGTATGGCATCTGCATGTCGAACACCTCCGCTCTTGTTCAAACGATTGACCTTTCTGCAGCCGATGGACGAAAGAGGCTCGACGCGCTCGTCGCCAGCCTTTCATCTCAGGGCGACGTGGTCAGTCCTGCCGCAGCACAGCGAACGATCGACATCTTCGGCGAACCCCTGACCCCCAAGCAGGTCGTGGCCAAGATCTGCTCGGATGTCAAAGCCAACGGCCGCGAGGCTGTTCTCGACTACTCACGTCGCATTGACCGCGCTGATGTCACCGACGCCTCACTGTTTGTCACGCCAGAGGCGTTTCAAAAGGCGCATGCGAGCGTGGAGCCTGCCTTCCTGGAGACCGTGCGCCGCGTGCGGGCTCGCGTCGAACGATTTCAGCAGGCCGTGCTCCCCAACGACGCCGAGGTGTCCCTGCCGGGCGGCGGGTCACTTCGGCAGCGTTACCTTCCGCTGGATCGCGCCGGGATCTGCATTCCTGGTGGGGCGGCCGCGTATCCGTCGTCGCTGCTGATGACTGCGGTGCCCGCCCAGGTGGCGGGCGTGCGTGAGATCGTGGTGGTCGCGCCTCCCACCCCCTTTGGCAGCGACAACCCTTACCTGCTCGCGACCTGCCATGAGCTCGGCCTCTCCTGCGTGATGCGGGCGGGAGGCGCCCAGGCGGTTGCCGCGCTTGCCTACGGGATCGAGGGCCTGTCCCGCGTCGACACGATCGTCGGCCCGGGCAACCTGTTTGTGGCCCTTGCCAAGCAGCACGTCTTTGGCGACGTATCGATCGACTCCATCGCTGGCCCAAGCGAGATTGTGGTGGTCGCCGACGCCACCGGCAGCCCTGAGTTCATCGCGGCCGACATGCTGGCCCAGGCAGAGCACTCGCCTGGCTCCGCCATTCTCCTCACCAGCTGTCGGAAACTGGGCGAGGCGGTTGCCGCCGCGGTCGAACGCCGGCTTGCGGTGCTCGAACGAGGCCAACTGACCCGCGAGAGCCTGGAGCGGTTCTCGGCAATCGTCCTCACGGGAAGCGACCGCGAGTCGCAGCAGATTGCCGACGAACTCGCCGCGGAGCATCTCTCGATTGACACCGCAGACCCGGAGGCGACGCTCGCGGGCATCAGGCATGCCGGCGCCGTCTTCCTGGGGCCCTACAGCCCGGTCGCCGCAGGCGATTACGCGGCAGGACCCTCCCACGTGCTGCCCACGGCCGCAACGGCCCGCTTTGCCGCAGGCCTTTCGGCAACCCACTTCCTCCGCTCAGGCAGCGTGATTCGCCTGACGAAGCCAGACCTGCAGGATCTTGCCGATGACATCCGCCTGCTCGCCGACACCGAAGGCCTGACTGCCCATCGCCGCAGTGTCGACGCCCGTTTTGGGGGGTGAGGCTCACCTCGGAACGTGAGGTAAACTTTAAGGAGTGCTCCTCCCCGCAGGCCCCACGACACACACGGCATGGATCCGAACACCCCGTCCGCAGCAGCCTTTTCCGGTGGCACTCCTCCGGTCAGACCAGATATCGCCGCGCTCGCCCCGTACGTGCCGGGCGAGCAACCCCAGGGTGGGCGTTGGATCAAACTCAACACCAACGAAAACCCGTATCCTCCTCCGGCGGCGGTGGGAGATGCGATCCGCGATGCCGCGAGTGGCCGCAACCTCGCGAAGTATCCCGATCCCCTCGCGACGAGCTTTCGCAAGCAGGCAGGGGAGACGCTGGGGATCGATCCCGACTGGATTCTCTGTGGGAATGGCTCTGACGATGTGCTGACGATTCTCGTGCGGACGTTTTTAGGGCAGGGAGAATCACTCCGCATGCCCTATCCCAGCTACATCCTGTATCGCACGCTGGCAGGCATTCAGGGCGCCCGCTGCCACGAAGTCACCTTTGAAACTGACTGGTCGCTCAGCCCTCTCTTCACGGCTGCTCGGTCTGGCCTGCGGCTGGCCATCATCCCCAATCCGAACAGTCCTTCCGGCACACTGCTCTCAAAAGAGTGGCTCCTCGAAGCGGCACAACAGCTTCCGTGTCCGCTGGTGATCGACGAGGCGTATGTCGACTTCGCCGAGACGAACTGCCTCGACCTCGTGGCTGCCTGCGAGAACGTGATCATCACACGTTCGTTCAGCAAGTCGTACGCGCTGGCCGGCCTGCGATTCGGGTTTGCGGTGGCGAGGCCGCAGATCATCGAGCAGCTCACGAAAGTCAAGGACTCCTACAACTGCGACACGCTCTCGATCGCCGCCGCCACTGCTGCGATTGCCGACACCGCATGGCTGGCTCGCACGCGGTCGTTGGTCATTGCCACGCGAACCCGGCTGGAGGCGAGCCTCGCCGCCATGGGTTTTTCTGTTCAGCCGAGTCAGGCCAACTTCGTGTGGTGCACACACCCCGACAAAAACCACCGTGCCATCTACGAAGCCCTCAAGCAGCAAGGGATTCTCATCCGCTGGATGAACTATCCCGGCTGGGGTGACGGCCTGCGGGTGTCGGTCGGCACCGAGGAAGAGACCGATGCCTTCCTCGCGGCCCTCGCCAGCATCCTCGAACAACTCTGACGCGCGTTTCCTCTCCCCGTACCCTCCGCATCGACGAGACGGCCATGCCACGCACTGCCCAGGTTTCTCGGATCACCTCCGAAACAGCGATCGAGCTCACCCTCAACCTCGACGGGACTGGCATCGCCGACATTTCCACCGGCCTTGGTTTCTTTGACCACATGCTCACGCTGCTGGTGGGCCACTCCTTGATCGACCTGACCGTCTCCTGCAAGGGCGACCTGCATGTCGATGGTCACCATACCGTGGAAGATGTGGGGAGAGCCTTGGGCCAGGCCTTCCGGGAAGCCCTTGGAGAACGACGAGGCATTCGTCGCTATGGCCACGCGATCCTGCCCATGGATGAGTCGCTCGTGACGGCGGCCGTCGACCTTGGTGGCCGGGCCGCGTGCGTGCTCGCTGCCGAGTATCCCGTGGATTCGATCGGCGCCTTCGACACACAACTCGTGGAAGTCTTCTGGGAAGGCTTCGCGGCGACCGCCGGAGCGAATGTGCATGCAATCCTGCACCACGGCCACAACGCCCACCATATCGCCGAAGCGATCTTCAAGGGCCTGGCCCGGTCGATCCGGATGGCCCTGGAACTCGACCCCCGCCAACCGGGTGTGCCGAGCACCAAGGGCTCCTTGACGGTGTAGCCGTGGCTTCGCCGACTACTCGTTGACGTAGGTTTCCAAGAACCGCGCCAAGCGATGGAAGTCGCAGCCCCGTTCGACGAAGCGGACCACCGTCACGAGCGTGGCGGGGTCAACAAGTTCTTCAAACGGCACGTAATTCAGGTCGAGCTGACCTGAAACGCTGACCATCACGCCGTTGAGCCCACGTTCGGCCAGGGCTCGATATGCACCCACACCAAGTTGGCTTCCGAGCATGATGTCGAACGCGTGTGGCTTCGCGCACCGCGCCTCATAGCCCAACTGCAGCCCGACCACCTTCCGCGACCGGCCGGTCTGCCGAGCGTATTCGTCGGCCACCAGCTTCGAGAACATGCGGCCAAGCTGGATGTGTGAAATCGAGATGTGGCCGTGGTCGTCACGCGGGATGCCTTCCAACTGACTCTGCGGAAGGTATTCGGCAAGGCCTTCGGCAAGCACGATCACACCGAACGGCTTGTTTTCCTTCTCCTCGCGGACCCGCATCGTCTTCACGATTCGGCCGACGACCTCCTGCACATTCATCACCGGCTTCACGCGTGTTTCACCTGATGGATCGGTGACCGTCTCTTCCGAGCGGTAGCGACCGTGGATGTCTTCCACGCTGATCACGAGGCTCGCCTCACCGGAGATGGCAGCCCCGTAGGCGAGCCAGCCCGCGCTGCGGCCCATCGATTCGCAGAGGAAGTAGGCCCGAGCGGCCTCGGCGTCGTAAATCAGGTTGCGGAGTTCTGTGGCCAGGGTGTCCACAGCGGTGAAATAGCCGAACGTGAAATCGATGCCCATGTAGTCGTTGTCGATGGTCTTGGGCAGATGCACGACGGGGATCCGCGGGCTGCCAGCCGGCAGCCGATCCTGAAACATCTTGAACTTGTTGGCGGTCTTGAGCGTGTCGTCGCCGCCGATGGAAATCAGGGCCTCCACGCCGAGCGAACGCAGCCCCTCGTAGACCTTCTTCAGCGGCGCGGAACGGTCGGGGTCTTCAAGGTGCTCCGGGCTCGAAACGAGTTTGCCGGGGTTCGCCCGGGCGGTCCCGATCAGAATCCCCTGGCTCGATCGCGAACGCTTCATGAACTCGGGCGTGAGATGCACCCAGTCGCGTCCTTCCTCGAGGGGCTTTTCAGGCGAGTAGTCGATCAGCGATGAGTAGCCGTGCTTCATGCCAAGCACTTCGCAGCCGCTCTTGAGAAACGAAATCGCTGCCGTCGAGATCACCGCGTTGGCCCCTGGGGCGGGTCCACCTGCAAACAGGATCGCCACTCGACGAAACTGGTGCGTGGCCTTCGGAGGGGAGGTGAGGGTCTCGGTGATCATCTCAATCTCTCTATTGCGGAGGGGAGGGGGGGAACCGGAAGGGAGGAACTGCGTGCAACGGAGCGTCCGACCGTTCTCGCACGCCACCACGCAAGGAGACATCACCCAAGCAGGGTGCGTTCCACAAACGTGGTATCGATTTGAGAGTCGTGGAAGGCGGAGTGCGAGAGGATCTCGAGATGGATCGGCACGGTCGTCTTGACCCCCTCCACACGCAGTTCCTTCAGCGCTCGCTGCATCGTTTCGATTGCCTCGCGTCGGGTGGGCTGATGCACGATCAGTTTGCCGATCAAGGAATCGTAGTGCGGGGGAACGACGTAGCCGCTCGACACGTGCGAATCAAAACGGACTCCAAAGCCACCCGGCACGATCATCTTTTCGATCCGCCCCGGGCAGGGGCGGAAACCGTGGGCAGGATCTTCGGCATTGATCCGACACTCGATCGCGTGGCCGCGTTGGACGATGTCGTCCTGCGAGAACCCAAGCGGCTCACCCGCGGCGACACGGATCTGGGCCTTGATCAGGTCGATGCCCGTCACCATTTCCGTCACGGGATGCTCAACCTGGATCCGCGAGTTGAGTTCGATGAAGTAGAAGTTGCCTTCCTGATCGACAATGAACTCCACGGTGCCCGTCGAGTAGTAACCGGCAGTCTTCGCCAGCCGCACAGCCGCCTCACACATTGCCTCGCGCGTCGCCTGGGCGAGTCGCGGGGAGGGGCTCTCCTCGATCAGCTTTTGGTGCCGTCGCTGCGTCGAGCAATCGCGTTCCCAGAGATGGACGACATTCCCGTGCATGTCGCCGATGATCTGCACCTCAACGTGCCGCGGCCGCTCGACATACTTTTCCAGGTAGATGCCCGCGTTGCCGAACGCCGCCTGGGCTTCGGTCGCCGCCTGTTGAAACGCGGATTGCAGCGTGAGATCGTTGGAGGCCACCCGCATGCCTCGTCCGCCGCCACCGGCAGTCGCTTTCAGCAGCACCGGATAGCCGATCTTGCGAGCGACCTCGAGGGCTTCCTGCTCACTCGCCACAAGTCCGTCGCTCCCCGGCACGCAAGGCACATTTGCCTTCATCGCCAGGGTCCGGGCAGAGTTTTTGTCGCCGAGCTGCGCCATCGCTTCGGGCGTGGGGCCGATAAACCCGATGTCACACGAGCGACACACTTCTGCAAAGTGCGAGTTCTCGGAGAGAAACCCGTACCCAGGGTGAATCGCCTGGACATTGCCGATTTCCGCAGCGCTGATCACACGGTCGATCCGCAGATAACTGTCGGCAGCCCTTGCGGGCCCCACGCAGATCGCCTCGTCAGCGAGCTCGAGATAACTCGCATCTCGATCCGCTTCCGAACAGATCGCCACCGTTTCAATTCCGAGTTCACGACATGCGCGAATCACGCGGAGCGCGATCTCACCTCGGTTGGCCACCAGAATGCGTTTAAACATGTCCGCCGAGATCCACTCCGCCAGAAGGGAATACGAATGCGGGCTCGATCACCGGAACGACTACGCGCCGGGATCGACCTTCACGAGCGGCTGGCCAAACTCGATAGGAGCACCATTCTCCACGAGCACCGCCACCACCTGCCCGGAAACACCAGACGGAATCTCGTTGAAGACCTTCATGGCTTCAATGATGCAGACCGTCGATTCCGGACCGATACGATCCCCAACCTTCACGAACGGAGACGCCTCCGGGCTACTCGCCCGATAGAACGTGCCCACCATCGGACTGGTGATCACGACATGGTTGCTGTCGTCTGCCTTTGCTTCCGACGGCGGTGCGGCCGCCGTCTCGGTCGCGCGAGCAACCGGCGCAGCCACCACCCGCGGCTCGTCGTCAGAGCCTCGGCGGATACGGACGCGCTGGTCCGCCTGCTTCAGATCGATCTCTGTGAGATCGTGCTTTTTCATGAGTTCGATCAAGCGACGAATCTGCTTGACGTCGAACACGTCTCCCGAACTTTCTACGGCCATGGATTCTCGTGTGGTGATGGACACCCGACGGGTCAACGGACGCCGCCTTACCAGCGGGCGGGTCGAAATCCGCGAGACGGAGAGACAACCGCCGCCCGGATTTCCTCGCTAGGGTACGCCAGCACGGCTCACGCGTACAATCTCGGCTGTCATGACCGAACAAAACCACCTTTTTTCGCCAGCCCCCCGTTTTTCGGCGGTCGCCCTCCCAGATCTGGCACGTCTGCGGCGTCGCGCCGATGTCGACAAATTTGGCTGCGGCCGCGTCGTGGTGATTGGGGGTGCCACCGGCATGGCGGGGGCTCCCGCCCTCTCCGCGATGGCGGCGCTCCGCAGCGGAGCGGGTCTCGTGGAACTCCACGTGCCGGAGTCGGTGGTCTCCACCGCCGCCACCTTCAGCCCCTGCGTGATGACCCACGGCCATCCGGCCACACACACGGGCACGTTCTCCGTCACGGCCAGCGAACCGTTGCTCGAACGCGGCGAACGCGGCGATGTCGTGGCGTGCGGCCCCGGCCTGGGACGAAACGCAGACACCGTCCACCTCGTGCAACGCCTGTGGCAGGAGTGTCCGGTGCCAACTGTCTTTGACGCCGACGCCCTGTGGGCACTGTCGCAGATTGATCGGGGCACGCTGGCCCAGCATGCCGCGCCTCGCGTGCTGACGCCTCATGGCGGCGAGTTGCTCCGCTTCCTCGACCCACGGCCCGCCTCATCGTCGCCACAGGATCGGCCGCCTCGTGACGAACTTGAACGCGAGGCGTCGGCGCTTGCGGCAGACCTTGATGCGGTGGTCGTGCTCAAGGGACCGCAGTCACTCGTCACCGATGGCAGCCACCAGTGGCACAACACCTCGGGCAATGCAGGGATGGCCACCGCCGGCAGTGGGGATGTGCTGACCGGCGTGATCGCAGCCCTCAGTGGCGGTGGTCTTGCGGTGCTCTCGGCCGCGCACGTTGGTGTGTGGGCACACGGCTATGCCGGCGACGTCGCCGCGAGCCGACTCAGCCAGACGTCCCTCATTGCCACTGACCTTCTCGACCATCTCCCTCACGCCTTCCGGTGCCTCGAGCAGTTCCTCGCCGACGGCCACTGGCAAGCTGCACCATCCGCGTGACGTCCACCACGCCCTCGTCCCCGGCCGCCCACACCCGTGTCGTCGTGGTCACCGGCACCACGCTCGAACCGGTGAACGACCCAAACGCGGGCAACACCCACATCCCCGGTTCTTCAAAAAAGCACCGCTGCGAGAGACGGTCGCCACTGGGGGACCGGATCGAAATCCTTGGATGAAGGTGCCCGCAGACAATGGCCCGCTCGGTCAGCCGGCTCTGCGGAGGCTCGTGCACAAAGACCCACGGCGGTTCGTCGAGTCGCTCCACGATCCTGTCGATGCCAAGTGCCTCAGGAAGCGTGACGCGGCGGTCATGGTTGCCTTCGACGAGCACCACCTGCGTGGTGGCGATCCGCCTGCGAAAACAGGCAAACTCCTCAAAAACGGCGGGTGTGCAGCCCGTCGCCGCGTGAAACAGGTCGCCAAGGATCAGCAGTCGCTTCGCCTCAGTTGCCTGCACGAGCTGCTCGAGCCGCTCGAGGTCACCGAGCGATGAGCCTTCCGGCACCGGCAGCCCCGCATGCCGAAACGACGCGGCCTTCCCTAGGTGGAGATCCGCCACCAGGAGTGTGCCATCCGCCGGCAGCAGCGCGGCTCGCCCCGGGAGGAGGTCTATCTGCGGCGGATCGATGACCCCTCGGGGCTCGACGAGCATCTCGCGGTCTCCTCAAGTTCTCTCGCCATGTCGGTGATGCGTTCCAGCCATCCCTGGGTCGAGAGACGCGACTGAATCTGCTCCGCCCATAACGGAAAGGCGAGTGGTGACAGACGGCTCGGCTCCATCACCACGATCTCTGAATTCGCCAATCGCTCAAGAGCCCCAGAGAGTCGCCCATATTCAAACTGGGATTCCAGCACTTCACGCCGTGCTTGCTCAAGCAGCATGTTGCCAGGATCGTGCTCTTCGAGCACATCAAACAGGAGCCCGGCCGATGCTTGCAGATTCCGGTCGCCCTTCCGCCCGGGAGCGTGCCCCGCAATCAACCCCGCCACGCGGGCGATCTCACGAAACTGCCGTCGGGCCATCTCTGTGCCATTCAGGCACGCCAGCAGATCTTCCAGAAGCTGATGCGGAGACAGCATCCGTCGCCAGTACGACACGGCACTGCTCACACGTGATGGGGCGAATCGCTGCCTTCCCAGGATCTGGAGTCCCCAGTCGTTCACGGTGCAAACCAGGGTCGCTGGCGTGTGCTGGGCAATCCTCCAGGCCACTAGGGCCGCGAGCCCTTCATGCACGAGGCGTCCTTCGAAAGGATAGAGGAACGCGTGATGGCCATCGCGACTGGCGACCAACTCGATGAGCAGGCTGTCTCGCTGCGGCCGACAGCTCCAGGCCGCCTGGGTGGCAAGCAGCGGTTCCACCGCGTGGACTTCCTCCATGGCCTGCCCTGGCTTCGGCCCATCGGCCACCAGGGCCTGCACCTCAGCGGCCAGCAGGGTGGAGAGGGGCATCCGCCCTCCGTTCCACCGCGGCACCGCCACGCCACCGGCCGATGGCTTGGCCCGACGCACCCACGCGGTCAGTCCGTCAAAGCGAAACAACCGCAGCGTCCGCCCCGCGAAGAGAAAGCGGTCTCCTTCATTCAGCCGCGAAATGAACGACTCTTCGACCGTGCCGAGCCGACCGCCGCGAAGCCATTTCACCTCCACCGCAGCATCGCTCGTGATCGTGCCAATCGACATCCGGTGCCGCCTGGCCATGGCCGGTCCCGCGACATACCACCTCCCAAACCGTTCTCGGATCCGAGCGAAGTCGGGATACGCCGAAAGGGCAGGCCCACCTCGGGCTGCAAAATCCATGGCCCACCGCCAACTCGTCTGATCGAGATCGGCAAACGCTGCGGTGCCGCGTACCTCGTCAAAGAGGTCCGCTTCGCGAAAGCCGCCGCTGCACGCCACCGTCACGAGGTGCTGGGCGAGCACGTCGAGGGCAGCGGTCAAAGGACGCCGGGGCTCACTCGCCCCTTCGCCGGCCGCCTGCCGCGCGGCCGCACACTCCACGAGTTCCAGCGCGTGGGTCGGCACGCAGATCAGGCGGCCAACCGCGCCAGGGCGGTGCCCACTCCGCCCGGCTCGCTGCAGTAACCGCGCGATCCCCTTTGGACTGCCGATCTGCAACACCTGCTCCACGGGTCCGAAGTCGACCCCGAGGTCAAGGCTTCCCGTTGCCACGACCGCTTTGAGCTTTCCTCGTCGCAGGCCTTCCTCTGCGGCAGTACGGAGTTCGCGGTCGATCGAACCATGGTGCAGGGCCACCTTCCACTCGGGTCGGGACCGCGTGATCGCTTCAAACCACCGCTCGGCCTGCGACCGCGTGTTCGTGAAAACCAGCGACGTGGCCACGTTTTCAAGCGACGCGATCACCTGTGGCAGCAGCCGCATCCCCATATGCCCAGCCCATGGAAACCGCTCCATGGGCTCGGGGATCAGCGTCTCGATCTCCAGACGCCGAGGGACCTCAGCCCGCACGATCCTGGGAGACCGCTGGGCTGGGCCGACAAGCGCTGCGGCAGCCTCGTCGATGTTGCCGAGGGTCGCCGAGATGCCCCACGTGAGCAGCCCAGGCGAGAGGCTACGGAGCCGAGCGAGGGCGAGTTCGGTTTGCACACCACGCTTGGTGGAAAGCAGTTCGTGCCACTCGTCGACCACCACCATCCGCAACCCAGAAAACGCCTCGGCGGCGTCTTCGAAGGAGAGCAGCAACGAGAGCGATTCTGGCGTGGTGATCATGGCCGTGGGCGGGCGGGTGCGGAGGGCTCGCCGCACACCAGCAGGCGTGTCACCGGTGCGAACCGCCACCGTCCACTCAGGCGCAAGCGCCGCCAGCGGCTCGGCGAGAGCAGCCGCGGTGTCGGCCGCCAGTGCACGCAGCGGTGTCAACCACACCACGCGGAGGGGTTGGGCCGTCCAGCCGGCTGCCACCGCGCCAAGCCACACCGCCAGCGTTTTGCCGGTGCCGGTGGGCGCGTGGATCAGCCCACTCTCACCATCGCCAATCGCCTGCCAGGCTTCACGTTGGAAAGGGAAGGGCTGCCACCCGCGCTGACCGCACCACTCTGCAGCGGCAGCGATGCGAGCGTGCTCAGAGCAGGCCTGCGTCTCCCGCGAAGGTGCTGCGGTCGTCCTGCGTTTCACGACGAGCCACCCTCGACCGCGGGCGAGAGGAGGGCCCGAAGATCCTCCAGGCGGCCGGCCTCTGCAGGTTGCTTGTCGCGCCGCCAGCGAGCGATCCGCGGAAACCGCATCGCCACACCAGATTTGTGCCGACTCGACGCCGCGATCCCATCAAAGGCAAGCTGAAACACCAGCGTCGGCTCAACCACCCGAACAGGCCCATGCCGCTCGCGTGTGGTCTGACGGATGACGCGATCGACCTCGGCAATCTCGGCATCGGTCAGGCCCGAGTAGGCCTTCGCCACTGGCACGAGTGTGTCACCCTCCCAGACGCCCAGCGTGTAGTCGGTATACAGCGACGCCCGTCGACCATGCCCTGCCTGCGCGTAGAGCAGTACCGCATCGATCTCAAGCGGCTCGACCTTCCATTTCCACCAATCGCCACGCGGCCTGCCCACACGATACGGGCTCTGCCACCGCTTGAGCATCAGCCCTTCCACCCCTCGCCCCCGTGAGGTCGCACGGGCAGCGGCGAGGTCATTCCACTCCTGAGCCGCGACGCATGGCGACACAAACAAGCGATCACCCGCCGCAGCAGCCGGGTCGCCCGATGCCGGCCGTTCACACTGCCCAACAAAACAGGGCAACCCGAGAGCCTCGAGCAGGCGGCGGCGTTCCGCCAGCGGTCGCTCCCGCAGGTCGATGCCGTCTGCCTCAAGCAGATCGTAGGCCACAAACACGCAGGGGATCTCACGCATCATTTTGGCACTCACGCTGCGGCGTCCTGCCCGACGCGAGAGCGACTGGAAGCCCAGCAGCGCGTGACCGTCGTAGGCCAGC
This sequence comes from Planctomycetota bacterium, assembly GCA_029978905.1. Taxonomy (GTDB): domain Bacteria; phylum Planctomycetota; class Planctomycetia; order Pirellulales; family UBA1268; genus M30B53. The sequence goes on from JAPOIM010000001.1 coordinate 86,830, forward strand.
ACTTCCCCATCAACCGCTGTTCCGTCCGGCAGCTGGTCCGCCGCGGCCATCAGTTCCGGAAAGGCCTCGGTGGCAAGTTCTTCGCCACGCGTCCAGAGCACGCGCACCGCACCGCGCCGCAGCAACTGGGCCCGCATTCCATCCCACTTCCACTCCGCGCACCAGTCGCGGACATCTCCCAAACTCTCCACGCCTCCCTCAAGCGGCGAGGCGAGAAAGAAAGGGTAGGGGCGCGTCGGGTCGTCACCGGCGGAGTCCGACTTGAGGACAGCCTGGTAGACCTCCGGCGTGATCGTGGAGAGCCCCATCAGCCGATGCGCCATGGTGGCTGCGTCCACTCCTGCGATCTCGGCAAGCGCTCGGGCCACGAGCGTGCGGGCCACGCCCACGCGAAAACCACCCGTGATCAGTTTGTGCCAAACGACCATCTCCTCTGGTCGCAGCCGCCGCCAAGCGGCTCGGATGATCTCCCGCTTTTCCTCCACCGAAGCCGCCGCGAGGGGTTCGATCGTGCCCGCCATCATCTCTGCGAGACCGAGCGGCTCGGACGTGTCGTCACCCGGTGGAAGCACGAGCGCTAAGGTCTCCGCAAGATCGCCTACTGCCGCATACGACTCCTCGAGCAGCCAATCGGGGAGACCCGCTTCCTCCGCAGCCCAGGCCCGCAGGAGCGTGGTCGTCACCCCGCGCCGCTGACGTCGGCCGGAAAGCATCGCCAAGGCCACCGCCGCATCGCTCGTGGGCGCGTCGCGAAAAAATGCGACGAGCGCCGCCACCTTCTCCGCGGTCCGGCTGGTGGCGTCGAGGTCATGGAACAGCCTCGTGAAGCGTCTCATGCCGACTCCCCATCCTCGTCACGAGCGGAAACCGTGGGGCGTGTGTCAGGCTGGCCAGGGATATCCGTCGCTGGCTCAACGCCCGGTGCGTCGGTGGGCTCGTCACTTCCTTCCTCTCCGCTAAAACGCGTTTCGAGGACCGACGCCTCGATGCCACGTTCGCAAAGAAACCTTGCGAAGACCGCACTGCTGCCATGTGTGACATACACGCGTTTGGCGCGGGATGCCTCCACCGCCTGCACGAGCCCAGGGAAGTCGGCATGGTCTGAGACCACAAAGCCTCGATCGAACCCGCGGCGTCGCCGGACGCCACGGATCGTCATCCATCCACTCGCCATCGCCACTCGTGTTTCACCAAACGTCTTGAGCCATCGGCTTCCGGCAGTCGATGGCGGAGCGATCACCATGGCTCGCCCACCTCCGGCCCGCCGCGTCGCCGGAGCAAGCTGGTCGATCGGGGGCAGCCGTACGCCGCTGTCACGATAGGCGCGGACCATTTTCATGACCGCTCCGTGCGCGTAGATGGGGCCGATCGATGGATCGAGCATCGACGCGAGCCGCTGCGCCTTGCCGAGCGCGTATGCAAACAGCACGCACGTGCTGCCAGCCTCGCGGCTGGCCCGCCACCAGGCATTGATCGACGCGGCGGTCTCCCGCGCATCGCCCCAGCGATAGATCGGCAAACCGAAAGTCGACTCCGTGACCAAGACATCGGCTTCCACGGTTTCGAAGGGATCGCAGGTTGGATCGGCTTCGAGTTTGTAGTCGCCGGTGACCACCCACCGCACCCCACGGTGCGTGATGCAGACCTGAGCCGAGCCAAGAATGTGACCTGAAGGGACGAGTTGGAGATCCACGTCACCCACGCGCTGCCGTTCGCGACGGCGGAGCGTATCGATTTTCGCAGAGGCCCCCACCCGCTCGCGCAAGACCCGCTTGCCTGTGGACAGGCAGAGGTACTGACCACACCCGCTCCGCGCGTGGTCCGCATGGGCATGGGTGATCACCGCCCGTGGCACCGGCTTCCAGGGGTCGATGTGGAAGCCTCCGGCCGGGCAGTAAAGCCCCGCAGGGGACATCTCCAGCGTGCCCGGCATCTCCAAGGCAGTCGATCGCAGCGGTCCGGTCGGCATCGGGCAAGCAGCCTCCGTCGAAGCGGGGCCGCGGACCGAGCAGTCCCACTCAGCGGTAGGCTGCGCTTCCTACCGCAGGAAAGCGGTAGCCGCCGAACCCCATGGGAGCGTAGCTGGGAAAGTTCCCCGGGACGAGTCCCTGAGGCACGCCGTACATCTTCCACGTCGGCGTACGCGGGTTCGTGGGGGGCACAAAATACTTTGGCGCATCGTGGATGCCCGTTTCATAAGGCGAGGCCCCCGGCTGATAAGGAGCCTGCTTCTTGGGCGTCCCACCCGCCACACCTTTGGTCGTGTAGCCCCGCTTCCACCATTCACCGGCCTCCGCCGAAGCCGCCATCGCCATGGCGAAGGCCGCGGTCACAGCCACCAACAGAACTTTTGAGAACACCCGGTGGCTGGCACGCATACACATAGGAAACAACTCCGGCTCGGCACGATTCGAACGCGGCCGACCACTCCTCCAGCCGCTCGAGTCGTATCGTCCAGCCTGCAGGGAGGACGTGCGAAAGTCTCCGAACATTCCGGTTAGGCAGGCTGGCCCGCAGGCGCATTCGCCCAGGTGATCTCCACTGGCCGCTCAAAGACCTGTTCGAAGAGTTCCCGCCGTCGCTCCGCTCCCCAGATATCCACCTGAGGCTCCTCGGCGGCGATGGCGACGAGCGTCACTCGCCCGTCATCAAGGTGAGCCTGCACATCACGCACCTGTTGCGTTCGGCTCCGATCAAGCCCTCCCGCGAGCCGCAGGATCGCCGCGAGCCGGCGCACCCGCTTCTGCTCACCCGACGAGAGCCGGCGAAAGCCTTCGTGCTTCCGCTTTGGCGACGAGCCTCGGTGGTAACGGGCCACGTTGGCGATCAGCTCGAGGTCGTGCTGCCGCATCCCGGGCAGCTGGCTGTTGCGAATGAGGTGGTAGCTGTGCTTGTGATGCTGCTCGTAGCTGATCACGTAGCCGACGTCCTGCAGCCGGGCCGCGATCTCGAGCAGCTGCCGATCCCCCTCGGGCATGTCACACCCTTCGCGGAGGTCTTCGAAAATCCGTCCCGCGAGAAAAGCGACCTGCCGCCCATGATCGGCCTCCCCGGAGCAGGAGTCTGCAAACGTGTCGACTGCAGCGCCCCGCGCATCGGCAATCGTGCCGCGACCATCGCTCGATTCCTGAATCATCTCGCGGAGCAGGCCATCCCGCACGCCACGGGCATGCACGAGCAGCGAGTTCACCCGAAAACGCTTCATCATGGCGTCGATGATTGCGATCCCAGCCACGATGATGTCGGCCCGATCGGGAGTCATGCCAGGCAGTGAACGACGGTTCCGCACAGGCATTTTCCGCAGCCGATCGAGCAGATGGCGCACTTCAGCATGCGATGCACGGAAGCCCGCAACCTGCTTGTCGCTTCCACGACGCTGAGCCAGCAGCAGATCCGCGAGCGTGGTGAACGTCCCCCCGCACCCCACAAGGAAATGCGGCGCAAATGGCGGACGTTCCACTTTTTGCTTGAGGCAACTGGCGATCGCCCTCTCAAGCTGGGGAAAAAACTCAGCCGCATCCGCGGCCGCTTCGTCATGAGCAAACTGCTCCGTGAGTCGCACCGCGCCGAGCGGCGTGGAGTAGATCTCTTCGATCATCTCCCCTGTGGCGAACACGATCTCGGTGCTGCCTCCACCAATGTCGGCAACCACAACGTTTTTATTGGAGAGGTCGAAGGCGTGCTGCACGCTCCAGAAGGCATACCTTCCCTCCTGCTCACCTGAAATCACTTCGACCTCGAGGCCGGTTTCTTCAAGAATTCGTTGGCAAAACTCGGGCCCATTCCCCGCCTCGCGGATCGCGCAGGTCGCGATCACCCGGAGCGGCTCCGCCTGAAATCCCGATGCGATTTGCTTGAAGGTCTTGAGCGCGGCGAGCGTCTGCTCCATCGACGGGTCATCGAGATTGCCGTCGCGACCGACGGCCCGCCCCAAACGCGTCGGCTCTCGTTCCTCGTCAAGAATGCGGTAGTTTCCACCGCGCACCGCTTCCGCCACGATCAGCCGAACACTGTTGGACCCGATATCGATCGCTGCCAAGCGACCCGACAGGTCGGCAGAGAGAAACTTTTGCTGGTTCGATTCCATGCCCACGACAGTTCCCGCTACGGTGGTGGCCGGCATCGTGTCATGATAGCCTCCGGCGACTTTTTCCATCGGAACCTCGCGGCCCAATCTTCAACTGATGTCTTCACGCGATCTTCCCGAGATCCCTCATCCGATTGCCTATGTTCGTGGGCCTGCGGGGGAAATCGTGTGTTCTGGCGATTCCTTGGATGCGGACGCGTCGCGAGGGACACACCGTGATCTGCCCAAAACCGTGGTGACGGTGGGCAACTTTGACGGCGTACACGTGGGCCATGCGGCGATCATCGGGCGACTCCGGCAGATGGCGTCGCGTTTCGCGGCCCAATCGGTCGCGCTCACCTTTGACCCGCATCCGGCCACCCTCGTGCGGCCAGGCTTCGCGCCCGCACCACTCTCCACTGCCGCGCGGCGGGCCGAACTTCTCTTAAACCTCGGCATCGACCGCGTGTGTGTGCAGCCGGTGCTCCCCGCAGTCATCAACCTTTCTGCCGCATCGTTCTTCGACCACGTGCTCCGACAACGCCTTGGGGCCGTGGGGCTGGTGGAAGGAACTGACTTTCGCTTTGGCAGAGGCCGCGAAGGGGACGTCGGCGCGCTCGCCACGCTCTGCGAGAGCCATGGTCTTGCGTTCGATGTTGTGGCTCCCGTGCTCATAAGCGAAGCGGTCGTGTCGAGTTCGCGGGTTCGCAGCCTCATCTCCGCAGGTGATGTGGCGGGCGCGATGGCGGTGCTCACCGCACCGTATCGCCTCACAGGCGTGGTCGTGGAAGGCGCGAAGCGAGGCCGGACGCTTGGCTTTCCCACTGCCAATCTCGGCGAGATCCGCACCCTTCTGCCGGCACCTGGCGTGTACGCCGCGGTGGCCACGATCCCTGGCAAAGACAAGGCCACGAGCACGTGCACGAACCATCCCGCTGCCGTGCACATCGGTGCGAACGTCTCGTTTGGTGAGGCCGCGCTCTCAGTAGAAGCACACCTCATTGGCTTCGAGGGCGACCTGTACGGGCAGTCTCTGAACGGCTGCGGGAAACTCATCGCTTTGAATCTCGGGAAGCACTTGTTTCCCAGCTTGAGGCTGACGTGCACCAAGCCAGCGACGTTGCAACGTCATGGTTCCGCGCAGGCCATCCCACCCACTCCACCCTTTGACACCACACACGCATGCGTCTTGACTGGGCTACGCTTCTCGACCTCCTTCGGAGCACGCAGCGGTTTGTGCTCACCAGCCACATCCGCCCTGACTGCGACGCTTTGGGAAGCGAACTTGGCCTCGCGGCCGGACTCGAAGCCCTCTCCAAGATCGACGGCATTGAGCGTCATGTGCGGATCGTCAACGCCCAAGCCACCCCCGCCTCGCTGGCGTGCCTCGACCCCACGCGACGCATCGAGTCGCTGGAGCAGGGCGTGACAGCGGCCGACCTGGCCGACCGAGAGATGCTGATCGTGCTCGACACCAGCGCCATCGCCCAACTCGGTGGCATGGCTGACGTGGCGGCAGGCATGCGCGATCGCGTGCTCGTGATTGATCACCATGTCAGTGAAGACGACATCTCGGATCGCTGGTTCAAAGACACGGCTGCCGAGGCCACCACCAGGATTGTGTCTGAGATTCTGATGCGGCTCCGCGTCCCGCTCACACCAGAGATTTCCACGCCGCTGTTCGCTGGCCTGGCCACAGACACCGGCTGGTTTCGCTTTCCAAACGCCACCGCAGAGACGTTCCGTGTGGCATCGCGACTGCTCGACGGCGGGGCGAGCCCCACGCAGATCTACAAAGATCTCTTTGAGCAGGAGACGCTGGCCAGGCTGCACCTCGTCGGCCGCACGCTCGCCGGCGCCGTGGCGAGCCACGGCGGCAAGGTGATCGTGAGCACCGTCACCCAAGCAGATTTCCAGGCCACTGCGGCGATCCGCAGCGACACCGAAGATCTGGTGAACCAAACGCTCACCGTCAAGGGAACCGAACTTGCAGCGATTGCGATTGAGCAGGCCGACGGCACGGTGAAGGCCAGCTTCCGCAGCCGCTGTGGCATCGACTGCAGTGCGCTTGCGGGAACGTTTGGTGGAGGCGGCCACAAAGCCGCAGCCGGAGCCACGCTGCAGGGCCCCTTTGAAACCGCACTCGCGGCGGTCAACGCGGCGGTCGATGCAGCCTGGACTCGCTATGCCGCGGCGTCGAACTGAGCGCGGCACCTGCAACGAAGTTGATCTCGAGGCTCACCACGAGGATTCCATGGCTGAGACATCTCCTGTGCCACCAGCGGCCGACGCGCGCCGCTCTTTCCTCGCCAAACTGATGGCCGTCGTCGGTGGGGGCATCGCCTCGCTGACCCCGGTGGCCGCTGGCGTGTGGATGACGCTCGACCCGCTGCGACGCAAGTCGTCGGCAGCCGCCTTCCTGCCGATCACCGACATCGCCAGCGTCCCCGACGACGGCGTACCGCGACAGTTTCCGGTGATCGCCGACCGCACCGACGCCTGGACCGGCTTTGCAGCCGAACCGATCGGGGCGGTCTACCTGCGTCGAGAAGCAGATTCCGACACAGTCGAGGCTTTTTCCGCCACCTGCCCGCACGCGGGCTGCTTCATCGAACTCGACAAACGCGATCGTTGCTTCCGCTGCCCCTGCCACAACAGTTCGTTCACGCTCGATGGCGGGATTGTTTCGCCCAGCCCGAGTCCACGCACGATGGACACGCTGGAGTGTGAGGTCCATGACGGACGCGTGCGTGTGAAGTGGGAAAACTTCTATTCCGGTATCGCTGAGAAGGTAGCCCGGCCATGAGTGATGCATCCTCTCCCCGCCGTGGCCTGGTGACGCGGCTGGCTGATTTCTTCGATGACCGCACCGGCTACCGAGCCCTGGTCCATGAGGCCCTCTACGAGCGGGTGCCTGGCGGCGCTCGCTGGCGCTACGTCTGGGGCAGCACCCTGGTGTTTGCCTTCATGACGCAGGTCATCACTGGGCTGGTGCTCTGGTCAAGCTACTCCGCAAGCGCGCAAACCGCCTGGGAGAGCGTGTACTACATCCAGCATGAGATGACCGGCGGCTGGTTGGTGCGAGGCCTGCATCATGTCATGGCCCAGGCGATGGTGGTGCTGTTGGCCCTCCACCTGATGCAGGTGGTGATTGATGGCGCCTACCGAGCGCCGCGTGAGGTCAACTTCTGGCTCGGCCTGATCCTGATGAAACTCGTGCTCGGCATGGCGCTCACGGGCTATCTGCTGCCGTGGGATCAGAAGGGCTACTGGGCGACCCGCGTGGCCACAAATCTCGCCGGCCTCGTGCCGCTCGTTGGCCCGTCGCTGCAGCAGCTTGTGGTGGGCGGTCCTGACTACGGCCACCACACCTTGACGCGTTTCTTTGCCCTGCACGCGGGCTTCCTGCCCGGCACTTTGATCGCCTTTTTGGCGATCCATCTTGCCCTGTTCCGCAAGCATGGGCTCTGCGCGAAGCAGCCGCAGACCAAGCCTGACAGCATGTTTTGGCCCGACCAAGTGCTCAAGGATGTCGTGGCGATGCTTGCGGTTCTCGCAGTGGTGATGGGCGTGATCCTGCTTCCCGCCGTGCGGGCCATGCTGGAGGGCAGGCCTGTTGTTCCTGGTGAGCTCGGCGCAGAACTTGGCGCGCCCGCCGATCCCTCCCAGCCCTACGCCGCGGCTCGACCTGAGTGGTACTTCCTCTTCCTCTTCCAGTTCCTCAAGGTGTTTGAAGGCTGGGGAGCGGACGGCGAGTTCCTGGGGGCCATTGTGGTTCCGGGGGCCGTGCTGGGCATGATGTTCCTGATGCCGTTCCTCGGTCGCTGGAAGCTTGGCCATCGTTTCAACGTGCTCTTCACGCTGGCGATCCTCGTGGGGGCGGGCCTGCTGACGGCGATGGCGTTGCGGGAAGACTATGCCGCCGCGTGGTCCGACAAAGAGGCGTTTGCCGACGTCGAGCAGTTGATCGAAGAAACCGAGAACGACCCGGAAAAGATCGCCGCGGCGCTCGGCAACGACACCGCGCGGATCGCCGAGTTCCGCGAGCGGGTGCACCAGCTTGACGCGATTCGCCGCTCCGAAGCGTTCTTTGCCGCAGTGGAACAAGCCGAGGTCGACGCCCATCGCGCCATCGAACTGGCGGGGCGTCCGGAACGCATTCCTCCCGGCGGCGCGCTGGAACTCATCCGAACCGATCCCCTCTCGCAAGGCCCGCTGCTCTTCGCGCAGCACTGCGGCAGCTGCCATGCCCATGTGGACCCGGCAGCCCCCGAGGCTGCTGAGGCCGTGGCCGTATCGTCGGCAGCCAATCTCTACGGCTTTGGCTCAGCCGCATGGGCTCGAGGTCTGCTGGATCCCAACCAGGTGGTCAGCCCGGCCTACTTTGGCAACACCGCCCATGCCGAAGGTGACATGGTCTCCTATGTGACCGACGACATGACCGACGCCGACACGTGGACCGCAGAGCAAATCGAGGCCGTGGCGGTGGCCCTGGCTGCCGACGCAGCGGTGTTCAGTGACGAACCTCTCGACGCAGCGGTGGTGGAGCAGGGGAGGGCCTTGATGGCCGACGAAGATCGGTGTGGAAGCTGCCACCATGCTGGTGAGAATGAAACCGACCTCGGCGCTGCCCCCGATCTTGTCGGCTGGGGAAGCCGTGAATGGCTGATCGGGATCATCTCCGATCCAAACCACGAACGCTTCTACCCAGACACCAACGACCGCATGCCAAGTTTTGGCGTCGCCGAAGAAGGGGGCGTTGCCCCCTTGTCATCCGAACAGATTGCGTTGCTCGCCAACTGGCTCCGGGGTGAATGGTATCGGGGCGAGTGATCGCAAAGACGCGGCCGCCACCCGCTCATTCCATTCCGCCGAGCACGGTCGCGCGGGCCACCCGTCCCACGCCGAGCATGTAGGCCGCAGTCCGCAGCGATACCTGCCTCGACTGCGCGAGTTGCCAGACCTGCTCAAAGCCTTCGCCGAGGATGCGATCGAGTTCCTGCCGTACACGATCGATGCCCCAGCGGTAGTGCTGTCGGTTCTGCACCCACTCAAACCAACTGGCGGTGACCCCTCCCGCATTCGCCAGGATGTCGGGCAAGACTGTCACACCACGCTCGGTCAGCATCGCATCGGCATCGGGCTCCACGGGTGCATTCGCGCCCTCGACAATGGCCCGAGCCCGGACGGCATCGGCATTCGCCGCAGTCAGCACCCCGCCAAGCGCCGCTGGAATGAGCACGTCAACGTCCAGTGCGAGCAGTTCTCGGTTGTCGATACCATCGGCCCCGGGGAAGCCCACCACGCGCCCATCGTGGGCGTGTTGATAGCGGGAAAGTTCCAAGACATCGATTCCATCGGCACGGTAGAGCCCGCCCGAGGCATCACTCACCGCCACAATCCGACACTCGGCACTCTTGAGAAACAACGCGGCATGCGACCCGACATTGCCAAACCCTTGCACGGCGACGGTCGTGCCCGGCGCGCGCAGGCCTAGCCGGCTGAGGAGTTTGAGCGTGAGGATCCCGACGCCGCGGCCGGTTGCTTCTTCCCGCCCGGCAATCCCGTGGTACTCAACCGGCTTGCCCGTCACGCAGGCGGGCGCAAACCCGTGGTAGTGGCTGTATTGGCTCATGAACCACGCCATCTCGGTGGCGCTCGTGCCCAGGTCAGGCGCGGGAATGTCGTGATCGGGCCCCACGAGATCGTGGATCACATCCACGAAGCGGCGAGTGATCCGCTCACGCTCGCGGGCTGAGTGCTGATGGGGATCGATCGCGATGCCTCCCTTCGCGCCGCCATACGGGATATCCACCACGGCCGTCTTCCAGGTCATCAGCGCCGCGAGCGCCCGCACCTCATCCAGATCCACCTGCGGGTGATACCGCAGCCCCCCCTTCATAGGGCCACGAGCCGCGTTGTGTTGCACCCGATAGCCGATGAAGGTGGCGATCTCGCCGCTGTCGAGTTCCACCGGAACCTGAACCTGCACCTCGCGTTTTGCGGTCAGGAGGAGCCGTCGCATGCTCTCTGAGAGATCGAGTTGATTGGCAGCCTGCTCGAAGTAGGCCGACGTGGCTTCAATGCTCCGCATCGACGGATCCTTGGTGTGTGAGCGACGAGTCGCCTGGGAGGAGGCTCCTGCTGGCAGCCTATCGGGGGACGGGCTCCCCTCACAACAGCCGCGTGTCGCCGCATCTCCTCACCGCTCGCTACATTGAGAGAGCAACGCGACACGAAAGGACCTCATGGCCGCGACGGTTTCTGCTGCTGATTTCTGGAACCTTCTCCTTTCCAGCCGACTGCTTTCCGCGGAACACCTCCAGACGCTCCGGAAGGAGTTTGAAAATGGGTGGGCCGAGTCCCGCACCGGTGATGCGGATGCCGTGGCGATTGCCACCTGGCTCGGGAAGCAAAACGTGCTCACCGCCTGGCAAGCCCGCCAGTTGCTCCGTGGCCGCGGCAGCCAGTTCTTCCTCGGTGACTACAGGCTTCGTGAACAGCACAAAACTCCCTTCCGTGGCCGCCTCTTTTCCGCGACACACGAGCCCTCGGGCCGCGACGTGTCGATCGTCGTGCTTGAGTCCGACGCGTGTAAAGATCCGGCCGCATGGAACGCGATCGTGGAGGCCACGCAACGGGCCACGCAGGTGACCGACCCTGCCGTGAGCAAGACGTGGGCGTTGGAACAGGCCGGAAAGCGCAGCCTGATTGTCTGCGAACCGCTTCTCGGGATTCCGCTGAGCGAGCGGTTCTCCAAAACCGGCTCACGCCCCCTCGCGGAAACCGGCGCGCTCATGTTTGCCATTGCCCGCGGTGTCGCCGAGTTGCACCGTCTGGGAATCGTCCACGGCGCCATTTCCCTCCACACCATTTGGGAGACAGAACCTCGCCGAGCGAGCGCCGACACCACCGCACCGGTGCGTCTGCTGCAGTTCCCCCTCGCCGGTGACCCACACCTGCTTCCCCCGCAGTTACCGCGTGACGCCACGCAACGCGAGGCCCTCGGGCAACGCATCTGTTTCATCGCCCCCGAGTTGGCCACTCCCGGCGTTACCGCAACGGCCACCAGCGATGTCTACTCCCTGGGCTGCGTGCTGGCGGCACTCCTCACCGGACAACTCCCCAACTGGGACGGTACCGTCTCCGGGACGCTCGCTCGAGCCGAACAGCATGGGCTCGCATCGCTCCCCACGACCGGCCTGCCGAATGAGGTGACGACGGCGATCGGCTACATGACCGCTCGTGACCCACTCGACCGCTACGCTTCGGCAGTGGAAGCCGCAGCCGCCGTGGCGGCGTGCTTCGGCCTGCCGGAGTTTCCCCTGGATCCGCCCGCCAAGGCCCCGGTCGCGACCGAAGGCCCAGTCGCAGGAATGCGGCTCAACGAGCCGGCGGGGCGGTCGACCTCGTCGCGCCGCCGCCGCCGGGCTGCCGCCAACCGATCCAAGCGCTGGCAGACGCTCCTCATTGCGGCCGTCGCGATCACGGTGGTGGCAGGCACGGCGGTCGTCGGCATCTGGAGAGGCTTTGGGCCGCGTCAGGACGACGAGACCGTCGTCAGCAACTCTGACAACAACGAGCCAACGGAAGGCGAAACCGGCGACGAGGGTACGGCCAACAACGAACCAACCCCCACCGGCCGCCGCCAGGAACTCGTCGACGACGAAACGCTTCCCTGGGCCTCTCCCACCACCGGCATTCCGCCATCGCTGAACTACCTGCCACAGGGAAGCCAGTGTGTCCTGCTTGCGAAACCCGCGGAGCTCCTCGCAGACGATGAGGGGCAACGCGTGGTGGAGGCTCTGGGGCCTGAGGTTGAACAGCTGCTGCTCCAAGCAGAAACGTTGACCGGTCTGCCACGCAACCAACTCACCGAGGTCCGTGTCGGCTGGTGCACCACGGCGGAGGGGAGCCCAAGCATCGGGGTCGTGCTGGTGACCAGCGCACCGCTTGAAAAGGATGGCAGCGGCACCTGGCACAAGGGCGCTTCTCGCGATGTCGATGGCGAAACGGTGTACGACGCCGCCGGCATGCATACCTGGCTCCCCACAGCCGAAGAGGGGCGTGTGCTGGTCGTGGCTCCCCAAGTGGCGATCGAGGAGAGCATCGCCGCGGAGGGCATGCCTCTGCTCTCGCCCGACTTTGAACGGCTTCTGGCGATGCTTGATGAGGAGCGTCACCTCACGCTGATGGTGTCGCCGAGTTTTCTCCGCAATGACGGACAGCTTTTCCTGTCGAAGCAGCTCACCCCGCCTGCCACCGCAGTGGCAGACCTCCTTGGCGAACCCACAACCGCCGCGGCACTGTCGCTCTTCCTCGGAGACACAACCTGCTACCTCGAGATCGATGCCGTCCCGGTGACGGCCGAGCCCCCGCGGCGTCTTGTGGACGCGGTCGCCGCGAGGGTCAGCGAACTCCCCGACGAGGTCGAGGAGCACTGCCTCAGCCTTGCCGGCGGCGGATATGGCGGACGGCTGATTGGACGCCTGCCGGGCATGCTTCGCGTGGTGGCTGCGGAACTTCGCTGGGGCATCGAGGATGGGCTGGCCGTGCTGAATGTCTATCTTCCCCGAGAGGCCGCACACAACATTCTGCTGGCGAGTGAACTGGCGCTCGCCCAGGAATCCAACGCGGTCACGGCGGTGGCAGTCGTGACTGAGGAACCGGCCCCACCACCGCAGACGGTCGAGGACAAACTCGCGCAGCAGGTGAGCCTCGTCTTCGCCAAAGACACCCTGGAGAGGTCGATTGAGATGCTGGCCGCCGACAGCGGCATCCCGATGGAGATCCTCGGGGGGGATCTCCAACTCGAGGGGATCACCAAAAACCAGTCGTTTGGCCTCGATGCGAAGAATCAGTCGGTCGATGCCATCCTGCGGACGATCCTGGAGAAAGCGAACCCCGACGGCAAACTCGTGTACGTGATCCGAGGCGAGGGCGACACCGCATCGCTGGCGATCACCACGCGCGCCGCAGTCGCCAAACGGGGAGAACCGCTGCCGCCGGGCTTCTGAAGCCGCCTGCGGCGAAAGGCCCGGCGAGGCCACTACTGCAAGAGCAGCATCCCAATCGCCATGTAGATCAGGATCCCCACCACGTCGACGATCGCCGACACGAACGGGTTGCTCATCAAGGCCGGGTCGAGGCCGATCGAACGAAACACGAGGGGCAAACTCGACCCCACCATCGTGCCCATCATGACCACGCCCATGATGGTGACCGGGATCACCAACGCATCCGTCAGGCTCGGCGCGTAAAAGGCCGCCAGCAGAAAGCCCGGCACGGCCAGGAGCATCCCCAGCAGGATCCCCAACACCACCTCACGTCGCAAAATCCGCGGCCAATCTGCGAGCGAGCAGTCGCCCGTGGAGAGGGCCGTGATCACCAGCGTGGCCGATTGGTTGCCGCAGTTGCCGCCGCTCGCCACCACGAGCGGAAGAAAGGCGATCAGCCAGGCGTGCTGGATCGGCGCCCGTGCCAGGAGCATCGCGGTGATCGCCCCAGTGCCGAAAAGGATGGTCAGCCAAACGCCTCGCTTCCAGGTCATGGAGGTGACCGCTGCCTCGAGGTAGCTCTCACCGAGTGGAGCGATGGCAGCGATCATATGGGCATCGTCAGTGGCATCTTCCCGAATCGCATCGAGCGCGTCGTCGTGGGTGATAATCCCAACGAGCCGATTGTCGGCGTCGACCACGGGAATCGCCAGAAAGTCGAAGCGAGCAAGTTTCTGCACCACCTGGTCGCGGGCCTCGTCGAGCCGGACGCGAATCACGTCCGTCTCCATCAAGTCGCGGACGAGGGCTGTGGGACGAGCCACGATCAAATCGCGGAGCGACACAAACCCCACCAGGTGACGCTCTGCATCAAGCACGTAGATGTAGTAGATCGACTCGCTGTCAGGGGCCTGCGCCCGCAACCTAGCGATCGCCTCACCCGCCGTGATGCCCGTGGGGAGGGACGCATACTCGGTGGTCATCAGCGACCCTGCCGAGTCTTCCGGGCACGACAGCAGCATCCGGATGTTCTGCCGCTCTGCTTTGGCAACGAATGGCAGAATCGCCTCCACGAGCTCTTCTTCGAGCTCGCGAAGCACGTCGTCGCGATTGTCCGAGGCCATCGACTCAAGCAACTGGCCTGCTTTGGGTCGATCGGCCAACTCGAGGAGGGCGACCTGCTCGGGCATCGGATAGTAGGGAAAAATCTCCGCCTGACGATCGACGGACACGCTGTCGAGCAACGTCCAAATCTCGCCCGGTTCCAACCCTTCCGAAAACTCTGCCACCGTCGCGGGGTGGAGTTCCTCCGCCACCTCGCGCAGCCCCTGCACGTCACCCTCGGTGATCATGCTGCGCAGTTCCGGAAGCAGGATGGGATTGGCAGTCATCGCAAGAAGGTTCTCGCCGTCGCGTTCATCTGTGCCATCAAGGCCCCCCGCTTACCATCCCGGGGCCAGTTCGTTGTCGACCAAGGGGGGTAGCGCTAGACTCGACTGAGTTCTCAACTCGGGTGTTTCACACGGTCTCTCCATCGTACGTCGAGTTTCAGGGAAAACGTGAGTGAAAATCCGCCTGCAACCACCTTTGGCATGCGTTCTCCTGATGGCCTGGATCGTGGGTGTGTGCCACCCGAGCGCTTCGGCAGCGGGACCCACATCGACCGACGCGCCAAGTGATGCAGCAGGCAGTCTCCCCGAGAAGGGCTATCGGCTGCTGCGCACAAAACCTTTTCTGCCAGCTGATTTCGACCAGGAGATCTTCGACGCCCTCCCCGAAATCTGGGACGAGCCGCTCCGCAGTCAAGCGGCGAAGGCAACGCCGGAGGAGCGACGGCGAATGACGATGGAGCGGTACGGCCTGACTCCCTCCCCGGAAGATCCGTCACAGCCTTTGCAGTATGTGGTAGGGGCAGACGGGTCCTGGACGATGAGTTGCCTCGCCTGCCACCAGGGGCAGGTCGCAGGGCAGGCGATCCCGGGCGTCCCCAACTCGACCTACGCCCTTGAGACGCTCACCGAAGACGTCCGCCTCACAAAGGTACGTCAGCGCAAGCCACTCGGGCACATGGACCTCGGCATGCTCATGCTGCCGCTTGGCACCTCTGCCGGCACGACCAACGCCGTGGTCTTCGGCCTCGCGCTGATGCATCACCGTGACCGTGACCTGAATCTCCTCAACAAACCGCCTCGTTTCGACCTCCCGCACCACGACATGGACGCACCCGCCTGGTGGCTTGGCGCGAAGAAGAAACGGATCTACATCGATGGTTTTGCCCCGTCGAATCACCGAATGCTGATGCAGTTCCTGTTGGTCAAGGAGAATGGTCCGGAGCGGTTCCGCGAGTGGGAGGACGACTTTCGCGCGATCGAGGCCTGGATCGAATCCCTGAAACCGCCCGCCTGGCCTGGCGAGATCAACGCGTCTCTCGCTGAAGAGGGGAGGGTGGTGTTTGAGCACCACTGCAGCGCCTGCCATGGCACCTATGCCGACAGCGGCGACACCTACCCCGAACGGATGGTTCCGATTGAGGAAATCGGCACCGATCGTGTCCGCTTTGATGCCCTGAATGCCCAGAATCGGCAAGACCTGATCGAGAGCTGGTTCGGTTTCTACGGCGAGAGTGACGGCCTCACCACCCCGGAGGGCTACGTCGCCCCGCCCCTCGACGGCATCTGGGCGACCGCCCCCTACCTGCACAACGGATCGGTTCCCACGCTCTGGCATCTGCTGCACCCCGCCGAGCGGCCGGTGGTCTGGAAACGGACGCCCACCGGCTACGACCAAGAGCGCGTGGGGCTCGAAGTCGACACATTCGACGCGCTGCCCGTGTCGCGGATGCCCCAAGCCGAGCGCCGACGGCACTTCGACACCTCCAAGCCCGGCAAGTCTGCCGTCGGCCACGACTACCCCGACCTCCTCGACGAGGAGGAAAAACGGGCCGTCCTCGAGTACCTCAAGACGCTCTAAACCGCTTTTTCGCCCCTCGCCCGGCTCGCCCGACGTCTGCAGGCGAAACCCCGGTTTTTTGTTACCGTATGGGCCTAGAGACATCCCTGACGGAGTTTTCCATGACACAGCTCGAAGCCGCTCGCGAAGGTGACCTGACGCCCGAAATGGAATTCGTGGCGAAGCGGGAAGACCTGCCCACCGCCGTGATTCTTAAGGAGGTGGGCCGCGGTCGGATGGTGATTCCTGCCAATAAGGTGCATCTCACCAAGAAACTCGAGCCGATGGCGATCGGCATCGCCGCCAAAACCAAGATCAACGCCAACATTGGCAACTCGGCAGTCACGAGCGACATTGACGGGGAGCTTGAAAAGCTGCACATGGCTGTCCACTACGGCGCGGACACCGTGATGGACCTCTCGACGGGCAAAGACATCGACACCATCCGGCGGGCGATCATCGACCACTCGCCCGTCCCCATCGGCACGGTGCCGATCTACCAGATGCTCGAAGAACTCGGTGGCGACATCGAAGACATGACGCCGAAGCATTTCCTCGACATGTGCGAGAAGCAGGCGCAGCAGGGCGTGGACTACATGACCGTCCACGCGGGGCTCTTGATGGAGCACCTCTCACTGACCACCAACCGCATCACCGGCATCGTCAGCCGCGGGGGATCGCTCGTTGCCAAATGGATGATGGCCCACCGCAAGCAGAATCCACTCTACGAACACTTCGAAGATCTCTGCGACATCTTCGCCGAGTACGACGTGACCTGGAGCCTCGGTGACGGCCTTCGCCCTGGCTGCATCGCCGACGCGAGCGACGAAGCGCAGTTTGCCGAACTGCACGTGCTCGGAGAGCTCACCCGACGTGCCTGGGCCAAGGGCTGCCAGGTGATGGTCGAGGGACCGGGCCACGTGCCGATGGATCAGATCGACATGAACGTGAAGCGGCAGATGCAGGAATGCGACGAAGCGCCGTTCTACGTTCTCGGGCCGCTCGTGACCGATATCGCTCCTGGCTACGACCACATCACCAGTGCGATCGGTGCTGCCCTTGCCGGCTGGAGCGGTGCCGCGATGCTCTGCTACGTCACCCCCAAGGAGCATCTCGGGCTCCCCGATGCCGACGACGTCCGCCAAGGGGTGATCGCCTACAAGATCGCCGCCCATGCCGCCGACCTTGCCCGCCATCGGAAAGGCTCTCGCGACCGCGACGACGCGCTCTCGCGAGCCCGCTTCAGCTTCGACTGGAACGAGCAGTTCCGCCTCTCGCTCGACCCCGAGACCGCGAAAAAGTTCCACGACGAAACGCTTCCGCAGGAAACCTTCAAGAGTGCGAACTTCTGCAGCATGTGCGGGCCGAAGTACTGCTCGATGAAGATCACCCAGGAAATCCGCGAAATGGCGGGCGAGCCCATGATCGCCCCGGCACAGGCTGACGACACGGTGCAGTTGCCTGTGATCTCGCAGTAGGTGTGGCCGTACCACACGGAGCCGGCTGCGGGGCGACAGAAGTTTCGTCGCTGGAGTTTTTCTTGTCGACGGTGCTGCTGCGGTGGTGAGCCGGTTGCTCGAAAACCGCGCCACGCTTCTCAAGCTTCAGCCGACCGCTTCGCCTCGCGAAGGATGAGTCTCGCCAGTGGGTGAGCGTGGAGTGCTCAGCAGCCGTGTGGGGAGTCGCTCCAATCACTCACCGATCTAGTGAGTCGTCGCTACACGCACGTGCGACCACCAGACGCTCTGCCGTCCGCAAGTCGTTGAAAAAAAAGGACTTGCGGACCACCGGCTGACCGCCGCGCCCCGTGGCACGAAACTTGCTCCCTTTTCGCACCGATGGCCTTCCGACTGCAGACGGAAGGGATGACACGTGCCTGGGAGCTCGGCTTCGTATGCGTCGATTGTGTCTTGGACTGCTGGCCTTCGGTTTTTTCTGGATCGCCCCCTCCGCATCGCTCGCCCAGCCCATCGTGACCGACCCCGGGCAAGGGGTCGTCGCGCTCTCCAGCGGTGCAACTGTCGCTGCCGAACTGAGCGGGATCACCTACGTAGGAGGGTCGACGTACTACGCGGTGGGCGACAACGGCGCGAAGTCGTTTTGGGAAATCACGGCAGGCATCGACACCAGCACTGGGCGGCTGACCGGGTCGCCGACCGTCACCGGCAGCCTGGCCGCGGCAGGCCTCGGCACCGATTCCGAGGGGATCGCGTATCGCGCGACCACGGGCAGTTTCTTCGTGAGCGACGAAGTGGCCTCCACGATCACGGAGTTCAGCAGCACCACCGGCAGCACGCTTGGCAGCGTGACGGTGCCCGCGATCTACCAGCCCTCCAACGTGCAAAACAACATGGGGCTTGAGTCGCTCGCCTGGGGAGCCGGGGGGCTCTGGACCGCCAACGAAGAGGCGCTCGTGCCTGATGGCTCGCTCTCCACCGCCTCCACCGGCAGCTGGATTCGCATTCAGCAGTTCGACAGCTCGCTGACCGCGATCGGGCAGTGGGGCTACCTGACCGATCCAATCACCGCGATGAACCCTTTCATCACCCAAGAGCGGAGCGGCGTGGTCGATATCCTGCCCTGGAGCAGCACGGAACTCCTCGTGCTGGAGCGGGAACTTGGTGGAGCGGTCGTGCCCACCTTTCGCTCACGGCTGTACGTAGTCGACACAGCCTCAGCCACCGATGTCTCCGCCTTTGCCACGATCGATGCTGGCGGCTTCACGCCCCTCTCAAAGAACCTGCTGTGGGAGCAAAACTTTGGCACCACCTCCAACTTCGAAGGCATGACCTACGGGCCCACGCTCGACAATGGGATGCAGAGCCTGCTGCTTATCTCCGACAATGGCGGCGGCCTCTCCCAGAATCTCTACGCCCTCACGGTGACCGCCCCTGTGCCGGTGCCAGAACCCACCACCTGGGCGCTTCTGGGCTCGGCAAGCCTGGGGGCCCTCGCGACCCGGCTACGACGACGTTTTGCGTGACCATCCCGTGCCATCGGCACGGTCTTCCAGCACGATATTCAACGAGCCCAGGCGGTCGCGGACCAGGTCGGCGGTGGCGAAGTCTTTTGCTTTCCGGGCGTTGGCCCGGATCTCAATCACGAGTTCCATCAGCCCTCCCACGAGGGCCTCGTCGGCTCCACCCGAGGCCTTCGGCGGCTCGAGGAAAAGTCCCAAGACGGCCGTGAGTTCCCGCAGCGTGAGCATCATCGCGGCCAGCGTGCCCAAGTCGGCCTCAGACTTTTTCGTCTCGAGTTGCTGTTGGTCGATGAACTTGTTGACCACCCGCACTGAGTCGAAGAGCGATGCGATCGCCACGGCTGTGTTGAAGTCGTCGTCCATGGCCGCGAGAAACTTCTGCCGCAAGCCCGCCAACTCGTCGCCGGCAGCAGTGGCCTGGGCATCGCCGTCACGTCGCGTCCGGCAGGGGAGGGCGTAAAACGACGTTCCGCTGACCCGTTCGCTGCGAGCGAAGAGCCGGCGAAATGCCTCCAGGGCCCGAGCGCTCTCGGCCAGCGGCTCCTCCCCAAAGTGGATCGGGCTGCGGTAGTGCGTCGAAACCAGCAGCATCCGGATCGACTCAGGCTCGTGCCGCGCGAGCAGCGTCTTAAACGGTTCCGCACCCGTGGATTTCGAAATCTTCGAGGCGGTCTGGGCTTCGATGCTGTCGCCGCTCTCGGCCGACGCGTCGTCGCTCCCCCTCGGCCGGCCACCCACCTTCCCGGCAGCGCCAGACGCCTGCATCAGCCCGTTGTGCATCCAGTAACTCGCCATCGCGCAGCCGTGCAGCGACTCACTCTGGGCGATTTCGTTTTCATGGTGCGGAAAGACGAGATCCAGCCCGCCGCCATGGATGTCGAAATGGTCACCAAGAATCGCCTCGCTCATCGCAGAGCATTCAATGTGCCACCCGGGGCGTCCTGCCCCCCAGGGGCTGTCCCACGAAGGCTCGCCGTCCTTGGCCTTCTTCCAGAGCGCGAAGTCGGCAGCCGACCGCTTCCGATCGGCGGTCGAGCCTCCGTCACCCTGCGTCGCCTCAACCGAACGGTTGGTGAGCTTCCCGTAGTCGGCGTCTTTCTGCACATCGAAATAGACGTCGCCATCGCTCGCGTATGCAAAGCCCTTGCTGATCAGACCTTCAATGAAGCGAATAATCGTGCCGATGTGATCAGTCGCCTTAGGCATCTGGTCGATGCCCGTGACTCCGAGCGAGGCGAGGTTTTCCAGATAGTCTGCGGTCATCTCCTCCGCCAAGGCCGCCATCGTCATTCCACGACGCGTGCTCTCAGCGATCAGCTTGTCGTCGACATCGGTGATGTTGACGACCCACGTGACGTCCCAGCCAGAGTAGGCGAGGTGCCGCTTCACGGTGTCAAAGATCACGGGGCCAACCATGTGGCCGATGTGGCTGGGCTTGTAGACCGTCGGCCCGCAGAGATACATGCCGACGCGCCCCGGCTGCACAGTAACCAGCGGCTCCTTCTCTCGCGAGAGCGTGTTGTAGACCTGAATCGCAGGGAGGCCACTCGCAGACGCGTCGGACAGCGTGGAGGCGTTCGTCATGGATCTTCTCTCTCGTGCAACGGACATGTGTTTTGGAAAAACGAAAAAGGAGGAACGGGAAGGAGCCAGGGACTCCCCGGGAGCTCGCGCGTCACGCCGACTCACCGGCAGACGCTCGCGTCACAAGAGCGACACACTCCGCCGCGATGGCCAGTTCTTCACCAATCGGCCCAACGCGTTCGCCGGTCTTGGCCTTGAGGCCGATCTGGTCCATCGCCACGCCAAGGATCACGGAAATCTTCTCCCGCATTTGGTTACGGTAGGGAAGGATTTTGGGCCGTTGGGCAAAGATCACGCAATCGAGGTTCATGATCTCCCACCCCGCCGCGGACAGCCGGCCAGCCGCTGCCGCGAGCATCTCTGCAGAGTCTCGCCCCCGGTTGGCGGGGTCGGTATCGGGAAAGAGTTCACCGATATCTCCGAGCGCCGCGGCGCCCAGAATGGCGTCGGTGATCGCGTGCAGCAGCACGTCGGCATCGCTATGCCCCACGGCATGACGATCATGGTCGATGGTCAGACCACCAAGCACCAGCGGACCGCCCGATTCCAGGCGGTGCGTGTCGTGGCCGAGACCGATGCGGAAGGGTAAACGCTGCATGATGCTCCTGTGCGGGGCGATGATACTGGTGTTTGCTCAATGAGGCCTATACTGCTTCGCCATGATCTCCTCCAAATCAAAAACCCGTGGCGATTCGCCGGTCATCGACGTCCACAACCTGGTCAAGCACTACCGTGTGGCCGACAAAAAGGAGGGCATTTCCGGGAGCATCCGCGGGCTTTTCCACCGCTCCAGCCGCACCGTGCAGGCCCTCCGCGGCGTTTCGCTGCAGGTCGAACCGGGGGAGTTTGTGGCCATCCTCGGCCCAAATGGTGCCGGCAAGACCACCTTCCTCAAGTTGCTTTCCGGGATCATCACACCGACGTCGGGCACGGCCGAAGTACTTGGCCATGTGCCCTGGCAGCGGCATGACGACTTCCGTCGCCGGTTTGCCCTGGTGATGGGACAGAAAAACCAACTCTGGTGGGATCTGCCTGCGGCCGAGAGCTTTCGCCTGCACCAGGTGATCTACCGCCTCGACCGGGAGCGATTTACTCGCACCCGCGATGAACTGGTCGACCTCCTCGAGGTTGGCCGCCTGATCCACCAGCCCGTCCGCGACCTCTCGCTTGGCGAACGCATGAAGCTGGAGCTGATCGCCGCCCTCCTGCACGAACCCGAGGTGCTCCTGCTTGATGAGCCCACGATCGGCCTCGACGTGGTCGCCCAACATGCGATTCACGCCTTCCTGCGACGCGTGCAGACCGAACGCGGCACGACCGTCTTGCTGACCACCCACTACATGAAAGATGTCGCCGCACTTTGCCGCCGGGTGGTGGTGATCACCCACGGCCGCATCCTCTACGACGGCACCCTCGCCGAAATCATTGATCGCTTCACCACCCACAAGATCGTGACGCTCGACTTTGAGCAGCCGCCGTCAGACGCAACCGTTGCCAGCTGGGGCTACAGCTGCGAACGAGACGGCCCTCAGGTTCGTCTGCGGATCGATCGGGAACGGATTGCCGAAACCCTGCCTCGGGTGCTTGCCGGCCACTCTGTCCTCGACGTCACGGTCGAAGACGTACCCCTGGAAGATGTGATCGCCGACCTGTTTCGCGCAGGCCGTGAGCCAGAAGACGAGCCGCCGACATGAGCACAGCCCCGACCTTCTCGCGGCACCAATTCCTGCCGAGTTGGCATGGCTGGACGACGATGCTCTCGATCAGCGTCGCCGATCGCCTCGCGCATCGGGGTGACTTCTTCGTAGGCACGCTGTTTCGCTTCCTGCCGATCGTCACCCAGATCTTTCTGTGGACCGCCGTGTTTTCTGCCGCAGGCACGAGCACGATCGCCGGCTATTCACGCAACGATTTCGTCGCTTACTACCTGCTGACGATGATGGCTCGCTCCTTTTCGAGCATGCCTGGCCTCGCCGGCGGCATCGCCCGGAGCGTTCGCGATGGATCGGTAAAGAAATATCTCGTGCAACCGGTCGACTACGTCGGCTTCCTGATGGCAGCCCGGGTGGCTCACAAGCTGGTCTACTTCGGCATTGCCGCGGCGCCTTTTGCGCTGATGTTCTTTTTGTGCAGGAGTTATTTCCCACCGCTGCCAGACGCCACCACGATCATGGCGTTCCTGGCGACGCTGGTGATGTCGTTTTTGCTGGGGTTTTTCCTCGAAGCCACCTTGGGCATGCTCGGCTTTTGGTTTCTTGAGGTGTCGAGCCTGATCTTCGTGTACATGCTCGCGCAGTACCTTCTTTCAGGCCACATGTTTCCCCTCGACATGCTCAACTCGATCGCCCTTACAGACTCTGGCTACTCGCTCGGCGATCTCATGCAGCTGCTCCCGTTTCAGTACACAGCCTATTTCCCCTGTGCCGTTTGGCTCGGAAAAATCCAAGGCCCTGACCTTGCCTTCGGCCTGCTCGTCGAAGCGGTGTGGGTGGTGATCGCCGCCGTCGCCTGTCGCATCGCCTTCCTGCGAGGCACGCGACGCTACAGCGCCTACGGAGGCTAAGCAGACCGATGATGCGCTACCTCCAAATCTTTGGCACCTTCGTCGCGGCCAGCCTCGTCCGCGACATGACGTTTCGCATCAACTTCATTCTCGAATGCGTCACGAGCCTCGGCTGGATGGGGATGAACCTTGCCTTCTACCTTCTCGTGTTCTCCTACACGTCCGAGATCGGGCAGGGGAGTGGCTGGACGAAAGCCCCGTTCTTTGTCTTCCTTGGAACAGGCCTGATCATCAACGCGATCGTGCAAGCGTTCTTCATGCCCAGCGCGGAAGAGTTTGCGGAGATGGTTCGCACTGGCGGCCTCGACACGACGCTCGTAAAACCGGTTGATGCCCAGTTCTTGCTCTCGATGCACCGGGTCAAGTTTTCGGCGTTTGCGAACGGCCTGGTGGGCGTGGCCCTCGTCTGCTGGGGCGCATCGAAGGCCGACCCGGCCCCGTCACTCACCGCCTGGTTGCTCTTCCCGCTCCTGATTGGCTGCGGGGTGGCCATCAGCTACGGGCTGATCGTGATGCTCGCCGCAGCCACCATCCTCATGGGACGCAACCAGAGCCTCTACGACTTCTGGTTCTACATCACCAACTTCTCTCGCTACCCGGCTGAGATCTACACCGGCCCCTGGGGAGGTCCGTTGCGGATGATCTGCACGTTCGTGCTCCCGATCCTGCTCGTGGTCAACGTCCCCGCCCACACCCTGGCCCTCCCGATTCGTGCAGGCGACGTGCGGCTGATCATCGCGGCGATCGTGGCAGCCGTACTGATGCTCGTGCTCTCGCGGCTCACCTTCCAAGCCGCCATCAACAAGTACCGCAGCGCCTCCAGCTAACCTCGGCGGCCGAAGCCGTTTCAGGTGCCCTCCTCACCGAGCGAGAGGGTGAGCCCGGTGCTGACTCGACGGCGTAGAGACGCGAGCGAAGCCTGGAGGGCGAAAGCGAAGCGGATCTTCGAGTGAGCGAGGGCCCGGAAGGCCCGCAGCGAACGTCCGGCGGGGCAGCACTGGGCTCACCCCGAGCGGCCGAGTCACCTCATGTGGCGGAAACGAGTCTGCCTGATATCAGCGACGTGCGGTGGAGGGTATGATTTCTCCTCACAAAGATGCAGTTTTCCCGGGGGGACTTCGCCTTGAATCGTGACGATTTTGCCAGCAGGCTCGCTTTCAGTTCCAACGCCTACCTCGACGTGCCCGTCGACTCCGCAATCGCCCAGGTGGCGGCGCTCGGATACGCCGGCATCGAACTGCTCGCAGATGTTCCCCATGCCTGGCCGGCGGGGCTGCTCGACGTGCAGAAGCAGGCGATCCGCGACTCCATCGCAAAGCATGGGCTGGTGATCTCCAACATCAACGCGTTCATGATGAACGCGGTGGCCGACCCACGACAGCCGTACTGGCACCCCGGCTGGACCGACCCCGATCCTCATTACCGGGCCATTCGCCGGGAACACACCAAGCGATCGCTCAGGCTCGCCGCCGACCTGGGCGCCCCCGCGATTTCGACGGAGCCGGGGGGCGAGATTCAACCCGGCCAGTCGCGGCAAGAGGCAAGCGATATCTTCTACGAGGAGATCATGCCGGTGCTGGACGTCGCCGCGGAAACTGGCGTGGGCCTGCTGGTGGAGCCGGAGCCCGGGCTGCTGATCGAAACGTTCGAGCAGTTCCTTGAGTTTGCCGAACGGGTCGACCACCCCTCGCTTGGCCTGAACTTTGACGTCGGCCATGCCTACTGCGTGGGCGACGACCCCGCCGCGTGGGTGCCTCGACTCGTAAAGCACACGCGCCACTACCACGTGGAAGACATTGCTGAGACCCGCGTGCACCATCATCTGGTGCCCGGCGAAGGCGCGATCGACTTTGCTGGCGTGTTGGCCGCGATTGCCGAGCATACGCCCGACCTGTGGGTCACCGTCGAGCTCTATCCCTATCGCGATCGTCCGGACGAGGCTGCCCGGGCGGCACGCGAGTACCTGCTAGGTATCGCCGAGAGCGTGGGTTCATGACCGAGGCAGCAGGCCGAACGTCACGAGGGGGTGTAGGAGCGTGGTTACGACTCCTGCGACTCCCGAATCACGCCACGGCCGTGGCCGACGTCCTCGCCGGCTGGCTGATCATTGCCCGCCCTGAAGTGGTGGCGGCGCCGCCGGCTGCCTTTTGGGCAGTCGCGGCCGCGTCGCTCTTGCTGTACGCCGCGGGGATGGTGCTCAACGATGTCTTCGATTTCGAACTCGACAAGACGGAGCGTCCGGAACGGCCATTGCCAAGCGGTCAGATTGCCCCACGGGCAGCTCTGGCCGTGGGCTGGATTCTGCTGTTGGGTGGGATTGCCTCCGGCGTGACCGCTGCGGTGCTTTCAGGAAACGCCGCAACAGCGATCGTGGCCGTGGCCTTGGCGGCAGCGATCCTCCTCTACGACGCCCGGGCCAAGTCGACTGCCGCCGGGCCGTGGGTCATGGGCAGCTGCCGGAGCTTGAACTGGCTGCTCGGCGTGACCGCAGCCGGTGGCCCGACGGCCAACCCGGAGTGGCTTCCCGCGATCGGCATGGGCATCTACGTCGTGGGAATCACGCTCTTTGCACGCACCGAAGCGACCCGCAGCAGCCGAACGCCACTGAGCATCGCCACTGCGGTCATGGCCGCCGGCTTGGCGGTGGCTGCGGGCTACGTCGTCTGGCTCTCAGGGGAAGGCGGGTCTGGCTGGCTTGTCCGCTCGGGCCTCGACAACTGGCTGCTCCTGTGGGGAGTGCTCTCCGCCTCAGTGGTGTACCGAGCCGTTCGTGGGATCGCGACGCCCGAACCCGCCCTCGTGCAGCGTGCGGTGGGCAACGCCATCATGACGATCATCACGCTCGACGCGTCGATGGTGCTGGCGGCCTGCGGCGAGCCGTGGGCGATCGTGGCCTTCATGCTGCTCGGACCGTTCCTCATCGGCCGACAATTCATTCCGCCGACATAGCCAACCAACCATCCCTACCGTGGTCTTGGAGAACCTGCATGAAGCCAGGCTGGAGCACCAACAGCATCGATGGCGATCCCCATGCCGCGTTGCCCTGGCTTGCCGACCTTGGCTTCGCCTCGCTTGCGATCACCCCTGACCACCAGCTGCTCAACCCCTTCGCCACCAACTACGCCGAAGAAGTCCTCACCTGGCAACGGTCGCTGGAGTCGCGAGCCTTCGCCTGCGTGGTGGAGACGGGCGCTCGCCATCTCCTCGACCCCTTCCAGAAGCACGAACCAACGCTGCTGTCGGCCGCCTCGTCCGACCGAGCACGACGGGGCGATTTCTTGCGTCGGGCAATCGACCTCGCCATCGCACTTGGCGCCTCGTGCGTGTCGCTGTGGAGTGGCGTCGTCCGGGACGCCGCCGTTGACGCCCAACTCTGGGAACGGCTGTGCGAAAGCCTCAAGCCCGTGGTCGACTACGCCGAGGAACGCCGCATGCCGCTCGGCTTTGAGCCCGAACCTGGCATGTTTGTCGACACACTCGCTCGCTTTGACGAACTCCGCGACCGGCTCGGTTACCCGCCGCATTTCCGGCTGACCATCGACACGGGCCACATGGAATGCATGGGCGAGTGGCCTCTCGCGGCCACGTTGCGAGAACGCGTGGCGGATCTGGTGAACGTGCACCTCGATGACATGCGTCCCTGCATTCACGAACACCTTCCGCTGGGCGGGGGCATCCTCGACTTCCCGCCACTGTTTGCAGCCCTGCGAGAAGGGAACTACACCGGCGGCATCCATACCGAACTCCCGCGTCAGGCCCACCGCTGGGTCACCGAAGCGTCCCAGACGGCGGCCTTTCTCCGCAGGCTCGGCGTGTCGAGCGTGGCAGCCCCACGCCAGCCGACGCTCTGAAGCGATCTACCGCTCGATCCACTCCACGGGCTCTGGCTGCATCTGATCGGCCGGCCGACCACCGGCGTCCTGACGACCAGACCCTTCCAGTCGGCTCGTCGCCCGCACGCTCATGTCGGCATCACAGACGACCTGACACGACAGCCGAACGCCGGGCTGGCCGGCGAGGCCCTTGGCCGCCAGCACATCCTGCTCAGCCTTGGTGATCTTCGAGGGCTCTCCATCGAGAAACTCCACGCGGCAGGTGGTGCAGCGAGCATGCCCGCCACACGCGTGCAGCTGATCGATCCCGCACTCGTCCACGAGCGCATTCACGAGGCGCTTGCCAGCCGGCACGTCAAACTGACCCACTCCCTCGACGGTGAGTTTTGGCATCTGTCTTTCTCCTGTGGTGTGAAATCGTTGCAGCCTATTTGGGATCGAGGTTGGCAGCTAATGCTTCAGCCGACACCTCAGAGAGGATGCCGTCCTGAGGAATCTCAAGACCGGCGGTCCACGCCACCGCGTTCAGCATCAGTTTGCGAAACTCCGCGTCCCCAAAGTTGCGATGAAAGTGCGCGCCCGTGCAGCCGAAGCCCCGGCCGCCGTCTGGCCTCTCGTAGGCCCAGGCGAGCACTTCGCGAGCGCCCTTGCTGGCTCGCACCGTCGGGTTGTTGCTGTGCGGACCGTCTGGCCTCTCACGCGTGGCGTCTGGCGGGACGGCCGAGAGGATCGGCACGACCCGCTCGTCGCCGTCACGAAAACGCATGTGGTAGTACCACTCATCCTGGATCTCAAAAGGCTGTACGCCGCGGGTGATGGGATGTGCTTCGGCCAGCTGCGTTTCGGCAAGCATCCAGTGCGGGTTGACCGACCAGTGGGTTTCAAAGAAGCCACCGATCATGTCGAGAAACTCCGCGCCCCCTTTTTCGGGCGGAACCTCCACAGCGTAGTGCAGGCAGGCGATCCCCACGCCCCGCTTGGCTAAGGCTGCGATCTCCATGAGACGGTTCCGCTGAATCACGGGATGTCCACCACCGCCGTCAGCGAAGAAGTGGATCGCATCCGCGTTGTCGAAGGCCGTTGGGTCGGTCGGCCAGCCGTTGGTGTACACCGCCGTCACAGCCTCGGGGCAGTTCGCCTCCAGGCAGTCGGCCATCAGCATCGAACCCGCGCGAAACTCATGCTCGCCGGGGCCGTGGCTCTGCCGCCCAGCCACAAACACCACTTTTTTCCGACCGTCCGCAAGCTTCAGACGCTTCAGACGGATGTTCTTGAACTCAACCTTCATTGGCGGGCCCGCGTGCAGCTGCAACGCAAGGATGCCCTTCTCGGCACGCTTCTCCACCTCGTGGTCGATCACCTCACTCATCAACTGACCGTTGATGTAGTGCCGCAGCCGAGGGCCCTCCGCCACAATGCGGTAGTCGTTCCAGTCGCCCTGGTTGATCTTCGCCTGCAGGGCGTCGCTCTCGCCAATCACCTCCCCTTCGGTTTTCATCCCGTCGGGACCGATCTCCATCCGCTTTCCACGGGTCACGAGGATGCCGCGTCCGCGTTCCTCGTAGTTGATGCCCGAATAGGTGGTCCCAGAATCGATGTCGGCCTGGTAGCCGCCGGCAACAAAGTCGCCAAAGTCGCGACTGCGATACTGAATACCGCTGTTGCCCCCCGTGATCCGGTAGGAGAGGCGGAGTTCAAAGTCGTCGAGTTCGCCCTGCCGCCAGAAGATGAAAGTGTTGCCCTTGGTCGGATTCTCGGGGGTGGTCTGCCCCACGATGGCGTTGTCGGCCACCGACCAAAACTCACTCTTCCCCTCCCAGCCGTCGAGCGTGCCATCGAAGATCGACACGAAGCCCTGCTCGTCAGCCGCAGGGGCGTCTTCGGATGCGGGCTCCGCTGCCGTGCCCAGCACGCCAACTCCCAACACCCATCCAGCCAGGAACACCACCGACAACCGCCAAAACGCTGCCATCTCTCTCACTCCCAGGGGAGGCCGGGAGCATGAACCACCGAGACGGTGACCACCCCCGACCAGATACCTACCTGGGCGGATTGTGGCCGGCTGCCGCACCCCGTGCAAGCAAAGCAGGATCCGGCGAGGCAGATCGACTGTCAGGGAGCGACGGAGGCGGAGGCGTCGTCTCGGCTCATCCGAGCACCGGGAATGTCAACGGCCTGGCCACTCTTCATGGTTTCCAGGTCCATCCCGAGCCAGTCGAGGAAGACATCGAGGCCCACGGTGCGGATCGCCAACCGACGAGCCTGGTCGATCTGGTCATTTCGCCGCTTCTCATCTTGTGGACGGAAGACAGGCTCTCGCGAATCATCACCACCGCGAGAGATCGGCCGTCCGGCGTCAACGAGCAGGGTGGTCGACGCTTCCACGTTGTTCGACACGCGTCCGCCAAGGCGTTCCACGAGTGCCGTGAGGGCCTGCGAATCTTCCTGACGGTCGTCGTCAAGCCGAACCATCCCCACGATCACCACATCCATGGGCATGCCGGGGCTCCACAGCGGTGTGGCCACTCCGTCGCCAGCAATGATCGGGTTCCTCATTGACTCGTTGCGAATCCGCGCGATCACCCGGCCTGCCTGCGACGAGATCACCTCAACCGTGCCCTTCGTCTCAGCCCACAGCGGGGTGGAGTCGTCACCAGAGAACACACGGAACACCAGCCCAGGGCGCAGCCCCATCGAGGCTGCCACAGCAATCTCCACCGTGCCGTTGGCTTCATCGATCGACACAATCCGACCGTCGTAGCGATCCACTCGGTCAGCCTGCGGCAGCGACCGGAGCAGGTAGTCCTGCACATCCTGACTGGCGGCTCCCAAGGAAGCCACGAGCCGATTCTTCTTGGTGATCTCGCCGGTCTGGTCGTTGAGTTGGTCGTAGAGGATCCGAACCTGCGATGACGGGTCGCTCGCCGCCTCGCGATACCGCTCGCGATACTGCGACGAAATCAACTTCTCCCCTTGCGCGAGCGTCTCCATCACGTCCTTATACGACTTCGACTCGTCTTGAGCCGCCTGCTGCCCTTGGCTGAGTTGCTGCTGCTGCTGCTCAAACGCAGCCCGACGCTGGTTGTAGTCATCTTCGTTGGCCGCGAACTGCTGCTCCCGTTGTTGGAGGTCGCGGTCCGCTGCCGCCTTGGCGTCGTCACGCGCCTGCTCAGCGTCTTGCCTTCCCTGTTCGGCGGCCTGGAGAGCGGTCGTCGCCTTCAGCAGGGCATCGTCCTTGCGGCGGATTTCATCGAGCAGCCGTGAAGCCAACTCGGTGTAGCTGTCGGCGTCGGCTTGGAAGTCGGCGTAGTCGCCACCGAAGGCTTCGTTGGTCTCGGTGGTGATCTCATCGATCGACTTGGCTTCAGGGAAACCCAGAATACGTTTCAACTCACTGGCCGCAGCCTCTTGCTGCCTACTGCTCTGCTGGGCGGTGTTGAGCTCCTGGTTCGCGGCTTCAAGCTGGGTCATCGCGTCAGCGCGGGAAGCAAAGACGAAGTAACACAGGACCGCGAGCACAAACAGCAGCGCGACCGTGATGATCAGCGCGATCTGCAACAGCTTGGCCGTCTGATCCGATCTGCTCACTGTCGCCATCGTCCGACCCCCTTAGAGCCTTGTCTTCCCTGAAAACCAGTCGCTGAGCATAGGTCCGCGTCGATCGAACCCGCCAGCGCCGCAACGGACAGACCATCCGCCGAGGTTTGGATCGGCGGCCCACGCCCCAGACGTTGACAAAACCCCACCTGCCCGGGCATTCGGCAGACTTCCCCCCATCTACCGTGTCTGCCCCTCCTCTTGCCACGCGGTTCAGCGGAGCCGAGCGAGAAAGCGAACCAAAGCGGGCTCCATCGACTCGACACTTTCGCCAAAGGCCGCCTCAAAATCTGCCCGCCGCTGTTCAGGCGAGTCGTCGGTCAGCGGCCCGCGACTGCCAAGCCGGCGGAGATAGTCGGCCGACTCTGCGCGACGGGTTTTCAGCAGGAAGAACGCAAGTCCCCAGGCCTCGGCGTAGGCATCGAGGGCGGTCGCCGGATCCCGAAAGACCTCGTCGTCGGAGATAATTCTCACGAGCAGGTCGCGCCGGTGGGCCTGGCGCCAGTGCGCGAGACGCTGGTGGTTGATCATGCCAATCCCGCGCCATCCGCGATCCGCCTTGAGGTCCGGCGTTTCGAAATACATCGCCACGCCCTCGCTCACCCACACCGGAATCGGCGCGAGTCGCTGATGAAGCCCTGTGTTGAAGGCCAGCTGATGGGTCGCTTCGTGCACCAGCGTCGAAATCAGGGCCGAGGCCGCAGGACTCGCCGCGATCGCTTGCCCCACCGACTGCCGCCCCACCACCCGATCGCGAAGCGCATCGCTTCCGGTGATGTCGTAGGTCGTCACGCGGTTACTCATCAGGTTGTAGTACCCGATCACATTCGGAGAACTCGTTCCCAGCGTGGGCTGCGCGTACTCGAGATACCGCTGCCGGTCGGCAAAGATCACCACGATCAGCGGCCGCTCCGGAGCCGCAAGTTCAAGCCGATCGCGCCGGTAGTAGTTCAAGAATGCTTCGCGGAGCCGCTCGAACACCGCGGCCACCCAGCGGGCGTATTCGGGCGACGTGTCAAAACAGACGCAGTAGTGCCGGGTGGTGAAGACCTGAAATCCCTCGGGAAGTTCGGCAAGCACCGCACGACTCACGTCGGCCGCCGTCAGCGACTCCGGCTTTGGCACCACCTCGACGTGATCCCGCCACCCCGCTTCGATCAGCTGCAGCTGCCCGTCTGCCTCCTCCACCAAAAGGCCGCCATCAAGGGCCTCGACGAGCACCTTTCCGCCGCTGACCCGCTCGCGACCTCCCTCGTCAGGGAGGTGAAACGTCACCGTCACCTGCGACCCCGTCAGGTCTTCGCCGTGCATAAGCCCTGGCCAGCACAGGGCCGCCAACATCAGCGGGAGGAGTCGATGCCACAAACCACCGGCTCGCTCGAGAGCTCGGCAGCATCGGGAGAGGTGTTCAAAACGCTGCATGGTGCCACACGCCACCGCGGATTGGGCTAGTCGAGCCCGTGATGAGCCTGTACCGTCCGCGACCGCAAAACCTCCGCTGACGGTGGTTTTGATCGTCACCCTCGCACCGCCAGGGCAGAGCACGATGCCACGTTTCGATCATTTTCGGCACCCCATGACCATCCGGATCACACTGAACCGCCTTCAGGCGATGGCCACGGCACTGATGCTGGCAAGCGTCACAGGGTGCGCAGGCTGGCTACCCTGGGGGAGCTCCGAAGCGACCGAAAAGCAGATCACCCGCTACGGCTTTACGGCGGACCAGCGGATCGACGCCCTGCAAAAAGAGGCGGCCGAAGCGATTGAGGCTGGCAACGCCGCCCAACTCGCGTTTTCCCAGAGCCTGATTCAAACGCTGCTGGAAGAACACGATCCCCGGGTGCGGTGCTCAATCCTGGAGATCGCAGCGGATTTTGACACGCCGGCCGCACATGCGATTTGCGAAGGTGGGCTGCGCGATCCTGACGAGCGGGTGCGGATGACGGCCTGCGACGTCTGCGGCCGACGCGGCAAAGACGCCGTGCCGCTGCTCGCCGCCTGCATGGCATCCGAAAGCGACATCGATGTGCGTCTGCGAGCCGTCCGCGCCCTGGGCGAAACGGGCGACGACTCTGCCATCAACGCTCTGGCGATCGCTCTGGAAGATCCCGATCCCGCGGTTCAGTTCCGGGCGGTTGACTCCCTGCGCGAGGTCAGCGGCCGTGACCTCGGCAACGATGTGAACGCGTGGCGAGCGTGGGCTGCGGATCCCGAAGCTCGGCAAA
The DNA here is from genome assembly GCA_029978905.1 of Planctomycetota bacterium. GTDB lineage: Bacteria > Planctomycetota > Planctomycetia > Pirellulales > UBA1268 > M30B53. The sequence goes on from JAPOIM010000001.1 coordinate 119,623, forward strand.
CGAGCCCCACGATGGCCGAAACCATTCGACAACTCTTCTAAGCGGGCGTTCTCCCCCTGCAAGGTCTCGCGCCGGCTCCCCGTTGGCACACCTCTCGCCCCCGCCAAACAGAGGAGGGCAAACTCTACGGGTTATTCGGAGGGGGAAACCTACGGCAAGACTCGGTCGTGAGTGAGAGACCGCAGCGTTTCGCCGAGGCGATTGGCCGATAGACCGGGCATACGTCGTGGCGTTTGGCGGAGACCTCTCAGCCAAACACTACTGCGACCCTGCTGTCTCGCCGTGGCCTCGCACCGATTCGAGTTTCTCATGCTTCTTCGCTCCGCAGACGGACGCTCTCAGTCCACGCCCTCTCACTACGGACGCTTCGCCCAGCCACTGGCGCTTTTGCTCGTGGGCGTCGTCGTGGCGGCCGTCGGGAAGGGGCAGGGCACCTCGCCCGATGGCACACCGCAGTATGAAGACCTGCGTGTGGCCCGCTCGAGTTCCCGGCGCCTCATGGACGGCTGGTTTGGGCGAGGAAGCCAAAAAGCCGACGAAACTCCCGCCACACGCCCACAGCGTGATTTTATCCCGGCCCCACAGCCGGATCCCCCGCCCGCCACACGACAGGCCGTCGTCACCCCTCGTGGCGGCGACCAGGTGAGCGACGCTTCCACGGAAGCCGACACGGCGCCTGAGAACAGCGTTGGGCCAGGCTTCACGTGGCCACAGCGGAGCTGGGACGAAGTGAAGGGACTGGCGGGTCGCGTCGCAGACTCCGCCCGCACACTGGTTGGCGGTGAAGAGCAGGAGGAGTTGGCAGAAGCCGCTGCGTCGACCGACAGCAGCGAAGCCTCGACAGAATCCCGTGGCGTGCCAGGCATGCCTGCCCGGGTGGTCGCCAGCGATCGTCCGGATGTGGAGAAGGTGGCTGACGAACCTGCGCCATCCGCCAACCAACCACGCAAACCACTCCCTCCACCATCCGCGGTCGCCCCCCCACAGACGCGTGAGTTCGCGGTGCTCAAGAAGCAGGTTGAGAACACCCTCGCGCTCTACAAGCGGAGGCCCCTCAACACGGTTGAGAATACGCCCTGGGAAGTGATGCACGGCTTCATTGCCTTCGGCCTTCCATCGCAGGTTCGGGTGGGCCGATCAGGCACCCTCGTCAATTCGATCGGCTGGATGAACATGGGAGGGCGGTGCCGAGGGCAGGTGATGCTGGTGCCGGCCGGTGAACTTCCGACTGGCCTCATTGGCTACGGCGTGCAGGGACATCTCGCACAGTACCTTGCCATCCTCGCCCAGTGCCGCGTCGCCAAGGAATCGCCGCTCAAACTCCAGGGGCACGACTACACGGTCGCCGATCTCGTCACACAAGAGCAGCTTTGTTGTAAGTCAGGCGTCGAACTCACCTTCACGCTGATTGCGCTCTCGCACTATCTCCAAACAAACGAGGTCTGGCAGACCCGAGAAGGGGAGACGTGGAACCTCGAGCGGCTTGTGGAAGAGGAACTCGCACAGCCGGTCCGCACCGCGGCCTGCGGGGGCACGCACCGTCTGTTTGCACTCTCCTACGCTGCCCAGCGGCGCCGGGAGGCGACCGGCTCACTCGACGGCGCGTTCCTGCGAGCCGACAAGTTTGTGCGTGAATACCAGGTGTTCGCTCTCTCGAAACTGCAAAACCCAGATGGGTCTTTCAGCACCGAATGGTTCAAGTATCCGGCAGACCGCTCAGACGACATTGACCGGAAGGTGCAGACCACAGGACATATCCTTGAGTGGCTCGTCGCCTCGATCGATCAGCCAATGCTCTACCACCCCAGGATCGTGCATGCGACCTCATTCCTCGCACGAGCCCTTGCCAGCGACCCCAAACGGGAATGGAAAATCGGCCCCATGGGGCACGCACTCCACGCCCTGACGGTCTACCAGGAGCGGGCGTGGGGAACCGTCCACCCTGGCAACATTGCCGCCTTCCATGGCTCGATGAAGGCCGTCCCCAACCGCCCGTTGGCGCTGGCCGAAGGGGTCGACCTGACGCAGCCGGTGCTCGTGCGGTGAGGTTGGCCTGGTTTCTCGACGCGGCTGCTCGACTCTGACTTGATGCCTGCAGGGCCTCGGCATACGCTTCGAGCACGCCGTCCGGGGCTTGGGTTGCAGGGCTGTCCAGACGATCCGCACCGGCCGACGTCCGGCGGGATCGGACCATGACGGCCAGCAGCCAAAAGCAACACCTCGAGCATTTCCTGGCAGCAGGCGTACGGCTCTATGAGCAAACGTCGGCCGATGCACTGTTGATTTTGGTCGACCGCAAACTCGACTGGGAACAGGTTCGCGAGGCGACGCGCCGCATTCCTGTCCTCGTCGCAGCAGATGACGAGGAGGACCTCGCAGGCGTCGCGGCTCAGGGCCTTCAGTCGGTGCTCCTCGACGTCGCGGGCCTGCCGGTGCAGGAGCGACTCACGCAGGCGCTCTTGGAGTGTGTCGCCGCTGAGTTGATTGCGCCCGAGGCGAACGTCGTCGCCCTCTACAGCGGCTTCGAGGCGGGATCGCTCGACTCCCTGAGCGTGCTCCGCCTTGAGGAGCATCTCGGCCAGCTCACCAGCCGCGACCTTCGCAACCTCGAAACCAAAGTGCCGCTCGAGACGCTCAAACTCGTGGTCGACATCGCGGTAGAGATTGGCCGCGAAGGTCGCGAAGGGAAACCAGTCGGCACGCTGTTTGTCGTGGGAGATAGCCGGCACGTCATGCAGGCAAGCCACGCGACAGGGTTTGATCCGGTGCGGGGCTACAACCGCGTCGAACGAAAACTCACCGACTCGCGCGTTCGCGAAGGCATCAAAGAAATCGCGCAGCTCGACGGCGCGTTTATCGTCAACGCCGACGGGACTGTCGAAGCCGCCGCCCGCTACATTGATGCCTCGGCCGAAAACGTGTCCGTGGCCAAGGGGCTCGGAGCGCGACACTGGGCCGCGGCAGCGATCACGCGGCGGACCAAAAGCGTGGCGGTCACGGTGAGCGAGACCAACGGCACGGTGCGTCTCTTTCAAAACGGCGAGGTCGTGCTCCGCATTGAGCCCTTCCGGCGAGCGATGAAATGGAAAGACTTCGAATACGAGCCACCGAGTGGTGACTGATTCCTCGACGCCTCCTCAGCGACCAACCGCATGACGAACACTCCCGATCTCACAGGCCGCACCGTGTGGGTCGTGGACACGCTCTCGCGGATCTACCAACTCTTCCACGCTCTCCCGGAGATGACCTCGCCCCAGGGGGAGCCTGTCTCGGCTGTCTACGGATTTGCCCGCGACCTTCTCGACATCATCACCAGCCGCCGCCCGGACTATCTCTTCTGCGGAATGGACGCAGCCGGGCCCACCTTTCGCCACGAAGCGTTTGAAGCCTACAAGGCCACGCGGAGCGAAATGCCGGCCGACCTCGTGCCGCAGATTCCGCTGATTCGCCGGCTCGTCGAGGTGATGCACGTGCCGATGCTCGAACAGTCGGGCTTTGAAGCCGACGACGTGCTCGCCACGCTCGCCACCAAGACCACCGCGGCTGGGGGCACCTGCATCCTGGCTACCAGCGACAAAGATGCCCGGCAACTCTTAAGCGACCAGGTCAAACTCTATAACCTGCGAACCGCGAGTGAGTACGGCCGCGCTGAGCTGCTCGCCGAGTGGGGGATCACACCGGAGCAGGTGGTCGACTTCCTCTCGCTCGTGGGCGACAGCGTGGACAATGTGCCAGGCGTGCCGCTCATCGGGCCGAAGATCGCGTCGCAGCTCCTGCAGGAATATGGCTCACTCGATGCGATCCTCGCCAATGCTGCCAAGGTGGCGGGCAAGAAGCGTTCCCAGAACCTTCAGGATCACGCCGACACCGCACGTTCCAGCCGCGAACTCGTCCGCCTGCACCTCAACGTTCCCTGCGAGATTCCGTGGGAGCAGGGCAGGGTGGCAGCTCCTCCAGTGGAACCGGTCATCGCCTTCCTGAAGGAGATGGGCTTTAAGAGCCTCGTCGCCGAAGCCGAACGCAGACTCAGTGGCGGAGCGCCGTCCGTACCAATCTCACCAGGCAAGGCGGCTTCGTCCGGCAAGGCGGGCAAGACGCCGCACGGTTCTCCGCTCTTTCCAGACGACCTGCCGCCTGCGGCGGTGCCGCAACAGCCTGCCGACACCGAAAGCCTTGCCCGCGTGCTATCGGCTGCGAGGGCCACAGGCCAGCTCAGTGTGTGTGCGGTCGCCCCTGCCACGCGACCCATTGGTTCGGCGACGGGGATCCTTCTCGCCGCTCCGCAGGCCAACGCCCCATGCCACATGGCCTACCTCACCGCCGACACCGTTGCCGATGGGACGTCGCACGCGGCGGCCCTGCGGGAATGCCTTGCCGACCCAGCCGTCACGGTGCACGCCCATGACCTCAAGCGGCAGCTTGTGCTTGGCTGCCACTTTCGCCTGCCCCATGGGATGGTCGCGTACGACACGCTCGTAGCCGCGTACCTCCTCGACGCCGGCCAGCGCAGTTACGGACTCGCAGACATCGCCCAGAGGCTGGGCGTGTCACTGCCCGGCTCGCTTCCGGCCGAAGACTCGACGAGCACTCCGGAAGAAGCCGCTGCAGTCGCCTCGGCCGTCTTGGCCCTCGCCGCTCCGATGACGGCTGCTTTGGCAGACGCCGGCCTCACGGATCTCTTCCACGCCGTCGAAATGCCCCTGGTCGCGGTCTTGGCTGATATGGAGGTGCGAGGCGTGCGGGTCGACACCTCCACGCTGGAACGGCTCTCCGAAACCTACGCCGCCCGGCTGACCACCCTCGAAGCGGAAATCACCGAACTGGCAGGCCATCCCTTCCTGATGAGTTCGCCGAAACAGGTTCGTCAGGTGCTCTTTGACGAACTTGGCCTCCCAGTCGTGAAACGCACCAAGACGGGCCCCAGCACCGACGCCGAAGTGCTTGAAGAACTTGCCTCGCAGCATCCCTTGCCTCGCAAGCTCCTCGAGCATCGACAGTTCGCCAAACTCAAGAGCACCTACGTCGACTCACTCCCGCTCCTCGTCGACCCCAGCACGGGCCGCATTCACGCCTCGTTTAACCAGACCGTGGCTGCCACGGGCCGGCTCTCGTCAAGTAACCCCAACCTGCAAAACATTCCCGTCCGCACCCGTGAAGGCCGGGAAATTCGCGCGGCGTTTCTACCACGTGAAGACAGTTGGCGATTTGTGGCTGCCGACTACTCGCAGATTGAGCTGCGTGTCCTCGCCCACCTTTCGGCCGATCCGGCCATGCAAGCCGCCTTCGACGCTGGTGACGACATCCACACACGCACCGCCATGGCCGTGTTTGGGGAACCGCAGGAGGCGATCACGTCGGAGATGCGGCGCGTCGCGAAGGCCGTTAACTTCGGCATCCTGTATGGGCAGAGCAGCTTCGGACTTGCCAAAGCCCTCTCGATCACACAGCTCGAAGCCTCTGCGTTTATTGAAACCTACTTTCGCACCTTCGCGGGTGCGGCCGCATTTATCGACACCGTCCTCGACGACTGTCGACGGGACGGCCGCGTCACCACCCTCCTTGGCCGCCGCCGCGCGATCGAAGGCGTGCGGCCACGCGAGGCACGTCGCACCGCCGCGGGCGGCTTCTCCCTCACGCTCCCAGAACGCACGGCAATCAACACGGTCGTCCAAGGGTCTGCTGCCGATCTGATCAAATTGGCGATGCTCGCCGTCAACCGCGACCTCGCCGAGCAGAAGCTCGCCGGCCGGATCATTCTTCAGATCCATGACGAACTCGTACTCGAGTGTCCGGCTGGAGAACTCGAGGCGATTCGCGCGTTGGTCGAGCAGGCCATGCTCTCGGCGATGCAGCTGTCGGTTCCGCTGAAGGTCTCGGTGCATGACGGCGACACCTGGGATGCCTGCGACAAGGGAGGGGCGGGGTGATCCTGGTTGGACTTGCGGGACAGATCGGCGTTGGCAAATCTACGGTGGCCGCCCGCCTGGCCGAGCATGGTGCCCACGTGATCGACGCCGATCGCCTTGCCCACGACGTGCTTGAGATCGCCTCTGTCCGCACGGCGATTGTGAGTCGGTTTGGCGAAGCCATCCTGGATGCGGAGGGTCGGGTGCACCGGCCCGCTCTCGCGGCCCGGGTCTTCGGGTCAACCGCCGAGCACACCGCCGCCCTCGAGGACCTTGAAGCGATCGTGCATCCCGTCGTGCGTGCCCGCATGGAGGCCGAAATCGATCGACTGCAACAGGATGCTGGCGATCAGGCCGAAAACCTCGTGATTGTCCTCGACGTGCCGCTGCTCGTGCAGAGTGGCTGGGCCGAGCGGTGTGACCGCATCATCGAGGTCCACTGCGACGACGGCGTGCGAAAAAACCGCCTTCGGGCTCGCGGCTGGTCGCTCGAGTCGATCGGATGGCGGGACGCCGCCTGGAAGCGACGGATGCCCGGGGGCGGCCTGAAGAGCGTGGTGGATGCCGCCAGAATCACGACCGTGGATACGTCTTCCACGATTTCCTATACTCAAGAGGTCGTTGATCGGATCTGGCGATGGATTTGGGGCGGTTCACTGCCTTGCTGATCCTTGCTTCCTGTGGCCGTGCACGCGGCCATCGGTTCCGACAACGTCCCGCCTTCCTCCCTCCTCCTCACTCCGTTCCTGGCCTTCCGTGTGGCCATTGGCCCGCAGTCTCGTCGTGCCTTCAACCCACACCAGGCACCTCCTCATGACACGACCCGATTCCGATCGTTTGCCGCAGTCCCCTCTCGACGACGAGAACGAGCCGCTCTCCATCGCCGAAGAGATCGCCGAAGAGGTGAAGGAAGACGGCCTTGAGCCGCGCGACCGCTACGAAGCCCTCAAGCGTGGCGACACCTACATCTCGTCGCTGCAGCGGATGTCGATGCCCGAACTGATCGAGCTTGCTCGCAAAGAGTGCGGCGGCGATGTGACGGGCGTGAAGAAGCATGAGCTCGTGTTTCGCATTCTCAAGGAACGCGTGAAGCTCAACGGCCTGATGTTTGGCGAGGGAACCCTTGAGATCCTGCCAGACGGCTTCGGTTTTCTTCGTAGTCCTGATTACCACTATCTCTCCTGCCCAGACGACATCTACGTTTCCCCCAGCCAGATTCGTCGGTTTGGGTTGCGGAACGGCACCAGCGTCGCAGGGCAGATCCGCCCGCCCAAAGAGAGCGAGCGTTACTTCGCACTCCTGCGGGTCGAGGCGATCAATGGTGATGACCCGGCGAAGCTTTCCAGCCGAGTCTTTTTCGATGACCTCACACCGCTGCATCCGGACCGTCGGATTCGGATGGAAACCACCCCAGACGAAGTGGCGACCCGCGTTGTCGACCTGATCGTGCCGATTGGGTTCGGACAGCGTGGCCTGATTGTCAGTCCACCGCGGGCAGGCAAGACGATCCTCCTGCAGAAGATGGCCAAGGCGGTGCTCGCCAACTATCCCGACGCCTACGTGATCATGCTCTTGATCGACGAACGGCCCGAGGAAGTGACCGACATGGAGCGGCAGGTAAAAGGCCCCTCCTGCGAGGTCATCAGTTCGACGTTTGATGAAAACGCCTCACGCCACATTCAGGTCGCGGAGATGGTGATCGAAAAGGCGAAGCGTCTTGTGGAATATGGCAAAGACGTCGTTATTTTCCTCGACTCCATCACGCGATTGGCCCGGGCGTGGAACTCCGAAGTGCCCAACTCAGGCAAGATCCTCTCCGGGGGTGTGGATGCGGCAGCACTCCAGCGGCCGAAGCGATTCTTTGGTAGCGCTCGCAAGGTGGAAGAGGGTGGTTCTCTGACGATTCTTGCCACCGCGCTCGTCGACACCGGCAGCCGCATGGACGAGGTGATCTTTGAGGAGTTCAAAGGCACTGGGAACCTGGAGATCGTGCTCGACCGCAGGCTTGTCGACAAACGCATCTGGCCGGCAATCGACATCAACCGCTCGGGAACGCGACGCGAGGAGATGCTGCTGGACCCCGACGAGTACCGCCGCATGTGCGTGCTGAGGCGGGTCCTTGGTGAAATGAACCCAACCGACTCAATGGAACTGCTCGTCAACCGACTCTCGAAGACGCCCTCCAACGCTCAGTTTCTCGCGAGCCTCAAGTCGTAGGATCCCTGCATGACGTACCAGAAGGTTTCCCTCGACGCGTCGGCAGACCTCGAGCCGATCGATGCGACCATCCTGGCAGACGCCGAACTGGCCCCGTCAACTCGCGTGGGCATCGTCGTTTCGCAATTCAACAAGCCAATCACGCATCGCCTGCTGGCAGCTGCGGTGACCACCCTCCGCGGAGCAGGGATTGCCGCCGATGCGATCGACGTGGCGTGGGTGCCAGGGAGTTTTGAACTCCCCCTCGCAGCTGACCGTCTGGCATCCACCGGGCAGTATGCGGGCGTCATCTGCCTTGGTGCCATCATCAAAGGCGAGACGACGCACGATCGTCACATCGCCACGGCGGTTGCCGTCGGGATCGAACAGGCCTCCCGTGCACGGGCCATTCCGATCACTTTTGGAGTGCTGACGTGCGAAACGCCGGAGCAAGCGATCGCCCGCGCGGGTGGAGCGCAAGGCAACAAGGGCGTGGAAGCCGCCGAAGCCACCCTTGCCATGCTCCGGCTCATGCCAACGCTCACCCAGCCCCGAAACACGACTCACGCGAGCCATGGCCGTGTGTGACAACGGCTCTCACGGCCTCTTTTCCTGAGCGTCTCAACCTTCTTGGATTCTCCTGCTGACCCGCACCTTATGACCGCACCGATTCCCTCCCGACGCCGCGCCCGTGAGGTTGCCCTCCAGGCCCTTTATCAAATCGATCTCGTTGCCTCGGCAGACCCAACGTTTCTTGAGCGATTCATCATCGCCAGGCTTCGCGCCGCGCCGCTCGTCAAATTCAGCCAAGGCCTCGTCGATGGTGTGCGCTCGAACCTCGGCGCGATCGATACCGAGATTGAGGGGCGGGCCGAGAACTGGCGGCTGTCGCGGATGACGGTGGTCGACCGTAGCCTGCTGCGGATGGCCACCTTCGAAATCCTGTACACCGATGTCCCGGCCGCGGTCGCCGCTGACGAAGCGGTGGAGTTGGCGAAACGCTACGGCGCGGAGTCTTCCCCCCGCTTCGTGGCGGGAATTCTGGCGAAGTTGATTGCCGACCACTGCGGCGACGCTGCGGCACCGACGCCGAACGGCACCACCCCTTCGTAGAGGACACGCACCGATGGCTCTGTTTCGCTTTCGTGGCTCAGAGAAGCCCGCGACGACCGGCGCGGCCCCGGCTCCCGCCACCCCCGACACCGACGGCGCCGCGGCACCCGCCGACGACGCGGGGGGCAAAGGCGGGCTGCTCGATCGCTTTCGTGCTGGCCTAAAAAAAACCGTCCAGGTCCTCAACACCGACGTTCGCGACCTCTTCAAGCAAGAGGGCCGTCTCGTCGATGAGTCCTTCCTCAACGACCTGCGGCGTGCCCTCATCCGCACAGACATGGGCCCGTCGGCGGCCGAAGACATCGTCAAAGACGTGTATGCGAAGCAGCGCGCGCGGGTCGTCGATCCAGAGAGCGTTCTCGACTCGATCCGAGCAACGCTCGCCCAACGGTTGCATCAAACCAATGCTCCGCTCGCCGAAGCAACCAGCGGCCCAACCGTGATCCTGGTGACCGGCGTGAACGGGTCTGGGAAGACGACCTCCATCGCCAAACTCGCCAATCGTTTTACCAAGCAGGGAAAGCGGGTGGTGCTCGGCGCCGGCGACACTTTTCGTGCCGCGGCCGTGGAGCAGCTGGCGATGTGGGCTTCCCGTATTGGGGCTGAGATCGTGCGCTCCGACCAAGGCGCCGATCCCGCGAGCGTTGCCCACCGAGCCGTGGCCCGGGCTCTCGAGGGAGCCTTTGACATCTGCATCATCGACACCGCGGGGCGGCTGCAGACACAGTCGAACCTGATGCAGGAACTCAGCAAGATTCGCCGTGTGATTGCCAAGCAGATTCCAGACGCCCCTCACGAAGTGCTCCTCGTGATCGACGCGACCGCGGGGCAAAACGCGCTCTCGCAGGCGAAGGGATTCTCGGAAGCAGCAGGCTGCACCGGCATCGTGCTTGCGAAACTCGATGGCTCGGCTCGTGGCGGCGTGGTGGTGCCGGTCACCGAGACATTCAAACTCCCCGTGAAGTTTGTCGGCCTTGGTGAACAGGCGGACGACTTGGCTGTGTTTGACCCGCAGCGGTACCTCGAGGCCCTGTTGGCTGGAAGTTTCGACGTCAGCCGGGCTTGAAGGCCCGTCGAACCCAGCGATCTTTCTCCCGCAGCCCCCCCATTCTCTCGCACGGCCCCCCAAGCCGCGTGCGGGTTGTACGCGTGAGGAAGACTTTTCCGGCTGTGGGAATCGTTCCGTATTTTCCGGGTGCGATTGGACGAGATTCTCCGTGTGTTCGGACTATGCGGCTTCTTCGGTCTGCCCTTTGGCGGGGGGACAGTCACGACCGCAGGCTGAGCACGTCGCCTCGGGGGGGGTGCGACCGCGCATCCTCTGTTTTTATCTCAGGATTGGGAGCTCGCCGACAATGAAGTTCATGAAGTTCACCTTGCCCGCGTGGGTTGCTGCTGGCCTTGTGGCCGCCGCACCCGCCAGTGGCGCGGATTTTGGCTCATACGACACGTACGCCCAAAACACCGCTCCGGCACCTGCCGACGATTCGGTGCCGCCAGTCACCCTCATGCCACGTGCCGGGGTGCCTGATGAAGACGTCTACCAGCTTCGAGCTGCAGCGCCACAAGAAGCTGCCGTTGAGCAGGGTGCCAACCGCTACCTGGAAACCGACTTCCTCATGAAGCGTGGCATCAGCACCTACGGCTGGATCGACGCCGGCATCGGTGCCAACAACTGGGGCGCCCCCTGGAACGGGCCGATCACGTTTAATGATCGCAACTGGCAAGCCCAGATGAACCAGCTCTACCTCGTCAACGAGAAGGTACTCGACGACGACTTCAGCTGGGGCGGTCGCATCGACCTGCTCTACGGCACGGACTACATCTACACCGTGGCCGCGGGCCTCGACTCCTTCCGGTCCACGCCTGACCCACTCGGCCTGACCGGCCCTCGCTGGGGTTCCAGCCGCTACTACGGCTTGGCCATGCCACAGCTCTACGGAGAACTCGGCAGCCAGGAGTTGAACGTGAAGTTTGGCCACTTCTACACCCTTATCGGGTACGAAGTGGTGCCGGCCATCGGCAACTTCTTCTACACCCACGCCTACACCATGCAGTACGGTGAGCCCTTCACCCACACTGGCATCTTGGGCACGTGGGCTCCGAGCGATCAGTTCACCCTGATCGGCGGTGTCACCAATGGCTGGGATAACTGGGACGACGGATTAGAGACCGGTGGTCCAATCCTGAACACCAACTATCCCGACTACAACAACAACGCCTCGTTCCTCGGTGCGGTCACACTGGCCAGTGCCGATGAAACCCAGGCTTTCACGTTTGCCATCACCAGTGGCAATCAGATCAATGGCTCACAGAACGTGGCCGGCCAGGACTACAACCTGGTTGGGAACCGCACAATGATGAGCGCTGTGTACACCAACGAGTTCTCTGATCGTCTGACCTACGTGTTCCAGAACGACTACGGTTGGAGTTTCAATGCCAACCCGACGTACCAGAACATCGGTCAGCAGCAGGGCACGGCCCAGTGGTACGGCGTGAATCAGTACCTGTTCTGGAACTTCACCGACAACCTGATCGGCGGTCTGCGGTTTGAGTGGTTCCGTGACAACAACGGTACCCGTGTGGCCTACGGTCTGCGTGACGGATCGCCAGGAGCGGGTGAGTTCGCTGGCAACTTCTGGGAGATGACATGGGGTCTCAACTACCTCATGGGCAGCAATGTCGTCATCCGTCCAGAACTTCGCTACGACTGGTACACGCCTGACGCCGGTTCGGCTGGCGGACTGCCTTACGGCAAGATCGCCAACGGCACGGGCACCGAGTACGGCCAGTTCTACGGCGGCTGCGACGTGATCTGGCAGTTCTAAGTACCGAGAAGCCCTCGATTTCGAGGCGACAGCGCTGCCCGCCGGCAACGGCGGGCAGCGTTTTTTTGTGCGCCGAGGGCCGCCAAGGGTGGGCATGGGCACGCAAAAACACGAGTTCCAGGTGCCCCGATAACCGGTGCAGCCCTCCCCGTTGTAGAAATCAGCCCTCCGAGGAGGTCGGATCCGTTCCCGGGGCCTTCGCTCACTCGCGAAGTCACCCTCGAAGACCCGATGAAGATCGAGAATCGTTCACCCTGGCAGGGAGGCCACTGCATGCTCGCGCGTTTCGTTTCACGTCGTCTCCGTGGTACCGCTCTCGCGGGAGCGGCCTTTGTTGCCGCGGCCCTCGTGCTGTCGACGACCCGCGACGCCTGCGCCAACGAACTTCCGTGGCACAACTCCCTGGAGGCGGCAGTGGCCTCCGCACATCGTGAAGGGAAGCCGATCCTTACGTTCTTCACCGGAAGCGATTGGTGCCAGCACTGCAAGACACTCGAAGCCAACGTGCTCGAGACCAACCGCTTTCGCGCCTGGGCCGAAGACCACGTGGTGCTCTTGGAAATCGACATGCCCCAACAGGGCATCACCAAGGCAGAGCGGGCCGAGCGTTCACAGATCTGCAAAGCGTATGGGATTCGCTCATTCCCGAGCGTGGTGCTGATCGACCAAGACGGCACGAAGCTCTACAGCCAGGCGGGTTATGGCGGCCAGTCCGCGCCCCTGTGGATTGAGATGGTTGCTAAGCACCTGCCGCCCAAGGCCACCACCGTCGCCGAGGCCTCGAGTGCGTCTGAAACGCCTGCCCTGCGTTAGCCGTCTACGCAGCAAAGGACGCCGTCCCACTACAGGTCTTGGCTGCCGGTGCGGAAACGGGCTGCCTCGACGTTGAGTTCGCGGATGGCCCGGCGAAGGTCGTCGAGCGACCCGGCGAAAACCGCCATCGACGCGGAAGACGCTCCGGCTCCTTCGGTGAGGCCTTCGATCGTGTCGCGAATCTGCCTCGCTCCGAGCGACTGCGCTTGCATGCCTTCGTGCACATGTTCAAGCGCCTGCGTCACGGTCTGCACAGGTTCGATCACGCGGCCGAGTTGCTCGCTGACGTCGGCCACCTCTCCGATTCGCTGCCCAACCTCTCCGCGAAAACGATCCATCTCCATCGTGCCGCTCGACACCGCGGCCTGCATGTCGCGGACCATCCGCTCGATGTCTTTCGTCGCCAATGCGGTCTGATCGGCGAGCCGCCTGATCTCCTGGGCCACGATCCGGAATCCGCGGCCACTCTCACCAGCCTTCTCCGCCTCAATCGTCGCATTCACCGAGAGCAGGTTGGTCTGGTCTGCCACCTTGGCAATCGCGGTCACCACCGACGTAATCCCCGCCGCGCGCTGACTGATGGTGGAGAGCTTTCGCGTGAATGCATTCATCGCGTCGTCAAGTTTTTGCATCGAGTCGGTCATCGATGCCAACCCGTCGCGGCCCGCATCAGCGACCACCGCAGCCTCACGAGCAACCTGCGTGACGCGGCTCGTGCTGTCGAGCAGCTGTTCACTCGTGGCAGAAATCTGATTCACCGCAGCCGACACTTCCGAGGCGCTTTCGCTAAACCTCCGAACGCTTCGATCCTGACGCGTGAGGGCCTCGGCGGCATCTGCCTCGACGCTCGAAAGCCGCTCACCCGCAGCCTGAATGCGGCCAATCAGGCCACTCAGGCCTCGGGTCATCGTGTCGAGTGCGCCAAGCAGCCGGTCGATTTCCAGCGTGCTTGACGGGACAACCGTCGCCGTCAGATCTCCGGCCGCAATCGATTCCGCCACGTCCACAGCCTGCCGAACAGGGCTTGTGATGGAGCGGGCAAGCCAGAGCGAGGCAAGCACGCCCGGAAGACCAATCACTGCAGCCGACGCCACGGCAGCCGCCGCCTGCCAGACCAGCACGTCTCGGCTCGCCTCGGTCGACACCGACACGAGCACGGCTCCGCCCGACCGGCCATCCGCCCTGCGAACCGGGGCGGCCACGCGGTAACTCAGCGCTGTGAAACGCCCCGCAGGACGTCCACTGTCCACTGCCGCCCGCAAGAGCATCGAGTCCTCATCCGCCAAAGGCGCACCACGCGGGCCAGCGAGTGCTCCACCGTCCGCTCGCCGGCTGACCTAGCTCCGCTCACGCTGCCATCGAAGATCTGTACCTCTTCGACCTGGCCGCCCGCGAGTTCTGAAACGAGCCGAGTCAGCCCCAGGTTTTCTTCCAGCCGTTCCAGAAAGAACGCTTCTATCCCCACCTGCACAATCCGGGGCTTGTCGATACCTCCGACACCCACGTACTTAAAGACGCGATCGTCGACCTCGCGTTTTCTCGCTTCCTGCACCACCGCAGCCGCTTCGCCGTCGATGAGACGGTAGAAGACGTGCGCCTGGGGCTGGGCTTGCGGATCGTTGAGAAAACGAAAATCACCGATGTCGGCAGTCGTGAGGTAGGCCAAGCCTTCTCCATCCGTCGCCAAAATCTCTAAGCCAAAGCGTCCCGCAGTTTCGGAGAGGGCTTGCTCGATCCGCTCTGGAGACACGCCCGCCTCTTCGCCAAGCGCCACGAGGTGCGCCGCGAGCGTGGCTTCCACCTTCATCTGCTCGGCAATTTCTTCCTCGACAAGGCTCGGCACGTCTTCGGCGAACGCGGTGGCCCTTGCGAGAAGGTCGGCAATCTCGTCTCCCCCCACCCGCGCCTGCTCGAGGACAGCCTGGCGGCCGGCGATCGTCTGCAGCAACGTGGTGACCACCACGGCAGCGAGGACGAGAAGTGTTGTCGTGAGGGCGATCTTCGAACGGAGCGACATGCGTGGGGCATCTCCGGCAGGAACAGGCTCGGCAAGCACCGAACTCGTGAAAACCTAGCCCGCGACAGGCCTCACCGCCACTCTCTCTTCACCAATCACCGCGGTTGGATCGTCGCCAAACGCACACTCGGTGCCGGCTCGAACCGCACGGGCGGCTGCTCTGCCCGGATCGTCATGGGAGGTTCCAGGGATCCGCTCGCCACCGCGGGCCGTCTGACGGCACCAGCGACCAGGCAGCCAAAGATCGGCAGAAACACCCACAACGGCGCCACACACCAGGGCAACCAAACCGTCGGCCCCTCGCGAGGCGGCGTCGAGTTCTGAGTCTCGATCCGCACACGAACATTGGGGCGGGACGGGTTCTCAGCGTCGAGGGTGGCGGAGGGTGCCATGGCGTTTCTCTGGGGCGGACGTGGCAGGGAAGTACCGCGGGCCGCCCCCGCAGATCAAGCCCAAATGACGCGTCCGCACGCGCATCGCCCGAGAAAAACAGTGGCCGAGGCGGGGCTCGAACCCGCACACCCATTACTGGATACGGGATTTTAAGTCCCGTGCGTCTGCCTATTTCGCCACTCGGCCGGCGGGAAGACTGCGAAAGTTGTACGGTCGACACTTCCCCGATCGCAATCCCGCACGGGAACCGACTCGACTCCCCGAGGACGATCGCGGCTGCTACAAAGCCTGAGACAAGTGCGGATTGGCCACCCCCGCACAAGCCCTTTTCCGGTGGAGCGTTCCAGAGAGCGCGAGCGCCTCCGCGAGCCCAAAGGATGCGCCGCGTGCAGTCTTCGACTTCCCAACCCTCGCCACCACCAGGCGTTGATGGCTTTCTCGGTTCGCGGGCGTCGATGGGAACCGACCTGGTGTTCGTGGCCCTCTTCGCCGTGCTTCCCTTGCTCGCCTGGGGGGTGCAGCTCGCTCGTCGGAAGAACTACCGTTGGCACAAGGCGGCCCAACTGAGCATCGCCGCGGCACTCCTCCTGGCAATCCTCGTGTTCGAAATCGACATGCGGCTTGTCAGTGGCTGGAAGCCGCGAGCCCTTAGCAGCCCGTGGTGGCCAAACGGAGTGTGGACCGCCTTGAGCATCCACCTCTTCTTTTCGATCTCCACCGTCGTGCTCTGGATCTGGGTGGTCTGGGAAGCCCTGCGGCGTTTCCCGTCACCACCAGCTCCGGCCGACCACAGCCGTCGCCATCGTCTGATGGGGCGTTTGGCCGCAGCGGACCTGTTCCTCACCTCTGTGACCGGGTGGATCTTCTACTGGTTTGCATTCGTCGCCAGTTGACGCTCACGCTGACTCGCTCGGCCGAGGCATCCATCGACACAGGGCAAGCCCACCGAAGTAGAGAACGCAGAGCGGCAACGCCAAGAACAGCATGCTGTAGGGATCCGCGGGGGTGAGGATCGCGGCCACGATGAAGATCGCCACCACCGCCGTTCGCCACTGCGCGGCATAGGCCTCAGTCTCCACGATGCCAATCCGCTCAAGGAAGAGCATCACCAGCGGCAGTTGGAATCCGATGCCAAAGCCGATCGGCAGCAGGAGCACAAAGCTCAGCCATTCGGTGATTCGGGGATCGGGATCCAGCCCAAGCCACTGATTGAAGGCGAGGAGATAGGCCAGCACAAAATCGAACACGAAAAAGAACGCCAGCGCCACGCCAGCCAGGAAGAGCCCCGTACTCACTGGCAGAAACACATGGACGTAGCGTTTCTCGTGGGGATAGAGGCCTGCCGCGACGAAGCTCCAGAGCTGGTAAAAAATCCACGGACTCGACAGCACCACGCCCACCACGAGCGCCGCTTTGACATAGATGCTGAAGGCCTCTTGGGCACTCAGCGTGGTGATATTCACTCGCGCGTCACGCGCAAGTGGCTGCCACAGCACCACGGGCACGAGTTCACCAAGGGGAAACTTTCCGTCGGCACTCGCGACCTCGCCTGCCGATCGGCCCAGGCGATCCACATGGATCTCTCGCACCTCAAACGAGAGGCCGTGCTGGGTCACCGCGTCGGTCATCTCTTCGACGCTATAGGGGATGCCCGCCGAGTCGGGTGTCCGCGGCTGCCACTCCTCCACGACCTTCGTCGACTGGTCGATGTAGTAATCACCGAGCGCCCTCCGCAGCGGCTGCTCGATGAGGTGCACAACGTCACGGCCAATCAGAAATCCGATCACCACTCCCACAAGCAAGCCGAGCGACGCCTTGATCAGGCAGGTCCGGAGCTCCTCCAGGTGCTCCCCGAACGTCATCGTGGAGCTTTGAAACAGGTCTTCGTCGTGGGTGCGCGGCATGGGTCGTCCAGAAACGGGTTGTGATCAGCCGGCGGGCTGCTCCCACGATTTATACTCGATGTTACGTGGCGTTCAGACAACGCAGCCCTCTCCCCGGAAAGCAGGCCAGTCACCGTGCCAGAGTCTGTCTCGTTTTTTGGCTGGCTGCGAACGCAGGGCTGCGGGCCAGGACGCGTACTGCTGAAAGTCCTCGGCCTGCTGGTGATGGCGCTCACGACCCTCTCGCCACCGTGCATCGGGGCCCAGCGGGAGGGGGCGTCGTTCCCCGCAGCGTCGCGGCTCCCGCCCGCCCTTCGCACCCCGCTTCGCGAAGCGTGTGCCGCCGCCCGACACGCAACGAGCCTCGAGGAGATCCACGCCGCCCGCGTGAGCATCGATCGCCTTGAGGAACGGCAGCAGCAGGCCACCCAGGCGTGGCTCGTGTCGCGTGAAGACGTGACCACGCCAAAAGAATCCCCCTCCCTCGACGTTGTCCCTGCAGACGTCCTGGTGCCACTCGATCGACTCCTGGAAACGCTTCGTCGCCACCTCACCGGCGCGGGTCACGCGGGGCTCCAACCCGGTGGACTCACCCCCTCCCAGGCCGCCAACCCAGCGTTTGCCCAAGCCATCAGCGACCGCGACATTGGGCACCTTCAGCGTCTCGCCCGTCAGACCTCGAGCGGCCAAACCCTGTTTGAGATCTGGCTCATGACGGGAGACCTGATGCTTGAGCGAGGGTGGACGTGTGCCGCGGCCGAGGCTTGGGGGCATGCGCGCACGCTCGCCGAGCAGATGCGAGACGACGACGCACTGACCAATGTTCGCCACCGAGAAGGCCTCCGCACAGCCCAGTCGCCCGCCGCAGACGCCACCTCCGGTGAACGTCGGCCCAGCAGATCCTGGCAGCGACGCTGGCAGGCAGACCTCGCCGCGGATGCGCATACCCCGAGCAGCGGCGGCCATCCGCTCGCGCCAATCACGGTGGCGACCAGTCACGATGCCTCGGGGGGACTCATCTGCTGGCATGCGGATGACAGTGTTCATGCCCGATCACTGACCGACGGCCGAGCACCATGGCAAGCCCACCAAGACGGCCCCGCCGGCAACCGTCTCTTTCCACCGCGCGGTGCCGCCCCTAGTGGCGTTCCCGCCTGGCCTCCGCAGGTGTTCCACGGCAGGTTGTTCACCGTTCTCAGCGAGGCACCTGCAACGCGAGCCATCGCAGCGGAAGGTCGTCGATCGGCATCGCGGCTGATCTGCCTCGACGTCACGGCTGCAGCCGAAGGCCGCCTGCTCTGGGAACGGCCGCTCGCCTCAACCAGAGGTGAAACGCTCGTGGGCCCACCAGCCTTCGGCCAAGGCTCTCGCAGCGAAGACCTCGCGGTTGTCTGCGTGCGAGGGGAGACGATTGACCTCATCGCGATTCGACTCCACGACGGCGAGGTTCTGTGGCGACGCCCTCTCGGCCTCCAGATCAACCAGGCTAGGGCAGGGGACGCGCTTCCACAGCCAACCTTCGCGGAAGACCTTGTGATCGTTGCCGACGACGATGGAAGCGTGTGGGCGATCAACCTCGCTGGCGAGATCATGTGGGTTCGGCCCATGCACGCGTCACCGCACCCGGTCATCACGAGCAGCGGCACCGTGGCGGTGTGCGACGCGAGCGCCCATGACCTGATCGGTCTCGACCTCCGCACAGGCTCGCGCCGCTGGCAGTTCCGCTCTTCAAGCCCCATTGGCTGGGTCGGCTGCGAGCAGGACCTCGTCGTAGCCCAGTCTTCCGACGGCTTCGTCACGCTCCACGCGGTCGATGGATCGGTGGTCGCGAGCCGCTCGATTGCCGAGGCTTCCTCCTTCGGAAAAGCCCTCCTCGTCGCGGGCGACCTGTTCTGGCCCATGCGATCCCCCCCGTCCAACGCGGTCCCCACCGTGCGCATCCTCAACCCGAGTACACTCGAGGCGTGCGAGACGCCGATCTTGCTGGAAGATCACGGATCGCGCGGGATCGCCCTCGCCGCCAACGACGGGTGGTTGGTTGCCTACGATGGCACGTCGCTTCAGGTCTTTTCCTCTCCGCCACCATCGAATCCATGACTGCCCCCACGAAGCGACCGCCCCCCGTCACTCATGAAGTCGCCGAGCTTGCCAACACCGTAATGGAGGCTGTGGCCTCGCGAGTCGTCGGCCAGCAGGAAACGCTGCGACAGCTCATGGTGAGTGTCCTCTGCGGCGGCCACTGCTTGCTGGAGGGCGTGCCTGGGGTTGCCAAAACGCTGATGGTCAAGTCGCTGGCCGAGGCGCTCGGCCTCCGCTACGGACGGATCCAGTTCACTCCCGACCTGATGCCGTCGGACATCACCGGCACCGATGTGCTCGAACAGAGCCCTGATGGCTCACGGCACACCCGCTTCCTCCCCGGACCGCTGTTCACCGAGGTCCTTCTCGCGGACGAGATCAACCGCTCTCCTCCCAAGACACAGTCGGCCCTGCTCGAGGGAATGCAGGAGGGGCACGTGACGGTCGGCGGGCACAGACACCTGCTCCCCACGCCGTTCCTCACACTGGCCACCCAAAATCCTATCGAGCAGGAGGGCACGTATCCTTTGCCCGAAGGACAGCGTGATCGCTTCTTGCTGATGATCCGTGTTGGTTATCCCTCCCGTGAGGATGAACTTGCCGTGGTCCAGCAGACGACCGCGGTGGTGTTGCCCGTAGTCGCTGCAGTGACCACCCGCGAGACGCTCCTGTCCGCCATGGAGATCGTGCGAGCCGTGCCGATCGCCGAACATGTGCTCGCAGCCTGCGTCGACCTCACCCGTCGCAGCCGTCCGCAGGACCCTCAAGCCCCCGCATGGCTCTCACCTCTGGTGCGATTCGGTGGAGGACCGCGTGCCAGCCAGGCTTTGGCGATGGCTGCGAAAGCGACGGCGGCCATGGAAGGCCGACCAGCCGTGGAGCGAGCCGACGTTCGCCGCTGTGCAGCAGCAGTCCTGCGGCACCGGCTTGTGCTGAGTTTTGCAGCGGAGTCGGAGGGGATAACCGCCGACACCGTCGTTGAGCGACTCGTCGAGGAAACCTTCACCTAACGTGGACGGGACGCACGCCGCTTCGTCCCGCCATCACGCGCCCGTCCTGCCAGCCCGTCCTTGCCTGAAGGTGTGCCTCGGTGACCATGCCCGCCGTCTTTGCCGGCCTGATGTTCTCGAGTCCGTGGATGCTCGGCTTCCTCGTGGCGGTCGCGTTGCCATGGTGGCTCGCCTGGCGAGCCCAGCCGGCACCAAAGCGAGTGGATCTGGCGACCACCTCCCTCGTGATTGCGGCGGCTCGCCGTCACCTCCGCTGGCGACAGCCCCCCCACTGGCTGCTGCCCCTGCTGCGTTCGCTCATCCTCGTGGCGATCGCGGTCGCCGCCGCCGAGCCTGCCTGGAAGGGAGCGAAGACGGGAACCTTGGGGCCAACGCGGCGTGTCCTGCTTCTCGACGACGCAGCCGCCGACACGACCACCGCGCCGATGATGGCCGCCCTTGAGGCCCTCGCCGACCTCCAGGGCGACGGAAGGATGGTGCTGGAGCAGATGTCCGCCGCGAGCACGAGCCCCCAACAGATTCCACCCGACACAGCGCTCGTGATCCTTGCCGATGGGGCCGTGCCACCACGGCCGCTGCGGGCGTGGCTCGGCGCCTGGGTCGAAAGCGGAGGCGGCGTGCTCGCGCTCATTGGCCCGGAGAGCACCACCCCAGACGGTGCCTTGGGGCCGTGGTTGGCGGACCTTGCGGGTGTGCGCATCGCGGGTCAACACAACGGTCCCGCCGAAGGCCTCCGGCGTCCGTTTGCCGCGGCGGGGTCGGCGGCGGTTCGCGGACCGACCGTACAGCGGTATGCGGAACTCGCGATCCTCCCGCAATCCCCTTCGAGTACGATCGCGCTCGCGGCTCCACAGACCTTCCTGGAAACGACGTCGTCGGAGCCGCTGCTCATCGCGCGAGGAGTGGGGCAGGGGCGGGTGGCGATCTCCGCGCTTCCTTGGACCCTGCCTCCCTCCGCGACGCTGTCAGACACGGCACGCTGGAGTGACCTTCCGGCATGGCCAGTATTCACCTCGGTGGTGGAAGACCTCCTCGACACGTTCACGCCGACCTGGGATCACCTCACACCTCCGCCAACCGCCGCAGGTTCGCTCTGGCTCGCGACGCACGACCTTGCCAGGCTCTGCCTTGTGGTGGCGCTCGCCCTGTTTGCTCTCGAAATGATCGTACGTCGCTCGTGGAAGGGGCCGCGCAAGCGTCCTGGTTGGGATTGGCGATGCGGAGCCATTCAGGTGACGAGCCTTGCGCTGCTGACGCTGATGCTCCTTGGCGTGCGACATGCCTCGCCGACGCCACCGCCACGCGAGGCACCTCAGCCATCGGAGACACTCGCGCTCACCGATCTGGTGATGCCACCAGTTGCCTGGATCGGTGATGCGATCGACGTTGAGGTCGTCGCCACACGCCGCCCATCGCCGGCACGCGGCTCAGGAGCAACCGGCCCAGTGGTCGAACTCGTCGACCAACTCGGTCGCGTAGTCAGCCAAGCCGCGCTCACCCCCACACCTGAAGCCTCTGACACGCACCGCGAAACCTGGCGAGCCCTGCTCTCATGGTCACCCGAGGACGCGGGCCTGCAACGCTTCACCGCGCGCCTGGCTGCATCCGACGGCCCCACGGCAACCACCACCCTTGGCCACACGCTTCCCGCGATCTGTGGCGTTGCCGCAGCACCGCGGAGGGTGCTGATCATCGACGGCACCGCTCGCTGGGAGACACGGCATCTCGCTCGCATCCTTCGCAGCACCCCGGGAGTCGAGGTGCAGATGACGCTGCTGGAAGCAGATAGCGCCGTGCCCATCCCCACGACCGCGGATGGAGTGGCCGCGTTTTCGACCGTGGTGCTGGGGGCCTTTGATCCTCGTGACCTTCCAAGCGGAGCGGCAGAGGCGATTGCCGCCGCAGTCCTCAAGCGGAGCGTCGGCGTTGTCTGGACACTCGACGGACGCTGCGACCTCGCGGCCCTCGCGGGCTCTCCCTTGGGAGCGATCCTTCCCTGCGTGCCGATCGATCCAACGCTCTCGCGGCCAGTCGACCAACGCCTGCGGGTGCTCCCCACCCCAGCAACCGCCGGATTTCCCTGGATGGCCCCGCTCCTCCGCGCGGCCGACCGGGCAGACAGCGAGGCGTCATTTCCTGCGCTCGCCCGCGCTCGCCACAGCACCGCGGTCGCTCCACTCCTGTTTGCTGCATCGCCCGCCTCGGAGAATGCTTCCGACGCGAGTCCTGCGCTGCTCATCGACCACACGCCCACAGGGCGGGTGTTGGCCACGCTGGGGGTGACCTGGCGTTGGCGGGCAGGAGGAAGCAGCGATGACGTGGATGCCTTTTGGCGTTCGGCGGTGCGGTTCGTCGCCGAACCACATCTCACCCAGCAACTCGGCGAGCCTCTGAAAAGTGCGCTGCGCGACGCGGAACGGCAGCGGCATGGCCTGCAAACTGCCGTCGGCCCAGCTCCCGACCACGCCGTATCCTTCAACGTGCCACGCAGCTCAGAGCCAGTCTGGAATCATCCCTTGCTGATTGCGATCGTGATCCTTTGCCTCGCGACCAGTTGGAGGCTCTGCCGCAGTGAGTGACCAGCCCGCACACCGCCTTGAGACACGCCCCGGCATGTTTCCCGCCACCCTTCCAGCAACGGCCCTCGACGCCCGCCTCCGCCGCGTCGGCATGGCGCTCGAGGCCGCTCGGACGGTCGCGATCGGGAGCACGTTTGCCACGAACATGGGCCTCGCGATAGGGCTGATTGGTCTGCTGCACCACCGGCTGAGCCCGCTGCCGTCGGGTGCGGGCGGGGCCGGGGCAATCCTCCTCTCGGCCGCGGCCGCGTGGGCTATGGCGCGGTGGCTGAAGCGCGCCACCCCATACCCAGGCGCATTGGCGACGAGCCTGCGACTGGAGCAGTCGACTCCGCGGCTTGGAGAACGCATCTCTCGCGCGGTGGGGCTGCCGGCGTCCCCACGTCGCGGTCTTCCCTCCATCGCGTCGCTGCAGGCTCGCCTGCAGGAGGCCGCGGTCCGCGACGCGACCGAAGCCCTCGCCACCATCCGCCTCCCTGCCTGGTGTGGTCGCCAAGTCGAGGTTCGCGCGGCCGCGGTGATGCTCACCATGGCCTGCCTGGCATGGCTGGCGCTTGGTGGAGTGTGGACCGCGGGTTCCGAGGAGTGGCGAGCGGCGATCGCCGTGCAGTTCTGGGATCCGCCCAGCCCTGGGGTTGGTGCCCCGCGGCACAGGCATGAGGAGCAGACACCTCACCTCTCCACACCGGAGGCCACGCGCGCGGTCTACCTGGCGGTGGTTGATCTGCAGAGCAAATGGCACGCGATACCTGCTGCCGCCCCCGCCAGCCCAGCCGCGACCGCGGCGCTCGCGCGCGAGGCCGTGCGGGCAGAGGAAGCACTCACGCTTCATACGCCCCCTGGCGAGCCTCCGCCGCTCGTGCTCGCGGCCTTGTCCAGAGGACTGACGAACGCCGCGTCGATGGCCGCCGACGGCGTGCCGAGCGACGAGGTGGCGGCGTTGCTTGAAGACCTGATCGCCATGGCGCGTGCCGCTGCAGGTCTCGCTGACGCAGCCGAGGTGATCGGCGAGGCCAGCCGCATGCTCTTCGCCGCTGCGGGCCGCTCAGCCGGTCTGGCCCATGACGAACTGAATGCGGCCGAACAGGCCTGGCGGGAGGACGTCCACCGCGCACTCGATGCCGTCGCCGCGGGCATCACGGCCGACGCCGACTACCTTGCACACCACGGCGTCGCCGCCGCGACGCAGGGCTCGATCTTCCTCACTGGCGATATCGCCGAAGCTGTGCAAGGCAACCGGCTGTTCCTTGCCGGCAAGACGCTCGCCGAGACCGCGGCCTCACTTACGGCCCTCGCTGACGCGCTGGCGATGCCGCCACTCACAGACCGCGCCGTGCCGAGTGTCGCCGCAACGGCCCGCCGCCGATTGGCTACTCTCCCCCAGCCTTCCAGCATCGACCTGCCCACAGAGCGCAGAGCCATCGCGCTGCCGAACGAGTCTCCTGGCCCCGCCGCATCCGAGACCGCCGTAGCGGCAGTCGACCCGGGCGATGTACCGGACGCTTCGCAGCCGCAGACCACCACGCAGGCAACGTCGGCCGGCGGGGAACCGACTGGCCTCGCCGCCCAGAGTGGGAGCGCATCCCAAGCACGCGTCGAAGGCTCCGCGTCGCACGCCACGAGCGTCTGGATTCCGCAGCCGACTCGTCCAGGCGAGACCGCGCCCCAGCCCGCCAACCGCACGCCTGCGGCAGCCCCAGGCTACTTCCGTCGACTGCTCAACGGCGCCACTCCTGACCTCTCGCGGGAGTCGGCGGCCTTCCGCACAGCCGTCGCAAGCCTGGCCATCGCCGTCACGATGATGACCGAGGGTGATGCCGAGCCTGCCGAGAGCGTGCCCGACGCGCAGACCGCCTCCGCAGCAGTCGATCGAGGTGTCAGCTGGCTTGTTGCCGCCCAACAGCCAGACGGGTCATGGGGCTCCCAACGATTTCGTGGCAGCGTGGCGGTGACCGCGCATGGCCTTCTTGCCCTTGCGTCGACAGGGAGCACGGGGTTTGCCGGCCCACATCGGGCGAGCGTGGAACGAGCGACCGATTTTCTCATCCGCCAGGCGGGCGATGACGGCCTGATCGCGGGCAACGAAGCGGCAGCCCATGGTCCGATGTATGGCCATGCCTACGCGGTGCAGGCCCTCGCCGAACTCTCCGGTGAATCCCCACGACCGGAACTCGCGGCGATCCTTCGCCGCGGCTGTCGGCTCATCGAGCAGACGCAAAACGAGGAGGGGGGATGGCGGTACCAACCCCGACAAGCCGACGCCGACATTTCCGTGACGGCTGCGATGGTGGTGGCCTTGGAGTCGGCAGCCGCGGCTGGCGTGTCGGTTTCCGAGACCACCCTCTCGCGGGCCACAGCCTATCTCCGAGGTCTGCAAAACACCGACGGAGGCTTTCGCTACCAGAAGGACGCCGGGCCGAGCGGGAGCGCCCGAACAGCTGCAGCCCTCGTGGCCCTCGCGGTCGCCGATGCTGCGCACGGAGAGACGCTCAGCACAGGCCGCGCGTGGCTGACGCGCCACCCGGTGTCGCGGGAGGCGGCCGATGGCTACACCGCCTACGGACTCCTCGCCAGTTCCACGGTGGCCTGGCAGATGGGGCCAGAACCTTGGGGGGCGTGGTATGCGTCGACCGCGGGAGACCTGCTTGCCGCGCAGGCCCCGGATGGCTCTTGGGCCGATCCCTCGTGCGCAGAGTTCGGCACCGCCGCCGCTATTCTTTCGCTGACGACGGCAAATGGGCTGCTCCCAGGTTGGAAGCGAGGCACCACGCCATGACAGGAGGGCGTGAGCACACCACGGAAGCAGGCCGCCGCGTCGACGGCACGCGCCCGCCTGCCTCACTGCGAGTCTTCTCGACCTGCGTGCTCGCCACGCTCATGGCCACCGGCGCACTCTTCGCGTTGCGTCCATGGCAAGCGCTCGGCCAAATGCCCGAGGCGTTGCCGCCGCGCACCGGCCCCCTCCACACGTTCTCAGAAACCTTTGCGCAGGCGCAGTTGATGACGCTTACGACAAGCGGCAGCCGCTGGCAAACGCCCGATGGCGAGGTGACCCTCGCGACGGACGACCTGCTGCGTTGGCGATCCTGCCCCGCCGCGGTGATCGGCCCCGCGCTGCTGCTTCGCGACGGCGGGTGCCTCGCCGGCACTCTCCTCGCCTGGACAGACACGGGCGTGCTCCTTGCAAGCCCACTCCTTGGTCGGCTGCGTCTGCCCCGCGACGCGGTGGCTGCGTGGGGCACCATCCCGCTTCCTTCCGGGGGCCTCGGCACGGATGCCCCGTGCGTCGTGCATCTGACCAATGGCGACTCCCTGATGGCTGCCGCGTTCGCCATGCATGAGGCTGCCGACTCCGCCACCGTCACCCTCGCGGCCATCGCCGGGGAGAATCAGCCACCGACAACGTTCCGCATCCCGCGGGATCGCATCCACACCATCGTCGTCAACGCTCCACGCACGTCGCCCCAGGCTCACGGCGACGACTGCCCGCTGGCCATCGTGGGACTGGCCGATGGCACACGTCTGCATGTGGCAGCGATGGAGCCTGCCGAGAATGGCCTCGTGGTGATCACCCCCGTTGTGAGCGGCGGAGGCAGGCTTCCTCCGCTGTCCCTGCCTGCAGATGCGATCACCGGACTGCTCGCGGTTGGCCCCCATGCGTGGCCGCTCGCCTGGCTGCCCGTCGCCGGCTACGAGCAAACGCCTCAGTTGGGCCCTGCGTGGCCGCTCGCCGTCGGCAGCACGCTCACCGGGGCCCCGATCGCTGCCCGCGGCCTGCGGGCGTTCACCGGTTTGGGCGTGCATGCCGCCAGCCGGCTCACGTACCAGCTGCCGGACCAACAGTCATCCGACGCCGAGCAGCGTCTCATCGGCCACGTGGCTCTCGACGATGCCGTAGGGCAGGGAGGAAGCGTGGTGATCCGTGTGTGGGTGGGTGAAACCCGAGACACGCTTCGCCTGCGATGGGAAAGCGCGATCATCAGAGGAGGCGACGCTCCCCTGATGATCGATGTGGACGTCTCAGGATGTCACTGGCTTGAGCTGGAGGTCGACCCCACAGGTGACGGTGACGCGCAGGATCGCACGCTCTGGCTCGAGCCACGGCTTGTTAAGCGCCAAACTTCCCAAACCGCAAGGCGTGGGCCATCGCCAGCAGCATCAGATGCTTCGCTGGGAACATCCCCAGGCCGCCGCTGAGGCAGTCGCGTTCGCCAAACCGCTCACACCCGTCGCTGCGGCAAGTCGCCGCCGAGAGGAGCGTGGGCACCGGATGCCATGAGTGGCTCTTCAGTTTCGATGGCGTCGAGTGATCGCCGGTCACGATCAGCACGTCGGGGCCGAGCGCCGTGATCTTCGGGATCGCGGCATCCAGTTCCTCAATGCGGGCCACCTTCGCCGCGAAGTTGCCATCCTCGCCTGTGGAGTCGGTGTACTTGAAGTGCAGGAAGAAGAAGTCGTAGTCGTTCCAGCACCCAGCGAGGGTGTCGATCTGCTCGTCCAAGGTCTTCGCGTCGCCCACCAGGGTCATTCCCACCAACTGAGCCAGCCCCTTGTACATCGGGTAGACCGCGATGGCCGCAGCCCGCAGGCCGTAGAGGTCGGCGTAACTCGGCAGGGCAGGGCGGTCGGCAAAGCCCCGCAGCGTCAGGCCGTTCGCCTTTGGCTCATCGGCAAGGATCTCCTGAGCCTGACGCACAAACTCGGCCGCCACTTCAGCCGTGCGGGCCGCGGCCGGATCGAGTGGCTGAGGCGCGAGGGGCGCGACGCCCACAGCCTGCGGATCGGTGTCCGCCACGCGACCGTCCAGCCCCTCGCCTCGGAAGACCACCACAAAGCGATGCTCTTTGACTGGTTTGACGAAGGTCTCGACGCCAGGGATGGAAACCTTCTGCAGTTTCTCCACCACCTGGAAACTCTCTTCCGAAGGGATTCGGCCCGCCCGACGGTCCGTGATCAGCCCATCCTTGCCGAGCGTGCAGAAGTTGCCGCGGGCAGCAACGTCGTGTGGCCCAAGTTCGAAGCCGATCCCGGTCGCCTCTAAGGCACCGCGGCCGATCTTGAACTCCAGGGGGTCGTACCCGAAGAGCCCCAGATGCCCAGGGCCGGACCCGGGGGTAATCCCAGGGAGCACGGGCACGCTTGAGCCGAGCACACCCGTCTTGGCCAAGGCATCGAGATTGGGGGTCTTCGCCGTTTCCAGTTCCGTCAGCCCGCCGAGTTGCTCAGGGAGCCCGCCGAGGCCGTCGGCCACGAGCATCACGATCTTGGAGTTGTTCTTCTCCGCCAGTTCCCGCACAAGATCGTGTTCGTTCAACGCTCAGCTCCTCAAAATGGCAGACCCGCAGGCCCGCAGACACGGTATCGTCAATCACTCGTCGGAGTGTTGCCCTGCCGACCCTTCGTCGTCAATCGTGCCGCGTGGAATCCTGCTCCAATCCCCACTTGATCATCACCGACACTTCCGAAAACCCAAGCACCGTCGTTCCAACCCCTCCGCATGAGCGTTCTCCGACCCAAGCCCCCTGAAGACCCGATCTCGCTCACCCTCGGCCCGCTTGAGCACGCAGCGACAGCGCGTCTCGCCGAGTTTTCCGGCGTGCCGCGCGAGGGCGTCGCGCACTCGCTCCAGCCGGCCCGGCTTCTGGGCGACTACATGCAGACGAGGCCCTCCAGCCAGCTCTTTGAGACGCTCGCGCTTGCGAGGATGTTGGCGGATGCGGTCGACGCTGTCGCGGTGGTCTGTCGAAGCCCGCTTGGCCACGCCCTGCAGGGGATGTTTCAGACCTGCTGCCATCCCTTCCACAACCACCTCTCCCGCGGCGAACGCGGAGGAAGGCCTCGGCTCTTTATTGACGTCGCCCTCGGGCAGCACGACCCCGACCGCACGGCGGGCCTGATCGACCTGATCGCAGCCGCCCGTAGCGACGATCTCCTCGAGCGGTGGGGGATGCTCATGCTGGCAGAGGCAGATGGGCTCTCCGACACGCGAGCCCCCGCCGCGGGTGGGCTGGATCTGTCGCCCCATTGGCATCAGGAGCTTGAAGTGGGGCGAGGCCCGCTGGCTGATGTGTTCAGCCCAGCAGTGCTGCTGACCGCGTCGGTGGCCGGCATCGACGTGGTGCGATTCCTCAGTGGCGGTGCGGCGATGCTGCGGCGGTTCCAAGAATCCCCGGCGGAAACCAACCCACCGATGCTGCTTGCCGCGGCCATGCGTGCCGCCGAACCTGCCCGCCTCGCACTCACCACCCAGCACGCCCCAGCCGCAGACGCCCTTTGCCACTGGTGGGCCGCCCACGAGGCCCCCTTGGCCAACCCTGGCTCGCCGCAGCAGTGGCCCTGCGAACTGCACTCCCTGCAGCCGCGTCGCGAGGGCGAGGGGTGGCACGCTCTCCACGCCCCTGCCACACCTGACGAAAGCGGCCTCGAGAGGCCCCCAGCGAACCGGCTGGCCATCATCCTTCCGCGACTCGATGAACACACCCTCGGTCAGCTGTTCGCCTTGAGGCTCATCGCCGCACGACTCGTGGCCAGCTCAATCGCCGGAGAAACCGTCTCCGCTCGAGGCGAGCCGGAAGCCGCCTGTGGGGCCACCGAGCACCGAGAGGCTTGAATTCCCTTGGTCGATGGCCAACCATGCGGTGGCAATTCCCACGACGCATGCCGAGGAGCATCCCATGCCGATCACGCTCACCTGGACGGGCCACGCCACGTGGCTCATCGACACCTCCGCCGGTCGGATTGTGGTCGACCCCTTCTTCGACGAGTGCCCTACGGCCACGATGAAGGCCGCTGAGGTCGAATGCCGGGCGATTCTGATCACCCACGCCCACTTCGATCACGTCGCCGACGCGGCCGCGATCGCCAAGCAGAACAGGGCTCAGGTCGTGTGCAACTTCGAGATTTCACAGTGGCTGGGAAAGCAGGGCGTGGGCAACGTGTTTCCCTGCAATCACGGCGGCCGCGTGGCGATTCCAGGCGGCACCTCCAAGATGGAAATCGCCTTCCACTCTTCCGCATTTGCCGACGGCACGTACGGCGGCAATCCGGGAGGCTTTCTCCTCGAGATTGACGGTGTGCGGATCTACGTCGCCGGCGACACCTCGTTGTTTTCTGACATGGAACGCATCGGTCGCATCGGGCTCGATGCTGCCATCCTGCCGATTGGCGATGTGTTCACCATGGGTGTGGAAGACTCTGTCGAAGCCACGCGTCTGTTGGCGCCGAAGGTCGTGCTGCCATCGCACTATGGCACATGGCCTCCCATCGAACAGGATCCACAGGCGTGGGCCGCGATGGTGCGTGCGGGCACCGCGGCAGAACCGCGCGTCTTGGGGCTCGGCGAATCGACCACCATCGGCTGACGATCCGCCTTACGCCGCAGGCGGGGTCACCTTCACCTCAATCACGTCGCCCGTGATGCGGAGTTCGAACACCTCCACTTTGAGATTAGGGTTGTCGCACCAGGCGCCATCGTCGAGCCGAAAACGCCAGGCATGCCAGGGGCAGGTCACCACACCATCGACCACCGGCCCGCTGCCGAGCGACGCTCCCATATGCGGGCAGAGGTCGTCGATGGCGTGATACTGCTGACCGTCGTTGATGACCGCCACCAGGCGCCCCTCCACTTCGCAAATCTTGCTCCCACCCTCGGGAATCTCACCAACACGCGCCACCGGGTGAAAGACTGCGTCGCTCATAGGGGATTGTCGAACTGCCTGAAAAAGGATGAGAAGCGGTGGAAACGGCTGATAGTATACGCCCCATGACCGCACGGCTGCCGCGACTCCTCGCGCTCGACATCGACGGCACGCTCACCAACTCGAAGCATCGGGTGTCGCCGCGCACCATCGCCTCGATTCGGAAGGCGATCGACGCAGGGATCGAGGTGGTCCTGGCCACAGGCCGTCGCTATCGAGACGCCCTTGCGATTGCCGAGCAGGCCCAGATCCAGCGACCACTCGTCACCACCGCCGGCGCGCTGATCAAGGCCCCGCCAGAACACCACACGCAGTTTCGGGCGGCCTTCCGCGACGGCGTTCTGGAGGGCGTGCTGCAGGTCATCGATGCCGCAGGGCATGAGGCCATCGTCTACACCGACAGCTTCCAGGACGGCTTCGATTTTCACTGTCGCGGCTTCGACCGCGGCGGCGAAGGACTCCGCTCCTACCTGGCGCGCAATGTGTCGCTGGCGCGGGTCAGCCCCGATCTCCATACACAGCCACCCCCAGACAGCTTCGCCGCCTTCTGCATGGGGAGCGAGGAGGAGATGGCGACGCTGGAAGCCGCCATTCGCGACGCGTTTGGCGACACCACGAGCCTGCACGTGATCCGCAGCCCTCGTTACCAGGGGCATCTCTGCGAAATCGCCCCGGCTGGGATCACGAAGTGGTCGGGCATCGAGCGTTTGGCACGAGCCTGGGGGATCGAAGCCGCCGACATCTGCGCGGTGGGAGACGACCTCAACGACCTGCCGATGATTCAGGCGGCCGGCCTCGGAGTGGCGATGGGCAATGCCGACCCCCGCGTGCACGACGTGGCCGACCGGGTAATTGGCTCCCACGACACGGACGCCCTCGCAGACCTGATTGACGAACTGCTGGAACAGGGCTTGGGCGTGTGAGGCGGGCCTGGCCGGCTCGCCCAATCTGCGTCATCCCCCCGCCTCACCAGGAGGCGCTCGCGGCCGACGACCGGGTTTGCCGTGGCGAGGGAGTTTTCCTACGCTCCGCCCGCCATGGACTACCGCATCCAGAAGCCACAACCGCGCTGCGCCACGACCGACCGCCCATTTACGGCGGGCGAGCCGTTCTATTCGTTGCTCGTGCGTGAAGAAGGGCGGATCGTGCGGCGGGATCTCGCCGCAGACGCCTGGCAGGGCCCTCCCGAGTCCACGCTGGCCTGGTGGAGGTCGACCGTCCCCACGGAAGATTCCAAACCGACCCTCGCCCCGGTCGATGTGCTGCTCGACCTTCTCGAACAGCTCGATGGAGATCTCCCCAACGCCCCGCTGCGATACCTTCTGGCCCTCGTGCTCGTGCGGCGGCGAGTGCTGAAGATCGTCGACCCGCCCGAAGAAGACCGCGGCGTGGCCGACGAACCATCGCTCTCCGTCAACTGCCGACGCCGTGGGACGGACTACCAGATCCGGATCGCAGATCCAGAAGCCGGGGAACGGGAGGGCATCGAAGCGAAGCTCACCTCGCTCCTTTGGGCTGGAGAGGCAGCCTGACATGCGCACGTCGCCTGCACATCCCGCGGAACCGTCCGGCAGCCACCTGTCGCAGCCCGCACGCCATCCGCTCCCTCCTCGCCCTCCGCGGGGGCTGCTTCTCGCTACGCTGGTGCTGGCGATCGCGACGAGCGGGGCCTCATGCCCGCAGTATCTCAAGGGCTATCAGTACGGGGCGTTACCCCTTCCGAGAACGCTGCCGGCCAACGCGACCCTCGAACAGATCATTCAGGTCGTCCACGACAACACCAGCCGCGTCCGCACCTACATGGCCCCCCAGGCGACGCTGAGCGTGCCAGGGGTGCCGAAACTCTCGGCTCAGGTGGCGTGCGAACCGCCACGTCGCTTCCGCCTTCGCGCGCAAACGTCGGTGACAGGCAGCGAACTCGACATCGGGAGCAACGACGAGCTGTTCTGGCTTTGGATTCGTCGCCACGAACCACCCGTCCTGCTGTTTTGCCGCCACGACCAATACGCCGAATCGTCCGCCCGCCGCCTGCTTCCACTGAAGGCCGACTGGATGCCGGAACTGCTCGGACTGGTCTCGTTCAGCCCAGACGACCAGCACCAGGGCCCGTTCCCCATGGCGGATGGCCGCCTCGAGATTCGCAGCGTCATCCACTCCCCCGAAGGCAACCTGACGCGCTCCACCTTGCTGGACGGGACGACCGGCCTCGTGCTTGAGCAACACCTTTTCAGCCCCACAGGCGAAAGGCTCGCGAGCGTGCGGACGAGCAAGCATCGCGTTGATCAAAACAGCGGAGCCGCTCTCCCGCGGAGCGTTGAGGTCTCCTGGCCATCCTCCGGCATCGAGTTTCAGCTCGACATCGCAAGCCTGACGACAAACACCCCGTCGGGAGACCCTGGCCTGCTGTGGCAGATGCCGGCGTACGAGGGTTATCAGCCAGTGGATTTGGCCGATCCGTCCGTCATGCTCGGACCGCCAGGCCCGGGCCCGCAGGCTTCCCCGCCGCCGCCGACCTTTGCTCCGTCACCGTAAGGCGTGAGCCATGAGGAGCGGCTGGAGCGAGCCAGCCGGCCTGACGCCGCAGGTCAGCCTGCCTGACGCCGCATTTTTGCTCGCGCCCGCGAGAGCACTGGGCCTACCGAGCCGAGTGGAATACCGAGCAAGCGGCTGATCTCACCGTAGCTTCGCTCTTCGATGTGGAAAAGCCGCACGATTTTGGCTTCCTCTGCGTCGAGGCCTTCCAGCAGGGCGGTGACCTGCTCGCGATCCTCAATCTGCTGGGACGCAGAGGCCGCTTTCGCCTGAGCCACCTGCTCCATCGGAAGAGAGGCGGTGGGGCGAGCGGTACCGCGGGCGTCGCGAAGCCGTCGACCGGCCACACGTCGGGCGACCACGGTCACGTAGGCGGCGAGGCTCGATCGACCGGCAAAACCTTTGAGCACAGCAGCGTTGTTTCGCAGGATCTCGAAAAACACATCCGCCACGAGGTCGTCTCGATCGGCATCCGCGAGCGAAAGCTGCCGACGCTCCGCGGTTTTGGCGACCACATGCGACACGAGGCCAGAAAACTGCGTGACAAACGCTTCCCAGCCCCGTCCGGCCGGGTCGTCGGCCAAGCACGCATCGACGAGCTGCCGGTCGGCCGCTGACCGCTGCTCGGCTGAAGGCTTCGACGGAAAAGGGGTGAAACTCACGCGATCACCATCGATCCGGGCAGAGAAACCGTTGCAGGCCGCCCCGCGACCTTCGCGGATGGAGTTCCAGACGCACGCCAGCCGATAAGGCAGTCTACGAGAGTGGATCGACGTCCTCCAACGTCAGTTGCAGGGCGGGGGTGGTTCTCGGTGAACGATTTCAAGCCGGCCGAAGGCCTTTTCGGCTCCCCAAACGCGGGCTTCAGAAATCGTTGACACCGCCGCGCCACCTTCCTACGATCCCCTGGAGTTGTGCGATCTTCCGAAGGAGAGACCAGTACTATGACGCACGTCGTCGCCGAACCCTGCTTTGCCTGCAAGTACACCGATTGTGTTGTGGTGTGCCCCGTGGAGTGCTTCTACGAGGGCGAGCAGATGGTCTACATTCACCCCGATGAGTGCATCGACTGCGAGGCCTGCGTGCCCGAGTGCCCCGTCGAGGCGGTTTTCCACGAGGACAACCTCCCCGAAGAGTGGAAGGACTTCGTCACGCTCAACGCCGAGATGGCTCCCGAATGCTCGGTGATCACCGAGAAGAAAGATCCCCTCTGCTAGTTGCCGCCGTTGACCTACTTCAGGTCAACGAGCCAATACGCTTGGTCCACGAAGTTTCTCCAGCTCTCATACTTCGGGTTGCCGAGTTTGAGCGCCAGGAGAGGGCTCCGTTTGGGCCGCACAGGGTGTCGAATCAGCTGCATGTGAGCCTCGTGAGGCGTGCGCCCTCCCTTGCGCACGTTGCACGCAACGCAGGCACACACGATGTTCTCCCACGTGGTGGTCCCGCCTCGGCTGCGGGGCACCACGTGGTCGAGTGAGAGTTCGCTCAGCGGAAACGGCTTCCCGCAGTACTGGCAGACGTTGCTGTCGCGGGCAAACACGTTTCGACGATTGAAGCGGAGGCCCTGACGCGGCATGCGGTCGCACTTTGTCAGCCGAATCACGCGCGGTGCTTGCAGTTGGTAGCCGATCGCCTGCACCCAGTCGTCATGCGAGCCATGACCACCGCGTTGGCCTTCGCCAGCTTCGCAAAACGCTGCTCGCAGCTGCGAGAGTTCTCGCCAACTGTCCAGTGAGTAGGCCGCGAACTGCCCCTCCTCCACATGCACGACTTCCGCAAGTCGCCGAAAGAGGAGGCCGATCGCTCGCCGGACGTTGACCACGTGCACCGCCACGAACGAACGGTTGAGCACGAGCACACTGAGACTGAGCGCCGAGGGCGAGCTCACCGCGGGTGAGGCTGAAAGAGTGAAGGCCGTCGATGCCATATCGCGTTCCTGCGGCTGGACTCGATCAATGCACGCTCAACTCCTTCAGAGTCTACGCCGCATCGTTTTCGACTGCCAAACCTCGACTCTCGGAATCGCCAACTCATTGCACGTTCCTCATGCGGTCGTCACAATCGACATGAGCGATCGCAGTTTCTGCAGCGGCCGGAATCGCTGTGGGGCGTGTGTCGCACGTGTTCTTTTCGGAGCCAGTCATGCTTCATTACTCCTGCGACATGTGTAAGCGGCCGATCGATACCTGCTGCGAGGCCCGGCACGTTGTGAAGATCGATGTCTTCCAGGCGGTAGACGACAGCAGCGACGGCTGCGGTGAAGCGGACGACTTCGATCATCTTGATGACGTTCAGGAACTGCTGCAGCGGATCGACGAGCAGGATCTTGAGATGCTCGAAGACGAAGTTGCCCGCACCCTCCGCTTCGACCTGTGCGATGCATGCCGTCGGGCATTCTTGAAGAATCCGCTCGGGGCGAAGTCGCCCAAAAGCCTCAACTTCAGCAACAACTAAAGCCCGCGTCCTCGCAGCATCGCGTGCCATTCTTCACGTGATTCAGATCCCGTGAACCACGAGGCCTTCGCCGGGCAGTGCGATGAAAATCGCGTTCTGCCGCTTCGCTGCGAGGCCTTTGTTGCGTTGTCGGCAGCAGATGCGATGCTCTGGCATGACGAGCTTTTCGCTTGCCCTTGTTCGAGCCGCTTCCCTCTAGAAAGGACCACGTTCATGGCTGACCGTCCCCTTGCAATCGCAACAATCCCTGGCGACGGGACTGGTCCTGAAGTGACTCGGGAGGCCGTGAAGGTCCTCGAGGCCGTTTCCAAGCTCGAAGGCTTCACCTACGAAATCGAAGAACTCGACTGGGGCGGTGACCGCTACCTGCGGACCGGGGACCTGATCCCCGAAGGGGGCCTCGACCTGCTACGGAGCAAGCAGGCGGTGTTCCTTGGTGCCATCGGGCATCCAGACGTGCAGCCGGGCGTGCTCGAGAAGGGCCTGCTGCTGCAACTTCGCTTTCAACTCGATCAGTACATCAACCTTCGGCCAGTGAAGCTTCTCCCTGGCGTTGAGACGCCTCTTGCCGGCCGCGGCCCTGACGACATCGACTTCGTCGTCGTGCGTGAGAACACGGAAGACCTCTACTGCGGCGTGGGCGGCTTTCTCAAGAAAGACACTGCGGATGAGGTCGCTGTCCAACAGGCGATCTACACGCGGAAGGGCTGCGAACGATGCATCCGCTGGGCGTTTGAGTACACCCGCAAGCGAAACAGCCCGAAGAAGACGCTCACACTGGTCGCCAAAACCAACGTCCTCACGTTCGGTCACGACCTGTGGTGGCGGACCTTCCAAGAAGTGGCTCGCGAATACCCCGACGTGAAGACCGACTACAACCACGTCGATGCGTGCTGCATGTGGATGGTGAAGAACCCCGACTTCTATGACGTGATCGTCACCACCAACATGTTTGGCGACATCATCACCGACCTTGCCGGCATCCTGCAGGGTGGCATGGGCGTCGCCGCTGGCGGCAACCTCAATCCCGATGCGGGCGGCGTGAGCATGTTCGAGCCGATGGGTGGCAGCGCTCCGAAGTACACCGGCACCGATCAGATCAACCCGATCGCCGCCATCAACGCGATGGCAATGCTGCTGGAGCACTCCGGACAGCCTGCCGCGGCGGCTCGCATCGAGAAGGCGGTTGCCCACGTGACCGGCACCAAGATGAAGAGTCAGGCCGCTGGCCGCATGGGCTACGGGACCGCAGCAGTAGGCGACCTCGTGGTCGAGGCTTTGGGCAGCTAACCATCGCTAAGAGGAATCCGGCGGCCTTCGCGTTGACTCGCGTTGGCCGCCGAGACCACCTTCATCGCAAACAGTGTGTCATCGAGACCGCTGACATGGCGGACGAGGCTCGTCACCATGCGGTGAAACTGAGCGAGCATCATCTCGCCAACGGGCCGATCATTCTCGAGCGACTCCATGTGCCGGCCCGCCGTGTCAAACCAGACCAGCGAGGTGGGAAGGTCGACGAAAGCGATGCCGTTGTCGCAGGCAACCTGCAGGGCCGCTGGCGGGCGGAAGGTGACGGCCTCTTCCCACTGCTGCGGCATGTAGTAGCCGCAGCTGATCTGAGCAAGGCACCCGGAGCCTGTCGGCGGACGAGGCGAAAAGTCGAGGCTCATCATCTGGTAGTCATCGACGCCTTCCACTTTGGCATCGGCATGACGAACACCCACGACGCTCGTGGGAAGCGTGCCGGCGACGTACCCACACCAATCCACGAGTTCCATCAGGTCGCGTGACTCTGTTCCCTGGTCGCGCACGGCCACGCCCTGCTTCTCAACCGCAACGCGACGGTGGCAGAAGAGCATCCGAGGGCAGCCCAGACGCGTGGCGATCAGTTCTTTGAGTCGGATCGTTGCCGGCGCGTGACGACGCGGGAGTTCGGCCATGAAGGCAATCCCAGACGCGTCGACGCGTTCCCTGAGGAGCGCCGCCTCGTGGGCATCGAGCGGAAACGAGAGTGCCGAATAGACCGCCTTGCCGTAATCACACGCCGCCAGGATTGGCGTCACGCCATACCACTGATCAGAGAGGCAGAGAATCACATCGATGTCGTCACGGGCAGCGAGGGCGCGATAGCCATCGACAGGGATCGCGTTGAGTTCTCGCGCGGCCCGTTCGGCTCGATGCGACACCTGTTCGCAGATGCCGCGAACCTCGAACCGATCCACAAGCGTTCGCAGCGCCGGCAGGTAGCGGCTCTCCCAGTTGGGCCCGAGCCCGACAATCCCCGCCCGGAGTTTCATCTCGACTCCACCTCTTCGTCGCGTGCGGCGAGTTCACGCTCGCGACGGATACCTTTGTCAGCGATGTCCTTGCGGCACCAACCGCCAATCCAGCGGATGGCCCGCACGCCCGTGTAGGCCTGCAGTTTTGCCTGAGGCAATGTCGGAGCCGTCGCCGTCACCGCAAGAACACGGCCGCCGGCCGTCTCCACCTGACCATCGACGCGTTTTGTGCCGGCGTGGAAAACCTGCACCCCAGGCACCTCTGCTGCCTCATGCAGCCCACGAATCGGATGGCCGCTGGGATA
Source organism: Planctomycetota bacterium (assembly GCA_029978905.1). Lineage (GTDB taxonomy): Bacteria > Planctomycetota > Planctomycetia > Pirellulales > UBA1268 > M30B53. The sequence goes on from JAPOIM010000001.1 coordinate 157,707, forward strand.
GGACCCGGGATAGCCCTCCGCCGCCATCACCACAGCCACGGCAGCCTCACGTTTCCATTCTGGGGGCTCCACCTCCTCCAGACGCCCGTCGACTGCGGCGTCGAGCAGATCGAGCAGACTGGACTTCAGCAGGGCCATCAGAGGCTGGCACTCCGGATCGCCAAACCGCACGTTGTATTCGAGCACTTTGGGACCCTGCGGCGTCAGCATCAGCCCGGCATACAGGACTCCCTGAAAGGGTGTGCGGCCTCGCTTCATCGCGTGGATCGTGGGCACAAGAATCTGTTCCTCGATCTCGGCGAGCATCGCGGCATCCACAAATGGCGTGGGGCAGTAGGCCCCCATACCGCCGGTGTTGGGCCCTTGATCCCCGTCGTAAGCCGCCTTGTGGTCCTGCAGCGGCGGCAGCGTGACAATCGTGCGGCCGTCGGTGATCGCCAAAACGCTCACTTCAATGCCATCGAGCCGTTCCTCGATCAGGATCGACTGCCCGCCGTCCGCCAAGGCCTCGACAGCCGCGAGCGCCTCGTCGCGCGTCGAACACACGAACACGCCTTTGCCAGCCGCAAGCCCGTCGGCCTTCACAACCAACGGCGTCTCTTCGCGGGCCTCGAGATACTCCCGTGCCTTCTCGCCCGACCGAAACTCCCGGTAGGCCGCGGTGGGAACATCGCCTCGATGGAGAACCTTCTTGCAAAAAGCTTTGCTTCCTTCGAGCCGGGCCGCGTCTGCGGTCGGGCCAAAGATCCGCAGCTTCTTGGCTTGGAAGGCGTCAACGATCCCTGCCACCAGCGGCACCTCAGGACCGACTACCGTCAGGTCGACCTTCCGCTTGATCGCCACATCGAGCAGGCTTCGGATGTCATCGACCGCGATCGGCAGGTTTTCCCCAACAGTGGCCGTCCCGGCGTTGCCGGGGGCAATCAGCACCTCGGCGCCATCTGCGGCAAGTTTCCAGGCGATCGCATGTTCACGCCCTCCAGAACCGACGACAAGAACACGTTTGGAGTGCGGCACGTTCGCTTGAATCCTATGAGAAATACGGCGGCAGAGAGGGCGGGGCCGTGGGACCCTGGAAGCCTTTTCGGCTTCCGACACGTCAAGAACGCAGCGACTCCTTTGTCAGCCCACGATTCCCGCGAACCCGACGAGACGCACCCAAGGGTGTCTATGCTGACACACGCATCGACGTGGCAGAGGTGACTGCCGTGCCGATTGTGGCGATCATGCCGGCTGTCGTTCAAGAGAGTCAGGCAAAGCGGGGGGCTTCACGTATCTGGGGTGACGTTGACAGTACCGCAGTGGCCGATAGAGTTAAGAGAGACTTCGTGAAAAAAATCACGAACCCCTTTTTTTCCCGATGTTTTCGGGAAAGAGTGCTCGATATGGAGCAGAGCAGGGTGAGAAACGCGTTCGTTGCCACACCACGGACGGGGCAGCGGGAAAAGATGTCGCGGTTGTCGGGTCCTGAGCAGTGGCACAGGATTGCTGGTCGCACTACGCCTCGCGGCCTCACGGGCGAGGGGTTTCCGGCTCGGCCCAGCCGACAGTTTGCGGCACTGCTTTCGGTTCGACGCGGCTTTTCGTCGCCGAACGTTTCGAGCGCAGTCTCGTCAGGCTCTTTCACGGATGAGGGGATGTCGTTTAACGCGAGCAGGTCGCGACGGCTGAGTCATGTCCATGACTCATGCCTCGCGAGCAGGCGTCAAGGTGAGCAGCATGGCTGATCGAAAAAAGATGTCGGTGGCGGAGATTCTTGCAGCGGCGCGAGCTCAGAAGGCAGGCGGCGGCGAGAGCAGCCCGCCCGCAGAGAGCGAGCCGGCGAGCGCGGCAGACAACGCCGCAGAGACGACCGCAGCAGCCAGCAGCGAGGTAGCCGCGGCTGAGGCTCCTGCGGCTCCGGCAGCCGCCACACCCGCTGTGGCCAAGGGGGGTGCTCGGCCAAGCGTGGCCGAGATCATGAAACTTGCCCGCCAAAAGGCGGCGGCAGAGGCGCCCGCCGAAGCAGCCCCCGCGAAGCCGGCTGCGAAAGCGGCCGCTCCCAAGCCCGCAGCGGCAAAAGCCTCAGGGGACAAGCCCGCGGCCCCCAAAATGGCCGCCATGCCGCGTGATACCGCCAGCATTCTGGCCGCCGCTCGAGCTGGAGCGAAGCCTGGCCCCGTGAGCAAGGCAGACGCCCCGGCATCCGCGAAGCCCCAGGCAAAGCCCGCGGCGAAAGAGAAGCCGGCAGGCCGCCCCGTGCCTCCGAAACCAACGCGCCCGACCCCCACATTGAAGAAGGCCGCCGCAGAAGACCGGCGAGGATTCCTCTCGGTGGCCATGGGTTCCTTCATGGCGGTGGGCTTTTCTGCCCTCTCCGTCACCGGTGGCCTGTTCTCGCTGGGCTTGGCTCGGTTTCTCTTCCCCAATGTGCTGGCCGAACCACCAAGCCGCTTCAAGGTTGGCTTCAAAGAGGCCTTTCCAACGGGCAAAGTGGAAACCAAGTTTGTCGCCCAGTACGGCGTGTGGGTGGTTAACAGCGAGTTTCAGGGGGTGGAACAGATCTACGCCCTGAAGACCGTGTGCACTCACCTTGGCTGCACGCCCAACTGGCTTGAGGCAGAGCAGAAGTTCAAGTGCCCCTGCCACGGCAGCGGCTTCTACAAGGACGGCGTGAACTTTGAAGGCCCCGCTCCACGACCACTTGAGCGATACGCCATCAACGTTTCAGACGACGGCCAGCTCGAAGTCGACAAGAGCCGAACCTTCCAGGAAGAGCTGGGCCAGTGGGCTGATCCAGCTTCGTTTGTGACAGCCTAAACACTGATCACACGCCAACGCGTACAACCCTTCACTCGACTGCAGCAGACTCGGACACACTCATGGCTATCGGCGAAACGATTCGCAACTCGCAGATTTGGAAGAGCATCTTCCGGCATCCCATGCCGCTCGACCGGCGAAACCGGATCGTCGTGATGCTCACCAACTTCTTCCTGCACCTGCACCCCGTGTCGATCAAGAAGCAGGGCATCGCGCTCTCCTTCACGTGGTGCATGGGTGGTGTGACCTTCTTCCTTTTCTTGGTGGAGACGGTCACCGGCGTGCTGCTGATGTTCTATTACCGTCCCACGCTTGAGTGGGCCTACAACGACATCCTCGCCCTTCGCGACGTCACGAGCCTAGGAATCCTCCGCGAACTCCACAGATGGGGTGCGCACGCAATGGTGATTACCACGTGGCTTCACATGTATCGCGTGTTTCTCACCGGCAGTTACAAGCCGCCACGTGAGTTCAACTGGGTGATCGGTGTGATCCTGCTACTGCTGACGCTTCTGCTCTCCTTTACCGGCTACCTGCTTCCGTGGGATCAGTTGGCAATCTGGGCGATCACCGTCGGTTCCAACATGGCCCGGGCAACGCCACTCCTCGGCTACGAAGGCCCGGGCCAGCAGCTGCTGACCATCGGTGGCCTCGACATGATTACCGACGGCTCCGACGCACGCTTTGGTCTCCTCGGTGCCCGTTTCGTGGGCGAGGAAACCCTCAATCGTTTCTACGTGCTCCACTGCATTGCAATTCCACTGGCGGTGGCGCTCTTGCTTGCCATTCACTTCTGGAGAGTCCGCAAGGACGGCGGCATCAGCGGCCCGCTGTGATGTGGCTCGGCATATGAGGGCCTGCGTTCCCACGCGGCCCCGGCAACGTTTCCACCGTTTCTTTCACCTCCACCACCCTAGAAAACGCCCGGCACGGTCATGCATTCGAACGAACTGTTCCTCAAGGACGTCGCGGGATTCCTTGGTGGGTACTACGCCGCGATCGCCATCATGAACGGCATCGCCGCGTTGATTCTCTGGCAGCGAAAGCACCAGCCAGTGTGGGCTGTGATCTGGACCACGTTCGCCTGCGTGATGATGGTGCTGGGAAGTTTGGCTCTCTCGGGATCCGAGGCGACGGTGCCCTCGCTGCCTGAGTCGGTGAGAAACCTCGTCAACACCCTCTCCGGTCCGGTGAACTACACGGTCGGCACAACGGTTTTGCTTGTCGGTTTCTTCGTCTACCGTAAGTTCTTCGTGCAGCCGATGGTGGCGTGGAGCCTGTTCAACGTAGCCCTTCTCTTGATGGGGCTTTCGATGGCAGACCAGAACTTCGCCTTGATTGTGATGAAGGCCGACAACGTGCCGATCGTCGGCCTCGTCTTCCTGCTGGCTTTCTTCACGTGGGTGGCGACCAAACAGGCCGTCGTCAATGACGAGCGAATGCTCCGAGGCGAGCCCCCGATCGAGAAGGTCAACGATGAGAAGGTGCTCGTCTGGCCAGACCTCGTGTACACCGAACTGATCTGCATGATCGCAGTCACTGCGTTCTTGCTCGCCTGGGCCATCCTTCTTCCCGCACCACTCGAAGAACCGGCCAGCAGCGTGAAGACGCCGAATCCCTCCAAGGCTCCGTGGTACTTCCTCGGCCTTCAGGAAATGCTCGTTTACTTCGACCCGTGGTATGCGGGCGTGGTGCTGCCGAGCCTTGTGATCTTCGGCCTGATGGCCCTGCCGTACATTGACTTCAATAAGAAGGGAAATGGCTACTACACGATCGCCGAGCGAAAGTTTGCCTACCTGACGTTTCAGTTTGGCTTCCTCGAGTTGTGGATCACGCTGATCATCCTCGGGACGTTCTTGCGTGGCCCAAACTGGAACTTTTTCGGTCCGTTCGAGTACTGGAGCCCCTACAAGGTTGAGGTGCTCAACAACGTCGACCTTCCGCAGATGTTTTGGATTGGGCTGTTCGATCGCCCACTCCCGCTCGCTGCTGCCGATAGCCCGTGGTATGTGCAGATCGGCACGATCCTCCTTCGCGAGGCGCCAGGGCTCATCCTCGTGGGGGCCTACCTGGTGCTGCTGCCACCTCTGATGGCAGTCACCATTTTTCGCCGCTACTACGCGAAGATGGGCCTGATTCGGTACATGGTGATGGCCAACCTCATGCTGCTCATGCTGAGTTTGCCACTCAAGATGATCCTTCGTTGGACGGTCAACCTGAAATACATCGTGAGCATCCCAGAAATCTCACTCAACTTTTGAGGTGAGGCCCAAGGGTCTCTGCGGCCGCTAGCCAAGAAGCGGCATAAGGTTTTTTGTTCCATCGTTCCTGTCCACAGTTCAAGACACGCCCGGAAGAGAAAAGTTCGTCATGCCCGCAACAGAACAGACCTGGCGCGACCTCAAGGTGTTGCACGTCGTCTTTGGCGTGTCGGCCATCGCCCTGCTTGTTGCAACGGTCGCCATGCTCGTGGCAGACCACAACCGTCCCTGGAAGAAGTACCAGCGAGAGTTTCGGGATCTCGAAACTTGGACGGCAACCGCCCGCGTCGCGGAGGAGGAATCCCGCGCGTATACGGAGCGACTGAAGGAGCTCGAAGAAGCATTGGCGGAAGTACGCCGCGCCGACCTCGACCCCGCCCTGACGGCCGCATTCCTCCAGAAGGCCCAGAGCGTGCCTGAAGACGCGGAAGCCGCCGAACTCGCCAGGGCCGATGTTGAAAACCTCACCACGACCACCGATCCCGATCGCCGATTCGTGCTCCGTGGCGATCTGCTGCAGCGGTTTCGCGACATCGTCGACCGCTGCTCCTACCGGGAAGACCAGTCCGCAGGCCAGCTGAAGCTCCTCAAGGCACAGTTCGACAAGGCGCGTGCCGACTTCGAACTCGCCGTCGCCGAGGGGGCTCCAGACCGTCGACTGGAAGAACTCCAGACAACCGCCAGCGCCTCCACCGCGAAGGTCAACGAGGCCACCCTCGTCAACCAGGCCGACTCCACGCATCGCAAGGAACTCGAGCGGATCCTCAGGGAGATCACCGCCTCGGAAGACAGCGCTGCAAAGGGCCTTGCTGATCACCGCCAGGGCCTTGATATGCTCGCGAAGACTCGTGATGACAAGGCACCCAACATTGGCAAGACGATTCTGGAACTACCCGTGCTCGATGCGTTTGGGGGTCCGCTGCGCGTCGATCAGATCTGGCTGCCTGACCTGACGTTTAACAACAACTTCCGCGACGTTGCCCGCTTCGATCGCTGCACCACCTGCCATCAAGGCATCGAAAAATCCGCGCCAGGCAACCCAACCGCGGCCGGCTATCCCGAAACCGAACAGCTGACACTGTCGCTCTCCACGCCAGAAAACCCCGCAGCCACCCTTGGTGACACCCTCGCGGCGGACGCCGCCGCCGGCGAAGTTGCCGTGCAGGTGGAAGGGGATGGCAACGACCAAGTTGAAAAACTCTATGGTCTCAGGTTCGCTGCTGCGGGACTGTTCCATGCTGACGACCCCACGATCACCGTCGTGCGGCCCGAAAGCCCGGCGGCCATTGCCGGCCTCGTCGCCGGCGACGTGATCGAGGCCATCGACGGCGGCCGAACGTTTGCTCGTGATGTGGCGATCGCTGGCCTGGTGGAGAGCCCGTCGTGGGGAAGCCCTCTCTCGCTCACGATTCGTCGTGGTGTGCCACAGCCCTACGCGAGTCATCCGCGACTTGATCTCTTCGTCGGTTCGCTGAGCCCCCATCCCAAGCAGCAGTTTGGCTGCACGATCTGCCACGAAGGGCAGGGGAGCGCCACTTCCTTTAAGTGGGCCTCGCACTCACCGAACTCGCCCAAGGAAGCCCACGACTGGCACGACGAGCATGGCTGGTTTGACAACCACCACTGGATCTACCCCATGCTCTCCGAGCGATTTGAGGAATCCAGCTGCCTGAAGTGCCACCACCAGGTGATCGACCTTGAGGCCAGCAGCCGTTTCCCAGAGCCTCCGGCACCCAAGCTTGTCGACGGCTACCACACCATCCGTGAGTACGGCTGCTACGGCTGCCACGAGATCAATGGATACGCCGGTCCGGACACGCGGATCGGCCCCGACATGCGTGTCAGCCCCAACTTCCACGAAGTTGCCGAAGCCCTGCTGAGCGATCCCGGTCTTGCCTCGCTCGCGCCCACGGCTGTGAGCTTGGCAGAAAACGTTCGTAACAGCCCAGACACCGCCGCCGCCCGCACGCGTCTGGCGACGCTGATCAAGGAAGATGCCGAGGCCGGTGAAGACGGCGTCCTCACTCCGCGATCCCACACGCTTGGAGCGTTGCTGAAAGACCCCGACACTCCCGGTTCGCTGCCCAAGGTGGGCCCGAGCCTCCGGCACCTTTCGTCGAAGGTTGGCTTTGATTGGCTCTACTCGTGGCTGAGGAATCCAATGGACTTCCGCCCCTCCACGAAGATGCCTCGCTTCTTCGGTCTGTGGGACCACCTTTCTGGTCCTGGCCTTGCCGAGAGCGAGCGGTATGAGCCGATCGAGATCCGCTCGATCATCACCTACCTCAACGCCGTGAGCGCGCCGTTCGACTACGTGACGCCGTTCGAAGGCATCACCGCGGCCCCGGACGCGGAACGCGGCCAGAAGGTTGTGCAGGTCCGTGGCTGTCTCGCGTGCCATCAGCACGAGGAGTTCCCCGGCGCGACCAACAACCAGGGTCCGGACCTCTCGCGCATTGGCGCGAAGCTTGCATCGCATCCAAACGGGGAAGCCTGGCTCTACAGCTGGTTACGCGAGCCGAGCAAGTACCACCCCAAGACCCTCATGCCCAACGTGCTGCTTGAGCCTGTCACCGAGGCTGACGGCACGGTGAGCGACCCGGCTGCAGACGCTGTCGCGTGGCTCATGGAGTCGACGCAGGACTGGCAGGCGACCGACATCCCTGACGCCGACTCCCTCACCGCCGACGAGCGGGAGGCCACGGAAGAGCTGGCCACGCTCTACCTCGAAGGCCGGTTCACGAAGGAAAAAGCGGCCGAGTACGCCAGAAACGGTTTGCCCGAGTCGATGGCCGCGATCACCGGTGACGAGGCGATGCTGGTGGGCCTGTCGGGCAACACCGAAGGACGCGACCAGCAGCTGCTTGAGTACGTTGGCAAGAAGACCGTCGGCAAGCTTGCCTGCTACTCCTGCCACAACATCCCTGGGTTTGAAGACGCCAAGCCTGCGGGTGCTGCGCTCGCCGACTGGGGCCGAAAGGAATCGTCGAAGATTGCCTTTGAGCAGATCGTCCCCTACCTCATGAAGGAACTCGGCGGCCATGGCCATCACGCGGCCAGCCACCACGACGATGCGCACCACAGCGACCACGCGGGCGACCATGCCGATGAGCATGCCCACGCCGAGGGTGAAGAGCACGCCCACGACGACGTAGCCCACGACGAAGAGGATCACCTCGTGGACGCGCCGGTCGCTGCGGAACTCGCCTACGCCGACACCCGAGAGCACCATGTCAACCCGGAATCGCTCGACCCGGACACGGGCTACTTCTTGGAGAAACTCCTGGCCCACGACCGGCAAGGCTTCCTCTGGCAGAAACTGCGTGCCCCGCGGAGCTACGACTACGAGAAGACCGAGAACAAGTCGTACAACGAGCGTTACCGCATGCCGCAGTTCCCCTTTAATGCGGAACAGCGTGAGTCTGTGATGACTTTCGTGCTCGGGTTGGTCGCCGAACCACCCGCCGAGGAGTTCCTGCATCGACCGGAGCCTCGCGAGCAAGCACGGCTCGACGGCCGTGCCGTCCTCGAGCAGTTCAACTGTGGCGGCTGCCACGTGCTAGAAACTGAGCGGTGGGATGTCCGATACACCCCCGACTCCATCAGTGACCCGCCAGTGGTGCCTGACTACGCCTTCCTGCAGCCTCACTTCTCGCAGGACGAACTGAAGGCGTCGCTGGCCACCGACTCACAGGGACGTCGTTTTGCCTCACTGCACGGTCTCCCTGTCCTCGATTCGGAGACGGGCGAGCCCCAGTTGGTTGACCAGGACTTCATACCGATCACTCGCGAAGACGCGGAGGAAGATCCCGAGATCATCCCGCATCGGGCGCTGATGCTCTACCGTGATGCCATTATCAATGGCGAGCCGTGGGCCGTGGGCTCCCAAAACATCTTCGTGCCTGAGGATGCGATTGAGGCGGGCCAGACCTACCCAGCACGTGGTGGCGACCTGGCGCGGCTGCTGTTCCCGGTCGTCATCGAAGACGAAATGGAGATCAATCCGAACGTCAAGGCTGACGACGCATGGGGATGGCTGCCTCCGCCTCTTGTTGGCGAAGGCAAGAAGGTGCAGTCCAGCTGGTTGCACACCTTCCTGCTGGCACCGGAGCCAATCCGACCTGCCGCTGTTCTCCGCATGCCTCGCTTCAACCTTTCGGCTGAGCAGGCCTCGGCGCTCGTGAATTACTTCGCGGCGGTCGACGGTGCTGACTTCCCCTACGACTACGACCCACGGTACGAGTCGAGCACCCTCACCGAACGGGAGAAGGTCTACCCAGAGCATCTCACCGATGCGATGAAGATCGTCACCAACGGCAACTACTGCGTGAAGTGTCACCTTGTGGGCGACTACGCTCCGCCTGGCAATCCGAAGGCCCTGGCACCGCAACTGTCCGTCGTTCGGCAGAGGCTCCGACCGGATTATGTCCACGGGTGGATTGGCAACCCCAAGCGATTCCTGCCGTACACGGGCATGCCTGTCAACATCCCGTTTGACAAGCCGGTGAGTCAGGATCTGTATCACGGCACGAGTGAAGAGCAGCTCGATGCCTTGACCGACCTGCTCATGAACTACGACATCTTCACCGGCCGCAGCATGTCGCTCGACGCGTTCCTGAAGCAGCCCGTTGAAGAAACCCCGCAAACGGAAGATTCCGCCCAGACCGATTCACCGGCACTCCCGAGTGAACCAGGCCTTGGCGACTCAGCCGCTGTATCGAACCAAAGCGTCCCCGCTGTCGCCACCCCTTAGTCGGCTCACGCGACGGATGACGTGAAAACTCGCGACGAACGCGGCCTGCTGCCTACGATGTCGAAGAGAGAAAAACCTACCCCTCGTTCTCCTGCCCCCTTGTACTGGAGTTTCTCCATGCCCACCTCAAACGTCCGCCGCATCGGCCTCTCCTTCGCCGCCGCTCTTCTGCTAACCCCCGCCAGCGTCTTCGCTGCCGAATGGGGCACGCTGACCGGACGCTTTGTGTTTGGCGGCGACGCACCGGCCGCTCCCAAGCTGACGGTCGACAAGGACGTGGACGTCTGCAGCAAGTTCGACCTCGTCAATGAAGAGCTCGTCGTCGGCGAAGGAAAGGGAGTCGCCAACATAGTGATCTTCGTGCGCGACAAGAACGTGGATGTGCATCCCGACCTCAAGGCCACCGAGCCGGTCGTCCTCGACAACCTTGGCTGCCGCTTTTTCCCTCACGTCGCGTTTGTGCAGGTCGGCCAAGACATGGTTATTAAGAACTCCGATCCGGTTGGCCATAACAGCAATGTCGCCACCCTGAAGAACCCTGCCTCCAACACGCTCATCCCCGCCGGTGGCGAAACAAAGATCTCCTTCCGCTCAGACGAAGCCGTGCCGGCTGCCGTCACCTGCAACATCCACCCGTGGATGAAGGGCTGGGTCGTCGTCCGCGACAACCCGTACGCGGCAGTCACCGGCGAAGATGGCAGTTTCACGATCGAAAAGTTGCCCGCTGGCGAACTCGAGCTGCAACTGTGGCATGAGAAGGCTGGCTACCTCGACACGATCGTGATCGGCGGCAAGAAGACCGACGTGAAGCGGGGCCGGATGGACGTCGAGATCAAGGCGTCTGGCACGGACCTTGGCGAAATGGTGCTCGACGCCTCTGTCTTCAAGTAAACCTTTCACGAGTGTTGATTCACGAGAAGAAAGCCCCGTTGATTCAAAAGGAATCTTGCGTGCGGAACATGCGTCTCACTTCAGAAAAGCGTTCAGTGTTCAGCTGCTTCGTAGCTCACAGTTTGCTAGCTGCGGTCTTGCTGACAGCCATGACAGGCTGTGGCCAGGGCAGGCTCGCTGCGCCCACACCCGACCGTGAGGCAGCCGCCGTGTTGCGTCAATCACTCTCGAGCGAGGGTGGTGATTCTGGCGAAGGCGGAGCTGCGGCTGCCAGCACTGGGACCGGCTGGGGCACACTCACTGGCCGGTTTATCTTCGTGGGCACGCCGCCAGGGGCAAAGCAACTGGTCGTTGACAAAGACATGGCGGTCTGCACCGCCGAAGGTCGCAAACTCTTCGATCAATCTCTCCAAGTAGACGAAGCATCAGGTGGCCTCGCCAACGTGGTCGTCTTTGCTCGCAAAGCTGGCCGTGTCAAAGAACGCGAGTTTTCCGCAGAACCCCTCGTGTTTGATCAGAAAGCATGCGAGTTTCTCGCGCCCGTTTTTGCCGCTCGCGTGGGGCAAGCGATCGATGTTCGCAACAGCGATCCAATTGGCCACAACACGAATGTTTCGGGCACCAGTTTCAATCAGCTGATTCCTGCAGGGAACGGCACGCTGTTCACGCCGGCAAGTGAGACAGGCATGCCCACCATGGTCACCTGCAACATCCATCCCTGGATGAAGGCCTACGCCGTCTTCCGGAAGGATGGATACGTGGCCGTGTCCTCGTCGGATGGCAGTTTCACGATCCCCGACCTTCCCGCAGGGGAAGAGATCGAGTTTCAGGTTTGGCACGAGCGGTCGACTGGCCCCAATGGGGCCTTGGCAGCCGAGGAGCCCGAACTGGACTGGTCCTCAAAGGGGCGGTTCACAGTCACCCTCACCGCCGACGAGACCACCGACATTGGAAGCATTGAGATTCAGGCGTCTGCACTCGGAGGCTGATGCCTTCGCGCCAGGCGAACACATGGGCGGCGCGCCGTCCTGAGCAAACTTAAACAGTCCTTTTCCTCACCTGTCATCGCTATGAATCGTCACTCCTTTTTCGTGTGCGAAAGCCTCCAACGTGTGATGCAAAACGCCTCCCCGGCGTTAGCCTGCACACTGCTGCTGTGTGGGTTGCTGATGAGCGCGACAGGCTGCGGCAAAACGCCAGCAGCGTCGTTCCGGCCAAACATGGTCGAAGCTGCCAAGCAGCGGCTCACGCCGGATCAGGAAGCCCAGGTCGCGACGATCCTCGAAGCAATGTTTGGCACTCCTGACGACCCTGTGGCGTTGCCCGAAACGGGCCTCGACGTCTCCAAACTCCGCCTCGCGGCTGGCCCCGTGCACAGCGACATCGTCGGCCGGAAAAATGGCCTCTTCCGCGAGCACTGCAGCCACTGTCACGGCGTCACGGGCGACGGGATGGGGCCCACCGCTGCGTTCCTGAACCCCTACCCGCGGGACTACCGCCCGGGCTGGTTCAAGTTCAAGAGCACCGAGCGTGCCGACAAGCCGACGCATGCCGACCTCGTGACCATCCTCAACAATGGCATCAACGGCACCTCGATGCCTTCGTTTGCGTTGCTTGGCGAAGCGAAGGTCGACGCCCTCGTGGAGTACGTGAAATACCTCAGCATGCGTGGCGAAGCCGAGCTTTCGCTGATGCGGTACTACTTCGAACTGGACGACGAAGACGAAGGCAAACTTCCCGAAACGCGCGAGTTCCTCGTCGAAGAGATCCTCCTTCCTGTGGCTGAACGGTGGCAGGAAGCGGAAGACGCCATTATTGACGTTCCCGAGATGCCAGAAGTGGACCTCCAAGAGTCGATCGCTTTGGGCAAAGAGCTCTTCTACGGCAACAAAGCCAACTGCGTGAAGTGCCACGGCGTCACGGGCCTTGGGGATGGGCAGGCGAACGACTACGACGACTGGAACAAGGTCGTGAAGCAGTGGTCGGATGAGGTCTTGAGTGCGCATGATGCGAGCACCTCGGAGATGAGTCGCGAGGAGAAGGCAGAGCACCGCGCCTGGCTGGCTCGATCCGACAAAGCCCTGGCGGGTGATGCACTCGATCCACGCACGATTCAGCCACGCAACCTGCGTCAGGCGATCTACCGCGGAGGCCGGCGTCCGCTCGACCTTTACTACCGCATTCACGCAGGCATCAACGGCGCCCCGATGCCCGCTGCTGCCGGAACACTCACGCCCGATGAAATCTGGCACATCGTCAACTACGTACGGTCGCTGCCCTATGAATACGATGGAGAGCTTGGTGCCGACCGTTCCATGGTTGCCCGAGATCGCCTGTAGTCATCGATCGTCAACGCCCAACCGAACTTTTTCAAAGAACCACGTTTTAGGAGTCGTCGCACCGTGCGAAACCGACTAGCTGGCTTGTTCTGGAGCCTCGTCTTTCTGGCCGTGCCGGTCCTTGGTGTGGCGGTATTCGCCGTCGCCCCATCGATCGACGTCTGGCTGCCGAAGGATGTCTCCGCTCACGGCAAAGACATCGACTCGCTCTTCTACTTCATCCTGGCCCTGACAGGCATCGTCTTCATTGCCACGGAGATGCTGCTGTTCTGGTTTGTCTGGAAATACGACGAAGCCGCTCGCGGCGACCAGAAGGCGACCTACATCCAGGGTAGCCACACACTGGAAGTCATTTGGACCATCATCCCAGCGGTCTTGTTGCTCTTCCTAGCGATCTACCAGATGAATGCCTGGGCCGACATGAAGATGCGACGCCCCGTGATGAAGCCCACCGTCGAGGTGGTGGCCAGGCAGTTTGAATGGCGATTGCGTTACCCTGGCCCAGACGGTGACCTCGGCACGCCAGACGACCTCTTCTTGGTGAACGACCTCCACGTCCCCGTGGACGAAGACATCCTCGTTCAGCTGAAAAGCATGGACGTGCTGCATAGTTTCTTCCTCCCCAACCTGCGGGTAAAGCAAGACGCCGTGCCGGGCATGAAGATTCCTGTGTGGTTCAAGGCTTCCGAAGTCGGTCAGTACGACTTGGTCTGCGCGGAGCTGTGTGGATGGGGCCACTACAAGATGAAGGGCCGCATCACAATTGAATCACGCGAAGACTTTGATGCCTGGCTCGAGGCGAAGTATCGCGAACAGGAAGCGACGCAGGCCGAACCCCTGCAAGAAGATCTCTAGATCATCACCACTCAGCCGCTCCCCGGCGACCCGCACTTTTTTTCAGACACCTCAGCAACGCACCCAACTCCACTGCTAAAGAGACGGAGACATCCATGAGCACGGTAACGCATCACGGCCCCGGTGACACGACGACGGTCGCTCCGGCACGTTCCGCTCAGCCTCGCCCGGTCGCAGAGTTTCTCTCGACCTACGTCTTCTCGAAGGACCACAAGGTCATCGGACTCCAGTTTCTCTTCTCCACCCTCGTGTGGTTTCTGATCGGCGGCCTGCTGGCACTGGCCGTTCGCTGGCAGGTGGCCTGGCCGTGGTCGGATGTCCCGGTGCTCGGCAAACTGTTCGCCCAAGAAGGGGGCCAGATGAGCCCCGAGTTCTACACGATGCTCTTCACGATGCATGCCACCGTGATGATCTTCTTGGTGATCATTCCGATTCTCGCGGGTGCCTTCGGCAACTTCCTCATCCCGTTGATGATTGGCGCCGACGACATGGCGTTCCCAACGCTCAACATGCTGAGTTACTGGTTTATGTGGCCAGCGTTCTTCGCGTTTGGTGCGAGTTTCTTTGTGGAGGGTGGCGCCGCTTCCAGCGGCTGGACGAGCTACCCGCCGCTGACCACAAACCTCGGCGCATCGCCGGGGAGTGGGATGGGGCAGACCCTGTGGCTGATCGGGCTGACCTTTGTTGGTGTGTCGTCGATGCTCGGAAGCGTCAACTACATGACCACGATCATCGTGATGCGTGCCCCCGGCATGACCATGTTCCGCCTGCCGATGACGATCTGGGCAATGTTCATCACGGCCCTCCTGCAGGCTTTCGCACTGCCCGTGCTCACCGCTGCCGGTTTCATGCAGCTCTTCGACCGCACGATCGGCACTGGCTTCTTCTCCCCAGAAGGAAGCATCATCAATAACCAAATGACTGGGGCGGGCGGCGGCCAGCCGCTTCTGTGGCAGCACCTTTTCTGGTTCTACAGCCACCCTGCGGTCTACATCATGATCCTGCCAGCGATGGGCATGGTGTCTGACATCATGACCTGCTTCGCCCGGAAGCCGCTGTTCGGCTATCGCCCGATGGTGTACTCCGTCGCTGGTATCGCCGGCCTCGGCTTCATCGTGTGGGGCCACCACATGTTCATCTCGGGCATGAACCCAGCTCTTGGCATGACGTTCATGGTCTCAACGATGATGATCGCCCTGCCAAGTGCCGTGAAGACGTTCAACTGGCTCGGCACTCTCTGGGGAGGCCGCATTCAGTTCACCACAGCCATGCTGTTCGCGATTTCCTTCGTGTCGATGTTCATCATCGGTGGTCTGTCGGGAATCTTCATGGCAGCCACGCCCGTCGACATCTTCATCCACGACACCTACTTCATCGTGGCACACTTCCACTATGTGCTTTTTGCGGGCACGGCCATGGGCGTGTGGGCGGCAATCTACTTCTGGTTCCCGAAGATGTTTGGTCGGACCATGAACGAGTTCTGGGGGAAGGTTCACTTCTTCCTGACCTTCATTTTCCTCAACGGCACCTTCTTCACGATGCACATCCTCGGGGCGGTTGGGTTTCCGCGGCGCCTCGCCGACGCCTACCACTACGAGACGTTCCATCACCTGCAGCCCATGAACGCCTTCATGACGTACTGCGCGATTGGGATGGTTGCCTGCCAAGCGATTTTTGCGATCAACTTCTTCTGGAGCATGTTCTATGGACCGAAGGCTGGGCGAAATCCCTGGAATGCCAATGGTCTTGAGTGGACCGCTCCAAGCCCTCCCGGGCACGGCAACTTCGACATCCAGCCGATTGTCTATCGAGGGCCGTACGAGTACTCAGTGCCTGGTTGCGAGAAGGATCATCTCATGCAAACAGATCCGCCGCTTGAGCACGCGGTGGCGGCTGCCCACTGAGGCTGCCGACCGCGAACGTCGCCGTTTATTGACAGGAGAAGGCCTTCTTGATCGATCGAAGCAGCACCATCGTCAGCTCCTACGCAGCACACGCCGTGGCGGTCGTGCTCGTGGGCGTGACTGCGGTGTTGCTTTGCTTCGGTGCCCTGGTCACGACGTACGACGCGGCAATGGCTGTGCCTGACTGGCCGGGGACGTACGGGCACAACATGTTTCTGTTTCCGATTTCGGAGTGGTTGGGAGGTCCTTGGGATCTCTTCCTGGAACATGGCCATCGGCTCCTCGGAGCCACCGTCGGCTTCCTGTCACTGATGCTCGCTGCGGCCTGTTTTCGCTGGGAGCAGCGCGGATTGGTCCGTGGCTTGGCAACGGCCGCCGTGGTGCTCGTTATTCTGCAGGGCATTCTCGGTGGCATGCGAGTGCTGCTCGATGACCGGACGATCGCGAAGGTACACGCGTGCACGGGCCCGCTTTTCTTTGGCGTTGCCATCGCGGTTGCCTCGCTGACCACACGTCGTCGTGCCACCGTCGTCCGCTCTCGTTGGCTTGCCAATCTTTCGTTTGGTTTGGTGGCAGCGGCCTATGCCCAGCTGGTGGCGGGCGCTCAGCTTCGTCACATCGATGCGGCGATTGTCGATCCCTTCACATTCCGTTGGCTTGTCCTCGCCCACCTCGTCGGGGCAGGCGTCGTCGCCTTGCTTTCCGTGGCTGCCGCGGGCTCCGCGTGGGCAACAACGCTCATGCCCCAGGCCGCGTCGTCGAGCCTCGCTGCTGGTGAGAAAGCGGCCGTCAGCAAAAGCCCGGTCATCTGGTCAACGGGCATCTTTGTCTTGGTTGCCTGCCAGATCATCCTTGGTGCGGCTGCCTGGCTGGCGAACTGGGGCGTGCCTGACGGGTGGATTGGCCGCATTTTCTCCTCCTGGGTGACGTCCCCAGTGGAGGCGAGAAGTCTTTGGAACGCGGCCGTCGTCACAGGGCACGTGGTGCTCGGCATGATGATCTTTGGGATGGCGGTGGTGTTGGCGATCACCTGCGGCCAAACGGGCTCGTCCACCACGCCGCTCGCGAAGGGAGGGATCGCATGAGTGTCGCGATCGACCCTCCGCTGGCCGCTCTCCCCACCGCTGCAACCGCCGCCTCTCGCGACCATTCGCTGGTCCGCGACGTGGCCATGCTGGTCCGGCCGCGGATTGCCGTGATGGTGCTGGCCACGGTGGCGACTGGCATGTGGCTGACCGATCAAGGCAGCGTGACGACGGCAGGCCTGCTGGCCGTGCTCGTCGGAACAGGCCTCGTTGCGGCAAGTTCGAGCGTTGCCAACCAACTCCTTGAAAAGACGCTCGATCAACACATGCCGCGAACCGCAGACCGCCCGCTGGCGGCAGGTCGCATGTCGATCTCGTCGGCAACCAGATTGACCGCAGCGACGCTCGTGGTTGGGCTTTGCCTCCTGGCGACGGTCGATGGCTGGGCAGCAGCAGCAGCCCTGTTCACCTGGCTCGTGTATGTCGTCGCCTACACCCCGCTCAAGCAGCGCACCCCGCTCAACACCGCAGTGGGGGCGATCTCGGGAGCGATGCCCGTGGTGATTGGCTGGCTGGCCGCGAAAGGACCAGAACGGCTGGCCGCCGGAGAAGCCGAAGGCGCTCTCGCGGCAGCAGCGCTCACCACCGTGCTCTACCTTTGGCAGTTCCCACATTTCATGGCGATCGCGTGGCTGTACCGAAAGCAGTACGCCGACGCAGGCATGCGGATGCTCACCGTCGACGATCCGACTGGGATTCGTGCGGGCGGCCAGGCGCTTGCGGCAGCGCTCGCTATGGTGCCGGTAAGCCTCTTGCTGGCGGTCCCCTCCGGGAGCACTCGTCTGTTTCTCGCTGAGGCTTTCGCAGCCGGCATCTACGTCGCCGCCACCGCACACTTTGCGATTCGTCGCGACGACACCTCAGCCCGACGGCTGTTGATGGCGTCACTCGGTACGCTCGCCGCGGTGATGATCGCTGTGGTGGCCTTCGGGCGGCCTTCTTCAATCCCGCTGGCAGGTGCTGGCGAATCGGCTCCACAGGCCACACCATCTAAGACATTCCATTCTGTTGAAACACCACTGGCTTCGGCTTACGAGCGGTAGCCCATCCTTTCCACTTTTTGATACGGGAAGCCCTTACGTCCATGAGCACGTCTGCTTTTGCCGCCGGGTCTGATTTCGCCGACGGCGGCCACCACGACACCCACCATCATGGCGATGACCACGGTGGTGATCATCACGGCCACCTGAAGCTGCAGTATCAGCCTGGGCTTCCGCTCTCGCGCGGCAAGTTGATCATGTGGCTCTTCCTCTCCACGGAGATCATGTTCTTCGCGGCGTTGCTCGGGAGCTATGTCGTGCTGCGGTTCGGTGCCCTTCAGTGGCCAAAACCGCACCACGTTCATCTCAGTGAGCCGATCGGCGCGTTTAACACGTTCGTGCTGATCTGCTCCAGCGTCACGGTGGTGCTCGCGCTCGAAGCCGCGAAGGCCAACAAAACCTCATTGGCAAAGTCGTGGATGCTCGCCACGCTGGTCCTCGGCTCCCTCTTCCTCGGCGTGAAGGGCTACGAGTATCAGGCAAAGTTCAGCCACGGCATTTACCCCGTAAAGCCGATGGGGCTGGTCTATGAAAAGCCTGACCTCTACTACGCTTCGGCGGTGCGGGCTCGACTGAGCGACCCTGTGGTGCTCGAGAAGTTGGCGGAGCTCGACGCGATGTCGGAAACCGACATGTCTTCCGAGGAAGTCGCCGGACGGAAGAGCCTCGCCGAGGTGAAGCGACTCGTCAACGACCCCGACCAACAGGCCTTCGACATCGCCGTCGTGGCCGACCAGGTCATGCCACTGCCTGCGGAGCATGGTGCCCACGGCGGAGCGCACGGTCTCAACGACACGTTTGATTGGCTGCGTCTCCCGGTTGTGATTCCGGGCGGCAACATGTGGGCCAGCACCTATTTCCTGCTGACCGGTTTCCATGCCGTGCATGTGGGCGTGGGGCTGCTCGTCTTCGCCATTCTGTTGACCTACACACTCGGACCAGCCACAGCAGGCATGATCGAGAACGCCGGACTTTACTGGCACTTCGTCGACCTCGTGTGGATCTTCCTGTTCCCGCTGCTGTACCTGTTCTAAACAAGCCCGACCAACACACCGTCACAACACAGCCTCACGTCAATCCAAACGGAGCTCGATCCATGCCCAACTCCGATGCCTCTCACGGCTCTTCTCCCAACCAGGGCGACGGGGCAGCAGAGCACGGCCCAGTCACCACGCCGGGCGGTCTTCCGCAGTCTGCACACCAGGCAACGCCCGCGACCGAATCGCATCACGACGGTCATGGCGAAGAGAGCCACGGCGGTCTCAAGGTCTACCTCGCCGTGTTCGTAGCACTCTGCGTGTTGACGACGATGTCGTTTTTTACCTACTCGCCACTGTGGCCCTGGCGTGATGAACCCCAGGTTGGCTGGGCTTTCATGATGGCGGTGTCATGCACCAAGGCCATGCTGGTGGTCCTGTTCTTCATGCACGTGCTGTGGGAAGCCAACTGGAAGTATGTGCTCACGATTCCCGCGGCCATGATGGCCATCTTTATGACGATCATGCTCGTGCCAGACATCGGCTTCCGGAGTCGCATGGTTTCGCAGGAGCGGCTGCTCTACATGGCCCGCCCATCCGATGAGGCCCTGATGCACCAAGCCGCCACCGCAGCCGAAGCCAAAGAGGACGGTCAGGAAGCACACTGATGACGGGCGTTCGCCACCTCCAGATGGCCACATGGTCACTCGCAGCCTCGCTGCTCCTGCTCGGCTTCAGCGGTGTTGCCTGCCGGCAGAGCGAGAACTCGGACGGCGTCCCCGCGCGGCAGGCACAGGACGACATCCTGCCCGCGCCTGAGCGAGTCGCGCCGGGCAAGGCGATTGAGCCGTTCTCGATGACGGACCAGTTGGGCGAGCCCTTTGATTCGTCGTCGCTCGCTGGCAAGGTGTGGATCGGCAGCATTTTCTTTTCGAGCTGCCCAGGCCCGTGCTTCCGTGAGAACCAGGCCCTCGCCGACGTCCTTGCCGACATCGACGACCCCGACCTCATGGCCGTGAGCATCACCTGCGATCCAGAGAACGATGTTCCCAACGTCTTGGACCACTATTCCAAGCGTTTTGAGGCCGACCCAGCGCAGTGGAAGTTTCTCACCGGCGACATGGAGGAGATTAAGCGCGTTGCCAACACCACGTTCTTCCTGCCGGCTGAACTGGGCGTGCATTCGGAGCGGGGCGTGATCTTTGACCGACAGGGTCGGCTCCGCGGAAGCTTCCATCTCCTGCAGCCCGACCGCATTGAGGTCATGAAAAAGACGATTCGCGACGTCCTCGCTGAAGATGCGGCGGGTGGGTCTGCGGCGGCCACGGAGGCCTCGGAACCGTGATACTGCTCGCCGTCCATCCGCTGGCAACGCTCAACGCGGTGCTCAACTCGCTCGCGGCGTTGCTGCTGGTGGTGGGCTGGCTGTCGATTCGCAGCGGCAACACGAAACGGCATCGAGCCGCGATGGTGGCTGCGTTTGGTGTTTCGACCGTGTTTCTGGTGTCGTACCTGGCCTACCACGCCTTGGAGGGCAGCCGCCCTTTTCGTGGAGAAGGAGTGGTGCGGCCTGTCTACTACATGATCCTCATTTCGCACGTGCTGCTCGCAGCCGCCGTCCCCGTTTTGGCGATCAGGATGTTTTTCCTTGCGTGGAAGGGCCGGTGGGATGCCCACCGTCGGCTCGGCAAACTGACGCTTCCGATTTGGCTGTATGTCTCGGTGACGGGCGTGGTCATCTACCTGATGCTCTACCACCTTTTCCCTGGCACACCGGTGCCTCCCGCATAACCATCTGATCTGTTGGCCAAGGCCCGATCAGCCTGCCCCAACTCGTCCATGACCAACTCGCCTATGATTGAAGGAGAGAGGTCCGCCATGCTTCCACCCATTCGGTTACTCCCAAACGCTGCAGCAATTCCCTCGCCGCGTCGCCGTGCGTGGGGGCGTCTGCTGGTCGCGGCGTTCGTCGTGCTGCCGTTGTCGCTCGCGCTGACCACCGGTGAGGCGTGGGGCTGTCCAACGTGCAAAGATGGCATGGTCGCAGACGATGCCTCCGTGAATATGGCACGAGGCTACTTCTACAGCATCCTGCTCATGCTCGCGATGCCCTTCACCCTCGCAAGTTGCTTCGGCATGTATGTCTGGCGCGAATATCGTCGTCAGGAGCGTTCTGGTGACTCGGCCGCGTTTCTCGCGGAACTCGAAGCCCAGCAGGCGGCCCGTCGCCGCTCGCTTGAGGCGCACCTCGAATCGGCGCCCACCGCGGCTGGATCCAATGCAACCTGACGCAGAGTCCTGCGACGGCCCGACGCCGCTCGCATCAGACGAGACGTCATCCCCCAGCGATGGGCTGCCGGTGATCACGGCCGGCCAACGACCTCAAGCACCCCGCACACCACCGCGGAACTTCCTCGATCGCCAGGAACAGCGGCGGCTCTTCTGGGTGGTCATGCCTCCGGCCCTCGTGCTCCTGCTCGGTGGGCTCTGGCTTGAGCGGGCGTTCTTCAGCGATCCGCAAGAGCCCCCACTGCCGCAGATCGACACGCGGCTTCTCGGAGGCCCACGTGGTTCGGCCGGAGACGGCACCGAGGATGCCGTGGTGATTGAAGCGGACCCCGCGCCACTCGACGACGCACGCGGGCATCGGGGCGCGTCCCCGGAGGCTTTGGCGAAGGTCCGCGACGACACCGTGTTTCGCGATTCCGACAAAGACGCCTGGTTCGCGATCTGGGACACGCTCCGCGACAGCGACCCGCAGGCGCTCGCCCGCCTCGCGGGCCCACAGGTCGGATTCACAGAACTCTTCACCCAACCTCGAAGCTTCCGCGGGAAGCCTGTGCGATTCCGCGGCACCCTGCGACGACTGCAGCGAGTTGACGCCGGCAGCAACACGCTTGGCATCGAGAACTACTGGCAAGGCTGGGTGGATCCCGAAGGAGGCCCTCCCTCTCCCATCGTGGTGTATTTCCTAACCGTGCCGGAATCGCTCCAGCCCGGCATGCGCCTGGTGGAACCTGTGGAAGTCGTCGGCTACTTCCTGAAGCGATGGGCGTATCAGGCCACCGACACGATCCGCACCGCGCCGCTGGTGATGTCGCGTGAGCCGACGATCCTCTTGCCTCCGAAGCCCCCGGCACCCACGAACCTGGTCGCCGTTTTCCTCTGGACCGGAGGCATCCTCGCCGTGATTGGGTTCTTCATCCTCGCCAGAAACCGCCTCGCGGCACGAGCGGCACCCGTTGCGATGCTCGCCCTCGCCTTGTCGTCTCAGCCAGAGGCGTGTGGCTTCGCCGAGGGGAGCACGCTTCCTCCTGGGTCGGCTCCGCTCACCGCAGCCTCGTACCTCGACCGGTTTGCGTTGGCGGCACAGGACCGCGCTGCCGAGGGACCACTGACCCAGTGGAACGAGGGACGGCTCGACATCGGCCTCAGAATCCTCGCCCGCCTGACAGCAGCCCCACCAGAGATGGTGGCCGCCTGGGCGGGAGAAGCCATCCCGCCCGATCGCCCTCCCGCAGCAGAAGATGCCTCTGAGAGCGATCGGCCCATTCGTGTCGTCGGGCGTGCCGTCCGCGTGCGAGATCTCAGCCTTCCTGAACACCTCCAGGAGCGACATTCGCGGAAGACGGTGCCTGTGGTGAGTCTGCTCGACTCCGACGGCGTGAGCGTTGACGTGATTGCCCACAACGTTCCCCAGGCATGGCCACGCGACACCGACATCAACGAACCCGCCGACGCCGTGGGCATCCTGCTCGCGCGACAGGCAGGCCCCCTTCAAGAAACGAATGCCGGATCCTCATCCGACACCGCGAAGCCACCACCTGCGATCACCCTGGTCTCAGCCAGAGTCGCCTGGCGTCCGGGCACACCTCTCGGCGCGCTGGGCATGGACTACGGCCTCTTCGATACCGTTCGCGATGGCCGCAAACTCACCGCGGAAGACTCCGATGCCTTCTACGGCATGCTGGCCGCTGCCGGACGCGCGAAGGCCAGCAGCATCGAGGCCGCCGCGGGCAACGCCACCGATATTCTGCAACTGATCGACCCACAGGTGCGGTGGCTCGAAACCCATCGGGGAGACGCCGTTCGCATCCGAGGGACGGCGCGTCGTGCAATTCGCGTTGCGATCGACGATCCGTTTCGCCAACAGCAGCTCGGCACCAATCACTACTGGGAACTCTACGTCTTCGTTCCCACTCCCACTGCAGTCCAGGTCAACGGGCGACTCCAAAACACCTATCCCGTGGTGTGCTGCGTCCGGGAGCTCCCCCCGAACATGCCGCACGGCGAACGCATCGCCGAAGAGGTCGATCTCGCCGGCTTCGCCCTGAAGCGATACCGGTATCCGATCGCGACCTCCTCCGACGCCGGCAACCAGCAGGAGTCGCCGCTGGTCATTGGCAGGGGCCTCCGTTGGCTTCCCAGCACTGAGCCAAAAGCAGCTCAACAACTTGAGCAAACGCTCGGCGGCTTGCTGATCGTGGTGATCCTGCTTCTCGTGGCCGCCGCGTGGCTGACTTCAGGCAGGCACCGACGACGGCGGAGGGCCGCCCCGTAGTCGCCTTCTCGGCTCGCATGCTTCTCTCGTGCGGCTGCGATGGCCCAGGGTTGCCGAGCCCGCGGCCGCGTCAGAAACTCACGTTTTTCGGCTACAGTTCGATTCCCCCCGCGGAGACAAGAACACGATGCGACGAGCGAAGATTTCGATCATTGGTGCAGGGAATGTTGGTGCCACCACGGCCCACTGGTGTGCGGCTGACGAACTTGGTGACATCGTCCTGCTCGATGTTCCGGCCACCGAAAGCATGCCGGCAGGAAAGTCGCTCGACCTGTTTCAGGCCTCCCCCATCGTGGGCTTCGATGCCAAGGTGACGGGCACCACCGACTGGGCCGACACGGCAGGCAGTGACGTGGTGGTGGTCACGGCAGGCATTGCCCGCAAGCCAGGCATGAGCCGCGACGACCTCCTCTCGACCAACGCCAAGATTCTCGGCGACGTCTCAGCGCACATTCGTGACACGAGCCCTGACGCGATCGTGATCGTGGTCAGCAACCCGCTCGACGCCATGGTGCAGAGGGCGTTTCAGGTCACGGGCTTCCCTGCGCATCGCGTCTTCGGCCAGGCAGGCATTCTCGACACGGCCCGCTACCGTGCGTTTCTGGCGATGGAACTTGGCGTCAGCGTGGAAGACATCTCGGCCATGCTGCTGGGCGGTCACGGCGACACGATGGTGCCAATCCCAAGCTGCACGAGTGTCGGCGGTGTGCCCATCACCCAGTTGATCGATGCCGCGCGGCTTGAGGAGATCGTGCAGCGGACCAGGACCGGTGGAGCCGAGATCGTGGGCCTGCTCAAGACTGGCAGCGCCTACTACGCACCGGCTGCAGCCACGGCGCAGATGGTGGAAGCGGTCGTCCGCGATAAGAAGCGGCTTGTGCCCTGCGCGGCCTACTGCGATAGCGAGTATGGCGTCGGCGGTTACTACGTCGGCGTGCCCGTCATCCTTGGCACTGCGGGTGTTGAGCGGATCATCGAACTCGACCTGCAGGCCGAAGAACGTGCCGGGCTCGACAAGAGCATCGCTGCCGTCAAGGAACTCGTCGGGGCCATGAACGGCCTCACCGGATGGCAGGGCTAGCCCTCTGTTTCTTACCTGGCTTGCCCTTCCTGCGTGACTTTTGGGGTTGACCACCGGAGGTGGCCACACGGCTTGAGTCTGCCGTTGTGGCCACCTCACGGCTTTGGCTACAACCCTTTCCCTCTGTGCTGAGGGCGTCTTCGCGCTCATGCCCAGAGGTGAGACGGGCTTTCCGCCCGTCGCCATCGTCTCGAGGAGCTATCAGGATGAAGGGCCGCTTGTCGGAGATGCCGCTGCGCATTTTCTCCCCCCAGACCACGGCGGGAGCGTCTCGTCTGAGAGTCGTCACACCAGACGAGATCGAAGGTCGCGAGGCACGTCTGCCCGTGCGGCCGAGGCTGCCGCGATGCCGCCCAGCAGCTCAGCCAAAGCCATCCGGCCCCTCCCTCTTCCTGCCCCAGGGCTATGAAGCTGGCTATCGGTATCCGCTCCTCGTCTGGATCCCCGACGCGACGCGACCGTTCGACCTGGGCACCACGATGGGTCGCCTGAGCCTCCGCAACTATGTGGCGGTTGAGATGCCAGCCGCCCCAGCCGATGCCGACCAAGCAATGTGGGACGCAGTGGACCGCGCTTCGGCCAGCGCCAACATTCACTCCCAGCGGATCTTTCTCTGCGGAGCAGGGCAGGGGGGCACGATGGCCCTGCGCCTCGCCTGCCGGTATGCCGCCGAAGTGGCCGGCGCCGTGTCTCTGGGCGGCCCCTTCCCACTTGACGAGGGGAGCCTCGCGCGGCTCGCTGACGTCCGTCGGCTGCCGATGCTCCTGTGCACCGATCGCGAAGGCTGTGAACGCGAGGCAACCTCCATTGACCGCACGCTTCGCGTGTTCCACGCCGCCGGCGCCACGCTGGCCATGCGGGTGTACCCCACCACCAGCCGCCTCACCCGGAGCGTGCTTGAGGATGTGAATCGTTGGCTGATGGACTGCGTGGTGGGGCAACCTGCGTCGACGCCCAGCCTGACGTACTGATCGAACCCGCCCCCGTACTGTTGCCAGGAGTGGTTCCATGCATGCCGAAGAGACACTCACCGCAGAGTTCCGGCAACGGATCCTGCCAATGGTGAGCCAGACCCATGTGGCCCACGTCCCAACGCGGCGACCCATGCCACGCGGCGGCTTGCCCACGGTGATGGCGGCAGCAGTCAGCCTCGTGCGGCAGCGGCTCGAGCGAGTGCACTCCGAACTCGACTCGACCCACGAGCGATCTTCCGAACGCTTCCGGCAATGGCACCTCCGCCAACTCGCCGACGAAGCCACCGCAATCGCTCGCACGCTCCACGATCTCAGTGATCTCGCCGCGCCACACGCCGTCACTCGAGAATGGGTGGAAACGCGGAGCGTGCTGGAAGGCCTCGTCGCCGATGCGATCCGCGAAGGACGCGAGCGGGGCAACAGCCTCCCCACCTTGATCGTGGATGTGGATGACAGCCTGCTGCATGTTGACCCCGAAATGATCCGTCGCGTCCTGCGCACACTCGTCACCAATGCGATTGAGGCAGCAGGTCCCGCTGGAGAAGTGGTCGTCACGAGCGTGCAGTATGCCGACGCCCTCGAAATCGAGGTTGCCGACTCGGGCGACGGGCTGACCAATCATGCCAAGGCTTGGCTCTTCGAACCCGGCTTTACCACCAAGCCAGCCGGCACCGGCGTGGCCCTCGCAGCGGCGCGTGCCCTGATTGACGAATTGGGCGGTGTGATCGAAGCGACGAACTGCCCCGAAGGAGGCACTGCTTTCACGATCCGACTACCGCTGCCCCACACGCAGCGACTCGCGGCGTAACACACACTTCAACAGCAATGTTCAGACACGACAACGAGTCTGTGCATGGAGGCACACTCTTTGAACTACCAACCAGCCCAGGGCGATGCCCGGCTTTTCTCACCGATCCGCGTGGTCGCCCTCGGCCTCATCGCCGTTGTGGCTGGCCTGGCTGCCTGGCAGTTTCGTGAAGAGTCTCGGGAAGGACGCGTACCGCTGTTGGCCGACACCTTGCTCCCCTCGAGCGAGCTGGCGCTGATGGAGGCCGCCTTCGACCGAGCCCAACTCACCGACTACACGATCGACGGTGGGCAGATCCTGGTGCCCAAAGGCCGCCAGAGCGGCTACATGCGTGCCCTCGTCGACGCCGAGGCGCTTCCCCGGGAGTTTGGCGGCAGCCTGCGGCGGGCGATGGACTCAAGCAGCCCGTGGCAAAGCCGTGCCACGCAAGATGAGCGGCTTCGCATCGCCACCCAGGAAGAGCTCTCGCTGGTCCTCTGCTCAATGCCTGGCATTCGACGGGCTGCAGTGCTCTACGACGAAGAAGCGCGGGCGAGCCTCAGCCCCAGCCGAGGCCTGGGGAGTGGCCCGCGTCGGACGGCCAGTGTGAATATTGAAACCGATGAGGATGCGGCAATCGACAGCGTTCGCGCGCGTTCGATCCGAGTGCTGGTAGCAGCCTCCATCGCCGGCCTCGAGCCCGAGGATGTGGCCGTCACGGATCTCCGCTCGGGGCTGGTCTACGCCGGCCCGCTCGAGCCCGTGCTCGCCGACGTCAGCCCGGCTGATGCCTCGCGCATCGCTCTTGAAGAACGGCTCGCGGAGAGGATCCGACGTTCGCTCGCCTATGTGCAAGGCGCGATCGTCGACGTTCGGGCCGACCTCGGAGAACCGCAGCGTGCGTACGCGATCCCTACCGCCACTCCACAAAAGCTCGCCGAAGCCAACGCACCAGCCGACGTGCGGCCGATGTCACCATCGTCCGCCACGTCGTCCGCAGCAATGCAGCTCGACGATGGACGCCAGGTGCTCGCGGTGCACGTCGCAGTGGCTGTGCCACAGTCCACCTCCCTGGGATCCGACGAGGCGATCCAACAGCATGTGCTGGAACTCCTTCCAGCGACGGCCAATCCACAGGCAAGGAGCGTGAAGGTCACGCGTTTTCACGTTGGCTCGAGTCCTGCGGGAACCGAACACGCGGCTGCCGCAGCGGCCCCGCACAAGCCCTCTTCCCCCGCTCTCGCTATTCCAGAAAACGAAGCCGCTGTTGGCGATGCGGCCGAACCGGTCTTCACGTCCCCCCTTTCAGGCCTGTCGCTCGAAGCACTCCGCGACATGCCTGAAGAGGCATGGCTGGCAGCCTTCGCGGGTGTGGTCATGATCATCGCTGGCCTCCTGTGGTGGCGAGGCGGTCGATCCACGCACACGGAAGAACGAGAGCCTGCAATCGACTGGACAACGCATACGCCCGCACGTCAGCCAAGCGGATCGGCCGCCTCCAAAGTCGGCGTGGCCACCCGCGCGGCGGCCGCCCTGCTGGCATGCAGCCTCTGCTGCGGCTCTGCACGAGCGGCCGAAGAACCCCCGGGCACCCTGCTTCTCTCTCCACTCGATGCCCCGGTGCTCCTGGCCGACCCGGCAGAACATGACGATGCCGCTGCAGTTCCTGACGCCCCCGAGAAGGCTGACACCGCCGGCTCTCCCTTCGGCATGGAGGCGACCGCAGCCCTGACGATGGTCGCGGCCATCGCGGGCCTCATCGCCTTGAGTTGGCTGAACAAGAAACAGCCGGCGACCGTTCCACGGGACGTTTTTGAGGTTCTCGGGTGCGGGCAACTGGATCGCGCACACCGCGTGGCTGTTGTTCGCTTTGGCCCGAAGACCCTGCTGGTGAGCATCGCCGGATCGAGCTGCAGCACGCTCTCTGAACTCGATGACCCTGCAGCGACAGAGACCATCGCACACGCCTGCCGCCACGGCCGGGGAACGGGGCCCCAACGTGGCAGCCTGCGATCTCCCGCCGGGGGCCTCTCAGTTCACACGCCCCCCCAGCCCCTCGAAAGCGCGGCATGAAGCGCCGGCGAGTTCTGCGGACATTCCTCGCATCCCTCACCATCGCCATGCTCTTTGGCGTGCCTGCAGGGAGCGTGCGTGGCGAGGAAGCGGGAGGCGTACCGCTGACGACGGTGTCATCGGCGACCGATGCCAACACGACCGCAACGGAGCCCGACGCCGCAGGCGATGGTGCCGCCGCACCACCCACCGCCCCATCAGACCAGGCAAACCTGACGGCCGTTCTCGAGCAACTGCTTCCGGGGAACGCCCTCACCGGCCCCCTCTCGGCCGTGGTCACGATTGGTGTCGTGAGCATTGCCCCGGCAGCCCTCTTGATGACCACCTGCTATGTGCGGTTCAGCGTGGTGCTCTCGCTCGTGCGTCAGGGGCTGGGCACACAAGGCATGCCCTCCAACCAGATCGTCGCCTCACTTGCCCTCTTTCTTTCCGCGATGGTCATGTGGCCGATCTGGACCCAGGCATGGCGCGCGGGGGGCGAGCCGTATCAGGCAGGCGAGATCAGCCTCTCCGCCGCAGTCGACCAAGGCTCGCTCCCAGTCCGTCGTTGGATGGCCAGCCAGATCGAGGCCGCAGGCAACCGCGAAACGGTGCTGATGTTTCTCGAACGCCACCCCTCTGCTGCCTCCGGTGTGGCCACCTACGACGACGTTCCCGCCGAAGCACTCCTCCCAGCTTTTCTTGTCAGCGAGTTGGAAACAGCCTTTGCACTGGGTGTACGTCTGCTGATTCCCTTCTTGCTGATCGACCTCGTGGTGGCCACCCTCGTGGTCTCGTCGGGCCTCGTGATGCTGCCTCCGACTGTTGTCTCACTCCCTCTGAAACTCCTGGTGTTTGTCATGGCCGACGGCTGGACACTCGTGGTGACCAGCCTCCTCAATGGTGTCTCCACGACGGGGATGCCGTGATCCCCACACCACACGAGCCCACTCCATGACCGAGCATGCTGTTGTTGACCTGTTCCGGGAGGCGATGCTGACCGCTGGCATGGTGGCGGCGCCGATTCTCTTGGTGGGACTCACGGTTGGTCTTGTGATCGGTGTCGTGCAGGCAGCCACAGGTGTGCAGGAACAGACGGTCGGCCACCTCCCCAGGCTCGCAGCGATGGCTGGAATGGCGGTCCTCATGCTGCCTTGGATGCTGGACACGTTCGTGCAACTCTTCCGCACCACCGCGGTTGGGCCGTAGAGGAGGAACGCATGGACCTCCCGTTGCCGCTGCTGGAATCTTCAGCGTCGCTCTTCCTCCTGGCCATCGCGCGGGTGGTTGGATTTGTGGCAGTTGGTTCGCTTCCGCTTGGGCCGGGCATGCCGCTGGTTGTCCGCGTGGCTCTTGCCTGGGCCCTCTCCATCGCGGCCATTACGTGGTCACTCCCCGTGGGCCTGGAACAGCATGCCCACCTCCCCCTCGCCCTTGCGGTCCCAAGCGAACTTTTCTTGGGCGCCCTCTTTGGCATGAGTGTCGCCTGCGTGACGGCCGCGTCCGCATGGGCAGGCACGCTCCTCGGAAGCATCTCCGGGCTTTCATGGGCGGATGATTTTTCAACTGGGCCTGCAGAGGCGACCACGCCGCTCTCGCGTCTTGTCTGGTGGGTCGCCGCAGGTGCTTTTGTGTCGAGTGGCGGGGCGCGGGTTGTGGTGTTCGGCCTCGTGGACAGTCTCAGCACCCTCCCGCTGGGAGCCTCGCTCGATATCGGTGTCAGCACCTCGCTCCTCACGGCCCTTGCGATGGGCTGCCGTCTTGCCATCGCCTTGGCGCTACCGGCCATGATCGCCGTGCTGTCCTGGCACGTCAGCGCGGCCATCGTCTGCCGCGTGATTCCGCTCTCCCCGTCGGCTGGGTTGCTCCAGGGAAGCGCCGCAGTGGTGCTGCTTCTTGCCATCTGGGCAGGTGGCCCGATGTGGACTGCCGGGATCGCCACCGCCATGGAGGTCACCTGCGAGCGGGTGTTTGAACTTCCGCAGCAGCCATCCGTGGAGCTGTTGCCGTGAGTACGGAACGCACACTCCCAGCCACGCCTCGACGACGCGAGCAGGCTCATCGCCGCGGGCTCCTGCCGACCAACGAAGGTCTCGCCTGGATCGCTTCGACCGCGACCCTCACCGCCTTGCTCCCCTTGTGGCTGCAAAGCGTGACAGCCTCCTTCACAACGCACCTCCGCCAACTCCCGGTCGAACTCGCCGCTCCGGAAATGCCACTCGGCCCGCTCGCCACGGGCTTCGGCTGGCAGGTGATGTGGCCGACCATCATGGTTTTGGCTGCGGCATCCGCCACCGGAATTGGGGTCAGGCTCTTCCTCGACCGTCCTCGCGTGGCCTTCGAGCGACTGGCCGCCTTCGAACGACTGCAGCCGTGGAATGGCCTGCAGCGGCTCGCCTCACGCGAAACCGCCCGTCAGATCCTGACAAGCCTGGTGGCTGTCGTGCTCCTCGCCGTCGCCATGCGATGGTCTTTCGCGGCGGTGTGGGATCACGCCCAGCAGGCCAGCCTCGACCCTCACGAACAAGGACAGGTGGGGATGTGGCTCGCGTGGCAAGGCCTCTTGGGCACCCTGCTCGCTGCGGGCGTCCTGGTCGCGGTGCAGCAGGTCCTGCGGTGGCGTGCCAGCGAACGACGCCTCCGCATGACCGCCGAGGAGTTCCGCGATGAACAACGGCTGCTGGAAGCCGGCCGCCGCGTTCACCTCCCCACGCGCGACGCCCCCGAGGATCCGCGGAGCCCGTTCAGCCGGGCGTCGACTCCTCAGTAGCCTCGGGCAGGTAGCCGTAGCGATCGAAGAATGGCTGCCAGCGTTTCACCACGAGGCTCCGCGTTCGTTCGTCGACCTCATAGCGATTCCGGCGATACCGCTGCATCGCCTCCGCCTGAGTCTCCAGGGCAGGGCGGACACTCTCAAACCCACCGAGATCGAGAGCCTCGTACGCCTTTGCGAGCTCGGCCACAGGATCAGTGACAAGATCCTCATACGTGAGTTCATACAAACTGCCCTCAGGCAGCGTAGCCCTGTCGCGTTCAAAGGCGTTGTACATCACGTCGAACGTGTCGAGCACATACGACTCCAGGCGCTCCCCGCGATCCACCTGCATCCCTTGCACGAAGTCGAGGGATCGCCACAACCGCATCGTGGAGGGAAACACGACCAGCGGATCTCGCACGATGTGGAGGAAGCGGGCGCCTGGAAACATCTCCTTCAAGACACCCATCCGGGCGGTGTGCGGAGGGCTTTTGAGCACGGTACGGCGTGGATCGCGAATGGCGAGCATGCGGAGAAAGCGTTTCAGGGTGGCTTGCCAGTGGGCGAGCGTGGGCGGATCGAGCGTGGTGACATCGAGCGCAGTCGCTTCGTTGGACGACGTCGCCGGAAACGCCATGCGTCGATATGGCGAAGCCGCCCCAAGATTCATCAGGGCGAACTCATCTTCCTGCGGCCGGTCCCACCCCATCGCCACGTTGTCCATCGGACGTTTCGCCGGCATCATCCACGCAAGCATCGGTGGCAACACCGACTCGGTGAGCAGGAAGTGCCCTGGCGCAAAGCATTGGTACGTGCTCGGACAAAAGAATCGCTTATCGAGCATCATCAGCTCATGGAGGAGCGTCGTTCCACTCCGCCAATGCCCGATGATGAACACCGGGTCGTTTCTCACCTCAACCGTGCGGAGCTGCTTGGCAAACACGGCGTTGGCGATTCCACCGGCCACCGTGTCGAAGGCCGTGGCCGCGGTGATCGTGCCAAGGAGCCCCAGCCGTGACGGGGAGACACGGCAACCATGTTCCGACAGCAGCTTCAGCCACACCCCCAGCGGCATCCCGTGCCAAAACCGTGGGCTCCACCAGGGATAGGCGTGGTAACTCTCCGATTCACGTGACGTCTTCGTGGAAGCGGGAGCAGGCGAATCAGGCATGTGCACTCTCGATGACGGCCAACCGTCTCACAGGAGGGGTGGTGTTGTGTGCCGGGGTCTTCTTTGGGTGTCGACATCAGACGGGCTCCAACTACCGTGAAATCGTGTCACCCCCACTGGCAACCACCGTCGACTGGCCTAAAGCCCCCGAAAGCACGGCGATTCGCTGGACGGTCGTCTCGGAGAGGTCGCCACGCTCCCTTGCGAGGGTGTAGCTGGCGAGGGCATCCGCGGGCCGGCCCAGCGCTTCCTGTGCCATCCCTTCCAGGGCATGCACCATGCCTGGCACCTGGCCGGGTCCGTAGGTTTCTTCAAGAATCGCGAGGGTGGCCAGCGCCCGGGTTGGCCGGTCCGCCCGGCGATAGGCCTCCGCCGTGTCCAGCAAAATCTCGCGGTTATCCGGGGCGAGCGCCAGGGCTCGATGAAAGTCGCCGAGGGCGTCGTCGAGGCGTCCGCGGGCCATGTTGGTCTGAGCGTGGAGGTGCCAGCATCGAGCCGACTTCGGGGAAATCGAAATCGCCGTCTGAGCGAGCCGGTCGGCGTCGTCGAGAAGGCCGAGGTCGAGATACATCCGCCCGCCGGCAACGCAAAGCCCCTCGTCTTCGCGAGTCACCTGAAGTGCCTGTTCTATCTGGCTGATCGCAGCCAGCTGCTCTCCTTGTTGCCAAAGCACCTCGGCGTAGTGCTGGCGAGCATCGATGTCGGTGGGACAGCGTTCGACCGCCTGCTGGAAGAGTTTTTCCGCCTGGGTGAGGTTGTCCCGATCGGCAGCGGCCAGGCCCTCGTTGGAGAGTCGCCGAGCTTCGGCAAGTTCCTGCGTCACCGGCGTCGACCTGGGGATGAAACGACATCCAGTGAAACATGCCAATCCAATCAGCACTGCGGCAGACCGAAGTGTGAGACTGGCACGAGGCATCGAAACAACTCCAGCGGGGCAGGGCGGGGAGAGTACCGATCCGCTGTCGCCGAAGCAACGCATCGGCCGGATTCTTCCTCTCGGCAATCCGGGCTTGCCGTACGTCGCTTGCGGCCCTACCAACTCGCTGCATACACGGAATCCCCGATTCCTCCGTCGCGCTCCGCGCCCTCCCCAAACCACCCGATGCCCCCACTCACCCAAACGCTTGCTGCCTCGTTTCCGCCACCTGAGGCCGGCCATCCGCCGCGCCGTCCGTACCGCGCTCGCGTCGGTCTGGCCACGACTGTGCTGGGGGCCTTGCTCCTCGGCACTGGCTGTGAGATTCGCGACGAACAGGTCCAGTCAGGATCAGTGCAGGTCAATGCGCGTCGCCTGCTCCCTCCTTCCAACAAAACTGATGGACAGATCGTCAACCATGATGCCCCGACCACGATCGAGTATGTCGAGGGCTACCGCGCCGGCCTTGAGCGAGCAGCAGCCTCCGGCAAGCCGTTGGTGATCATCTGCCGGGCCAGCTGGTGCCGGTGGTGTGCCGGGCTCTCCCAAGGGATCCTGGCCGACCCGGAGGTGATCCAGCGGTCGAGTCGCTGCGTGTGCGTGACGCTTGACGCAGACCGAGATGCCGAGACCTGCCAACGGCTTGGGGTGCGAGGGTTCCCCACAGTCATCCTGCAGACGCCCGCCGGCCGCGAGGTCAAACGATTGACCGGCCGGTCCGAAGTCCGCACCCTGGCCGCCGCCATCGACGAAGCCACCGCACGCATCGCAGCCGCGGCTCCTCCAACCACCGAAGGCACACCGGTCCTGCGGTAGAGCCACATCCGGCCGCACCTGTCGCATCGCGTCCGGAAGGCCATGGAAGGCCTTTTCCACGGGCAGCTAGAGCGTTCCCGTGGTTCGCCCAGTGAGCAGGTCAAAGGCACCGATCGCTGGCACCAGCATCGCTGTGGTGGCGAACCCGTAGGCGAGCACAGTGACCAGCAGCACCTGCAGGGTGCTGCCCTGCAGAAACCCTGTGATCGCCACGAAGGTCAGCGACGGCAAGAGCGCCGACGCCCAGCCGATGGCGGGCGATGGGTTACGAGCCGACAGCGCCGCATAGAGCCCCACAGCTCCTCCCACCACCACCGCCAGAAACGGCGCCAGTTGCAGTTCGAAGTTGCCGCCAAAGGAGACCATGATCCGCATCACCGTCGCCACACCGACGAAGAGAAACACGACCGTTCCCAAAGCCACGACAATCGCCTGTCGCGAGGAAACATGCGTCAGACCGGCATGCAGACCGAGAACCGCGGAGAAGAAGAGCAGCGTGGCCAATCCAACCGCAAGATAGATCCCATGTTCCAGGGAAGCCTGCCCAAAAAAGACCAAGACCCCGCAGGCAGCCAACGGCAGCAGCACCATCTCGCGAGCCACATAGAACACACCGGCCAGTTTGCCCCAAACAAACTCCGCAGGCTCAACGTCGCTCACCAGTAGCAGGTCGAGCGACCCGCGGTCACGCTCGGTGGTCACGCTCGTCACCGCAAGGGCGGTCACCGAAACGAGGCTGGCCAAGGTCATGGGCAACACCGCGACCGCCAGGGCCAGACGGTCAGGGCGCTGCTGGCCGGATTGCTGCAGGATGCCCCAGATGGCAGCCGCAAAGAGCGCGAGCCAAGCAACCCGCACAAAGATGATCGCTCGCCCATGGGCCCGCGTGCAGATCTCTTTCCAGAGGACCGGGCGGCTCCACACACGACGGGTGTCGGTGATCGCCGCCGTCTCGGCACGCACAGCCTCATACCGTGAACCACCGACCAGGTTCCAGGGGCGGAGCCTGAGCGTGGCCACCACCCCAGCGACCACGACCACCCCAAGGCAGACCGCCAAAAACCCCATACTCCCGCTCGTGCCCGCCGGCTCGATCGCCGCAAAAACAGCCCGCGCAGGCGAGAACGCTGCCGCAGCCGCACTCCCCCAGACCGAAGCGACCACCTCTCCTGCAGCCGTCCACAGCGAGAGCCCAAAGAGGGTCACCGCGATCGTCTGGAAGGTGGTTTCCTTCCAGAAGGCGATCGCATTCGCAAGACTGGCCGACGCGATGGCGGCCGCGGCCGTGACGGCAAACAGCCTGGCGAGCTGGAGGTTTGTGACGCCCCCGAACAGCGACACCAACGCGAACACCGGGATCGCCGAGAGGAGCAGCAACAGCACCTGCAGCAAACTTGCCGCGAGTTTTCCGAGCACAATCTCCGCGTCGGTCAGGCTGCTCACCAGCAGCAGTTCCAGCGTGCGGCGATCTTTCTCTGACGTCACGCTCACGGCAGACACCGCAGCGGCACAGAGCGTGGCCAGCACGAGTTGCAGCGGGGCGAGAATCCTCAGGAGCGTGGCAGCAAAACGCCCCGTTTCACCCGCCGTCTCAATCGACTGCGTGCCGGTGACCACCAGCCAGCAGGTGGCTACGATCAGCAAAAGCATGCCTGCATAGACCGCCCGGGCGACATACATCGCACGCGACCGCGGGGCGATCCTGAGTTCCCGTTCGAGAACTGCTCCAACTCTCATGCTTTCCTCACCTCAAACTGCATCGGCCACCGCACCACGTGCATGGTGCATCCCCACAGACCGCCCCTCGACTCGGAGATGCTAGATGGTCCGTGAACAGTCTTGTAGAGTACCCTTTTCGCCGCAACTTCTCTCTCTGGAAAGCACGAGTCTCAGCATGGCGAGCATGGCATTCCCTCTTTCGGCAGCTCCTCACGACGCTCACCGCACCACGCGTGCCAAGGCTCCCCGCAGCCGCCGTCTGCCGCAGGCTGTCGCAGCCGTCCTCATCGCCGGCTGCCTCGCCCTGCTGAGCGACCGCGTGGCCGAGGCTCAGGTGACAGCCCAAAGCCTGGTGGGGAAGGCCGTTTCCGGCGATGCTGAGTTTCAAGACATCACCAGTGGCATCAACCGCTTCCGCGACCGCGACATTGAAGGCTGTCGCTCGATGCTCGAGCGGGCGTACTCGAGCAATCCGAAACTGCCCCCGCCGGGCGTGCTGATGTCGATGCTGTGGCTGAGCGTCAATCAGTTGCAGGCCGCCCGCGGCGAACTGGAGCAGACAGTCATCGACTATCCCAGCGACCCCGAGCCGTATCTGATGCTGGGCGATCTCGCGTTTCAGGAACGGCGGGTGACCGACGCCGAGACCCTCTTTTCACGAGGCGTCGCCCTCACCTCCTCCTTTGAGAGCAATCCCAAGCGGAAACGTGACTTCCAAATCCGCGGCTACGCAGGCCTGGCCGCTGTCGCCGAAGCACGCAAGCAGTGGCCACTTGCCGAGGAACAGCTCAAAGGCTGGTTAGACCTCGACCCCGACAGTGGGAGCGCCCATCAACGAATGGGCGTTGTGCTGTTCCAACTCGGGAAACCAACCGAGGCTCTCGCACAGTTTCGCGAGGCGCGGAATCTCGACTCCAAAGCCGTGCAGCCCGAACTCGCAATGGCTCGGCTGTACGACGAGAAGAAAGACTCCGACAAGGCTCGTCGCTTGATCGAACTCGCGATCGAAGCGTCTCCTGACGATGCGGCCGTGCTGCTCGCCTCGGCGCAGTGGTACCTCGGACAAAACGACCTCGAGTCGGCGAAAAAACAGACGGACGCCGCCCTCAAACTCGATGAGAAATCGCTGGATGCGAAGATCGTCCGCGGCGCAATCGCCCGCGTTGAGCGCGACTACGAAACGGCTGAGGCGTTCTTTTCCTCCGCACACACCCAGTCGCCGCTGAACTTTCCCGCGAGCAACTCGCTGGCGCTCGTGTTGATTGAGTCAGACAACGACGAGTCTCGGCAGCGAGCCCTGGAGATGGCCGAGGGGAACGTGGCACTGCACCGAGAAAACTCGCCACAGCAGGTCAACGCCCTAACGACCCTGTCCTGGGTGTTTTACAAACTTGGACGCCGTGAAGATGCGGAGCAGATCTTGACGCAGATCTCGCAGAGCAACCAGCTCACGAGCGACGGCGCCTACTACGTTTCGCGGCTGCTCGCGGACCGGGGCGAATCGCAGCGTGCGGAGGCAATCCTCGAACAGGTGCTGGCGACGGAGCCCGTCTTCGCCACCCGCGCCGATGCCGAAGATCTGCTCAAGAGCCTCAAAGACGGCGGGAGCAAGTAACACCTCGTGTCGCTCGATGCCGGTCCGCGTTCAACGCTGCAGCGTTGCTTCGTGGGCGGAGAGCGACCGCAGCCCACCGAAGTCGAGGCTCGCGCCGCGAAGGGCTTCCGGCTGCTTTGGAGTGGCTTCTACCGCTGCGGGTGTGGGAGCGGCGGCCGGTACTGGCTCGGGCATCGACGGCTCGGCCTGTGTTGGGACCGGTGACGGCTGAACGGGCACGCGGATCGTGATGCCACGCCCTCGAAACTGCCCCACCGCCCCGCGAGGCGCTGGCTGGCCTGCCCGCCGTGCCCGCAGTCGGTCGCTGCGGAGAGGAATGCCAGGGTAGGCCTCAATAGGGACTTCGAGGCTCGGAAGGCCGATCTGGCTCCCATCACCGAAGTACGTAAACATCTCCACCGCAGATGCCGGCGCTGCCCCCGAAAGAAAGCAGGTCGCTGCCAGTGCCGACGTCGCCAAGATGTTCCGCAGCCGCGAAAAGCAGCGCATGGGATCTCCTCTCACCAGAGGACCTCGTGGTCCGGGCTCTTCCAAGGAGGGTATCGACGCAACGAACGTGAGCAATCGATGACACCCACCCGAACCCGTAGACTCCCTCCATTTCGCCTTATAAGACTGACGCAGGATTTTGAAATGGTATCCTCAGCACATCATGCTGCTGCTTCGCCATAGCCACGCCCTTCCCTGGATCTGCATGGCAGGAGGTGGGGTGATCGCTGCGTTGGCAGCAGCTCTGGGAGCCTGGCGAACGCGAGGATCAACCGCGGTCCCTGCGGCACTCTGGGCGACGTGCGGTGCCCTTGCGGTCACCCTCGAGGCGATGCTCCATGCGGCAGGGTGGCTCACCGATCCTGCTCGCGCCGCATCGGCGCGACTGTGCGTCGTGGCGCTCCTCGTCTGCCCAGCCATGTCGGTGCTTGGTGCCAAGCGGCCGCAGCACGGCATCTGGCAGGTGATCGTGGCCTCCCTCGCCGTGGTCCTCGCGATGCCCGCGGCATCGGCAGAGTTTGTGCGTCCAGGATCACCGCCCGTGCTGCATATCGTGGTGCGGGTGTTTCTCAGCGTGCTCGCCGGCATTGGCTGGATGAACTACGTGGGCACGTGGCGAAGGGTGCCCGCCACGCTCGTGACGCTGGGAGGACTGATCCTGATGCGTGGGTTTCTGCCGGGATTCGATGCCGAACGCGCGGGCGATTCATCATGGCTCGATGCGAGCGGCGCCTGGCTCCTCGCTGCCGGCGGCATGCTCGCGATCATGCCCCGAGTGGGCTCATCCTCCCGTGCCGACGCGCTCCTCGAGGAAATCGAACGCCCTTTTCTCTGCCTGCGGGAAACCCTCGGAATCGCGTGGACGATGCGGATCGCCGAACGATTCAATGGCCTGGCTGAGAGCCGCGGATGGCCATGTCGCCTTGAGGCGGACGGCCTTGAGACTGGCGGCGACCCGCTCGATCGCAGTTGGCATCGCGACGCCGTCCGCACGTTCGAAAGCATCATGCGACGATTTGTGAGCCTCGCCTGGCTCACTCGCCACCAGCGCGGCCCGACTCCCGCAGAGACATGATGCCCTCAGGATCAACTGCCGGATGAACCACGCACGCGTCTCCGACTCGCCGGCCATTCGGCTCGATGGCCTGAGAAAGCGGTATCCAGGAAGGCCCCCCGTGGAAGCGGTCCGCGGCCTCTCGCTCACCGTGGAGCGCGGCGAGTGCTTTGGCATGCTCGGCCCCAACGGGGCGGGCAAAACCACGACGATCGAAATCCTGGAAGGCCTCCTCACCCCAGACGCAGGCACCGTGGAGGTGCTGGGACGTTGTTGGCAGGAACACGAGCGGGAACTGCGGGAACGGATCGGCGTGTCGCTCCAGGAGACGAGGCTCTCTGAGAAGCTCACGCTCCTAGAAACGGTGCGCCTCTTCCGCAGTTTCTACCGACGCGGCATCGAACCTCTCGATGCGCTCGACCTGGTGGGCCTGGTC
Source organism: Planctomycetota bacterium (assembly GCA_029978905.1). Taxonomy (GTDB): domain Bacteria; phylum Planctomycetota; class Planctomycetia; order Pirellulales; family UBA1268; genus M30B53. The sequence goes on from JAPOIM010000001.1 coordinate 197,037, forward strand.
CCGAAGGCCCACGCGCGGGTGGGAAAAGTATCCGGGGGCCAAAAACAACGTCTCGCCGTGGCCACCGCCGTGGTCGGTTGGCCGGAGCTGGTGTTTCTAGATGAGCCCACGTCAGGGCTCGACCCACACTCCCGCCGGCAGATCTGGGCGATCGTGGAGACGATGCGGGCCGCGGGCACCACGGTTGTGCTGACTACCCATTATATGGACGAAGCGGAACGGCTCTGCGACCGGCTGGCGATTGTCGACGGTGGCGTCGTGATCGCCGAAGGCACGCCGCAGCAGCTGATCGCGTCGCTCGGCGGCAGCACCGTGGTGGAAGTTGCCGCCCGCCGCGGCGAGCACGACCGTTTGCCGCTCGACGCCTTGGAAAAGCTGCCTGCCGTGGAGGCCGCCTCGCTCGACGGCGACACCGCGGTGCTGACCACGGCCGCTCCTCACGATGTGTTGCCAGCCGTCGTGTCGACCCTCACGCACGCGGGCTACGAACTCACCCGCCTCGTCACGCGTCAGGCGAGCCTGGACGACGTCTTCGTCAAACTCTCTGGGCGACATCTCTTTGACCGACGCGGCGTGCAGGGGGATGCATGAACACTCCATCGAACACCCCACGACCGCCCGAAGTCAGCGACCGCTCCGTCGGCCCTCTGCGTGAGTTGATCTGGAGCCGATTGGTGGAGTTTTGTCGCGAGCCGGAAGTGATCTTCTGGGTGTATGGGTTTCCGATCCTGATGGTGCTCGCGCTCGGCATCGCCTTCCGTGAGCGTCCGGTGGAAATCCCTCGCGTGGCGATCGTGGTGAACGCCGACAATGGCCTCGCGGTCGAGGCCGCGGAGAGCCTGCTTGCGGATGAGGGCTTTGACGCTACCGCGGCATCCGAGAGAGATGCGGCCGAACAGCTGCGAACCGCGCGGATCGACCTCGTGATCGTGCCGGGGATGAGCAACGAGGTGTCGTTTCGCTTCGATCCAACGCGTCCCGAGGCGGTGCTCGCCCGTGACCGAGCGGAATCGGCGATGGAACGAGCCGCAGGCCGGGAAGACCGCTTGCATCCTCAGGATCAGCTCGTCGAAGAACCGGGCAGTCGCTACATCGACTTTCTCATCCCTGGACTGATGGGCCTCTCGCTGATGGGAGGCGGGCTCTGGGGAGTTGGCTTCGTCACGGTCGAGATGCGGATCCGGGGGCTTTTGAAGCGGTTCCTCGCCACGCCGATGCGGCGTTGGGAGTTTCTCCTGGCGGTCATGGCCAGCCGGATGCTGTTCATGATCCCAGAGATGCTCTTGATCGTGCTGTTTTCGGGCTGGCTCTTTGGTGTGAAAATCTACGGTAGCGTGCTGGCGGTCGCCTTCCTTGTCGTCCTTGGGTCGACCACGTTCGCCGGGCTTGGCCTGCTCGCCGCCTCGCGGGCCCGCACGCTCGAGACCGTCTCGGGGCTCTTGAATGTGATCATGCTGCCGATGTGGCTTGGGAGCGGCGTGTTCTTCGCACGCGACCGCTATCCTGAGGCAGTGCAGCCTGTGCTGAGGCTCTTACCTCTCTCGGCGCTTGTCGACGCGATGCGCGGCGTGATGCTGGAAGGCCTCACGCTGCTCCAGATTTGGCCGGCCGTCGCGACCCTTTTGGTCTGGGGGTGCGTATCGTTCACCGTCGCCCTTCGTGTCTTCCGCTGGTTGTAAGACGGGGTTGATGCTTCCCTCCTATCGAACTGGTTGAGTTTCGCAGGGGAAGTTAGAGTGAGTGCCCGGTTCGGCGGGTTCCCGCCACCAGGAACGAGAGTTTTCTTCCAAGAATATGGAGTTTTTCGATGGCAGATCAGCCACAAGCCGCCCCCGCTCGCCCCGCCGAACCCGTTCAGATGCCGGTTGATGAGTCGCACATCGTGGCGCACTACGCCAACTTCTGCCGCGTCACCGGCACCCCGGAAGAGCTGATTGTCGACTTCGGCCTCAACAAGCAGGTCAGTGGCAACTCACCCGACCCGGTCCAGCTCACTCAGCGGATCATCGTCAACTTCTACACCGCGAAGCGTCTTGCCGGCGCCCTGATGATGGCTGTGCAGCGTCACGAGCAGGCCTTCGGCCAACTCGAACTCGACATCGGCCGCCGCGTGCAGCACCAACAGGCAACCGCCGGTGCATCGCAGCAGAAGTAAGATCGCAGAGGCAGCCGTCAGGCTCAGGTTTTGAAGTTTTTGGAGGCTGGTTGAGCAATGAGCACAGTCGATCCACGTCAGGTCGAGGTTGCCCGCCAGCAGATCATGTCGCTGGTGCAGGAGATCGAACAGCTCTCCCGCAACGACATGGCCGAAGCCGATTTCTTTCGTGGCCTTCTCGACCGTGTGCTCGAGGCTATGGGAGCGGCAGCAGGGCTCGTGTGGCTCGCCAATGAGGCTGGTCGGATCGAGCCGATCTGCCATCACGGGTTGCAGAACACGGGACTGACAAACAGTCCCGAGGCCCAAGAGGCGCACAGCAAGCTAGTGTCGTCGCTGATGGCGGCGGCAGGGGGGATGCTCGTCCCGCCGCGTGCTGGCCTTGCGGGCCCCGACGGACAGCCCGTCGCCAACAACCCCACCGACTTGCTGGTGGTGGGCGTGCCTATCGACCGTGCCGGCACGAAGGCCGGCCTGATTGAGGTGCTGCATCAGCCCAACATGCCTGATGTGGAACGAGGCTACCTGCGGTTTCTTGAGCAGGTTGGCGGGGTAGCGGGCAGTTACCTCGAGCGGCGGCAGTTGCGGTTGCTCGATGCCCAGGGCACGGCCCTCTCACAGGTCGACCGCTTCGCCCGCACCGTCCACGAGTCACTTGACCCCGTCGCCACCGCGTTTGTGCTGGCCAATGAGGCCCGTCGGATCATCGGCTGTGACCGCGTGAGCGTGCTCGTCAAGAAAGGGCGACAGCTCCGGCTGGAGGCCGTCAGCGGGCAGGAATCGATCGAACGTCGGGCGACCGCGGTGAAGGCCATCGAGTCGCTCGCTCGCGCGGTGGCCAGGGCGGGCGCCCCGCTGTGGCACCCCACGGCAGGCCGCGAACTGCCACCACAGATCGAAGAAGAACTTGAAAACTACATCGACGAGTCGCATGCCACCTCGCTCGCGATTCTTCCACTCGAACGCCCTCGTCCGGCGCCGGTCGTCAAGCCTGGTGGCGTCGACGCTGTGGCAGTCGCCCGTGCGGAGGCGGCCCCCAAGACGAAGCCCGACCCTGTGGGCGTACTCGTGGCAGAGTGGTTCCAGTCGAGCACCTTTGACGGTGGCAAGCAGGCCCGCGTGGAAGTCGTGGCGGAACATGGTCGGGTCGCGATTGCCAACTCCGTCTCCCACACCACTTTGCCGCTGTATGGCGTGATCAGCCTGCTGAGCAAGTCAAAGGCGCTCACCTCGGCCCGCAACATGCCGAAGACCGTGCTCGCAACGCTGGTGGCGATCGCCGTGATTGCGGCATTCGTGCTCGTCCCCGCCGACCTCAGGCTCGAAGGCTCCGGCACGCTCGAGCCCGTGCACCGACGCGATGTCTTCGCGCGGATCGACGGCGTGGTCGAACAACTCACTGACCAGGCCCGACACGGGGCAGAAGTGCAGGAGGGAGATCTCCTTGCCGTGCTTCGCAACACCGACTTAGAGGTAGCGATCACGGATGTGCTGGGACGAAAGGCCTCCAGCGAAGAGGAGCTCGTCTCCACGCAGCGAGCCCTCGCCGACAGCACGCTCTCCACAGCCGACCGCACCCGTCTCTCAGGGCGGTCCGCCCAGCTGCGTCGGGAGATCGAGAGCCTCGACACGCAACACAAACTGCTGCTCTCCAAACGCGACAACCTCGAGGTCCGCAGTCCTATTGATGGTGTCGTGGTCACCTGGCAGGTGCGTGACCGACTGCTGCTCCGCCCCGTGGAGAAAGGGCAAGCCCTCCTCTCGGTGGCTGACAAATCGCGTGAGTGGGAGCTGGAAATCCACATGCCGGACGACCGCCTCGGGCACGTGAACCGGGCCTACATGGAAGCCTCCGAGAAGGGAGAACCGCTCGAGGTCGACTACGTGCTCGCGACCGACCCTGGCACGCGGCACTACGGCACGGTTCGCGACATCCACGAACAGGCCGAGGTCCGCGGCGAAGAAGGCAACACCGTCTTGGTGCGGATCACCATCGATCCGTCGCGGCACGACAAGGAAGAACTCGGTGCGGGAGCTACCGTCACCGCCATGATCAACTGTGGGCCTCGCTCACTGGGCTACGTCTGGTTCCACGACCTGATCGCCTTCGTGCAGTCGCAGATCCTCTTCCGTCTCTGGTAGGGATGGAACCCGGCCCACGTCACCGCTGATCCAGCAGGGAGTCTCAGTCATGTTTTTCGTTCGACAGCCCGCACGTGCGGTGCCGTTCATTGCCGTCATGGCTTTGGGTGTAGTCCAGGGGCCGGCGCTTCGCCACGCAGAATCGGCCGAAGGCGAGCCGGTCCTCGAGCGGTGCCTGGTGTCGCTGGTGGAAGAAGCGCAGGTGCCCGCCCGCGAAGCCGGCGTGCTCGTCGAACTCCAAATCCGTGAGGGAGACGTGGTCAGCCGCGGCGACCTTATCGCGCGGATCGACGACAGCCAGCCGGATTTTGACCGCCGGAAAGCGGTGGCCGAACACGCGCAGGCAAAAGCGAAGGCTGCGAGTGATGTCGACGTCCGCTACGCGGTGGCCGCCGAGCAAGTAGCCAAAGCGGAGTACGACAAGGCCAACGAATCCAACAACCGAGTGCCCGGCAGCGTGACGCGGGTGGAGTTGGATCGTCTACAGCTGACCTGGAAACGTGGCGAACTGCAGATCGAACAGGCCGAAGTTGAGCGGCGGCTCGCTGAGATGGCGGTGCAATCTCAGGAGGTCGACATCGCTGCCGCAGAAGATGCGGTCGGCCGCCGAAAGATTCTTGCGCCACTTGATGGCGTTGTGGTTCGCGTGTTTCCCCATCTTGGAGAATGGATGCAGCCGGGTGATCCGCTGGCTCGCGTGGTCCGTGCCGATCGGCTGCGGGTCGAGGGCTACGTGGATGCCTCACAGTTTGACCCCGACAAGGTTCGCGATCGCCCCGTGACGGTGAAGGTCACTCTCGCCGATGACCGGCAAGAAGCATTCACCGGGCGGATCGTCTTCACCAGCCCGATCGTGGAGTCTGGGGGTGAGTATCTCGTGTGGGCCGAAGTGGAAAACCGGCAGCTCGAGGATGGCCACCCGGAGGAGTGGATGCTACGTCCTGGTCAGACTGCCCAGATGACGATTCACTCGCAACAGCAGCCCCTCCCGCCCGTGCGGCGAACCCGCACCGAGACCGCCTCTCGCTAGGATCACGATGGCCACCGCCGAGGCATTTCGCTCCAGCACAACCCGCCCGGTCGGCCTTCGCCGCCGTGGCGACTTGGTGACGATCCGCCAGGTCTACCAGGGCCAGGTGTGGTGGGTGGTCAAAGACCCGATTGCCTTGGCGTACTTTCGCTTCCGGCCGGAAGAGTTTGCCCTGCTGGAAATGCTCGACGGGAAGAAGAGCCTCGAGGAACTGCAGGAGGCCTTCGAGGCGCAGTTCCCTCCGCGGCGGATCACCCTCGAAGAGGTCTCACGCTTCGTCTCGATGCTCCACCGTTCGGGGCTCGTGATCGGCGACCGGCCAGGGCAAGGGCCCCAACTCTTCGAACGCCGCAACCAACGGATCTGGAAGCAGTGGGTCGCCTGGTTCTCGAACGTGATGGCCCTGCGGTTTCGGGGCATCGACCCGGATCAGATCCTCAACCGGCTCGATCCCTGGCTCGGCTGGCTGTTTAGTGTGCCGGCGCTCATCGGAGCCATGGTGCTCGTGACGGCTGCGGGGTTGCTCGTGAGCGTGAACTTCGGAGAGTTCCGCAGCAAACTGCCTGAGTTCCAGCAGTTCTTCGCGGCTGGCAACTGGATCTGGCTCGCGGCGGCCCTGGGGATCACAAAGGTCATTCACGAGTTTGGCCATGGCATCTCGTGCAAACGGTTTGGTGGCGAATGCCATGAGATGGGCGTGATGTTTCTCGTCTTCACGCCCTGTCTCTACTGCGATGTGTCGGACAGTTGGATGCTGCCAAGCAAATGGAAGCGGGCGGCCATCGGGGCAGGGGGGATGTATGTCGAGGTGATCATCGCCTCGATCGCGACCTTCCTGTGGTGGAACAGCCACGAGGGCCTGTTCAACCAGCTCTGCCTCGACGTGATGTTTGTTTCAAGCGTGTCCACGATCCTGTTCAACGCCAATCCGCTGCTGCGATACGACGGCTACTACATCCTCTCCGACATCCTGGAGATTCCGAATCTCCGCCAGAAGGCCTCGAGCATTCTTGGCCGCACGGCAAGCCAGTGGTGCCTTGGCATCGAGCAGCCCGAAGACCCCTTCCTTCCGCAGCGGAAGCGGGAGCTCTTTGCCCTCTATGCCATCGCGTCAGCGGCGTATGGCTGGTTGATTACGGCGTCGATTTTCTTCTTTGTGTGGAAGGTGCTCGAGCCCTACCGACTGGAGGTGCTCGGACGGGCACTGGCGATGGCGGCGCTGTGGGGCTTGGTGGTGCGTCCGTCGATGGGTATTTGGAAGTTCCTGAAGGTTCCGGGGAGGCGTGATCAGGTGAAGGCGTTCAATCTCGTGACCACGATCACGGTGGTGGTGGTGGTGATCGCAGCGATAGCCCTGATTCCCATGCCGCAGCGGGTGTGGTGCGGCGCGGAGGTCCGGCCCGACGATGCCGAAACGGTGTACGTCACCGAAGAGGGCCGACTGGAAGAACTGCTTGTCCGCGCCGGTGACACCGTCGTCGAAGGACAGATTTTGGCCCGCCTCTCCAACGTGGATCTCGATCTGGAGATTGCCGACCTCGAGGGCCAGGTGTCGCAGTTCCAGGCACGGTTTCAGTCGCTGCAGCGGGAGCGGTTTACCGATCCGGACGCGAGCCTCGAAATCGGGACCGTTGAGGAGTCGCTGGCGAGTGCGGAGGAGCAGTTGGCCAAGAAGCTCACCGACCGTGAGAAGCTGGTGCTGCTCGCCCCGACCTCCGGGATCGTGTTTCCCAGCGACTCCATCCCGGAGCGAGACGATCCCTCTGGCCGTCTGCCCGAGTGGCATGGATTGCCGCTCGACGAGCAGAACATCGGGGCGACGCTGCGGGAAGGCACGGTCTTTTGTCTGATCGGCGAGCCCGAACGCCTCGAAGCCGTGATGCTCGTCGACGAGTCCGAAGTGGAGTTTGTGCAGAAGGGCCAGCCTGTCGCCCTCAAACTCGACGCCCTTTCCTGGCTCACGATCCGTGGCGAAATCGAGCAGATGGCCGAAAACAGGGTCGACACGATGTCGCCAAGGCTGTCGGTAAAAAGCGGCGGCTCTGTGCCGACCGTGACCGACGCCGCCGGTCGCGAACGGCCGATCTCCGCCCACTACGAAGCCTCGATGCTGCTCACCGCGGACGAAGCCGAAAGCCTTGGCCTCGAGCCGGGCGTGCTCACACCTGGCATGCGTGGCACGGCCCGCATCGACGTGGGTAACCGCACGATCGGCCAGTGGCTCCTGCGACTCCTCTGGCAGACCTTCAACTTCCGGCTGTGACCGCCCTCGGTTCCTCATGTCGCCTTGCCTGACTGGCATCACGATCTACCCGATCAAAAGCCTCGACGGCCACGATGTCGCTGAGGCTTTGGTGCTGCCCGGCGCGGGCCTCGCCAACGACCGTCGCTGGCGGCTGGTCGACATGGAGGGCCGGGTTCTCAACGCCAAACGCACGCCTCTGTTTCATGCCATCCGCGCGGCCTTCGATCTCGAGCAGCGTCTCGTCACGCTCTCCACTGGCTCGGCGGCTCCTGAGACATTTCCGATCCAGCCTGGCAGTCACGGCCCCTGTGGGTGGCTCTCCGAGGCCTTCGGCATGGACGTCTTGCTCGAAGAGCGAGACGGTGGCTTCCCGGACGACCGCGACGCCCCCGGTCCAACGCTTGCGACCACCGCCACGCTGGAAATGGTCGCCGCCTGGCACGGCTTTGATCTCGACGAGGCTCGCCGCCGGTTTCGCATCAACCTCGAGGTCGATGGGGCACCGCCCTTCTGGGAAGACGCGATCGCCTCGCCGCTGAGGCCCCATGCGGCGACCAACCTGCCCGTGGACCCGTATGCCGACCTCCCGCCCCCTGACCCGCAGCAGTTCTCGATCGGCGATGCGCGTTTCCTCGCCACAGGTGTCTGCCGACGATGCGTCGTGCCGACCCGCAAAAGCAGATCTGGCGAGCCCGAGCTCGGCTTTCGCGAAATCTTCGAAGCCCACCGTCGCCGAGCTCTTCCCAAGGGCGTCGACGCTACCGCCTGGAACGGTTTCTATCGGCTGGGGATCAACACCCGCGTGGACACCGCCGGGCAAGAGGCCGTCTGTTGCAACGCGCCGGTGCAACGCGGCTGAGGCCACATTCGTTCAACTGGCGCCGGGGTCACCGTAGAGGGCGTCATCACCCATGCCGTCGTCATCACGAGCGGCTGACACCAAGTCCCAAACCATCGCTCGCTCAAACTCCGCCCATGCGGCAAGCATCGCGAGCTGATCTGCCGCGAGATCGGCAAAGTTGATCGGGGTCATCTCACCAGCGTAGTAACCGGCCAGGGACTCCCGCAGTTCTGCCCGTGACTCATCCGTATTGGCGAGGATCAACGGTGCGGCATCGCGGGAAGTAATCCGGGGGGGCAGGCGGCGTTCACGAGGCTTCAGCTCGTCGGCAAGTCCACCATCCGGCCCCATGCTGCCAACTCCCACCAGCACGGGCCCAGGGACGTCTCCAGAGGCCGCACCTCCGAGGATCGGAGCCACATCCGCAATCCCGGGGGCACGATAGTACTCCGCTCCCATGTAGTCGACGACATAGCCTAGGTCTTCCAACACGCCCACCGTCACCCGGCTGAGCACCGCGGGCACCACGGCACCATCGTCACCGTTGACCGGATACGAAGACGTCATCAACTCGCCGAACATCGGATAGTTGTTGAACACGCTATCCCGCCAGTGACAGCCGTAGCTCCCTTCGTATTCGGGCTCGCCCACGGTGCTGACCTCGAAGAGAGGGACGCTCTCGCCACTCGCTCCAAAAATCTGGTTGAACTCGCGGACAGCGTTGGCCCCCACATACACCGGATCATCCGTGCCGATGCCAGCGACCAAACTGGTGTAGCTTCCCACGCTCTGCCAGAGCGTGCCAAACCCGATGACATGCCCGATCTCATGGGCGATTGTCGTTCCCAAGCCGATCGCAGACTGAAAAGCCGCGTTGATCGTCATCTGGCCGATGTAGGGCAGGCCGTCTTGCGCGAAGCCACCGTTCGCCGGGCGGCCCGTGTTACCGAGACGGATGTCCGTGATGCCGGCCAAGGCAATCACGCCGTCATCCAAGTCAGCAACGTCGACGTGGATCAGGAGGTCATCGATCACGCTACCATCAGGCAGTGTCACATCTGGCACGTCGCCAATAATCACGCTCTCCCAAAGGCGGGCCGCCGCGTAGAAGAGCGACTGCACACTGTCGGAGACACCCACATCGAACGCAAAATCGATGTCGTACCTGCCGCCTCCATGATTGGCGTCGATGGCGTCGTAAATCGTGACCGACGCGGTGAGTTCTTCCTGCCATCCATTCTGTGGCGTGACGGACACGACGAATGTCTCCAGGCCTTCGCTGACCTGACTGGGGTCGCTCTGCGTCTGGATCTGAAACGTCTTCTCGGTCTCCCCGGGAGAGAAGACCAACTCATGAACCTCGTGCAGGTAGTCCACCCCGAGCGTGGCAGTTCCCTTTGCGGTTGAGATCACCACGCTCTCAAGCTGGTCTGAGGGAGCGTCGATTGCCACGCGAAAGAGGGCAGCCTCGCCCTCGCTGACAAAATCGACCACCGGCGTGAGCATGAACATGGTCGGGCATGCCCGACGCTCGAGCGCCTCGCCTCCGAGACCGTGTTGCAGCACCCGCGTTCGTCTCACCGTCTCAGACTCCTGTGGTACACGGCAGCAGCGTCACAACCGCCTGCTCGCGCACTCCTTCTGGTGTACTTCGCCGCGGTCATTATCGCGAGAAATTTTTTCAGGAACTCTCAAGTCGGCATCGTCGTCAATCTTTATGTCGAGGAAATCTCCCACAGGCCGCAAAAACGGCCCAAACGGAGCGATCCGCGGCCCACACCCAATGATCAAATCTGCGGGTTGTGCCGTATAGACAACTGGTGCAGCGTCGGGGCGGCGCGTCTGAAATCACCGGCACAATCTGGTCGAAGTCCCGAGTGCGGGGCGTGGCAATTTGCCATCGAGTCCAGCGTGTGCCGTGTTCAGCGTTTCGCCGAGACACTCGCAAGGGCGAACGAAACGTTGCCACTTCAGCGTTCCTTGCCGGTTCGCGGCGGTGGTTTCTACAATCCCAGGAAGGGGCGAGCGAATCCGATCGATCCGGAAGACCGGTCGGACAGTGCCGAGCCAATCATGAAAAACTTTGGTGAGCTCTTCGGACGGTTTCAGTCTCGCAAGGCCCGCTCGTCGCAAAAGGGTGCGGCACAGAAGTCTGCCGCAGCCCAGCGCCGCCGCAACGCCCGCCAGACGGCGGCCCCCGAACGCCTGGAAGAGCGGCTGCTGCTCGCCACGGACGTCTACAGCCAAGGCAATGGGCTCGGCGAAACACAGTACGGCTGGGCGGTCTTCACCCAGACGGATGCCGGCGACGACATCTACCTGCGTGAGACGACCGGCACCGACGACTTCGGCACGGTTTCACCCCGTTGGCAGTATTCCAACAACGCCGACTTCGCCGACTCAGGAAGCATTGGTCCGACATCGGGAGCGTACCGTGACATCCTGATCACGGACGGCGTGCCCAACGGTCTCACCGGCACGTTCCCCTCGAACTTCCTGACACTGCCAGGTGCAGCCGATGTCGACTTGCCATCCACGCTGACGCCGGCAACGTACGATTTCGACACGCCCAACTACGACTACATCTCGGGCGAGGTCGTGCCGGGCACGTTCTCGGGATTCCTGCAGCCAGCAGTCAGTGGAGCAGGGTTTCCGCTGGGAAGTTTTGGCGTCCGCGCCCAGTATCTGCTAGATCACTTTAATGGCGGCTCGGGCGACGGCGTGCCCGTGCTGTTCCGCGACGGCAACGACTTCTGGGTCACCCGTGCCACGTTCCCCGTCGGCACCAACACTTGGTCCATTAGTGATGGGGTCATCAACTACCGAACTGGCACGTTCCGCTACGTCGTGCGAGACCAAGACGGCAACGCTGTTTCCACGACCTCGACAGTCAACTTTGACTACGCGTCTCCAGTGAAGTCTTCAGTAGCATCGAATGTCACGCTTGCTCCTGGGCTCGACATCAACAGCGGCGTCTACGCCAAGCCAACCGGCCCCGACGCGGTGATCTCGATCCAGACACCTGTTGTGGACGGTCATACCGTGTCGCTTCAGGCGACGAACGTGCAGATCGACGCCCCGGTTTCCACGCAGACGGGCAACTTCGCCAACTTCCTGGTTGCCGCGGAATCCGCGACCTTCGCCGCAGCTGTCGAATCAGATGAAGTCTCTTTCTTCATTGCTAATGACGAGCGGACCACGGCTGCAAGCCGAGGCGAGCTCTACATCTCGAGCAGCGGCTCCGTCACAGGCCTCAATGGCAACGACGCCTTTAACGTGTCACTCGAAGCCACCGACGCGGACGTCTACATCCAAGGCCTTCTCGCCGGCTCGACGCAGTCGTACCGCTACACAACCGTCACTTCGACGGTCGGTGGCGTGTTGTCGACGCTCGACTCGGTCGGCCAGCCCGCTGGTCAGATTCGTGGCAACACCGTCGATATCCTGCTCACCAATGAGACCCCTGTTGAGCCAGCCGACTCGCTCGCTCACGTCTTGAGCATCGATACCGACATCGACAGCCTCCGCATTTTTGCAGCCAACACGTCCACCGACGGCACCATGAACGCAAGCGTGACGGCGACCGTCGTCAGCACCGCCCCGCCAAACAGCGTGGTGGTGGATGATACTGACGGCATCGGCGTGGGCGACGTCGTGGTGGCTGCGTCGTTCAGTGGTTTCGTGCCTTCCGGCACGACGGTCACTGCCGTCGACACCACTACCAAGACGCTCACTCTCTCTGGCCCAACGTTCCTAGCTGCTGGTTCGGAGCTGATGTTCCTCAAGACGGTGGTTGGTGACGTCACCAACGACACGGTCCTTGCCGTCGCTGATGTGGCAGGGATTCAACTCGGCGACGTGATCTCAGAAATGATCACCGGCGGTGGGGCTGCGTCAGGGATTCCTGAGAACACCTACGTGGTTGGCATCGACGCCGGCGCCAACGAACTTACGCTCTCCCAGGCCGTGACCGTTGACGACGGGGCCGCCCTCCAGTTCTACCGCTATCGGCAGGCCTACAAACCATTCAACTACGACATTCAAGTTCGCGAGGCGAACGCTCTGAATGTCGACGGAAGCCTGACCTCAGGCGGCCCGATCTCGGTCTCAGCCATCGGCGCTCTGAACATCAACGCGTCGGTCATCTCTCAGCAAGATGTCTCGCTCTTCAGCGGCACGACGCTCACGGGCAATGCCTGGCTGACATCCGTCGAAGGTGCGTTGAATCTTGAGGCCGACAGTGTTTCGATCCGCGGCCGTCTGCAGGTGCTTGCCGCCCCCGTCGACGACTCACTGACCGACATCTCTGTGAAGGCAATCGGTGGTGGCATCCGCCTCGACGGCGGGGCGACGGCCGTCAACCAGATCGTGATCGACCAACGTGGGACGGGATCCGTCATCGCCACCAACCCGATCGTTACCGACACGCTGACGGTTTACGCGACGGGCAACGTCAACGCCACGACCGACGTGCGATATGGTGACATCGAAACCTCTGGTGACGTCACAATCATCGAAGCCAATGACGTCGAACTCAATGTGTCGACCCCCGGTTTTGTTCGTCTGTCCGCACTTGGCACCGACCCCGCAGGCGAGGATCGCGCCGCCCTGAAAGCTCAGCTGCGTAGGACGACCGATGTAGTGCTCACCGCACCCGCCGGGAGCATCGACGTCTCAGCCCTGACTGCAGTGGACCTCACGATCGGCGACGCCGCGTCGCTGCTGTCGGGCCTTGCCTCGTCGATGCAGGCGGCGGGCAACGTCTCGATCCGTGCGAGTCAGGCTGGCATTATCGCTCTCGATGCTCCACTCGCGGGCGACAGCCGGCTCCAAACGCGAGCGGTTTCGTCTACCACCGGGATCGGCAACTTGCCGGGCACTTACGCCCAAAACGTGCCCGGCCAGACGCCCGCCACACTGACAGGGAACAGCAACGGCAACCTCAACGACGTGCTGAACTTCGAGGTGATCTTCCCCGGATTCCGTCCTTCGAGCGCTGCCAACCCCAACCCACTGCGGGTGCGCGATATCGTCTTGCTCCGAGGCCAGCAGTTTGGCTACGAAAACGGCCTCTATCAGATCACAAGCCTCGGCAGCGCCACCACACCGTGGGTGCTCACCCGCACCGCGTTTACCGAGACGACAAGCGAGTTCGAGGTGGGCACACGGATTTCTGCGACCGACGGCGACTTCGCCGGCCAGTCGTTCCGAGTCGACTCCTACGCGAACGTGCTTGACTCAACTCCGCTTCGCGTGGATTCCAGCCTGCAGCGTTCGGCGAACGAAGTCTCGGTACGGGTGGCGACCGACTCCATCCTCAACGGCACATTCAACGGATCGGGCACCATCACGGGATCAGTTCCCGCGCTGATCGTGAACGGCATCTCTGTTGACGACGGCGATCTCGTGCTCGTCCGCTTCGGTGCCACCAACGTCAATGACGGACTCGTGCCCTCGACTGACGCGAACGGCGTGTACGTCAAAGAAACCGACGGGAGTGGCAACTGGACACTCACGCGATACGTCGACCCCGTCACCGCAAATGTGGTCGAGGAAGCAGTTGTCATTGTCCAGCAAGGCTTCTATCGCACGGTCCTCACCGGCGAATCCTTTACGGTGCGGTACGACGGCCTCGGGCTGGTTGACGTCGCGATCAATGAAGCCGCATTCACCTCTGAGATCGGCTCCTACGATCCTCGGGATGCCACAACGTTTGTGGTGACGACGGCTGGCGGCACCAACAATGATGCCGGGTCGCTCGGCAAGATGCTCGCGTTGATCCAAAGCAACGAAGCACGGCATCTCGGCGATGAAGTCGTCATCCAGGAGGTGCGTTTTGGCAACGTCCTCGGCAATGTGACGGGCCCCACCGGCACAATCCAGCTCAAGCAAGAACTGCCACTGATCGAAAAGCCTTTCACCATATCGGTGAGCAACCGCTACGCCATCTCCACGGCGACGGCACAGACGATCGTGATCGACGGCTCGCGCATCACGACCAGCCGTGAAAACACGTTTGCCGGCCGGACGACGCAGATCAACGGCCTTGAGTACACGGCCGGGGCGTCCACCGTCCTCACACCGACCCCTGAAGAGGCGGTCCAGAGCCGTCTCTCAGGCGTACAGATTGCCGGCTTCGAGACCGGTGGCGCGGTGGTCATCGACGGCACCTCCAACATCATTGTGGAGAACATCACCGTTGGCCGAAACGCGGCCGGTCAGTCGCAGGGCGGGCTCTATGGCATCGTCGTCACCGGGACGGCCGGCTCGAATGGCCCGGTTTCGCTCGTCAACAACACGATCGCGTCGTCGTCGGTCTTCGGCCCGGTCACTCAGCCGTTGATTGGCTCTGGCATTCAAATCGAAGGCCAGGCCCAGTACGTGCAGATCGTCGGAAGCACGATCGGCGGCAGCATCGGTGCGAACACGACAGGTGTCACTGTCCGGAGCAGCAACGACAACACGACGCGGCCAAACTCCATCGGAGTAAATCCGCTGCCTGCCAGTCAACTGCCCACCACGGTCAACAAAGCCACCATCACGATCCCCGCTGCAACCTGGAATGTGATCGGAAACGACCTCTACATCGGCCAAACCGTGACAGGCAGCGGGATCGCCTCAGGCAGCAAGATCTTGGCGATCGACTACGACGCTCGGCAGATTGTGCTTTCAGAGCGGATGACCGTGACCAGCGCCAGCAGCCGCATCACCTTCGGCACGCCAAACCGCACGAACGTCATTGACAACTTCTATGGTGTCAAGCTGGAAAGCGGCAACACCCGCATGGCCAACACGACGGTTGCCGACAACGTGCTCGACGGGGTTGTGGTGGGGACGGCCCTGCCAAACGCGATCTGGGCTCAGATCGGAGCGGGCATCGCTCTCGACTCGGCAGGCCAGCCTGATCCAAAGATCCGCACGAATGCCAGCAATGCGATCTACAGCAACGGTCGCTATGGCATCCGCTTCGCCAGTGGAATCACGTCGCAGACCTTCTCGGCAAGCACGGTGTTCCCATTCGACCCAGTGCCTACCCAGATTGTGATCGAGGGCAACTACATCGGCACCAACACGAGCGGTGCCACGGGCCTGAACAACGCTCGCTCCAGTTACTACTGGGATGCGACGCAGTCCTCAAGCATCCCCTCTGACGGGTCTGTTGGAACGGGCCAGAAGTTCGACTCGTTGATCACTTCGCTCGATCCTTCGGGGCCGAACCCGGCTCTTGACAACGGGAATGGCAACATCAACGCCGACCTCGCGCAGGCCTCTGGTGGTGGTGGCGGTGGTGGTGGCTCCGACGGGGGTGGTTCGATCCCCGTCCCACCTCGACGCTAGGCCTTTCCAAGAAATGAAGGGGGCCAACATGCCGTACGGCACGTTGGCCCCCTTTTTCATTGACCAATATCAGATCACGAGGCAGCTCAGATCACGGGCTGATCTGAGCACCATTCACGCTGACCGTCGCACCCGACGCGTTCGTGACGTTGGCTGCCGTCCCCGGAGCCGCACCTGCGGTGAAGGCACTGGTGATGTTGATTGCCCCGGAGGCTCCAGCCTCTGTCAGCGAGATCGCCGTGTCTGGGGCAACCACACCGGCGTTCGCCGAGGTGACCGACGTGAAGTTCAGGTTCAACGTCGTCGTTCCAGGCGAGGTGGCGTCTTCGTAGATGAAGATCGCGGGATCTGTCGTGGAGGCGGTCGCCAGCGTGCTCGCATTGAGGACGGTGACGGTGCCTGCATTGGACGCTGCAAAGCCCGTGGCCCCCGCACCTGGAATATTCATATTCAGGTCGGTGAAGGTTGTGCTCGCTCCAGAGAGATCCGTGAGCAGGATCCCGTTCGCGGTGCCGCCAAGCACACTAAACTCGGAGAAGTTGAACTGACTTGCTCCCTGCGATCCATCAATCAGGAGGGCCTGGGGTCCGGTGCTCGAGAGCACCGCACCCGACACATTCACGATGGTTTGGTCAACATTCGAGATGTAGATGCCGTCCCCGGAATCCACAAGCGTGTTGCTGCCTGGGCCATCGACCGAGATCCGTCCCGTTTGCGTCGCAGGATCGCCGCCGACACCAGTCGTGTTAAACACTTGCAGCAAGTAGCCGCTGCCGGTCGTTGGTGCATTGTTGATCGTGCCGAAGTAGTCGAAGATCGGCGATCCGCCGTCGATGCCAATCGCCGCTCCCGCGGTCCCCTTGACGATCCCCGTCCCGGCGTCGGAAGAGATCAACGTCGTCGCGTTGTCGTTCTTGAGCAGGATGCCGGTGTTGACGCTGTTGGTCAGCGAGACGTTATCGAGGTTGATCGCCGTTCCAGCGGCATTTCCTTCGATCACGATGCCCTGCCCACCGTAGTCGCTAATCGCGTTGGGCTGAATGGCTCCGTTGGCGGTGCCACCCATGGCCAGATTGATTGTGCCACCCGTGTTGTTGTAGAGGTCCACCAGCGTGCTGGGCACACCGCCGTTGGTCCGCACATCATTGGCAATCAAGCCCTGGTAATCGACGCTGGCATCGCTGTTGTAGACCGCCAAGCCACCAGCCGTCGTCTTTCCGATCGCCACATCGGTGAAGTCGATGTTGCCCGAGGCACCATTGATCACCACACCACGCTGGGCCGCAGCAGTGCCATCACCCAAAATCACTGTGTCGACCACACGGGTGGGGCGTTGATGCGGGAACGCAGCCGTGGGCAGGCTGTTGAGGTTGCCGGTTGCCAGCAAGCCCGTGCCCGATCCCTGGATCGCAAGGTGGGCGATCGTCGCACCACCGAAGCCGGCAGTCGCGATGCTCACGCCGCCAGGGTTGCTCAGAACAGGCGTGAGGGTGGAGGTGGCATAGAGCGGGAACAGTCCGCAGTTTGGAGTGTCGAGCACCACAGCACCGCTGCTTCCAATCAGGTATTGATTGTCGGCATTGAAGCTAAACGTGCCACCATACGCGTTGGCAATCCTCGCGTTGCTGTCGCCCACGTTGACATAGACGATGTCCCACGCGTTCACCGCAGCCGCATCAGCCTGCGCCAGGGTCGTGAAAGGGGCTTCAGCCGTGCCATTCCCGCCAAGAGCGGCCGTGTTGTCGACGTGGATCACGTTCCACGGCTGATTCGAGTTGTTGCTGTTGAGAGCCACAACCGGCGTCTGATGTGCACGAACCATGTGTTCGTTCCGCATCATCGGCTGCTCAAGCTGATCCGGCACTGACCTGCGACGACTGCCACCCATGCGGTAGGTCAGGCGGGCAAAGCCCGTTGAATCGAAGTAGCTGTCGTTGTTGTACTGGAGCGAGAAGTCCCAGTTCTCCAGGAAGGTCATGTCGATGCGGGTGTAGACACCGCCAAACCATGGCACGATCGGCTGGCCGAGTGAACTTCCTGCCTGCCATTCGTTGTTGGCGTTGCCAAGGGCATACCCGCCGACGCTGATCATGCCAGCCCACTGTGAAAGGGCAGGGATGTAGGCACCCACCTCAAGGTCCGCACCACCGAGTGCCGCGTCGAGGCCGGTGGCACACATGATGTAGTTCTGAGCGAACTGACTTCCGGGAACACCGACGGTGTACGCCGTCGTGCCAACCGGCATGTAGCCGTTGCTTCGAAGGTTACCCCAGTCGGTGAGCCACTCGCCTGACACGCCGACCTGCTGGTAGACGTGACCAAACTGACCGAACTGGCTCGTGCCCAGGGCACCACCGGTCGGATACTGGTTCAGGTCGCCGTCATAGTCCCAGTACACGCCAACGCCAAGGAGAGTGCCGCCGAGCATCTGCTTGCGGACCAAGCCGACGTTGGAAAAGAAGCCACCGTGAACCGAGAGGTGGCCCCGCAGGTCGGCCGACCAAAAGCCGCCCATGTCGTCTTCGGCATACGGGATAAACCCGCCGAGTGTCATGTAGCTACCGTTGTAGCCCAGGCCTCGGTCAGCGGCGTTGATGCCGTAGTAGAGGTAGCCGGGACCATATTGATTGAGGTTGGAGAATGCACCGACCGCTCGGTTGACGACTCCACCAGCTGGGTTCATCGCCGTCTGGCCCGTCTGGGCGTGGGCGTCGCTGGCAAAGCCGAAGAATCCGGCAGCCAGGAGCGTTCCGGCCAGGCCCCTGAGGGCTCGCCGCCGCCAGGCCGCTGCTTTACGACGCAGCGTTTTCTGCTTGGCAAGAGCTCGAAGTACGGGGCGATTTGCGGTCTTTTTCATCGTGCTCGCATCCCTGACGGGTGCCAGCGTCCGTCGAGAAGACTCTCGTCTCCCGGACAACCGGCATGATCGATAGCGTTGATCGACGCATTACCACCGGTGCCATGAGTATTTTCCGTAGAAAGACCGAATTCGTCAGCCGCACCTTACTTTACCCAGTCCTCCAAAACAGCTTCGTCTTCGACGCGAAAACGGCCAATCGCGTCGGTCAGCCCCCCGACCGAAGCCACCATGCTGCCCGCCGCCGACTTAAACTCCCCCAGGGCTGCCGCAGCGGTTCGCGTGCCGTCGTTGAGCGTGACAAGCGCCTCGGCAATCTGGGAAGCCCCCGACGTCTGCGATTCCATCCCTTTGTTGACCTGATCAAAGCGGTCGGAGAGCGTCTGCACCTTTCCGATCACGTCGGAGAAGCTGGCGCTGATGCCCGCCACCCGTGCGACACCTGCCCGCACCTCGTCGGAAAAGCGGCCCATTTCGTCCACGCCCGCGGTCACGGCAGCCTGCATCTGCTCCACCAGCCTCTCGATGTCGAGGGTGGCCACGGCCGTTTGGTCAGCCAGCCGCCGAATCTCGCGAGCGACCACGAGAAACCCATGGCCGTAGGAGCCCGCTTTCTCCGCCTCGATGGCCGCATTGATTGAGAGCAGGTTGGTCTGGTCGGCGACCTTGGTGATCGTGGTGATCACGAGGTTGATGTCTTCCGCCCGCTGACGGATCTCGGAGAGCCGCTCGGCAAAGGCCGCCGTGGCCGTTTCGAGCTGCTCCATCGAACGGCCCACGGCGTTGAGGTCCGAACGGCCCACGCTTGCCACGTCGGCGGTTTCCGTAGACACACGGGCCACTTCGTTCATCGTGCAGAGGAGTTCCTGGCCGGTCGCCGAGATCTGCCGGCTGGCAGCTGCCGCCTGGCTCGTGCTCGCCCCCAAGGCCGTGATGGCATGCTCCTGCTGGCGGCTCGCGGCAGAGAGCTCCTGAGCTGTCGAGGAAAGGTCAAAACTGGCCCGCTTCACCTCCCCCACGATTTCCCGCAAGCTCTCCGTCATCCCGCCGATGTCGCGGAGCAGTTGCCCTGTTTCATCCCCGTCGTCTGCATCGATCGTGCCCGTCAGGTCACCGCTGGCAACGCGTCTGGAGGCAGCCACCGCCTGGTTGATTCGGGCTGTCAGCGACGTGGTGAGCCACATCAAGAGGCCAATGACCACCGCCACACCGGCGGCGGCGACGCCAGCCGAAGCGAGCATCGGTTCCCGCACCCGGGCCAGCAAATCCTCCTCACGCATCTGCATCACCACAGTCCACGGGCCATTTTGTGTCCGCGCCGCCGCAAACAGGCTCACCTCACCATTCAACGGATCGTCTGCTCGCACGACCGATCCGAGCGAAACGGCCGCATGAAAGTTGCCGAGGATCTCGGCATACGGGGTGTCTGCGATCGGACGGGTATTCATCTCCGCGTCGTCGACCGTGGACGCGATCACCTTGCCGAGCCGGCTGAGCAAAACAATCTCGAAGTTCCAGCCCATCGCCGCCTGCCGACGCTTGATCTCTTCGAGGCTGTCAGCCAGGGCGATCAGCGAGCGATCCACGCCTGCCACCCCCACAAACCGACCGTCTTCCGTGATGGGATAGGTCTGCTCCACCATCAACCGGCCCTCGTAATCGTAGGGCTCGGTCACCATCGCCTTGTCGGGCTCGGAGGCGTCATTGAATCGAGCCTTGTTGCCCGCGTAGAAGAGGCCTTCTAGCTGCACCAAGGGCGTCAGACGCAGCTGCGTCTCGTCGGTGAAATCACGAAACCAATAGGGGAGAAAGCGGCCGGTCTCGTCGAATGCCTCGGCTGGAAGCTCCGCGTCGCTGGTCCCGGTCGTGTCACCCTCGACCTCAGGTTCGTATCCGAAGTAGGCCGCGACAAACTGAGGGTAGGCCTGCAACACCGCGCGGGAAAAATCGAGCGACTCCTGCCGACGGCCTGCGAACCCCGTCTCGGCAGCGATTGCCATCACCCGCGCCGCCGTCACCGCCTCCCGCGTATCGCGATCAATCTCAGCGGCGATCGTGGCTGTTCGTTCCGCAAGCAGTTCCATCCCAAAATCTTCAAACAGCCACTGCATGCGGGCGTAGGTCATCCACAAGACCACGATCAGGATGAGGAGGGTCGGCAAAATCCCCATCACGAACAGTCGCAGACGAATCCCAATCGTGGGCGGGGACATAAGCAAACGTTCCAGGCTTTGGCGTCGGTCAAACGACCCTCTGGGGTCTCAGCACTAGCCTACTTTCCGGGAGCGGCGGCTGTCGCAGACGCCCTCCGGCCACGCTGGGTTTCCCCCGGCGTTCCCCGTACAATCAGCCCTACAATCGCCCCAAACGGCCGCAGCTCGGCCCCATTCATCCCGCTCGCCCGTTCTCCATGACGCACCACCACGATCTTTGGCAGCAGCAGTCGTACTCGGCCCTTCTTTTCGACTGCGACGGCACCCTCGCCGACACGATGCCGGCCCACTTCATCGCCTGGACCCATGTCACCCAGCTACACGACCTGCGGTTTGACGAAGAGCGTTTTTACGCCCTTGGAGGCCGCCCCTCGCGTGACATCATCGCCCTTCTTGCGGCCGAAGCTGGCCGGGAACTCGACCTCGACGAGGCGGTGATCCTCAAGGAGAGCACCTTTCTCGCGCAGCTCCACGAGGTGCGGGCAATCGACCCTGTGGTGGATGTCGCTCGCCGGGCCAGTGGTTTCATCCCGACCGCAGTGGTCACGGGTGGTCACCGTCATATCTGTGAGCAGATCCTGGCCCACGTCGGTCTCGACGGGCTCTTCGACACCCTCGTGGCCAGCGAAGACACACGCCTGCACAAACCAGAGCCCGAGCCTTTTCTCGAGGCGGCTCGACGGCTCGACGTCGATCCAAGCCGCTGCGTGGTCTGGGAAGACAGCGACCTTGGCATCGAGGCCGCCCGGCGGGCAGGGATGAGCTGGATCGATGTCCGCAGTTTCCACACGCCGCGACGGATCAGCCAGGCGGCGGTCGCTTGAAGCCCGCCAGACGACCACTGGCAACCTGGTAGGCCTGCGCGGATCAGGTCGACCCTGCGGCGTGCCCCAGCATCGACTGGCGAAAACGGTCGACCTTTGCCGAAACCTCCTCAAGGTGGCACGTCTGACGCAACGTCTGACGTTTGCCCCACACCCGGTGACCTCCAACCACCGGTCCGGTTTCCACGCGTCAGCCCCAGCCCAATGCCAGCGAAACTCTACAGTCCGAAGACGCCTCGAGTGCGAGCCACGCTCTACATCTCGGCGGACGTTCTTGAGGAAGCCCGCAACGCGGCGGTGCACCTCGCTGGCAACCCGCTGCGGCTCACGCTGGCGAAACTCGCCGATGAGGCGCTGCGAGCAGAACTCGAACGCCTCAAGCGTGAGTTCAACGACGGAAAGGATTTCCCCCAACGCGAGGAAGACCTGCGAGGCGGCAGGCCGATCGCCGCGTAACGAGGCACTGATGCCATGACCACCATTGCATGCCCGGAACCAACGTCACATGCCGTGGCCCAACGCACGGCACCCGATCCTCACATCGAACGCGAACGAAGCGAACTGCGACGTGAACTGCTTCGACGAATTCTCGACTCCGAACAGCGGAGGCAGGCCCAGCGACTGGCGAAGCGGTAGCGGCACGCTGACCGCCGCGCGCTTCCTGTTGCTGGCCATCTTCTGCTGGCCGTGCCCTACGCGAGGCGAGGGCTGGGATGCGCTGTTTTCCGACTACCTGCTCACCGGCCAAGAACCACGCCCCGCCGTGGCCCGCGTTGTAGCCCCAGACGGCTCCGGCACCTCGCTGGGGTCGGGCGTCTTGGTCGACGTGAACGCATCGCAGGCACTCGTGCTCACCAACTGGCATGTCGTTCGTGACAGCCGCTCGGCCGTGCTCGTGCAATTCCCAGACGGTTTTCAGTCGGCAGGCACGATCCTGCGGGTCGACTCGGTGTGGGATCTGGCGGCCATCGTGATCTGGAAGCCCAACGTTGAGCCGGTGCAGCTGGCGGCCCGCGCCCCGGTGATCGGTGAGCCCCTGACGATCGCGGGATACGGACGCGGCCCGTATCGCGAAGTTTCGGGCGGCTGCACGCAGTATCTCTCGCCGGGCAGCGGCCAGCCGATGGAACTCGTGGAACTGGTAGGAGAGGCGAGGCAAGGGGATTCCGGCGGGCCGATCTTCAACGCCGACGGCGAACTCGCGGGCATCCTTTTCGGTGAATCGGGTGGCCGCACCGTTGGGGCGAGCAGTCCACGCGTGCGTGCCTTTCTGGCATCAGTCGGCTCAGCTGGCTACGCCGCACCTCCTGCGACAAGCATCGCCGCCGCGGTCGAGGCGCCTCCTCAAACGCCCGCTCCGATGATGACCGCGAGCCATCGCCCTGCCGCTCAGGAAGGGCAGGGAGCCTCACGTCTCCCCACGCTGGCGTTGAGCGCCCCACAACCACCGGAAGCCGCAGCGACGGCGGGGTCTGCTCAGCCGGGAACGGCAGTGCGTGCAACGGCCCCGCCAAACGAGACAATCTCTCAGACGACTGAGCCCGCGGCCGCCACCGATCCCGAAGCCGCCCCCTCAGGTGAGCAGGCACCAGCCGAGCCGCCGCCACTTGAGGTCGCGGATCTTGTGCAGGCCGTGCGCACGATCTCCCCAGGCGGGAATCCGCAGAACCTGCTCGCAGTCCTTGGAGCGGGGGCTTTAATCGTCTTCGGACTCCGCGGCATCTCCCGCGGCATAGCCTCGTCGTGACCGAGGCTTACGCCTTGGGCACCGCCGTCACCTTGGCCTCGAGGATGCCAACGGGCTCCCGAGGGCAGTCGCGGGCGTCGGTGGCCACGTTTCCAATCGCTTTGACGACCGCCAGGCTGGCGTCGTCTGCCGTGCGTCCGAAGGCGGTGTACTGACGGTCGAGGTGCGGCACCTTCTCCAGGCAGATAAAAAACTGGCTGCCAGCGGAGTTCGGATCGCTCGTGCGGGCCATCGAGAGCACACCGGGCTCGTGCGACGTGGCATTGAACTCGGCAGGAATCGTGTAACCAGGCCCTCCCATGCCGTTTCCGTCGGGGCAACCCCCCTGAATCATGAAGCCCTTGATGATCCGATGGAAACAGCCGCTGTCGTAGAAACCGCTCTGGGCGAGGGCCACGAAGTTGCGGACATGCCCAGGCGCCACGGCAGCATCGAGCGTCAGCCGGATCGAGCCAGCAGTCGTCTCAAGCGTGACCTCGTAGTCGTGAGCGGCGAGGTCGAGGGCGGCGGCAGCCTTCTTGATATCGGCGGGACTGGACATGGTGACTTTCGCAGGTGAGGGGTGGGAAAAAATGGTGAGAGATAACGAGCATGGCGGCCCCATCGGCCCGTTTCAACCGCCGGCCTTCACTGCCTGGAAAAACAGTTCCCGGCGCTCTCCCCACGCATCCTCAGGGAGCACCGGACGCATCCCGTCGCAGGAGAGCGGATGAGGCAGGTCGAGCCAACTCCGGCAGCCGGTCATCTCGGGCGTTTCCTCAATGAGGTGCGGTTCCTGTCGTCGCCACACGCGTATCAGTGCGGCCGTGATTCCCGGCTGACGGTACGCAAACCGCTGCCGGACCACGTCGGCCGCCAGCACGTGCAGGGGAGCAAGCCCCTCGAGGAGGTGTTCGTCATCCAGCCAGCAGACCTCTTCCACGACAGCCAACAGATCGATCATCGCAGGGCCACCGGCACACCCAGCCTCGATGGCGAAGTCGGTGGCCCACCCCACGAGCCGTGCCGCCGCCTCATGGTGTCGGGTCGGAAACAGCCAAAAGGCATTGGCGGGAAAACCAAACTTCCCGGCGGGATCGTCGATCCCACCCGCGCGGAGCAATACCGTTTGGCTTCCAGCCGCCATCGCCCGACACACCGCCGACCACTCTTTGAGAGCTTTCGCCGAACGCGAGGGGAAGGTTTCTTTCATTGATTGGGCTTTCTTTGGCAAGCCACGCGATCGAGCAACGATCAGGCTTGCGAACCGTTGATTGTCGTAACAGCCGACGTTGCCGATACTTTGACCGATGAACCGTCTCCCCACCAAACAGATTGCCGAGCAGAAAAGCCACGCCCTTCTCGGCGGTCGCCTCCCTGCGGGCCGACAACTTGGGGGCTACGAGCTGCGTACGCTCCTCGGGAGCGGAGCGATGGCGGACGTGTACCTCGGGCTGCAGACGTCGCTCGGCCGTAAAGTCGCGGTGAAGGTGCTGCGCGAAACCGGTCGCGGCCATAGCAGCGCCGCCATCGAGCGGTTCATGCAGGAGGCCCGGGCGGCGGCCTCCCTCGTGCACGGCAACATCGTGCAGATTTACGAGGTGGGCTGCGTCGACAATGTCCACTTCATCGCCGAGGAATACGTCGCCGGCCCGACCCTCAAGCAGTGGCTGCATGAACGGGGCACGCTCTCCCCGCCGCAAGCCGTGTCGGTCTTGGAGCAGGTCGCTGCCGCGCTCGATCGCGCCTGGCAGCAGAAGATCGTGCACCGGGATATCAAGCCGGAAAACCTGCTCATCACGCCTGCCGGGGAAGTCAAAGTGGCCGACTTTGGCTTGGCACGCATCACGCTGGCCGGTGAAGGGCTCGACCTGACGCACGAGGGCACGACCCTCGGCACCCCGCTTTACATGAGCCCTGAGCAGGTGGAGGGCCACGAACTCGACTCCCGCAGCGACCTCTACTCCCTCGGCGCCACGCTCTACCACGTGATCGCGGGTCGCCCGCCGTTTGACTCAGGCACGCCGCTGAGCGTGGCGCTCGCCCACGTCCGCGAAACCCCGCGGCCGCTGCAGAGCCTGCGTCCTGAGTTTCCCACCATCCTCACCGATTTGATCGATCGGTTGCTCTCGAAAAACCCGGACGAACGCTATGCCAACCCAGCAGCCTTGCTCGAGGCTCTTCGCGAAACCGAAGAAGTGGCGGGCGGGGCAGGGCGATCGATCATGACGTCGCTGGTCTGGGAAGGGGAGGGTGGTGGCTCCGCCTGGCACCCGCAGGCCGCAGAGTCGTCCCAGGAACTGCGCTCGGCGACAAGCCAGTTGGAGCGCGCCATGCTCGACGCGGGTGCCGCGGCCCGCACGCAGCGCCGTTTTTGGATCCTCGTGGCGCTTGCCGCCGCGCTCGCGTTTGCCCTTGGCAGTCTGCTCGGCAGAATCCGCGCCACCCGACAGTGGTTCAAGGCCCTGCCAGCCCGAGACCGATGACATCACTCCAGGCGTGGCCGCTTCACCGCAGCCCGGCCCGGGGGCGCCATGGAGTCCGCTGTGGCTTGACTCGCCTCGGTCGCCTGTTAAAAAAAGTTACCCATTGCCCCCATCGTCTAGTGGCCCAGGACGTCGGGTTCTCAGTCCGAAAACCGGGGTTCGACTCCCCGTGGGGGTGCTTCTAAAGCCGCAAAACCTCGGGAAACATTGCGTTTTCTCGGGGTTTTCGCAATTTCGTTCGGCTCAGTTCGGTCCAGTTGGGCTGGGTGGTGGGCCACGTTTTGGGCCACGGTCACGATGCCTGATGCCTGCTCGAAATCCTCGTCTGTCACCTGGGCGTAGTGTTTGAGCGCGACGGCCTCTGTGTTGCCGATCCACGCGCAGGCCACGTGGGCTGGATGCTCCCGCATCAGTTCCGTCTCACGGGTGGCTCGCAGATTCTGGAACACCTTTGGCCACCGATCGA
>JAPOIM010000200.1 GCA_029978905.1 Planctomycetota bacterium
ACGGAGTGCGCCGCCTACCTCCGCGAGCTCACGTACACGCAGCTTCTCGCCGGCGAGTATCGCGGTGACGTTGACGTTGAGCTTTTATGTTCTGCAGCCAGGCGTGGCGATGACGCGATGATCGATCTGTTGGTGGAGCGGTATGGGGTGGATCCGAACGGGGATGATGGAGATGGGTGGACTGCCCTCCACGGGGCAGCGGAGTATGGCCGCGTCCGCACCGTCAAGCACCTGGTCGAGAAGCACAATGTCGACATTCACAAGAGGAATAGGCACGGAAAGACTGCTTTGGACTTGGCAGAGGAGAATGGCAGGACGGAGTGCGCCGCCTACCTCCGCGAGCTCACGTACACGCAGCTTCTCGCCGGCGAGTATCGCGGCGACATTGACGTGAAGCTTTTGATGTCTGCGGCCAAGCGTGGCGATGACGCGATGATCGATCTGTTGGTGGAGCGGTATGGGGTGGATCCGAACGGGGCAGAATACGGGTGGATGCCTGCCCTCCACTGTGCAGCGAGGTATGGCCGCGTCCGTACCGTCAAGCACCTGGTCGAGAAGTACAATGTCG
>JAPOIM010000201.1 GCA_029978905.1 Planctomycetota bacterium
TCTTTGTTGCCGATCGTCGTCGTCGGGGAAACATCGGATTTGATGATGAGCGCGGCGAACAATAATAAACCGTCGCTACCGCCGACGCCGATATTTATACCGCCGTCGGGGTCGTTCGCGAACCCGCTGGTCGTGCGGATCGATGGGACGGTTCGGAGCGAGACGAGTGCGGCGGAGTGCGAGAAGATATTAGTCACGATCGATGGACGCGCGGAGGAGAGCGAGAACAACAACAACAACAACAACAACAACAACGAAATCGGAGGAGGAGGAGAGGAAGGAAACGTGAGGACGATCGTTTTAGAGCGCGAAGGCGTGCACGTGGTGAAGGCTTTGTGCACGAGCGGGACGCTCTTTGGGGAACAGAATCAAGCCACGTACGTGATCGGTGAAGGTGATGGCGGAGCGTCGATGATGGGCGAGAATAGTTTGATCGATAGCGGGAACGTCGCCGAGGATGCTACCAACAATAA
Source organism: Planctomycetota bacterium (assembly GCA_029978905.1). Taxonomy (GTDB): domain Bacteria; phylum Planctomycetota; class Planctomycetia; order Pirellulales; family UBA1268; genus M30B53. The sequence continues at coordinate 474 of JAPOIM010000201.1, forward strand.
TAGCGCGAAAAGGATAGCGGGAGTTATTTTCTTAGGAATATTTTTAATCATCGGGATGTTGGCGACGGTTGGCGTGTGTGGTGCGGCGTT
>JAPOIM010000203.1 GCA_029978905.1 Planctomycetota bacterium
GAATACAAACTCCTCGACCCGAGTTCGTCGTCTCGCTCATTTTCACCCGGAGTTGGTGTCGTCGGTCGACTTTGCGATGTCATCGCCGGCTTCACCGCTTTCACCGGCGACGAAGACGCAGCCGCCGTCGTCAAGTTTGGCGTCGACTGATGATGATGATGATGCGTCATGGATACCGTCGTCGTCGCTGCCTCCGCCGACGCCGTTGTCAGCCTTAAATTCCTAAACGCTTGGTCCATGCTCGACCGTCTACTGCTACTCGCGCTGCTATTGTTGTTGCTCGACTCCTCGTTCTTCTCCTCTTTCGTTTGTTGTTGTTGTTGTTGTTGTTGTTGTTGTTGCTGTTCTCCTCCATCGAATCCTTCCAAAGTCTTCCCTAACATAGCGCCTCTCTTCGTCGTCACCGTCATCGAAGACGTCAAAACCTCGTGACTCGCGTCCCTCGAAAATCTCACCACCCCTAACGACCGCGCTAACCCATATATTCGCCCGATCCAAATATCGTTTGTCTTCGCGTTCGGTTCGCTCTTCGCGTTCGGGAAAAGTCCGCGACGACAGATT
>JAPOIM010000204.1 GCA_029978905.1 Planctomycetota bacterium
GAGCATCCACACGTGGCCGTCCTTGCATGGCAGGATGGTCGCAGGCGCTCCGAGCGGCATGCCGACCCCCGTGCGCTTCTCGAACCTGCCGTCCTGGGCACAGCCGCCGATGTTCTGGCCGCCGACGAACGTCGCCGCGATGGCCTCGGCGCCCGCGTCGTCGATGCGGTTGTAGCTCAGGTCCACCTCCTCGACGGTCGCGGTTCCGGTCAGGGCGCTGGCGATCGCGACCGCGCCGCGGCCGTCGACGCGGCCGTTGAAGAGCTCCTTGCTGTTGCCATTGAGGCGGACGAACGTGAGCTCGGCGCCGGCGTCGACCGCGCGGGCGAGGGCGCCGACGAAGGGCGCGACGGCCTTGCACTTGGCCTCGGCACACGCCGCGGGGTAGGCCTCGGCGAGGTCCTTGGTCTTACGAGCCATCCTCGTCGAAGGCGTCCCGCCGGACGCGGTGTGAATCCTCGACGAAGACGCGAATCCAAAACAAGGCTCTCGACGGGCGGTGGAGATGTCGGGCCGAGGGTCGCTGGAATTTTTGTATGGGTTACCAGTTGGAAACCGACG
>JAPOIM010000205.1 GCA_029978905.1 Planctomycetota bacterium
CTATTACAACAACAGCAACCGCAACTACATCAGCAGCAGCAGTAGTAGTAGTAGTAGCAGCAGCATCAACGACGACGACTACTGCTCGAGATCGAAGTCTCTCGCGTCTTCTTTCTCGACGCGAAGAGAAAGACGGAAGGGATTTCCTTCTCGTCCTTCTCTCGTCGCTTTTAGTAATTTCGCGTCAACGAGAAAAGAAAAAGAACGAGTGCGGTCTTCAATCGTCGTCGCTGCCGCCCCAAAGAAGGACGATAACGCGGCAACCTCTAAACAACAACAACAACAACAACAACAACAACAACAACAAGAGTGGCCGGAACCAAACTTATGGGCGGAATCTCACCCGAGATATCTCGTGAGTGATTGGGACGACGACGACAAAGAGTGGGGCGAAGAGTTATGCGCCGAACTCGACGACGAGGAAGACAAAATAGAAAAACTATTTTCTTCCGCCGCTGCTTCGGTATCCAAAAATGTAGAAGAGAAAGAGCGATTAGCCGCTGAAGATGGAAAAGTAAAGGCATCTGGATCTGAATCTAGATCTAGATCATTATC
>JAPOIM010000206.1 GCA_029978905.1 Planctomycetota bacterium
GTCGCTACAGTAGCTGAATTTCTCCGTCTTTGCCTATGTTTTCCTTCTTCCTCTTCTTTTTCTTCTTCTTCTTCTTCTTCATCCTCCTTTGCTTGTCCTGCTGCTTCCCCATCTCGTTCTTCTCTTTTCTTCTCGTCTTCTTCTTTTTTCTCTTCTTCTTCTTCAGGGTAAACGACTAAACCCAGTGAGGAGAACGCATCAACGTACTCGCACGAAACTATTCCCGTGCCTGTATCGTCCCAGTACCCTTCCGCGTTGAGTTTATACAACTTCACTCGTTGTATCTCGTAATTGTTGTTGTTGTTGTTGTTGTTGTTGTTGTTCGCACTCATTCTCTGATGATTACTATTTTTCTCATTTTCTTCGTCATCAACCTCCTCTATGCCGTTTGCCGGCGGCGACGAAAGAATCAAAGCGTCCTCATTTATGTTTCCATTCTCATCAACAACCAACATGGATCTATCTCTCTCTCCGCTCACTGCGAGTTCTTGTTGTTCTCTTTCGTCTTCTTCGTTGTCCTTCTTCTTCTTCTTTTTCTTCTCAAAATTCTTTTC
>JAPOIM010000207.1 GCA_029978905.1 Planctomycetota bacterium
CTCGCAGGTCGCGCGAGTCGGTGTCCCAAGTGCGGGCAGCGGGTGGTGGTGCCTGCCGCCGCCGAGTCGGCAGACGGGGATTGGCGCGCTGCGGTTTCGCAGCAGTTGGACCCTCTGGCGCCTCCTAAGGGATCGGCAGCTGCACGGGACGCGGCAGCTGAGGAGACCGGCTACCGTCTCAAGTCGCTCACCCCGGTTGGGATGCCTCAGCTGGAACCGCGAGCGCCGCGTCCGGCCTCCGCAAAGCGGACGCCACAAGGCACACCTCCATCGGCCGGAAAGCCGGCGTCGCGAACGAGTCGGCGAGATCCCGTGCCTCCGGGGAAAGACGCGTCTCCGCAGCCAGCAGAAAAGTCGCCTCCGGGAGCAAAGGCACACGCGTCCCTCGCAGATGAGCCGGATGACGACCTGCGAGGACTGTTCGGCGACTCGGATGAGGTGGAGTTTGAGTTCAACCCACCCGAAACCATCGTCGCGCCAAGTCAGATGCCGTCGCGCTCGGCTGACGTACTGCGTGTGTATCGATCCGTTTTCAGTCTGCTCGCGCGTGG
>JAPOIM010000208.1 GCA_029978905.1 Planctomycetota bacterium
CAGCCGCAAAGCGGATGCGCTCCTGGGGCGCTGCATCCCACCGGTGCAACAACCCGGCGGTGAAGGCATCGCCGGCACCGGTGGTGTCGACGACGGTGGGTGGCTGAAAGGCAGCCTGCTGGCCCGATTTCTCAGCCAACTGCCATCGCACCGGGGCCGCTCCATCGGTCACCACCACATCGGGCCGCTGGGGCAGTGCAGCCTGAATCGCCAGCGGATCATCGACATCAAAAAGCCACAGCGCTTCCTCCCGCGCCAATTTGATCAATGCGGCCTGCTCCAGCAGCGTGCGAATGGCCGTGCAAGCCGCTGGTGAAGGGCCCTCCGCCGGATCAGCGCTGGCATCCCAGAACGTCGGTCGCCAATTGACGTCCAAGGCAATCGCCACCCCCCGCCGGCGGGCGTCGGCGACCACCCAGCCCAAACTGGTCTTGGCAGCAGGGGTCGCCAGTGGAATCGTGCCGATCAACAGCCAACCCGCCCGTTCCACCAAGGAGGGCCAGACCCGCTGCAAATCGGACAACGCCAAAGCCTGATCGGCAAACCCCTGC
>JAPOIM010000209.1 GCA_029978905.1 Planctomycetota bacterium
GAAACGATCGAACGGAGAATTAATCGGATCGTTGGTCGGTCGTTAGATTCGGACATTTTCTCGCGTTCGTCGTGATTCCGGCGCGTTCTCCGTTTGTTTGGCATCGTACGTTGTGGTGACGGACTGTCATGGGGAACTGCTTGTCGGCGGAGGCGCAGTTGGGTGCGGGGTATCATCACGGGGGGTTGAGCACGGCCGAGGAGCACTATCGGCGCAAGTACGCGGGGGTCGGTGTTCCCGCGGCGGCGGCCAACAAGGCGACCGTGGCGGATGTGAACAACGGGATTCAGAATAGGAACAACAACAACAACAACAACAACAACAACAATTTCGGGAACCTGCAGCCCATCGATGAGCACGCGAGCCTGCGGCAGTCGTCGCCGACCAGGGTCGGCGTGCGGGACCAGTTGCAGATGCACGCGCAGGTCGGGGGGTACGACCCGGCGTCGCCGATGCGGAACGCGGCGGTGCGGCGGAGCTCCCAGGGCGGTGGCGTGGGCGTGGGCGTGGTGGGCGCGGAGCGGGAGGGGCTGCCCCAGAAGCAGCAGCA
>JAPOIM010000020.1 GCA_029978905.1 Planctomycetota bacterium
CAGCAAGGTCAGCAGCAAGGTCAGCAGCAAGGTCAGCAGCAAGAGTCTGCGGAGCCTGAGGAGATTGACGGAGACGACGAGGCGTCTCGTGCGCGGCGTACGCGTCAGCGGCTTGAGGCGGCTCAGAAGCGGATGGAAGAGGCCGGACGAAAGCTCGAAGAAGCGAAGCGAGACGAGGCTGCGGAAGAGCAGGAGCGGGCGTTGGAAGAACTGGAGAACGCCCGTGCCGAGCTGGAAGAGATCCTCAGGCAGCTGCGCGAGGAGGAAGTGGATCGATTGCTCGTGCAGTTGGAGACACGCCTCCGCAAGATGCTGCGGATGGAACGAGGGGTTCTTGCAGGTCTTGAGCAGCTGGTAGGCGATCCCGCTGCGGGGACCGAGCGTGAGCGCGAGTTGGAGGCGGTGAGGCTCGGGCGTGAACAGCAGGCGGTGGCAGCAGAGGCGATGCGAGCCCTGCTCCTGGTGCGAGACGACGGTTCTGCCGTGGCGATCCCGGAAGCACTGGAGCAGGTGCAGGACGACGCCACGCAGGCAAGCCGTAGGCTTGAGCGAAACGACATCGGGTCAAGCACGCAGGGCCTGGTGCGTGATCTTGTGGTGAGTTTGGAAGAGATTCTCGACGCCGTTGAAAAGGTCCAGCGGGAGCAGGAGCAGCGGGAGCAACAGCAAGGGCAGGGGGGCGGAAGACCAGCCGATCCTGGCGAACAGCCCCTCGTCGACAAGCTCTCCGAACTCAAAATGCTTCGCACGCTGCAACTGCGAATCAACTCGCGGACCCAACGCTATGCGGACCTACTCACCGACGGGGTTGAACGGGCTGAGCAGCCCGAACTCCTCGATGCACTCGACCGACTTTCGCAGCGACAGCGAAAAATCGAGCGAGCTGCCCACGACATCGTGTCGGGTCGAACGGAGTAGCGGCGGGGCGATTCGCCGGTCTTTGGACACATCGGTATCATGCAGGAGTCGGTTTTCCGTCGTTGACCGATCCATGCCGGAATCGATGCCGGGGCCGTTTCAAGTGAGGAGGCTTGCCACGATGACCACGCTGCGACCGAGCCTTCGCGCACTGCGCGACGCCAGTCGGCTGTATGGCAGGGTGGCCTGCCACGCGGTGCTGGGGCTGCTTCTGGCAACCTGCGTGACGCACGCGGCGCGTGCGGACGGGCCGGCGACGGAGTCCTCCTCTGATGCGGACCTCATCCGTCGAGCCACCTGGGAGATTCCCTCCTGGCAGACGCTGCGGGGCATGGCGCGGGCCTGGATCGAGTCGCGTGCCGACGTGCGTCCCGATGGCGTGCGATTGGAGCGGGCGAGAAGTCTCTGGCCTGTGGACGAGCCCTTTGACGATCCCACCACCGACCGCCTCGACCGATTCGCGGCGACGATGGCGTTGCTCGACCCCAACGCAGCGACTCTCGTGGCCGCCTCCGAGCGTCCGGAGAGCGTCGATGCAGCCTGGCTGATAGCGCCTCCCGCCGCAGCCGATCCTCTGCTGCACGACGTGATGTCACTTTTTCACGGCCGGCAGTTGGTCAGGCATGGTTTCTTTGATGAAGGTCGGCTGTTGCTGCAGAGCCTCTCGGTGGAAACCGCCTGCGATCCGGCGTCGCTCCTCTTTCATCGCGCCACGTGCGAGCACTGGCTGCTCGACGCGGAGGCAGGGCTGGCCTCGCTGGATCGACTGCTCGAGCAGGCCTCGGCGATTCCCGTGCGGTACGAGCGGCTTGCTCGGTTGATGCGGTCAGACCTGCAGGCGCTCGAGGATGAGTCGCTCGACCACATCGCCAGGCGGATGCGGGACATCACGCGTCGCCTCGACCTCGGTCAGGCAGGCCCTCGCACGCGATCGGTGCAGGATGGCGTGATCGAATCACTCGACAAACTGATCGCCAAGATTGAGGAGCAGCAGCAACAGCAGAGTGAGTCTGGCGGGGCCGGCAGTGGCGCCGGCGGCAGCGGCGGCAGTCGCCCGATGGACGACAGCCAAGCCGCGGGAGGAAAGGGGCCGGGAGAAGTGGCTCGAAAGGATCTCGAAGATGGGGGCGAGTGGGGTGACCTGCCTCCCCATGAGCGAGAAGAGGCCCTGCAGCAGATTGCCCGTGAGTTTCCCCCGCACTACCGCGAAGTGATCGAACACTACTTCAAACGCCTCGCCTCCGGAGAAGAGTCTCCGTGATGCGCGTGCGTTCGAAGGTGCATTTGTTGCCCGCGTTGTGCTGGCCTCCGAGTCGGTTGGGCATGCTCTTGGGTGGCGTGGTCATGTGCGGCGTGTTTGCTGCGGTGTCCGTGGCTCAGGAGCCCGGTGGAACCCAGCCTGCTCCAGCCGCATGGCGGTTTGAGCGAGCCGACGGCACCGCGGTGGTGGGCGCGCTTCAGTCGCTCGATTCCGCGGGCATCGTGCTGGCCTCTCCTGACGGGAACGTCACACTCGCCTTGGAAGCGGTCCGGGCGCTGGAACCTGTGGAGAAGCCAGCGGCGACCGCGATGGACGCCCGGGTGTGGCTGACCGATGGAAGCTTCCTTGCCGGCGGCAGCATCGTGTTCGAAGGCCGTGAGATGTCGTTGGAGCAAGACGGCACCAGGCTCGTGATGCCACAGAACGCCGTTGCGAAGGTCGCCTGGAATCTTGCCGGTGATGACGCCGCGGTGGGGGCGGCCGTCCCCGTGTGGCAAGCGACGGTGCCGGCCGACGTCGACAGCGATCTGATTGTGATTCGGAAGTCGGTTGATCCGGAGCCGGTCTATCAGTGTGTGCCGTGCGCGATCCTCGCGATCGATGCCGAGCATGTCACGGTGGCTCTCGACGACGACCGCATTCCCGTCAAACGCGAGCGGGTAGCGGGGCTTGTCTGGCTGCGAGCCGAGAGTGAGGTGCAACTGCAAGGTCCCGTTGTCGATCTTGTGGGGGGGCGGTTGCTCACGCGTGAAGTGCGATATCTCGCCGACTCCGGCAGCCTGACGATGGTGACTGCTTGGTCGCCAGAGGTGACAGTGCCGGTGACGGCAGTGCGGCGAATCGATCTCGCGGCTGGTCGTACGGTGTCGCTGACCGCGGTCCTGCCAGAAGCGTCGAGCGTCGAGCCCGCCTTTGCCTCGCTTTCCAAGGTGGATGAGTTGGGGGTCGCGTTTGAGCCGCGGATTCTTCTGCCGGGCGATGTGGCTCCAAGCGGGCTTTCGGGGCCGATGATACTGGCCATGCCGAGGACGGTGCTGCGCTGGAAGCTTCCTGCGGGCGTGCGGCAGCTGCGGATGACGGCGGCAGGCGAGCGACTCCAAGGGGGAGGTGCCGATCTGGTCGTGGTGGTCGACGGACAGGAACGGATGCGGCGTGCGATTGCTTCGGATGGCTCTGCGGGGGTCGAGATCGACGTGGATGTGTCCGGCGGACGCTCGCTGGAGGTGCATGTCGATTTTCCGAGCGGGCTGGCGGGGCAGCTTGTTGGGCTCGGGCGAATCCAGCTGATCGATCCGAGGCTTGAGAAGTGAGGCATGCAACGGTGAGCCGCTCCGTCATCCATCGCCGATTGATCGCCGCCTGCGCGGTGGCCGCCGCGTGCGTTTTGGGTCTGACGCCGTTGCGGTTGTGCCCGGCCAAAGATGTGGCCCCTGAGGTGCTCGCGGCAGAACGTGCGCGGGTTGACGTGGCCGCGAGAATCTCCGCAGCCACGGTCGCGATCTTTGCAGGAGAGCAGGGGGGCGGCTCAGGGGTGCTGGTAACTCCTGATGGCTTTGCCCTGACCAACTTCCACGTCGTGCAGCCAGCAGGCTTGGCCATGCGGTGCGGGCTGAACGATGGCAAGGTCTACGACGCCATTCTCGTCGGGCTCGACCCCACGGGGGATGTGGCGCTGGTGAAACTGGTCGGACGTGACGACTTTCCTTTCGTGTCGCTCGCCGACAGCGACAGAGTTCGCGTGGGGGATGCCTGCTACACCGTCGGCAACCCCTTTCTGCTGGCGAGTAACCTGCAGCCATCGTTGAGCCTTGGCATTGTGTCGGGCACGCACCGCTACCAGTTCCCGGCTGGAACCATCCTGGAATACACCGACTGTCTGCAGGTAGATGCGGCGATCAACCCGGGTAACTCGGGCGGTCCCTTGTTCAACGCGGCTGGAGAACTGATCGGCGTCAACGGTCGGGCATCGTTTGAGAAGCGAGGCCGCGTGAATGTAGGCGTCGGCTATGCGATCTCCTCCAACCAGCTGCGGAACTTCATGGGCATGCTTCGAGGAGGCGTGCTTGTCGATCACGCCACACTCGGTGCGACGGTGGCGACCGGTGCGGATGGCAAGGTGTATGTCTCCGACATTTTGGAGTCGTCCGACGCCTATCGCCGCGGGCTGCGGTACGACGACGAAATCGTCTCCCTTGCCGGACGCCCCGTGCGGACGGTGAATGCGTTTAAGAACGTGCTCGGGATCCTGCCGGCGGGATGGCGCGTGCCGCTGGTCTATCGCCGAGAGGGGCGTGTGGATGAGATCTCTGTGCGGCTGTCGCCAGTGCATGCGGCGGCAGAACTCGCAGAGATCGCCGCGGGGCGTCGTCAGGGCGGCCCACCGCGTGAAGGTGGGCCGGGGGAGTCGCCGCCCGAGAACCAGGCTCCCATCGTTCCGAAGCTGCCGGAAGCGGTGCGTTCGCTGTACGAGGCGAAGACTGGATATGCCAACTACGCCTTCAGCCGCCGCGAGCGGGATCGGGTGGCCAGTGCGGTCAGGGAAAATCTTGCTCGTGAAGCGATCGATGGGACGTGGGAAATCGCAGGCACGCTGCAGGATGGTCGACCGTTCCGAATCGAGCTCTCCGACGTCCTGGCCACCATCGACCTGCCGACGGGAACAAGCCGCCTCGACCCGCGACAGCCGCTCGACGAGAGCCCGGTTCCACCTGGGAGCGGTGGCATGCTCGCCGCGCTCGTGGTGTGGCGGCAACTGCTGACCGTTGGCCCGGAGGCGGTGGGGCGGACGGACTACATCGGCACGGCCCCAGTGTTGCTCGACGACGCCCCGTTGACCGTCGACACGCCCCTGGCGGATGTCCTTGCGAGCGATGTGGCTGGCGTGCGTGCCGAGACCTTTATCGATCCGCAGGCCGCGGCAGGGCAGGTGCTTGGCATCGACCTGTGGGCAAGCCTGCGAGCGGATCCCTGTGAAGTGCGGTTTCGCTATGCGGCGGCGAACGGTGGCGACGCGGCGCGGATGCCCAAGGCGATTGAGGTCCGCTTCGGGAACACGCTGTTTGGCGTCTTCACGATTCAGCGTTTCACGGTCGCGCCAGGCGAGGGACGCGACGCAGGGAAGCCTCCCGCGGATGGCGGTGAGCCGGCCTCGGCGGCGAACGAGGAGAAAGCCCTATGACCAGCCTGACACGCCTGGCATGCGGCCCCCGTGTGGCCTTCATGCTCGTGCTGCTGATCCTGGGCCCGCTCGCGGCGCGCCCGTACGCGGAGGCCAATGAGGCTGCGATCGAGTTGGCAGCCCGGACCGTCGTGAAGATTTATGGTGCAGGCGGCTTCCGTGGGCTCGAGTCTTACCAGACGGGATTTCTGGTCTCACCGAGCGGCCACGTGATGACGGCGATGAGCACCGTGCTCGATTCGGATGAGATCGACTGCGTGCTCGATGATGGTCGGCGCTATCAGGCCAGCGTGGTGGGGATCGATCCGCGGCGCGAAATGGCGCTGCTGAAACTCGATGGAGAAGGCCTCCCCTATGCCCCGCTGGATGGGGCGTCGCTCGCGGACGCCGCCGCTGAAGCGGTGCCGCCAAACGCCGCGGAAGGGCCGCCCGCCGGCGCGGCTGCGGCGGCTGCCACGTCAGTCACGCTCGCCGCCCCAGGCACGCGGACCTATGCCCTGTCGAATCTGTTTGGTGTGGCGGTGGGCGACGAGCGCGTCAGTGTGCAGCAGGGAGTGATTTCTGCGGTGGTTCCGCTCGCGGCGCGGCGAGGTGCCTATGAGGCTCCCTACAGCGGCAACGTCTACCTGCTCGACTTCACGGTCAATAACCCAGGGGCAGCAGGGGGGCTGTTGGTGGATGTGCGGGGGTATCCTGTGGGCATGCTTGGCAAAGAACTCCGCAGCACCTCAGCCGGGATCTGGTTGAACTATGCGATACCGCTGCCAGAGGTGTCAGCCAGTTTTCAGGACCTGCTTTCCGGGCGGACCGCCGAGGCTGAGGCGATGGTCGAACGGATTCCGTTTGAGACGCGGCTGCTCGGCTTCCTCCTAGTGCCTGACATTCTCGAGAAGACGCCTCCCTTCGTGGAGGCGGTGATTGAGGGCACGCCCGCGGCGAGCGGAGGCCTGCGGGCTGATGACCTTCTCGTGGCCGTGGGGAGCCGATCGGTGACATCCTGTGCCGCGGTCGCTGAAGAGTTGGCACGGATCGAGGAGGGAGCGACGGTGCGGGTGAGCGTGATCCGCGATGGCGCGATCGTGGACATTCTCTTGGGACCAAGACCAGCGGGGGCGGCCCCTGCCGTGCAGGAGCTCGGAGGAGAACGGCTGTGATGCAGGTCAGGCAGCAAGACGTTCGTGTGAAGTTCTCCGTGGCGGCAGGTCTCTTCCGCCGTCTGCGAGGCCTGCTCTGGGCATCGACGCTGCTGCTGTTGGTTGGCGGCGTGCCGTCCGCCGGAGCAAATGATGGTGCCACAGCAGAACTGGAGCGTGCCGAGCAGAGTGCCTTTCAAGCCGCGGCCGATGTGGGAGCAGCGTCGACGGTGCGGATCGAGGTGGCCGGGGCCACCGGGGCGGTCGAAGACCAGGATGCTGGTGGCGTGTCCACCGGTCTGGTCGTGGGGCGGGACGGCTGGATTGTGACGAGTTCGTTTGTCGTCACTCCAGAAACGGCAGGGGTGATCGTGGTCCTCCCAGATGGGAGTCGGCATGCGGCACGGGTGGTCGGAGGAGATCCTGCTCGGAAAGTGGTGCTCTTGAAGATTGAGCCGCCGCGCCCGCTCGTGGTACCCGTTGCTGCCGCCAAAACGAATCTTCGAGTCGGGCAGTGGACGATCGCCCTCGGCCGTGCCTGGGGAGGTGAGGCGGCGGCCATGTCCGTTGGCGTGCTCTCAGCGGTCGATCGCAGTTGGGGCAAGGGGGTGCAGACCGACGCATCGATCTCCCCGGCGAACTACGGCGGCCCTTTACTCGATATCCACGGGCACGTGATCGGCATGCTTGCTCCCTTGCCTGCGGAGTCGGCCGGGATGGTCACGGGTTCCGAACTCTACGATGCAGGCATCGGCTTCGCGGTGCCGCTCGAAGACATTCTCGCCGTCTTGTCTCGCATGCAGGCCGGGGAGACGCTCGCGGCAGGCATCCTCGGGATCTCCTACGCCTCGCAGGATGTGATGACGGGCGCTCCCGTCGTTGCCATCTCCCATCCGGCATCGCCAGCGGCGAAGGCAGGGATCCGAGAAGGTGATCGCATCGTGGCGGTGGACGGAGTGACGGTCGATCGCATTGCTGCCGTGCGGCATCAGCTCTCGGTGAAGTACGCCGGCGAGACTGTGGCGATCACGCTCTCGCGGGGTACCGGGGAGTCGATCGAAAACCTGCAGGTCGAGGCCACGTTGGTCGACGAGTTACCTGCCTACCGCAGGCCGATGCTCGGGATTCTTCCGTTGCCTGGGGCGGAGGGCGCGGCGGTGGAGGTGGCGTGGGTCGTGCCGGAGAGTCCTGCGGAGGCTGCGGGAATCATGGCCGGCGATCGACTGGAGTCGCTGCAAACCTCCGGTTCTGAGCCGCGGCCGATCGAGTCGGTCAGTCAGTTCGCCGCACTCGTGGCAGGTCTGACGATTGGTGACGAAGTCGTGCTGAAGTTACGACGAGGTGACGGCGGGCAGGAGGTGCGTCTGCAGCCGGTCGCCGCGACGAGCTCCCTGCCGCCCCCCGACTCACTCGCGGCCGATCCCCCGGCAACTGTGAAGGTGGAAACCCTCACGGCGCCGGAAGTGGCCAATCCCCCAATCGCCGTGATTCCAGATGTGGCCGAAGGCACGCCTCTGGGGGTAGTTATTCACTTCGGGCCGCCGCATGGTGGTGCCACCGAGGCCGATGCGGCGGCGTGGCGGACGGCGGCCGGACGGTACGGCGTGGCGGTGGTGATCCCCGGATCAGGCGAAGCCGATCGATGGAGTCGAGACGACCTCTCGGCGATCGCGCGAGCGATCGAGACCCTCCGCAGTCGCGTGTCGATTGATCCGTCACGAGTTGCCTGCAGTGGGCAGGCTGCTGGTGCGACCTTTGCGTGGCTTGCAGCCGAAACCTTCGCGGGGAGAGTGCGAGGCGTGGCCCTTATCGACGGTTCGATTCCACGCCGCAGCGAGATTCCTCGGGCTGACCCAGGACGGCCACTCTCGGTGCTCTTTGCTCGCCCTGCTGAAGGCTGGACGCCAGAGGATGCGTCACGGCAACAACAGGATGAACAGCGACTCGACGAAGCGCTCGTTCCCCACGCGATGCTGCCGCAGCCGTTTGGGCCTGTGTTGCCCACCGACGACCTCTGTCGCTGGGCGAGTGCGCTCGGTGTGCTCTGACGATGCGCGGATTGCCCGAGGTACGGGTGCTCCACGTCGACTCGTGGCTGGTCGCGGTCGACAAGCCATCTGGTGTGCCGAGTGTGCCGGCGCGTGATCCGCGCGAGGCTGCGTGCGTGGCGCGAAGACTGAACGATCAGTTTGGTCCTCTCGAGGCGGTGCATCGGCTGGATCGCGACACGTCGGGGGTGTTGGTCCTCGCACGCCACCACGAAGCACGAGTGGCGATGGGGCGTGTGTTTGAGCGGCGACTGGTGTCGAAACGCTATCTCGCGGTCTGCTGCGGCCGTCCGCCGTCTGCGGTCGGCGAAGTGATGCTGCCGCTTGCTCCAGATCTCGAGCAACGACCACGTCAACGGGTCGATCCGATTCACGGAAGGCCGTCGCACACGAGGTGGACCCTTCTGGCTTCGGAGTCGGAGGGAAGCGCATGCCATTCCTTGTTGGAACTCGAGCCGCTGACTGGTCGCTCGCATCAACTCCGCGTGCACATGGCGTGGCTGGGTCTGCCGATCCTCGGTGATCCGCTCTACGGGCATCGCTCAACCACGCCGTTCGCACGGCTCGCCCTGCATGCGGCCACGCTCTGCTTTCCGCATCCACAGACCGGCGATGAACTCGCGCTGCATGCCGACGGAGACTTGGTGTGGCTGTCGCCATCACTGCAGGCAGCGCACCATCGGTGGTGGTGTGGTCAGAACACACCCAGCGTGGGGCGCATGGCTGACGCTCGCACCTTCGACCAGTAACGTGAAAAACGACCGAGGTCGCTCACACGACTCGCATCGACGAGGTCTGCTCCTGCCCACACCTCGAGGGCGTGCGTCGCTCCGACCTCTGCCGCCGCGCGTCGCGTGAAAGGGCAGGGGGTGTCGGCCACGGCCACGCTCGTCGCGCGACCAGACCGCAGGAGGTCGCCGAGAGCGACTGCCGGCGGGCCAACACCGATGTCGAGATGCTTGATCTCGGCAAGACACTCGAGCACAAACCGCAGGCGGAGCCGGCTGGGGCGTTCCCTGGCGAGCCAGTCTGGGTCGATCAGAAAGACGCGGCGTGCGTTGGGATGGGCAGCCGCGGCCGGACTGGTCTCCGCAAGGCTCTCGAGGGTGAGCCACACAATAGGCTGCGTGTCTGTCGCCGAAGGCGGGGAAGCGCCTGGTCGCCATGGCAAGGCAGGTGGAATCTGCAGCCGAGGACGCTCGTTGGGCTCGTGCGCAAACCAGCGGGCTGCGAGGTCGTCGTAACTTCCCTCGACATCACATTGGCCAAGAAGGGCACAGCTGCGACAGAACCTGCCTGCGGTGTATCGCTCCAGGTTCTCACGATTGAAGATGTACGGCTTGGAAGCAAACGTGCCGGCGACCCACTGCCACGAGAGGGTGTTGCTCGCGGGATCGGCATCGAGAAGGTGCGACAGAAACCACGCAGCTCCCGCCTGCCAGTGCACCCCGCGGGCATGAATCAGCCAGGAGGCGAGCCACATCCGCGCGTGGTTGTGGAGAAATCCGGTCGAATGCAGTTCACGGACGAACGCGTCGACACAGGCCATGCCCGTCGTGGCGGTGAGCACGTCATCGGGGACAGCTGAAACGAAGGGCTGCGTGGAAGTTGCCGCAGGAACCTCCAGATTCGTCCAGATCGCTTCACCAAGACTTGCATAGATCCGCTGCCAATAGTCACGCCACGCGAGCTCAGAGATCAGTTTCTCTGCATCCTGTGGCGAGGCGACGCACGCGAGGGCCGCATCTCGCACTTCGGCTGTAGAGAGCACACCATGACGCAGCCAAGGAGAGAGGCGGGTGATCGCTCCGTCGAGGTGATTGCGGGTGTGGGCGTAGGTGGCGGGGTCGATCGAGGCCAGTGCTGCCAGAGCTGCGATCCGACCACCTTGCCTCACAGGGAGGGCCTCATCACAGGTGCTCCCTAAGGCTGTCGGCTGCCACGGCGAAAGCTGATCGAGCAATCGCTCGACCCACATGCGGTCGCGTGGCATGGGCTCATCGGCGGCACAATGAAGCCAGGAAACAGGCTCGGGGTTTGGAGGCACGAAGTCGATCCCTCAGGCTGCGAACGAGTGCGCGGTTGATGTGCTGTGTGCATGCCTTGCGGGCACGCGACCTCTCCATCGTAGGCAGCATGCATCGCGTGGCGCCCCAATCGCCGCGCCCTTCGCGCACTGTGCCGACACACGCCCGGCGTGCGCCCACTACGGGCACTGCAATGCATGCGTGCTGCGCAAAGACCGCGCAGTCGCTGCCTGCTCTGCGCGCGACATTCACGAAGAAGCGGCTCGCGCGGCCTGCAGACACCATTCGCAAGAGATCGCTGAAAACCCTTGTTTTCATGAGAGTTTTGACGAATCTCGCCTCAGTGGTCTCGCGTGTTTTCTTGAATGGCACGCAGTTTGCCTTACGTGCTGGCGGCGGATCGTTGCCGCAGATGGTGTCTGCGGTTCGAGGTAATCGGCACAGCGGAGGTGCGCGATCCCTACCTTCTGGAGGCAGTGCGTGATGTCCATTGAGTCCGTGGGCCGTGGGGTCGGCCACTGGTTGTTGATGCTAACGGTTGCGGTGGCGGTGTTCACCGTCGGCAGTGGTGCGGGGCTTGCCGTGGCTCAAGAAGAGGCCGCGCCCGCAGCAGCCGAGGAAGCAACTGAAGATGTCTCCGAAGAAGCGGCTGAGGAAGCCAATCCACTGGGCTGGAACGCAGGCGATCCGGTCGAGAGCCTCTCCTACAACGACGCGAATGACTACGCGATCAACACGTTGATCATGTTCATCTGCGCGGTGCTTGTGATCTTCATGCAGGCAGGATTTGCCATGGTGGAGATCGGCCTCAACTCTGCCAAGAACGCCGTCAATATTCTCTCGAAAAATGTGATGGATTTCTGCGTCGGTGTGCTGCTGTTTCTCTTCGTCGGCTACTCGCTGATGTATCCAGGGGACAACTGGATTACGCCGGGCTACCTTGGCATGCCGACCGCGTTTGTCACGCGGGACGCACAGGTTGAAGAGAACGATGCTGGTGTGGAAGTGTGGGCGACACCTCCTGCCTACAGTGATGGGGCCTACGCCGCGAACGCAGCCGACTTTCTCTTCCAGGTGGCTTTCGCCGCGACGGCCGCCACGATTGTTTCAGGTGCAGTCGCTGGCCGGCTGAAGTTCAGCGGCTACCTGATCTACACCGCGATCCTCACTGGTCTGATCTACCCGATCAGCGGCTCGTGGAAGTGGGGTGGCGGGTGGCTGGACCAAATGGGTTTTCAGGACTTTGCCGGGAGCGTCGTTGTCCATGCTGTCGGAGGTTTTGCGGGGCTCGTCGGTGCGATTTTTCTCGGGCCGAGGATGGGCCGTTTCACCTCGACCGGGAAGAGTGTGCCGATCCCTGGGCACAACCTTTCGATGGCCGCGCTCGGCGTGTTTATCCTGCTCGTCGGTTGGTATGGGTTTAACCCCGGGAGTCAGTTGACCTACTCGGGTGCCCTGAATGCCGAAGCCACTGCCTACATTGCCCTGACAACCACCGTTGCGGCGGCTGCAGGAGCGGTGGTCGCGATGGGCGTCGGCTGGGGCATGTTCGGCAAGCCTGACCTAACGATGGCTCTCAACGGAGTCTTGGGTGGGCTCGTCGCCATCACTGCCAACTGCGATCGGGTGACTGAGCCCGAGGCCCTGCTCATCGGCAGCGTCGGTGGTCTGCTGGTTGTGCTCGGCATTGTGATGCTCGACAAGTTCCAGATCGATGATCCTGTTGGGGCCTGGCCAGTGCATGGTCTCTGTGGTGTCTGGGGCGGCCTCGCCACCGGTCTCTTCGGTGACTATCCGGACGGTGTCAGCGGCGTGGGTGAGTTCTTCACGATCCAGCTGATTTCAACGGCGGCCGTGGTCGGTTGGACCGTCGTCACGATGTCGATTGTCTTCGGCTTGCTGAAGGTGACGGGCCTGCTGCGAGTGTCGCCTCAGGAAGAGCACGACGGACTCGACATTCATGAGCACGGGCTGCGTGCCTATCCCGATCAGTGGGTTGCCTCGAGCGACTTCACGGTCTCTGCCGCAGGTCGCTGATCGGTGGCTGTTGAGAATCTTCGGTGAGGTCACCGTGACCAAGCCAGAAGGATGCCCCAATGGCTTGGGTGAGCACTCCGCCTAGCTCACCCAGGCCGGGGCATTCTTCAATTTGAGGCCTTCGCGACGGGTAGCTCCTTGGTTCGCTTGTGGGCGGCCTTCGCTGGCGACTACCTTGTGGCGAAGGAGATCCACCACGTGAAACTCATCATCGCCATCATTCAGCCAGCCAAACTCGAGGCGGTCAAGCAGGCCCTCACCGAGGTTGAGGTGTTTCGCCTCACGGTTATGGATGTGCAAGGCTTCGGCCGTCAACGTGGCCACGCGGAGGTCTTTCGTGGCCATGAGATCGCGGTCAACCTGCTGCGAAAGGTGCAGTTGCAGATTGCCGTGAATGATGAGTTTGTGGAGCCGACCATTGAGGCCATCGTCAGGGGCGGGCGCACCGGTGACCGCGGCGAGATTGGCGACGGAAAGATTTTCGTGCTGCCGATGGACGAGTGCGTGCGGATCCGCACCGGCGAACGCGGTAGTGAGGCGATCTAACGCGCTGGCTACGGGCGCTGCGGATGCAGTTTCGGTGGGCCGCCTGCAATCGCCCGGTTGATCGCCATCAGAAACGCCTTGGCTGAGGCCTCGAGCGAATCCGTCGACACGCCTCGGCCGCGGTGAAGCTGCCCTTCGTGCTCCAGTTCTACGGTGACTTCTGCCTGAGCATCTTTGCCCACGGTCACCGCCTGAACCCGGAAGTCACGGCAGCGGGTGGTCATACCGGTTGCCTGTTCGATCGCCAGGAAAATCCCGTCGACAGGCCCGTCTCCAGCCGAAACCTCGGCAACCTTCTCCTCACCTTCGCCGTCGCTGCGACCGTGCCGCAGGCGGAGGGTCACGCGAGGTGACGCTCCGCTGGTGCAGGTGATGTCGTAACCGATGAGGGTGAACTCTTCGGGGAACTCCGAGAACTGGTCTTCGCAGAGGGCAGCGATGTCGCCGTCGTAGACCTCTTTCTTCCGGTCTGCGAGCAGTTTGAACTTCTCAAAGATTTGATTTACCTGGTCGGCCGACAAGGCGTATCCGAGCGCCCGCACCCGATCCGCTAACGCTGCGCGGCCACTGTGCTTGCCGAGCACGAGGTCGGTTCGCTCGAGGCCCACGTCTTCCGGCCGCATGATCTCGTAGGTGCTCCGCTCCTTGAGCATGCCGTCTTGGTGAATGCCGGCTTCGTGGGCAAACGCGTTGCGGCCAACGATTGCCTTGTTGCGAGGCACCTGGATGCCGGTGATCGTGGAGACGAGGCGACTGGTGGGGACGAGCCGCTGCGAAACCACGTTCGTGTCGGCCCCGTAGTAGTCACCCCGGGTGCGGAGGGCCATCACCACTTCCTCGAGCGAACAGTTGCCCGCTCGCTCGCCGATCCCATTGATCGTGCACTCAATCTGGCCTGCTCCGGCTTCCACTGCGGCGAGGCTGTTGGCGACGGCCAAGCCCAGGTCGTCGTGGCAGTGGACGCTGATCACGGCCTTGTCGATGTTCGGCACGCGCTCCCGCAGCGTGGAGATACAACGGTGCATCTGGTTGGGGGTGGCGTAGCCAACCGTGTCGGGGATGTTGATCGTTGTGGCCCCGGCATCGATCGCGGCTTCCACCACGCGGCAGAGGAAGTCGAGGTCGGTGCGCGCTGCATCCTCGGGTGAAAACTCAATGTCGTCACAGTAGCTGCGGGCCCGCTTCACGCCGGCGATCGCTCGGGCCACCACCTCGTCTTCCGTCATCCGCAGTTTGAACTGCCGGTGGATGGAGCTGGTCGCCAAAAAGACGTGGATCCGTGCGTCGCGGGCTGCCTTGAGGGCCTCCCAGGCGCGATCGATGTCGGTATCGTTGCAGCGCGCCAGCCCACAGATCACCGCTCCGGAGACGGTGCGGGCGATCTCGCGAACCGCCTCGAAGTCGCCAGGGGACGCGATTGGAAAACCCGCCTCAATGATGTCGACGCCGAGCTGCACAAGAGCCTGCGCAATCTCCATCTTCTCCGTGAGATTCATGCTCGCTCCGGGCGACTGTTCGCCGTCGCGGAGCGTGGTGTCGAAGATGCGGATCGTGCGGCTTGGTGAAGCGGGTGTGTTCATGTGTCGGAGAATCGGGTTCCAGGGCAGGTCTCACAGGTGGCAGGCCAAGGCCGCCGCCGGTCAGTACTCTCTCCAGCATCGCCGAAACGGCGGTCTTGCGACAGGGCTGGTCGCCTAAAAAACAGCCGAGACGGCGACCGGGATCGAGGATCGCCCCCTCGCTCCGCCCTTCGGCACGGGGGGGCTGAAACGAAGCACGGCCCGTTTGGTAACCTCCACGCAGCGAACAGTCGAGTCGAGCGGACGAAGGAAACAGAGATGAGCGAGCCGGCCAACCAGGGGGCCCAACCCAGCGGGACGATGAGCATTTCAGGCCTGCAGCAACTCATTCGCCGCATGTACCATGAAAAGGACGCGGCGAGAGGGATCGAGGGGACCTTCATGTGGTTCACCGAAGAGGTGGGCGAACTCGCCTCAGCCCTCCGCGGCGGCACCAAAGAAGAACAAACACTTGAGTTTGCGGACGTGATCGCGTGGCTGGTGACGATGGCGAACGTGGCAGAGATCGACCTCGAAGCAGCCCTGCAGCAGAAATATGGGCACGGCTGCCCAGGCTGTGGTCGGTTTGATTGCGTCTGCCCAGACGCGGAGAAGCCATGATGAGCCTGCACGCGATCTTGGGAAGTCGATCGATGCAGGGGCAACGCGGCTGCTGGTGCATGCTCGCGCTGGTCGTCGTGGCTGCGATGCTTTCCAGCATGGCGTGGGCTCAGGGCGAGGCCACGCCGGACGCCGCCGTCAATGCTCCGGGCGCGGCCGAGGGCGACGTCGCGGCGGCGGGCATGCCTGGGCTCGATTTGCCAGTGCTGGAGCTGAGCGCCGGTTTTGCGGGGGTGACCAAAACCGCCGCCTGGACTCCGATTCAGGTTCGTGTGCCAGCGTCCCATCCAGCCCAGCGGGTGCGGGTGTGGGTGGCCGACCCGGAGGATCAGCTTGTGGGCTCCCCTTGGGAGGAACTGACAGACACTCCTGCCGGTGGCCGACGTGCCACGCTGGCTGTGCGGCTTGGGCGCCCCGATCCCCAGCTCGTGATCGAGTGGGAGGCTGCCGACGGAACGCGGACTCGTGACACGCGAGAACTCGCCAAGCCACTGCCGCAGTCGAGCTCCCTCCTACTCGTGCTCGGCGACGTGCCCGCTGCGGCCAGGGGAGTCCGCATGCTGGAAGCCGACGATGGCTGGAAGCCGACGGTGGTTCCGCTCGCGGTGAACGATCTTCCCGGTGCCTCGTCGCTCGACTTCGACGCGGCGGACGCTGTGGTCGTCTGCGGGAGCGTGTGCCCGCTTCCAACCCCCGTGTTTCAGTCGCTCGATGCTTGGGTGCAAGGTGGCGGGCGGCTTGTGTTTCTGGCCGGCGAATCGCTGGAGCGGCTTGCCGAGAGTGACGCTCCGGAACTGCGTTGGCTGCCTGCAACCTTCGACCGTCTCGTGCCGCTGCGGTCGACCGCTGCCGTCGAAACCTTCGCGCGGGCGAGCCGTCCGTTGCCCACGGGGAGCGAACGCCTGGCAATCCCGATGCTGGCCCCGTTGGATCCAAGCGTGGGCACAACCCTCGCGGCCGTGGGGCCTACCCTGGCGGACCTGCCGCTGGCTGTGCGCTTGGCCCGTGGCTTTGGCAGTGTTGGCTGGCTCGCCTTTGACCTCGACCAGGGTGCGTTTCTCAACTGGCCGGGGAGCGAGTCCTTGCTGCTTGCCGTGTTGGGGAGGGAGCGAACGCGTGGAGGACGGTCGGGTGAAACACGTCGAGACCTGCTCGATTTAGGAGGGCAGTTGAGGCGATCGGTCGACCACTTTCCCGGAGTCAAGCCGGTTCCCTTCGAACTGATCGGTCTGCTCGCGATTCTTTTCGTCGCCAGCCTCTATCCACTCTCGTGGTGGCTCGCGAGGCCCCCTTCGGGACGCGGCGGGTGGCTTGCACTCGCGGTGGCCGTGGTGGCATTTACGCTCATCGCGTCCAACATCGGCGGTCGCTGGAAGTCGTCGCGATGGCAGGAGACCACCGCCGGCGTGGTCGATATCGATCTGGTGAGTGGCCGGGCCCGTGGCATGTCGATGGCCGGCTTGTGGGCTTCGGCCAACACAACGATCAGTCTTTCCGCTCGGGCGTCCGAGAACGTGAGCAAGCATGACGACGAACACCCCGTCATCTCCTGGGCTTCTGCGACGGGCCGGAGCTTTGGTGGCCCAGATACCCAGGTGCCGCACGCGTCGTTGGCGGCCGCTCCGTACGCCTACGGGGAATCGCTCGCTCGGCTTGAGAACGTGCCCCTAGCGGTCGCCACCAGCGGCACGTGGCAGGCTGAATGGAACACCCAACTCGCGGCCGACGTGCTTCCCGTCTCGGGCCGCTTCGAGCGCAGTGCCGAAGGAACGCTGCGAGGTGAGGTGGTCAGCGACCTGCCATTTACCCTGGACGACTGTCTGCTGGCCTATGCGGGCTGGATCTACGACGTGGGGTCGCTGCCGGCAGGCGGGCGATTTGATCCGTCGAAGGGACGCGGGCCGCGATCGCTCGCCGGGGCGATCGCCCGACGAGAGCTTGTCGGTGAGCGTGAGCAGGGGGGGCGGTACGACATTGAGGAGCGGGACGCCAACCGCATCCTCGTGGTGGCCTCCTTTCATGAGGCTGCTGGTGGGAGAGGCTACACCTCGCTCGAGGCTGGGATGCTGGGCCGCTACGATCTCAGCGACCTGATCCGCAGCGGTCGGGCGGTGCTCATTGGGCGAGGCCCCGCAGGCACCGACTGGACGACCGACCGCGACATTGACAAGGTCGAGCCACACGCGGTGTGGAGGTTTGTCTTGCCGGTGGGCCAGGCGTTCGGCCCGCTGTCGCTCACCGAATCAAGCACGATTGAGACAGGGGTGGACCCATGATCGAAACGATCGACCTCACCAAAAAGTATGGTGACTTCACCGCGCTGGAGTCGCTCGATCTGAAGCTCGAGCAGGGGGATCTCTTTGGCTTCATCGGCCCAAACGGCGCCGGCAAGACGACGACGATCCGGATCCTTGCCACGCTGCTTGCCCCGAGTTGGGGCGAAGCCTATGTCTGCGGGCAGTCGATCTACACGCACCCCCGCGAGATCCGCCACCTCATCGGCTACATGCCCGATATTTTCGGTGTGTACGACGACATGCGGGTGATGGAGTACCTGGAGTTTTTCGCGGCGGCCTACCGAATCGACGGTCCCAAGCGGCGCGAGGTGGCGGAGCGTTCGCTCGACCTCGTCGACCTGATGTTTAAGCGAAACGAACTTGTCACCAGTCTCTCACGCGGCATGACGCAGCGTCTCGGCCTGGCACGCGTTTTGTTGCACGACCCGCAGGTGCTGCTTCTCGATGAACCCGCCAGCGGGCTCGACCCGCGCGCACGCATCGAGATGCGCGGGCTGTTGAAACGGTTGCAGTCGCTTGGCAAAACGATTCTCGTGTCGAGTCACATCCTGCCCGAACTCGCCGACATCTGTAACCGCGTGGGCATTATCGAGCATGGTCGGTTGCTGGCCTGCGGCGAGGTCAGTGATCTGCTCGCGCAGGTGCGTGGCCGCCCAACCGTGAGGATTCGCTTGGCCGGTGAGCCGCGGGCTGCGGTGCAGTCGCTGGAGCGCGCGGAGGAAGTGCTGGGGGTGACCCTCGACACTGCCCCCGCCGACGGTGAGGAACTTGTCGTTGCGCTGGCCGATGGCGTCGTCAACCACTCGGCGATCGTGGCCCGGCTGATTGCCGAAGGGCACGAGGTGCTGACCGTGAAACTTCAGGAAGTGAACCTCGAAACCGCCTTCCTCGAACTCACCCGAGGACGGATCGCGAAGTAAACAGCCGGTTGGTTTCTCCCCGGTTGCGCACGACACCACAAACTGCCCTTGGCTTCCGTGCCGGCTGCAGTCGTAAAATCGCACTTGGTTTTGTGTGCTGTCTTTGTCGTCACCACCACCGGGTGTTGCCACCATGCGATCGCTTCAGTTGGTTTCGCGCTTGTGCCCGATCACTCTCCGCAACGGAACTGCTGGTGCAGGCCACCGGTCGGGCTGGTTGGTCGGCCTGGTCGCCCTGACCCCGTGGCTGGTCTTCGCGGTCGAGCCACCTCCGGCAGCCACCCGCCCGGCCTTGATTCCGCCCCCCCAGCAGACGACGGAGCCTGCGAAACTCGCGAGCCTCGACACGCCTGCCGGAGCGCTTGGCTACGCCCTGGGGTTGCGGATCGGCGAGAGCATCCAGGCCGACTTCCGAGCGCAGGGCACCGAGGTCGATCCGGCGGCGCTTGCCCGCGGACTCGCCGATGCAATCCTCGATGCCGAACCGCTGCTGCCGGAAGAGAAAATCGCGGCCGCACTCGATGTGTTTGAACGTCGGATGCAGGAGCTCGAGCGGGAGCAGATGGCGAAACTCGCGGAGGCCGCTCGTCGCAACATCACCGCCGCCGCGGCGTTTCTTCGCCAAAACGGAGCACGCCCAGAGGTGAAGACCCTGCCAAGCGGTCTGCAGGTTGAGGTGCTGCGAAAAGGCACAGGACCGCAGCCGACGCCAGCAGACATCGTCGCCACGCACTACGTGGGCACCCATCTCGATGGGACTCGCTTCGATGGGACGGATCCTGCGGGGGAGCCCGCCAGGTTTCCGGTCCGTGGTGTGGTGCCGGCATGGCAAGAGGCGCTCCCCATGATGGAAGTCGGGGCGCGATGGAAGCTTTACGTGCCGCCTTCGCTGGCCTACGGCGAGGCAGGTTTTCCTCCAGATATCGAGCCCAATGAACTCCTCATTTTTGAGATTGAGCTGGTCGGGATTGAGCCCCGCCCGTAGGTCGTTCGCCATGCCCGCAGCCGGTCGGGGCGTCTGCTCGACCCTCATGCTTGTCGCTGCGCTGGGGATGAGTCTCGGCTTTGAAGAGACCGTCTGCGGGCAGGGAGCCGACTCGCTCACCGCGGCCCGCGAAAAGGTGGTGCGGGAGGTGCTCGAGGCAGGCGGGATTACGGATCCGCGTGTGCTCGCGAGCATGCGGGCCACGCCGAGGCATGAGTTCATCCCGGCCCAGCAGCGTCAGTTGGCGTATGTCGATATGGCGCTGCCGATTGGAGAGTCGCAGACGATCTCCGGGATCTTCGTGGTCGCCTACATGACCGAGCAGCTGCAGCCGATGCCCACCGATCGCGTGCTGGAGATTGGCACGGGGAGCGGCTATCAGGCCGCGGTGCTCTCACCGTTGGTGGCGGAGGTGTATTCGATCGAGATTCACGAGCCTCTGGGGAAGCGAGCCGCCCGCACACTGCAGCGGTTGGGGTACGACAACGTTTTCACACGTGTTGGGGATGGTTTTGCGGGATGGCCGGAGAAGGCGCCCTTCGACAAGATCATCGTGACGTGCTCGCCGGAGGCGGTGCCGCAGCCGCTGGTGGATCAGCTCGCTGAGGGTGGGCGGATGGTGGTGCCCGTCGGGACTCGTTACGACCAGACGCTGGTGCTCTTCACGAAACGCGACGGCAAACTCGTGGAGGAGTCGCTCGTGCCGAGCCTGTTTGTGCCGATGACGGGGGCGGCAGAGGATGACCGCGTGGTCAAGCCTGACGGATCAAAACCGAGTCTCTCGAACACTGGGTTCGAAGAACAGCTTCCCGACACGGAGACCCCAACCGCCTGGTACTACGGTCGGCAGGTGGAGGCGGTCGGGTCAGACGCGGCCGCCAGTGGCAACTGGTTGCTGCGGTTTGAAAACCGGGATGTCGGCCGGCCCGCGCAGATCTTTCAAGGGTTTCCCGTCGATGGCAGGGAGGTGCGACGGATCGATGTGGCGCTCTCTGTCCGGGCTGAAAACGTGGTCCCCGGAGCCACCCCCACGCAGATCCCCGCGGTGGTAGTGCGGTTTTTTAACGACACGCGGAGCCGCTCGACGCTCGTCGCCTTCGGGGACTGGTCGGGGAGTTTTGAATGGCGAAC
Source organism: Planctomycetota bacterium (assembly GCA_029978905.1). Lineage (GTDB taxonomy): Bacteria > Planctomycetota > Planctomycetia > Pirellulales > UBA1268 > M30B53. The sequence continues at coordinate 20,662 of JAPOIM010000020.1, forward strand.
GCAGCGGACCACCATGCCCGTGCCTCACTGGGCGCGGGAGGCGATCCTGCAGGTGGGGATGATGGGAGCGACGGGGCGTCTCGAAGTCGACGACGTTACGGTCGCGGCTGGAGAGTGATCGGAGCGCTCTCCCGCAGCCGGAATCGGCCTGCAAACTCAGCCTCTTTTTCCGCATGTGCGCAGGCCTTTCCTTTTGCCTGGCTTGCTTGATTTGCCAAAACGGCAAACTATCCTTTCCAATGACTCGGGCTCGGGATTGGGCGGGGTTTGGTGCCTGCATCCGGCCGGCTGCGTCTGTTTGCCTTTTTCTGCGGAGATTTCCACACATGTCGATGCGTTTTTCCTCGCTTCGCCTTCCTGGCGTTGTCGCTCTCGTGGCCATGATGATGGCTGCTGGAAGCGCTGATGCCGGCTGGCATCATCGTTACAACGGGTCTTCAGGTGGCTCCTCCGGCGGTTCGTCGGGCGGCTCTTCGGGTGGATCCTCGGGCGGTTCGTACGGTTCATCCGGCGGTTCGTATGGCTCGTCGGGCGGCTCCTCGGGCGGTTCGTACGGCTCCTATGGCTCCTACGGGAGCTCCTACGGCTCGTACGGCAGCCACGGTTCGCATCACGCACAACGCAAGGCCTACCGTCAGGAGCGACGGGCCGAGCGACACAGTTACCACCACTCGTCGGGTGGCTCCTCGGGCGGTTCGTCTGGCGGTTCGTACGTGATGTACGGCTCGTCCGGCGGTTCGTCGGGTGGTTCCTCTGGCGGTTCGTACGGTGGCGCTTCGGTGCCCGCTTATGTCCCGATGGAAGGCGCTGTTGAGTCGTATCGGATCATCGACGACAGGCCAGCAGACAGCGACGCTCCTGCGGCCGACGAGGCTGCCCCTGCCGACGACGCGTCGGCCATGCGGTTGCCGGTCGATGCCGCGATGCTCGTCGTGGAACTTCCGGAGTCGGCTCGCGTGTTCGTCAACGGTGCCAAGACCTCCGCAACCGGCGGCCTGCGTCGCTACGTGTCGCGGGGCCTCGAGGCTGGCCGCGATTATGAGTTCACCGTGCAGATGGTCGACGGAGACGACGTTGAGGTCACTCGCGTGGTTGCTGTCCGAGCCGGTGAGGTGACCGAAGTCTCGTTCCTCGAGGCGGCCGATGAGGCCGTCGCGGACCTCGCCTTCCCGGCTGATGAGCTCACCACGAGCCTCGTGCTGCATGTTCCTGCAGACGCCAAGGTGTGGCTGGCTGGCAATGCGACGGTTTCCTCGGGTGAGACCCGCGTTTTCGAGACGACGACGCTCCGCTCGGGTGATGCCTGGAGCGCCTACGAGGTGAAGGTCGTTGCTCTGGTTGATGGGGTGGAAGTGGAAGCCACTCGCCAGATCGACCTGGCGGCTGGTCACTCGCTCGAACTGGAACTCTCGACGGCTGGCGACAGCCTCGTGGTCCGCGGAACCGCAGCCACCGACAGCACCGCCTCCCTGTAACCGCCGTGGAGAAAAGCCTTTTTCGGCTTTTTTGAAGTCGTATCAGACTGAAAATACGGTTGTTTTCCGTACGCAGCCCCCGCGGTGCCGATCAGGTGCCGCGGGGGTTTTGCATTGGTGCCGGACGCCTGGATTCGCCGATTGGGTTGGTGGAGTGCCGACAATGACGCAGATGGGATCAACGCAGCATGAGCAGGGCAGGGGGTGGTCGCCCATCCTCCGGTTGCTTGTTTCGCTGGCCCTCGTGGTGCATCTCGCGGCGGTGGTCCTCCCGCCATTGGCGAGCCCCCCACCGTCGAGCATGCTGGCCAACCGCCTGATCCAGCCCTTTCGGCCCTACATCGGTCTGCTCTACCTCTGGCATGGCTACCGCTTCTTCGCCCCCGATCCAGGTCCAGGGCACTCGTTGCGATGGAGGCTCGTGACAGAAAGCGGGGATGTTCGCGAGGGGACGATTCCCGACGCGGTGAACGACTGGCCGCGGCTTCTCTATCACCGCCGGTTCATGATTCCGGAAAAACTCTCCGGGATGATTCCGCCGCTCGAGGCGCCCGCGGACATCCAGCAGCAGGCACAGCTGGAGTGGGGGCCGCTGGTCCGCGCGGTGGCTGCCGAGTTGCTCTCGCGGCACGATGGGGCTTCGGTGTCGCTCGACCTCGTGGAGCACTATCTGCCCACGCCCGGGGACGTGCTGGACCAACAGCAGCAGCGGCCTGTGGCGGCGGATGCGTGGATCGATCGCGTTCGCCCTCTTGGCACCTACGCGTTGGTAGCACCCGACGCGGGAGGCTCGCGATGAACAGGCAACGCATCGTCGTCGCTCGGTCGACGGAATCAGGGCAGGGGGAGAGCGACCAGCGGCACGGTTGGTTGGCGGCCTGGAATACGTTCTGGTTCACGGCGGCCGATCCACTGCCTTTGGCCATCGTGCGGATCGGCACAGGGTTGCTTCTGGCCTGGTCTTCGTTTGTGTGGCTGCTGGATACGGATGCGTTTTTTGGGCCAGCTGGCTGGCTGCCGGCCCACGAAGTGTGGCGCATGAACGATCAGCCGTGGCAGTGGAGTTGGTACTTCCTGGCCACGTCGTCCACGGCGAGATGGACGGCGGGGTTGCTCACGCTCGTCTCGGCGCTGACGCTCACCGTTGGGTTGGCGACGCGGCTCTCGGCGCTGGTGGCGTTCGCCGGGCTCGTGAGCGCTGCCAACCGCGCACCGCTCAACGTGTTTGGGCTCGATGACACGCTCGGCATGCTGTTGATCAGCGTCGTGATTGGGCCTGCGGCCGCCTGTCTGTCGGTGGATCGCTGGCTGCAGGAGCGGCTGACGGCACCGCACCAGCCACAAGGGCAGGGGGGGGCGAGTATCTCCGCCAACCTCGCCCTGCGACTCCTGCAGTGCCACCTCTGCGTCGTCTACTTTTTTTCGGGGGCCGGCAAACTCCTTGGGGCGAGTTGGTGGGAAGGAATGGCGCTCTGGGGGGCCGCCGCGAATGGCCAGTACCGCACGCTCGACCTCACGTGGATGGCCGATCACCTCCTGCTCATCAACGCGATCACCCTCGCGACACTTTTTTGGGAGGTCTCCTATCCCGCGATGGTCTGGCCCCGGCTGACCCGCCCGTGGGCGATCACCATGGGGATTGCCGTGCATCTTGGCATCGGCCTCGCGATGGGGATGATGGAGTTTGGGCTCGCCATGATCGTGGCCAATCTTGCGTTCGTGCCCGCCTCCGCGTGGCGGAAGTGGACGGCAATGCTCGGCCTCGCTAGGGTCGAGTCTTCAGGCTGAGGGGCCGCCGGGCCTGCGGCTGCCGCAAGAAACCCTTTTTGGAGTTGTACGCACGTGATCGAGACGCTTGCCGTTGTGGGTGCCACCGGCGCTGTAGGACGCATCATTCTTCAACTGCTCGCCGAACGGGAGTTTCCGGCGAAGAACATTCGGCTCCTCGCTTCCGCACGATCTGCAGGCCGCACGATCGACGTAGGGGGCAGGGCAGTGACCGTTGAGGAGATGACGCCCGAGGCCTTCACGGGAGTCACGGTCGCGATTGGCAGCACCCCCGATGAGGTCGCGCTTGAGTTTGTGCCGTGGGCCGTTGCGAAAGGGGCGATCGTTGTTGACGAGAGCGCTGCCTACCGCATGGATCCGAGCGTGCCGCTAGTGATTCCAGAGGTCAACGCCGACGCGATCCGTGACCACAAGGGCATCATCGCAAGCCCGAACTGTTCCACCACGCAGATGGTGATGGCGCTCAAGCCTCTCCATGATGCGGCGCGGGTGCGGCGTGTTGTCGTCAGCACGTATCAGGCGGTGAGTGGGGCAGGGCTTTCGGCTACTGGCGAACTCCGAGGGGGCATGCAAGGGCTGCTCACCAATGAGGCGGAGCCTCGTGCGATCTTCCCGCATCCCATTGCTGGCAACCTGATCCCGCAGATCGGTTCGCTGCGTGATGGAGGAAGCACGAGCGAAGAGATGAAGATGGTGTACGAAACCAGAAAGATCCTCGGCGATCCGACGATCGGGCTGTGTGTGACCTGTGTTCGCGTGCCGGTGTTCAACGGTCACTCGGAGTCGATCCTCGTGGAAACCGAGAAGAAGCTCACGGCCCACGAGGCGCGAGAGCTGCTCGCGGCCGCCCCCGGCGTGGTTGTGCAGGATGACCTGAGCGCCAGTGTGTATCCCACGCCGCGTTTGGCCAGCGGACGCGACGAAGTGTTTGTGGGACGGATTCGGGAAGACCAGTCTTCGCCCAATGGCATCAGCCTGTGGTGTGTTTCGGATAACCTCCGCAAGGGTGCCGCCACCAATGCGGTGCAGATCGCCGAGGTGCTCGCGCGATGACCGCAGGCGATCCGTCTTCCTGCGACGGGCCGGATGCGGCCTCGCCTCGACGGCGGATCGGGCTGCGGCTGGCGTACGACGGCGGTGCCTACTGCGGTTGGCAAGCCCAGCCTCGGCAGCGGACGGTGCAGGGGACACTTGCCGAGGCGATCGCGGCCATCGATCCCACGGCGGATGCGCTGCGTGGGTCGAGTCGCACGGATGCTGGCGTGCATGCGCTCGATCAGGTGGCGGCCTTCAGTTGCAGTCGGCCACTGGAGCCCGAGGTGTGGCTGCGGGCCATCAACGCCAACCTGCCGCGCGACATTGTCGTGCTCCATGCCTGGCAGGCGCCCGTGGATTTTGACCCTGTCGGCGCGGCAGTGCGGAAGCGATATCGGTATCGCTTGCACGACCACCCGGTGCGGCCCGTCTTTTCGCGGGCCCATGTCTGGCGGCAACCCGCACGCCTCGACGTTGAAGCGATGCGACAGGCGGCAGGGGCCCTCGTCGGCGAGCACGACTTCACCAGTTTCGAGACGGCGTCGTCGCAGCGACGGTCGAAGGTGCGGACGATATACGACCTGACGGTGCACCGCGTCGATGCGGTCGAACGCCCGGCGTCTGAGGTGCAGGTCGAGGTGGAGGGAAACGGCTTTCTCTACAATATGGTGCGGATTATCGTCGGATCATTGGCTATGGTGGGGGTTGGGCGAAGGCCAGCCTCGTGGATGGCGGAAGCGCTCGCGGCACAACGTCGTCCGGCGGCGGGACCGACCGCACCGCCTCACGGACTTTCGCTCGTTTCCATTCACCTTGATGCTTCCGCGACGGACTGACGATGTCGAACACCCTCGAGACCATCGGTTCGTTTCAGCTCCAAAAGAAGCTCGGTGTGGGCAGGACCTGCGAGGTCTGGGCGGCCAACGACACGGCGGCGGAAGGGGGGGCTCAAAAGAAAACCTGGGCCGTGAAGTTTCTTGTCGCCGAGGCGGTCAAGGATCGCGAGCAGCGGAAGTTGCTCGAGCACGAGATGCGGGTCTCGAAGAGCCTCGCCCATCCAGGCATCATCCGCATCGATCGCTTCGAGGTGATCGACGGAGTGCCGTTGTTGGTGATGGAACTCTTTGATCATCCCAACCTCAAGACCCAGCTGACCGATGCTCCGGAGTCACTCGCCGGTCGCATCCCGCGGATCCTGACCGAGGCGGCGCTCGCGATCGCACACATGCACAGGCGCGGGTGGATCCATCGCGACATCAAGCCTGACAACTTGCTTGCCTCGCCGGAGGGGCAGGTGAAATTGATCGACATGGCCTTGGCCGTGAAGAAGGCAGGGGTGTTGGGTCGGTTGTTTGGTGGGGCCGCGCCACGTGGTCGAGGGCTCGTGCAGGGCACGCCGAGCTACATGTCTCCGGAGCAGATCCGTGGGCAGACGGTCGACGCGCGGGCCGACATCTATTCGTTTGGCTGCACGGCGTTTGAGTTGCTCGCCGGTCGGCCCCCGTTCCAGTCCCGTACCCAGGCAGAACTGCTGCAGATGCAGCTCACCACGCAGCCCCAGTCTGTCGAGGCGTACAACCGCAACGTGCCCAAGGGAATCGTGCGGCTGATTCGCAAAATGCTCTCCAAAAACGCGGCCAGTCGCCCATCTTCCATGGACGAGGTTGTCGAGCAGCTGCGGGCGTTTCGCAAGCTCGAAAGAGCGGCTCAGGCCTAGCGTTGGGGCCGACACGCCCGTTGGCAGCCGTGGGGCTTTGCCCATTGCAGGATCGCTGGGGCGCCAGGGACGGCGTTCGCCGTTGACGTGGTCGCAGCGAGTGGCGACAGTTTTGGTTCCACGCGGCTTGTTTGAAGGCCGTTTCCTGCAGGAGTTTCCGAACACATGGCCCAGGGACTGCATCGACTGCCACTTGAGCGGCCGATCTACGAGATTCAAGACAAGATCGCGGCGCTGGAGGCAGCTCCCATCGGTTCCGCCGAGCAGGAGGAAATCCGGAAGCTCCGTCGTGAACTCGTAGAGGTTCAGAAGCAGGTTTTCGGGAGCCTCAATCCCTGGCAGACCGTCGAGGTGGCCCGGCATCCGGATCGCCCCAAGACGAGTGACTACCTGACGCTGGTTTTTGATGAGTTTGTGCAGCTCCACGGCGACAAGTCGTTCCGCGACGATCCGGCGATGGTCACGGGCTTTGCCAAGCTCGATCAGCACCGTGTGCTGGTGATCGGGCATCAGAAAGGGAAAACCCTGCAGGAGCGTCAGGCATGCCATTTCGGCTGCGCCCATCCTGAGGGCTACCGCAAAGCGATGGGCAAAATGCGGCTGGCGGCAAAGTACGGGCTGCCGGTGATCTGTCTGATCGACACGCCGGGAGCCTATCCGGGCGTGGGTGCGGAGGAGCGTGGTCAGGCCCAGGTGATCGCCGAGAGCATGTTCCTGATGGCCTCGTTGCCGATCCCGATCGTGTGCGTGGTGATCGGCGAAGGGGGGTCGGGGGGAGCGCTCGGGATTGGCGTGGGGGATCGCGTGGCGGTTCTCGAGCATGCCTACTACAGCGTGATCAGCCCCGAGGGCTGTGCCGGCATTCTCTGGAAGAGCGCTGACCACAAGGCGGATGCCGCCACGGCGCTGCGGATGCGATCGGCAGATCTCCGCGAGTTGGGTGTCGTCGACGCAGTGATCGATGAACCGCCGGGAGGCGCGCATCGCGACCCACGGCAGATGGCGATCCGACTCAAGAGCTTCCTCTTGCGATCGCTCAAAGAACTCGCGGTGCATGCACCTGAGGAGCTCGTGACGCTGCGGTACGAGAAGTTCCGTCGCATGGGCCAGTGGCTGGAAGAGGCCGCTTCATAGCGGCTTTTTCGCCCCTCCTCCAACGTCCGATAATGTCTCTTATGTTCGGAAAGGGCCCTGTTTTCCCGCGAGAAAACGCCCTTCTCTCTGTGAGGCAACGCTCGTGGCTACCAACGCTGTGGCAGCGGTGACTGCGTGCCCACGCGGTAGCCACCGGGTGCCACGGCTGCGGGTTGCTGCGGCTGCGGCACTGGGGTCAGCGGGACTGCGGCTTGCGGGAACGGACTCGGAGGCAGAACGCTGGAAGCGACCGGTGCTGGTGGCTGGCCGGGGAGTGCGGCGGCGTTTGCGGAAGCCGGCGACGCAAACCAAGAGCTGCCTTCAGGAAGGGGGCCGCCTGCTTGTGTTGCCTGCTGGCCCCCCTGCTCTGTCACCAGCGCCGGCTGTGCCGCCACGCTCTCGACACCAGCCCAGGCGGCGACGGATTGCACGCCTTTCCAGACGGATGTCAGAGGCGACTCGGCGGTGCTGGCGTCGGTGGCGAGTGGCCGCTGGCCGTCGCTCGAGGCTTTGAGTTCTTGCTCGAACCGATCGAGGTAGGGAGCCACGGTCGCGTGCACATCGGGAGGCAGATACGCTTCAGCCCGATCGAGTAGGTCGGCCACGAGGTGTCCGCTGCGGCTGGCAACGATCTGGTCTCGATACGCCGGAGCAAGGGTGACCGCAAAGAAAGTGATGACAAGACAGAGCAGCACGCCCTTGGCCGCTCCGAAGAGCAAGCCCAGCTGGTGGTCAAACGACGAGAGGTGGATGGCGTCGATCGCTTTTGACACCACTCGGAACAGCAACCAAACCGCCACGGATGTGGCGGCGTAGAGGGCGAGCATGGCCAGCAGCCGATTCCACGGCTCGTGCTCGCCAAAATAGGGTGCGGCTTCCGCCCCGAAGCGAATCGCCACGACGGAACTCACGGCGATGCCCGCGATCCAGGCCAGTTGCCAGACGATGCCCTTGAAATACCCGAGCACCGCTGCTGCTGCCAGGATCCCGATCATCACGAGGTCATAGCCGTCGATCTCGGTCACCGTTTTTTCTCCGATGGCGGTTACACGCGAAGCGAGCCAATCCACGCTCCGTCTTCGAGACCAATCGGCCTGCTGGTCCGGTGGGGCGGGCAGGGCGGTCCGTTTCGGGGTGCACGGGAATCCCGGTTGCGGCAGCGAGTGGGATTGGGTGGGAAGTGTAGGAGCCGGGAGGGAGGCCTGCGACCCCAATCTGCCACCCGATGCGAGGGAGGAGGCGGCGAGCGGGAGGGCTGCGTGACCTGTGCTGCCGAGGGGCCTTAGGCGGTCTGGGTTGCCGTGGGCGCCCGGGTAGCCCGGGAGTTTCGCGAAACGTCCGCGAGAGTCGGTTTGCTGCGGCTGCCGATGCAGTCAGAGAGAATCTCTCTTCCGGATGCAGCCGCGCGCGGTAACCGGCTCCTGAACGCGTGGATGTGGGCTCAGCCCCAAGGAATACGGACCCAACTGTCGTGCCAGGCTTTCGCGTTCATATCACCGGTTCGTCGATCGTCGGTGCCTGCTACGGCGCGGCGGCCTGGTATGTGGGTGGCCTGCCGCCAATGACCTGCGTGCTGGGTGCGGGCCTCTGTTCGGTCGCCGGCATGATGCCAGACCTCGATAGCGGGCCGGGAATCCCCCTCCGTGAGAGCGTGGCGTTTGCCGCTGCCGTGGTGCCCCTGATGCTGGTGCATCGGCTGCAGGCTGCCGGGCTTCCCACCGAGGCGCTCATTCTGCTTGGTGCGGCGGTGTATTTGGCAATCCGCTTTGGTGTTGCGTGGCTGATCAAAAACTACGCAATCCACCGAGGGATGTTTCACAGCCTGCCGGCGGCGCTCATCGCAGGTCAGATCACCTTCCTGGTGTTCGGCGCGGAAAACCAACTCTGTCGCTACTTCATGTCGAGTGCGGTGGTCCTTGGCTTTCTCACGCACCTCGTGCTCGACGAGATTTGGAGCGTGCGGCTGGGGATGTTCGGGCCAAAGTTCAAGAAGTCGTTTGGCACGGCGTTGAAGTTCATGGGGCCTGATCTCGTGCCGAATCTTTTGACGTATGGCATGGCCGGCCTGCTCGGGGCGGCGTCTGCGGGTGACGTTGCATGGTCTGAACATTGGGCGACGGCCCGAGACCGGGTCTCCGCGGCGGCTTCGGAAAGGTTGTCGCAGCTGCCGCCAGGGTATCTCCCACAGGGGCTGCTCCCGGCCCAACAGCCGACGTACCCACCGCAACCGGCACCGACTCAGCAGTACCAGCCCGCCTACCCCCAGCAGCCTCAGACCTACCAGGCCCCTCAGTATCAGGTTCCGCAGTATCAGCAGACGCTGCAGTACCCCGCCGCGCAGCCCACCTGGCGCTGATGCGGGGTAAGAAAACGAGTGGCTCGGGGGACTGACGGGCGTGCCCTTGCCGCCGCCGCGAGGCGACGGGATCATCGCTAGGAAGGATTCCGCGACCTGTCGCTGGCCCTCCCCGCCCCTTCCGCCTCCCCTGACCGCCAGGTTGCGTCACGTGCTCACTCCCCATGCCTACGTGCCCGGTGGCGGCCTTGTGGCGATGGTCGCGTTGCCCAACGTCGGCTTGATGATGTTTCTCGCGCTCATCGCCGCCGCGTCGATCGCGGGAGGGACATCGGCTTCGCTGCTGACGATCGGACACCGGCGGATGCAGGTTCTTGTTTCGCTGACCGGTGGGGTGATGCTCGGCGTGGGCACCTTGCACCTGTTGCCGCACGCCTTTTTTCAACTCAACCACGACATCGATCGGACGGTGTTCTGGGTGCTCGCAGGATTCTTCCTAATGTTTCTGTTGGAGCGTGCCTTCCATGGCCACGCCCATCACGCTGCCGATGGCACCCATGACGAGCATGACGATCCGCATGATCATGCCCATGCGCACGCATCACCCTGTGCCCACACCCATCCCGCCACTGGTTCGCGGTGGGCCTGGCTGGGGGCGTTTGCGGGGCTCGCCCTCCACAGCCTTGCCGATGGCGCAGCACTCGCGGCCTCCGTGCAGGCAGACAGTGAGCATGGCGCGGGGTTGCTCTCCGGTTTTGCCACGTTCGTGGCGATCGTGCTGCACAAGCCGTTTGACTCGCTGATGATTGCCACGCTGACCATCGCATCCGGGATGAAGGCCGGCCGCCGACGCCTCGTGACGCTGACCTATGCCACGATGGTTCCGCTGGGCACTCTCGCCTTTCGTGCCAGCCTCGGATTGGCCCCACAACACGCTGACGACATCCTCGGGGTGGCGATGGCGATGGCAGCAGGGGCGTTCCTCTGCATTGCCGCCGCCGACCTGTTGCCCGAGGTGGAGTTTCACAGCCACGACCGCCTGCTGCTGACCGCAGCGCTCACCGTCGGCATCGCCTTGGCGTGGGGCATGACCGTGCTTGAACACGCCTCAGGCATGCACACCCTGCATGCGGGCGAGCATGAGGTGCATCGCCACGGCCACGCGCACGACGCTCCAGTGGAGCAGTGACCGCGATCGCTTACGCCGGAACTTCGATCTCGAGGCCGCGGGCCACGCGGATCTCACGAACGGCCTCGAGCACCTCGTCGATCAGCCGCTGCTGACCACGGATGGCGGACATTTGCGACTGGTAGCAAAAGCCGATCACGGCTACGCAGGCGAGCGAGCCCACAAGGTGGAAACTCACCCAGTCTTCCGTGCCGTTGCGACCACTGGCTGGATCCGCTGCCCCGCCGAGGGCCACGGCAGCCACGACGGCGAGCATGCCCGCGACCGCCCACGGGAAGGCCTGACGCTTGAGTTGCTTCGACCGCTCGATGAAGGCCGCAGCGAGGCTGTACGTCTCTGCGACTTCGCGGCACCATCGCCCGGTTCCGATGAAGTAGGTCACGGTCATGCTGTTGACCAGGACAACCATCAACCCAGAGAACACGCCCGAGAGGCGGTGCACGGTGCCCCATCGCAACACGGCCGGGTCAGTCTGACCGTGGAGGTCTCCCAGCCACAGGCCAAGCCCCGCGGTCGCCACCAGAAGGGCGATGGAAAACAGTGCGATGCGGGCGAATACCGTGGACAATGGCCATCTCCTGTAAACAAAACCATGCAGAATCTGAAAAGATTTATAGGCTGAAACGAGGGTCGAAGCACCCCCCTGCCCTGGCGTGCGGGACGTCTCGCCTATGTCTTCCGTCTCCTGGTGCACCCATGTCCGCTGCAACGCCTCGACTGCTCATCACCTGCGGTGACCCCGCGGGCATCGGACCTGAGATCGCGGTGATCGCCTGGAGCGATGCCTCGTTGCATGCGTCGGCGCGACTGCGGCTCGTGGCCAACGTCGAACTCATGCAACGCGTCGTGGCGATGCTGGCGACGACCGACTCAGCGGGCCTTGGCCAGGGGATCGCGCGAGTCGAAGCGGTTGATCCTCACGATCCCCGCTCCTCCTCGCCAGACACGCTGCTGGTGGTGGAGGCCCCCCTGCCCTGCGAGCCGATTCCCTGCGGCGTCGCCTCGGCCGCAGGAGGGCGATTTGCTGCGGCCGCCGTGCTGATGGCCTCGCAACTCGTGCGCGCTGGCGATGCGGACGGGATCGTGACGGGGCCTTTGAATAAGGCTGCCCTGGCCGCTGCCGGCTACGACGTACCTGGCCATACCGAACTCCTCGCCCGCGACTGCGGCCTTGCCGATGACGCCGTGTCGATGATGCTCTGGCTCCCCGCGGGGCCGGGGCTGCAGCACTCTGAGGGGCTCGGGGTTGTGCACGTCACCCTCCATGCGGGCCTGGCAAACGCCCTGCAGGACATCACGCAACCGAGAATCGTGGACGCAGGCAGGAGGCTGCATGCCATGCTCCGCAGGCTCCTTGGTCGCGAGCCGCGTCTGGCGGTGGCGGCCCTGAATCCGCACGGAGGTGAGGGAGGGCTCTTTGGCGATGAAGAGCAGCGGGTGATCGCTCCTGCCGTGGCCGCCCTCGCTGCGGAAGGGATCGACGTGGTTGGCCCACTGCCGGCCGACACGCTCTTCGCCAAGGCTGCCGCCGGCAGCTTTGACGGCATCGTTGCGGAGTATCACGATCAGGGGCACATTCCCATCAAACTGCTCGGCATGCACCGTGCCGTGAACATCACTCTTGGGCTCCCGATCATTCGCACGAGCGTTGCGCACGGGACGGCCTTTGATCTTGTTGGTACCGGCCTTGCTGATGCGGCGAGCATGCGGTCCGCGATTCAGGCGGCCATGCGTCTGGCGGCGACAACGCCGCGCGAGGAGGCTGCAGCAGCCTCGTGATGGCCTCGGCTTCAGTTCTCGGGTTCAGGCCTCGGCGTCAGGGGCGTGGACCAAAAAGGAGGCCGAGGTGCCCGTCGGTGGTGTCGAGCACGCCGTCACCTGCAGGTGAGTAAATGAAGGCTGTCTGATCGACGGGGTCTCCTAGTCGCACATCGTAGAGCTCAAACACGCCGACCGTTTCGAGCTGCGGATTGGCAACCGGACGCTCTCCCGGAACGGCGAAGTATTCAATGCGAAAGGGAAACAGTTCGCGTTTGCCTATCGACAGCCGAACGCTCCACGGCGCTCCATCGGGCAAGGCCTCGGGTGGGATGTCGTTGGGCGTGTCGGCGAAGGAGGCCACTTCGGGATAGAGCCGCAGCAGCTGCTGCGGGTTCCAACGGCCTTCGATCAACCAGACGGGCATCCCATCAATCTCAGCCGACTCGGCCTGATCAAACACAAACCACTCGCGGAGCCAGGCGAGGATCCGCGGCACACCGCCGAGGTGCGGCGTGATGGCGGGAGCGTCGATGCCACTGACATGTGTGATGGTTTCCACGCGCTGGCGAACACGGGCGACGTCGACGCGGTGGACTTCGGCAGGATTCTCGCCCCGCCGCTGATAGGTCCAAAAACTGACGCCGTCGCAGACTTCCAGCGTTTCAACCGTGAAGAAATCGCCGGTGGCGGGAACGCGGGTGCGGCTGTCCGCGGCGAGGGACGACTCAAAACGGAACCGCTGCTCCTCTCCAAGGCCGCTTTGCAGGTAGAGGCCAGCCCCAACCATGGAATGATCGCCCACCCGCACCCGTTGTCGCATTCGGGCGGAGATCGAGGTCTCGCGGAGGAGGCCGGCAAGGCATGCAGACACGATCCGCTCGGCCCGGTCGGCAGCTTCCGGGTCCGTGGTCTGGCTGTAGACGCTCGCCGGCGGCGGAGGGTCGTCGGCCCACGCAAAACCTGTTGCCAGGCCCGCGATTCCCATCAACACATGCGCGGTTCGGCGGAACATGGCGTAACTGGGCAACGCGAAGGCGTCGGCTCGGAGGGATTGTGCGGGTTTTTCCAAAGAAACCGGTCGGGAAACGTCGACAACCTGTCATGGGCCATGGTCGGTTCATCCATGGTTGCAGAGGCCGTCGTCAGTCGGCCATGCCCCAACGAGTGTACGGAACGGGTTGCAGACGGCCCAAGCCCGATGCGACCCCAACACCAGCTCACGCCCGCGAGAGGGACTTCGGAGAAAACGCGATGCTTGTCCGCCCCTTCCAAACCCGCAGTCTCGAGGCTGCCGCCCTCGTCGGGCTCGTGGCCCTTGCCACAGGCTGCCGTATCCCGGCCAACTCGCCCCTGCAGGGCTTGGCCCAGGTGAGACCGACAGCGGAACCCCACACCAACGTGTTACCTCCCGCCGCGATGCTGCAGCACCCAGGCCCAGGCGTTGACGGCCCTGGCCCTGGCGTCATCACGCCGGTGTCATATGAAACCATGCTCGAAGCAGCTGGGTACGGACCTGGTGGCCCCGGCGGCATGATCGGGCCGGCTTCGCAGATCAGCTTCGTTGAGCCTGCCGGCATGCAGGTGCAGTGGGATGTCACCCTCCCCGGTGGCTTCGACTCCGACCCGCTCGTGACACCCGGTCGCTTCGACTTCACGCAGGGTGCGATTTATCGCCTCAAGCTCACGGACATTCCGGGCCATGAGGGAACAGAACTCTATCCGACGCTCGAAGTGGGGCCAGAAACCCCCAGGACCTCGGCCTACCTCGCTCACAACGCGGTGCCGTTCGTGCTGACCGACGAAGACTTCTCGCAGGTGCTTCGTGGCAACTTCGTGACGAAGGTCGTGTACCTCCCCGATGCCGAGTATCAGGAGTTGGCCGTTGCCGGCGTGGAAACGCTGGTGAGTACCCGGCTTGATCCTGGTGTCGACCCGGTGGTCGAAGCGGACCGGCGTGGATCGATCCTGGCGATCATCCGCATCGGCAACAAAGACCTGCAGACCTCGTCTGGGGCCTCGGTTGCCGGAGGAAATGGTCTCGTCAGTGACGGCATGGGTGGGGCGGTTCCCGCAGGCCACATGATGCCGCTTGGCATGCCTGCCGGTGGCCATCCAGGGATGGTGCCTCCAGCCTTCGTCGCGGGAGCCACCGCGCCGCAGTACGGCATGCCCATCACCGGAACGCCGATCGGACTTCCCGGGCCCGCGCACATCCCGCTGGGAATCCCAGCAGGCCTGCAGAAGCACACGATCACGAACCACACGCGGACGCAGCTCCCGCCGCCAAGCAAGTCGATCAAGATTCATGTGCAGCAGGAGCCGGGGCTGAGTTATCCCAAGCCCGCTACCAAGGCGTACATCGCTGAGCGGACGGATATCCCCAAGCTCCACCTGCGTCAGCCCCACAACGACCGCATCCGCATGGTCGACAACGGTGGCCCTGGTGATCAGAACGACTACTACTGCCCACCTGGCGGCGAGGAGTGCTTCGAGTGATCAAGCGAGTGCAACGGGCCAACCCCCGCTGCCTCCGGCTTCGGCCGGGGAGCGTGCTGCGAGTGGCAGGCAGGCTGCTGGTGATTCTTGTGCTCGCCCTGATCGCCTCTGTGGGCACTGCCCAAGAGGTGGCCGGGGCGGGCGCGGCAAGACGGATTGCCATGGCAGAGCCTACACCGGGAGCGATTGGCGCCACGCCGAGCTCGCAGCACGTTCCCCGGCCGAGCCATTTTCAGTCGGTGACAGTCGAAGGTCCTACGGGACTCCTCGTTGCAGTCGAAACCGCCTCGGGATGGTCAACGCCCGTGACCGTGCCACTGCGAATGGAACTACCAGTCGGCCTGCCTCACAGGCTCCGGCTGACCAGCGTTCCTGGATATGAAGGGATGGAACTGTTTCCCTCGGTTCGGGTGCTCGCCAAGCTCGATGCTCCTCCGGCCGATGCCTGGCGATTCCCGGTTGAACTGGTGATTGACCAGGAAGACCTTGCCGAGGCGATGGAAGGAGCACTGGTGCGACGCGTGGTGTACTCAGCGACGGACTGCTCGGAAGCGAGCCCACCCGTTTCGTTTGATGTGGAGCCGGGCAACGACGCCCTTGAGGTGGCTCGGACGCTCGGTGATCCGGTGCTGGAGTTCGTTGTGGGCAACCGTGTTCCTTCTTCCAGGGTGCTGCCATGAGTTGGCTCCGGATCGGGTCGATTGCCTTGACGGCGGTCTTGCTCGCATCCTGTCGCTCGATGCCGCGACAGGATCAGCCGTCGTCGGCCGTCGTCAGCTCCATCGAGTCGGGGCCGGTCGAGTTTCGTCCGGTTCAGCCGCATCGCGTCAGCAGCACCTCTGGCCGGCTGGAAGACACCGCAGTCGACGGTGCCATCCAGCAGGTCAGTTTCTCCACGGCGTGTGAGCCATCGGTCCCCTGCCCTTCGTGTGGTCCGCAGGTGGTGGTGCCGATGGCGCGGCTGCCCCTGGCCGGTGGCTGTGTGATCTGTGATGGCGGGGATCATCTCGCCCCCGCGAAGGTTCGCGATGGCGAACTCGTGCAGCTCACGGCTGGTGACACGGTCGCCAAGTATCGTGCCGAGGACGACCTCGAACATCAGACGTGCATCGCCGTCTCGAACACGACGTGTGTGTTCTCCCCTCGCTTCGCCTCCGTCCGCGAGGTGGTGCGTCCGTTTGAGGGGTCGGTCATTGCTGCCACATCACGCGTGGAGACCGATCGCTCGGTTGAGATTGATACTGGCCTCGATCCAGTCGTGTCCGGTCGCCGCAGGATCGGGCCTGACACCGCGCGGCAAAACGCCACCGGCATGGGGATCGAGACGGCTGCGGTGGCGCTCGCGGTGGCCGACGAACTCCTGCCCGATGCCGCCATCGGTGAGGAGCACCCGCAGGCTGCTGCGAACGAGCAAGATGCCCAGCCTGTTTCTCGCGTGCTCGACGTGCGAGATGTGGTGGGCTTTGATATTCCTTACGCCTGGACGTGCCTGCAGGAGGCTTCGGTGATGGTGGGGGAAAAGCCCGCCGCCGTGATCTCCTCAGATCGGACCACCGCCACGCTTCGCATCGAGGAGGAGGGGCGTGCGGAGCTGACCATTTCAAAGTCGGCCGGCAACACGACCGCGCGGACCGGCGAGGAACTCGACTTTACGATCGCCTTCTTCAACTCGGGCAATCGTCCCTTGGCGGACGTCGTCCTGGTCGATGCCCTGCCGCAGCGGCTGGAGTACATTACCGACTCAGCTGACGCGACCGTCCCGGCCTCGTTCTCCACAGGACAGGGTGATGACGGATCGGTGGTGCTCACCTGGCGCCTCACCGAAACGCTTGAGCCGGGCGAAACCGGCTTCGTGAGGTTCCGCACCCTCGTGCGGTAGGTGAGACCTCGAGCGTTTGCCGACCTGCGGGCCTACGCTCCGATCTCCCCGAGCGTCGCACGTCGCTTGGCTCCCGCCGTATCCCGCGGGTAGCATACGTGGGCTTCCGAGTGGGGTTGTGTCCTGCCCGGGCCAGCCTGCGCTTCCCCTCCGGGGGCATGCAGCCACGCTTCTGATGAGGCTTCTTTCATGACGATGACGTCTTTCGCGACCGCTGGTGGTCGCCGCTCCCCCCTGCCCCGTCCCATGGCTGCAGCGTTCCGTCTGCTGGCTGGGGTGTCGCTCGCCGTCGCGGTGATCGCGTGCGGTCCATTGGCTCTCGCGGCGCAGCCGGCTGAGGCTCCCCAGGATGCCGAAGGGCTCCCAGCGGTGCCTCCGTGTCCAGATGGCACGCCCGAGGAACTGATGGCATTTGTGCAGCAGCTGCAGCAGCCACAGGGCCGCCCGAAGACTCGTGAAGAGATGATGCAGTACTTCGGCAAGGTGGCCGCGGTGTCACTCGAAGCCGCCGATAAGATCCTGGCGCAGTCGCAGCCAGGCGACGAGACGGCAGTCGCGGGCTCCCGGATGAAGCTTGAGTCGCTGATGATGCTTTCGCAGCTCGGCGATGAGAATGCCGAGAAAGATCTCGTCGCCTATGCGAACTCACTCACCGACAGCCCCAACCCCGAACTGGCGAATGAAGCCCGTCGCATCGGGCTGCTGGTGGCTGCCCGACGCGTGATGAACACCGGCGGCAAGGGGGGAGCCGAGCTTCTTCAGAGCATAAAAGGCATGCTCGAGGCCAATCCAGATGACGCGCAGACCGCGCAGCTCGCGATGCAGGTGGCTAGTGCGTTTGAAAACATGCCGGGTGGGGCTGATCTGTCGAAGCAGGCCTACGCCATGCTGGCCACGTCGCTTGCCAAGAGCAGTGATGAGCGGCTGCAGCAGATGGCCGCCAAGTTTGACGGTGTGCTCAGGCGGCTGGATCTCCCCGGCAACCCGATCGAAATCACCGGCACGCTGCTGAGCGGCGAAGCATTCGATCAGGCGAGCCTGGAGGGCCAGGTGGTGCTTGTGGACTTCTGGGCAACGTGGTGCGGTCCGTGCATCGCCGAGCTTCCCAACGTGCTTGCTCAGTACAAGAAGTATCACGCCCGTGGCTTTGAGGTGATTGGCATCAGCCTCGACGAAGACAAGCAGGCCCTGGTGGATTTCGTTGAAGAGCGGAAGATTCCCTGGCCCATCCTCTTTGAGAAGTCGGAAGGATCGGGTTGGAACCACCCGATGGCCACGAAGTATGGCATCAGTGGGATCCCCACAGTGATCCTCGTGGGCCGCGATGGCCGCGTGGTGTCGCTGGATGTGCGTGGTGAGAAACTTGGCCAAGCACTCGACAAGTTGTTTGCTGAGTGAGTGAGCGAGAGACGACTTCGTGAAGACCACACCTTCTGGGGCTGACGCATCTGCGGCCCCCGAGTTCGGGAGCAAGACGGCGCCCGCCCGCGGCATCATCGCGCGGCGGGCGTCGGCCTTTGATTCCTCGGGAATCCGCCGGGCCTTTGATCTCGCGGCCTCTCTCGACAACCCGATCAATCTGTCGATCGGCCAGCCCGACTTTCCCATGCCTGTCGAGGCCAGTCGCGCAGCCATTTCCGCCATTGAAGCGGGCCGCAATGGCTACACACCCACGCAGGGCATCGCCCCGCTGCGCGAGAAGTTGCTCGCTCAGGTTGAGGCCGAGCTTGGACCTGCGGACCGCGGGCTGTGCATCACCAGCGGTGCTAGCGGTGGGCTGGTCTTGGCGCTGATGGCGCTGCTCGACCCAGGTGATGAAGTCATCATCTTCGAGCCGGCGTTCGTCATGTACCGGCCGCTGATCGAGTTTTTTGGCGGTCGATGCGTGGCGATCGATACCTCCCCCTCGTTCACGATCGACGTTGATCAGGTGGCGGCGGCGATCACCCCGGCCACGCGGGCCATCCTGCTGAACTCGCCGTCGAATCCCACGGGCTACGTGGTGCCAGCAGACATCGTCTGCGATCTCGCCAGGTTGGCCGAGTCGCATGGCGTGCGTCTCATCAGCGACGAGCTCTACCGTTCATACTGTTACGACGAGCCGTTCGTGACGCCTGCTCGCTACAGCGACCAGGTCTTGGTGATCGACGGCTTTTCCAAATCGCATGCGATGACGGGATGGCGCGTTGGCTCTCTGCACGGCCCAAAGAAACTCGTGGATGCGTGTGCCACGCTCCAGCAGTACACGTTTGTCTGTAGCCCGCAGGTGGGCCAATGGGCGGCCCTCGCGGCGATGGAGAGCGACATGGGGGCCCCGCTTGAGGCCTGTCGGCGAAAACGCGATCGCCTGATAGAAGGCCTGCAGGGCCACTACCGATTTATCAAACCTGGAGGTGCTTTTTACCTCTATCCCGAAGCACCAGGCGGTTCGGGGGAAGCGTTCGCACAGCGAGCGGTTCGCGAAGAAAAACTGATTGTGGTGCCTGGCAACGTCTTCGGTAAGTCCGACACGCACATCCGCATGGCCTACACCGTGTCGGACGCGACGTTGGAACGGGGCATTGCAGCCCTCCGCCGGCTCGCCGAATCCGCAGAATAGGCCGCTACGCGCTCTTGTGCCGCGCCGGCGGGATCGGAACCACGGGCTGGCAGCCGGCGACGTGCTGCTCGTCGATGACGTACGTGCTCCCTGCGTGGTCGGGAAGGTCGTACATCAGGTCGAGCATCACGTCTTCCATGATGGCCCGCAGACCACGAGCTCCCGTCTCGCGTGACATGGCCCGTCGAGCAATCGCTCCGAGGGCTTCATCCGTGAACTCAAGCGTGCAGCTCTCCATGCTAAAGAGCTTCTGGTACTGCTTGACCAGTGCGTTCTTTGGCTCCTTGAGCACCTGCACGAGCGCAGTTTCGTTAAGAGGCTTCAGGGACGACAGCACAGGCAGTCGGCCGACGAGTTCAGGAATCAGGCCAAACTCCAGGATGTCGTCCGCATCCACCTGCGGCAGCAGTTCGGCCATGTCTTGCTCGCCGCGCTGGCCGCTGGGCTGCCCGAAGCCGATTGTCCGCTTGCCGAGCCGCTTGCCAATGATCTTGTCGATGCCGACAAACGTGCCGCCGCAGATGAAGAGGATGTTGGATGTGTCGAGTTGGATGTACTGCTGCTCGGGGTGCTTGCGACCACCCTGCGGGGGCACATTTGCCACCGTGCCTTCGAGCATCTTCAGCAGGGCCTGCTGCACGCCCTCGCCGGACACGTCTCGGGTGATCGAGACGTTCTGGCTCGTCTTGCCGATCTTGTCGATCTCATCGATGTAGAGCACGCCGCGCTGTGCGGCCTCGATATCAAAGTCGGCCGCGTTGAGCAGCTTCAGAAGGAGGTTCTCCACGTCTTCGCCGACATAGCCGGCTTCGGTGAGCGTGGTGGCGTCGCCGATGGCAAACGGCACGTTGAGGATCTTGGCGAGGGTCCGCGCGAGCAGCGTTTTGCCCGACCCGGTCGGCCCCATAAGAAGAATGTTCGACTTCTCGAGTTCGACGTCACCGCCTTCGCTGCCGGCCATCAGACGCTTGTAGTGGTTATGGACCGCCACGGCGAGGACCCGCTTGGCATGCTCTTGCCCAATGACGTACTCGTCGAGGTGCGAGACTATTTCACGCGGCGCTGGCACCGAAGTGAACAGCTGCCGGCTTGTGCCACGCCGCCGTTTCTCTTGGTCGAGGATCGACTGGCAGAGATCAATGCACTCGCCGCAGATGTAAACATCACCAGGGCCTTCCACGAGCGGGCCCACGTCACGGTAGCTCTTACGACAGAACGAGCAGAAGGCGTTCTTCTTGTTCGTGCCGCTTCCGCTGGTGCGGCGGCCGATGTTCACGTCTTTACCAGATGGCATCTGCGTCGCTTCTCCCGTGTCCTGATCCTTCGAACCCTCACTCACCAGCACCGAAGTCATGCTGGTGGTGCATCCTCCCCTGAAGAACGGTAGTCCTCATCAAGGTCACCAGCGGCAGTAGGGGGCGCCTGCTCCCCATTGTCGTGGTGTTCCTCAACTCCCCCTCGCTGCAGAAGTGCCTTGGTGGCCTCTCCGCCAAGCGATGATACGGACCCGCGGCCGTCCGGTTCGACGAGTGTTCTTATCTTTCGGTATTCCTCTTCGCTCAGCACACCCTTGTTTCGCAGATTCCGGTAATCCGCGAGCGTGGTCTCCCAACGATCGGGATTGTCGGAAGACTCGCCCGTCCAGGCGCGGACCTTGACGATGATAGCGATCCCCAATCCGAGTAAGACCAGCAGAGCCGCCGCGCTAATGAGAAAAGAAGTCACGGCGGTACCTGCAATCCACGGGATCTCCGGTCCTTGGCGTGGTGACCAGGCGACCCAAGAGTGTGCGGTTGTGAGGAGGACGCATGCGCCCTTCTCGACCTCCTTATTTCGGCATGCCCGGAAGTATCGCAGCGGCGCACGTCGGTGGTCCAGCGAAAACCCCCTACTCTTCCCAGACTCAAACCGTGCGGCCGTTGAGCCGGCGGCGCCTGTCGATTTTCCCGCTGCCGGAAGGCTCGGGCTCCCGAACACACACGTTTTCTGCCTTGCCCGCGAGGTTGGGTAACCCCGGGAAGCCCGGAGAAGTCGGAAAGTCATGCCTGCCGGAAAAAACTCCCCACGTTCCGGAGGGGGGGCGTGTCGATTCTCATCTTTATGGAATCGACCATTCCTCACATGGCGCCTCGGATGCGCTGCCGCAAGGCGGCGGGGTCTTGGCTCGCGCGCCGTGGACACTTGTTGGCGATCGCATGTGGGTGGGGCGTGGCGTGGGCGGGGGCCGCGCTTTTTGCAGCGGACGAAGCCGACCGCCGGCCGTTGCCGGAGCCCATCCGGACCAACCGCCCGGTGTTCACGATCCCCTTTCGCTTGGAGGAGTCGAAGTCGTCGGATGACGCTCCGCAGCGGGTCGTGCTCTCCGTCTCACGCGACTTGGGCGCCAACTGGCAGGATGTGGACGACGTGGTGCCCGCCGCCCGGCAGTTCACCTACCGCGCCACGACCGACGGCGAGTATTGGTTTCGTTTGCGAAGCATCGATGCCTCGGGTCGGCAACGCGGGGGCGCTGGCCCTGATGTGCGCGTGATTCTCAACGCCGCCGGGCCGCGGCTCGCGGCTCGCGTGTGGCTCGGCCCTGACGGAGAAGTGGTTTGTCGCTTTGCAGCGTTCGACGACACCCTCGACCTCACATCACTGAGACTCGAGTATCGCACGGCTGCCGAACCAAACTGGCAGCCGGTCGATGCGGTGGCGATGCTCTCCAGAGAAGCTCCTGCGCACCTCGTTGGCGAAGAGTTGTGGTGGGCAGGCGATGATCCGAAAGGACTCATCGTGCAGCTGACGGTCAGCGACGCGTCGGGAAATGCCTCCACACAGCAGTATGCCCTCGCGGCCCATGATCCAGGCGTGTCGCAGCATGAACTTGCTCGAGAGATCGGGGCGCCTCCTCTTCCAGGCAGCGAACCTGCTCCAGAGCCTACGGGGCCATCTGCGGAGGACCTTCTCGCAAGGCAGTCTCCCGCGATGCGTTCGCAGCCGCCAGGATTTGGGAGGCCGCAGTCCTCGCCGGCAAGTGTTCCTGCCCAGGTTGACGCCGCGGGTTCGTCGTGGCTTCCCGGCGGTGTGGACGCGGGCTGGGGGGCGGATGGAGGTCAGTTTGGCAGGCCTGGAGGTGTGGCGAGCGTGCTCACGGCGTCGCGCCCGCAGCCGCTCGGTTCACAAGGGTTTTCGGGATTCCCCGACGAGCCCCGCCTTCCTGCAGATCCAGGGCTGGCATTCGGGCCGGCCACCGATTCACTCCCGAGTGCGGAGGCGGCGCCCGGCTTTGGCGAGATGGCTGCGGCAACGACGTGGGCAGACGGCACCTACCGGGGCAAGCCGTTGATGCTTTCCCGCTCGCGGCGGTTTTCCTGGGACTACGCTGTCGACACCGAAGCCACGGCGGGTGGCGTTGGCCAGGTGGAATTGTGGGGAACCCGTGATGGGGGAGTTACCTGGCAGCGTGTGGCGATCGATGAAGACCGCACGAGCCCCATCGACGTCGCCCTCACAGAGGCTGGTTTGCACGGCTTCCGGCTGGAACTTTCGCCGGCAGGAGCTGAGGTGCTGCCGCCACGTTCTGGCGATGCTCCGCAGTGCTGGGTTGGCGTCGATGAGGTGCCTCCCACGGTCAGCATTCAATCGGTGATCCGTTCCAGTGAGTCTTCCCCCGGCGGCGAAGAGACGATCGCCATCAGCTACGCCAGCGACGATCCCCTGATCGTGCCGCGTGGCGTGCGGCTGCAGTTCTCGCCCAATCCGAGCGGCCCGTGGGCAACGATTGTCGAAGGGCTGGAGTCGACCGGACGGTATCTCTGGAAGCCGGACCGCACCGTGCCTGCCCGGGCGTATCTGCGGATTGAGGCTTCCGATTCGGCGGGGAATGTGGGGGCGGCAGTAACCCCCGAGGCGGTGTTGATTGGTGGTGGTCGACCGACGGGGCAGCTGCGCAGCCTGCGTCCCCTGCCTCCCACGCCGGCGCCGTAAGGCGGTACACTCGCGTGCTCCCTCGCGAGTTTTTCCATGCCCTCGGCTCTCTCGGCGCTTGATCTCCTGCTCGATCCGCTTCCGGCTGAAACGCTGGCAGAGGCGTCGATGATCGCGATCGTGGGGGACGACCCGTTTCTTGCGGGAGAGATGGTCGCGGGCCTGCGGGAGACGCTCTGCCCCGACGAGGCTGACCGCAGTTGGGCCTGGCGTGAGTTTGCCGGCGACGCCATCGATGACCCACGGGATGTGTTCGATGAAGCGGCGACGGTTCCGATGTTTGCCACGGCTACACGGACGGCGGTCGTGCGTTCGGGAGACGCCTTCGTGACGAAGGCCCGTGCCACACTCGAGCAACTGGCCGCCTCGCGTGGCGCTCGAGGTCTGCTGGTACTCGAGGTCAAATCGCTACCAGGCAACACGAGGCTCGCGAAGGCGATCGCAAAGCATGGGTGCGTGATTGAGGCGGCGGTGCCCCCGCGAACCAACGTGGCGGCGTGGCTGCGACGCTGGGCAAAGGCGACACACGCATGCACGCTGCCAGCGGTGACCGCAGAGCGGTTGGTGGAACGACTCGGCAACGACCTCGGCCAACTGACGCAGGCGGTCCGTCGTTTGGCCGCGGCGGGCGGGGCGTCGATCCCACCTGAAGCGGTGGACGATATCGCCGGCGGGCCGCGGGAGCGTTCGGCGTGGCAGATGGCGGAGGCGGCCTCGAGTGGCAAGGCTGCGGAGGCCGTGGCGATGCTGGCGGACCTCTTAGAGTCTGGCGAAAACCCGATCGCCCTCACTGCCCAGACCGCAGCGGTCTTTAAACGTCTCTCAACGGCTGCTCGCCTGCTCGCACTCCCTCGGCACGAGGGCCGGCCAGCCAGCCTTGAAGACGCGCTCCGGGAGGCTGGCGTGGCCGCCTGGCCCAAGGCGCTCGAGGCCGCTCGAGAAGCGCTGGTCCGCCTCGGCCCGGAGCGGGCTCGGGCCCTGCCCTTCTGGCTGCTGGCCACCGACCGAGCCCTCAAGGGCGACGCCTCGCGGGGACTGCGGTCACGTCTGGCACTGGAGCGTCTCATCTGCAAGATGAGGGGTGAAATCACACCGCGGCGTCCAGCAGGAGCCGATGTTCGCGCGGGGCAGAACGCTCGCGGGTCGTCCAAGAGGAGTTGAAACAAAGCGTGGAAGCCGCACAGTCAGTTGATCGTCGGGACGTCTGGGACAATCCTCTCGCCACCCGCTACGCCTCGGCCGAGATGACGGCGGTGTGGAGCGACCGCAACCGCTACCGGCTCTGGAGGCAGGTCTGGTTGGCCCTGGCCGAAGCGGAGGCCCAGCTTGGCCTCCCCATCACCGACGCACAACTGGCAGCCATGCGGCAGGCCTTGGAGCCGATCGATTTCGTCAAGGCTGCTGTCTACGAACGCCAGATGCGGCATGACGTCTTTGCGCACCTGCACACCTTCGGTGATGCCTGCCCCGAAGCGCGGCCGATTCTCCATCTCGGCGCCACGAGTGCGTTTGTGACCGACAACGCCGACCTGATGCTGCTGCGCGATTCGATGGAGATTTTGATTGCTCGGCTGACGACCGTCATCGAGCGGTTGGCCGACCGGGCGATGGAAACCCGTGATCTGGTGTGCCTCGGATTCACGCATCTGCAGCCCGCTCAGCCAACCACGATTGGCAAGCGGATCTGTCTGTGGATCCACGACCTCCTGCTCGATCTGGACGAACTCTCCCACCGCCTTCGTCGCTTGAAGGCTCGAGGGGCGAAAGGCACCACGGGCACCCAGGCGAGCTTCTTAGAACTCTTCCATGGCGATCATGCGAAGGTTCGTGAACTCGACCGCCTGGTGTCGGAGAAGCTTGGCTTCGCAGCCTCCTACGACGTCACCGGCCAGACCTACACGCGAAAAATTGACTCGCAGATTGTGCAAACGCTCGCCGGCCTCTCCGAGTCGACCCATAAGACGGGAAATGATCTGCGACTGGCGGCTGCTGCGGGCGAGCTGGAGGAGCCGTTTGAGCGAGATCAGGTGGGCTCCTCGGCCATGCCGTACAAGCGGAATCCGATGCGAAGCGAACGGATGTGTGGGCTCGCCCGTTTTGTGATGGGGCTTTCTGTCACTGCCGAGCAGACCGCAGCTGTGCAGTGGTTTGAACGAACGTTGGACGACTCTGCTCCGCGTCGGCTTGTGTTGCCGCAGGCGTTCTTGGCCACCGACGCCCAGCTTGTGCTGCTGGCCAACATCGCCGGTGGCCTCGTGGTCGTGCCGGGCGGTGTTGCCCGAAACCTCGAGGCAAAGCTGCCGTTCCTGGCCGCGGAACGCATCTTGATGGCCGGCACCACCGCCGGCGGTGACCGGCAGGCTCTGCACGAAGCGCTTCGCCAGCACAGCCATGCGGCCACGATGGGGATCCGCGAAGGGAAGGCGAACGACCTCGCCGAGCGGCTTCGCAGCGATCCGCTGTTTGTGGCGGTTGACCTCGATGCCGCTATGGAACCGAAGGGCCTTGCTGGCCGTGCGGCAGAACAGGTCGTGGAGTTTGTGGAGGGGCCGGTTCGTGAAGCCCTCGCTGCCCATCCGGCGCGGCTCACCGAAGCGGAACTGCGGGTGTAGTCGACCCGCTAGCAGACTGTGGAGAAAGTCTGCCGCCGCAGGATGCGGCGAGTGGCAACCCCGAAAATCCTTGGCGTTTTCGGGGGTTGCCCAAGTGGAAAAAGGCCATGGAAGGCTTTTTCCGCGGGCAGCTAGACGCGGTCGTGGTGGCGGCTGCGGCTGCGGTTGCTGCGGCAGTCGCTGCAGAGCCCGCTGATGATCAGGCGATGCCCTTGAGAGCGGAACTGATGCTGTGAGGCGACCGCCTCTCGGATCCGGACGATCTCATCGCTGGAAAACTCAATCAGCGTGTGGCAGCTGGTGCAGTAGAGGTGGTCGTGCTGTGGGTAGCCGTAGTCGTGCTCGTAGACAGCGCGGCCGCCGAGCACCATCTTGCGCAGCAGCCCCGCTTCCACCATCTCGGTCAGCGTGCGGTAGACGGTGGGGCGGCTGGCTCGACCACCCTCGGGCGTGTTGCGGATCAGGTCGATCAGCTGCTCGGCATCGAAATGCTCGTGGCGGCGGTAGACCTGCTCGACGATCATCCGCCGCTGCTTCGTGATCCGCTTTCCCCGAGCCTGCAAGAACTCATCAAATCGCTCCCTGGGGGAAAGCGAGACTTTAACCGTTCCGAGGGAGAAGTCGTCTGCCACAGACATTTCGGACTCAGGCATCAGCGGATCACTACCGGAAACACCCTCGGTGGAGGGGTTTTAACGCAGACGCCGCTGTCGGGTTCCCGACAGCGGCGTCGTGGTTTCAGTAGTGTAGCGACGCCCATCGCGGCAGCCCAGCAGCCAAGGTGGCAGTGCCTGAGCGAGGCTCACGATGGAGACGCGACTCGGGTTGCTCAGCCGATGCTTTCGAGCAACCGGTCGAGGGCGATGTCGAGTTTCTCGGCAGTTTCGTAGGAGCCGTCAGCGATGGCGGCCCGGATCGCGGCAACGCGATCCATACGAATCTCACCGGCAGTCGCGTCGGCCGCGGAGACACCGTCAACCGAGAGGGCGACGGCATCGTGCACTTCGCCGATGGGCTGCTGCAGGCCAGCTTTGGTCGACTCAGCCGACTCGACTCCGCGAACACTGCTCGCAGCCTGCGTGTTATTGATTCCCCAAATCTGCATCTCACCCTCCTTGCGGATCATCCGCTCCAAACGCGATGTCAGTCGCCGCCACCACGCTGTCGTGGACCGTCGGGCATCCTGCCCGGCTGAAGGAACACTACGTTGCGTGGTGACTGGTGGTTCGTGTCTTCGAAAATCTACTCGACACGTCTCACATCTCTGAACCTTACCTCTTCGTCTTGCCGGATCCGTTTTCTTGAGTCTTTTTTTTTCGTCGGTGCATTCCGCTGGTTTCCTGCCGCCAAAGGGCGGTCGGACGGACCGCTAGCCCATGGCAAACTCGGGTTTCCGCCGGCCGAGCTGGTTCTGCAGCCGCTCGACAATCGCGGAATGCATCTGGCTCACGCGGCTCTCGGAGAGGTCGAGGGTGGCCCCGATCTCCTTCATCGTCAGTTCCTCGTAGTAGTAGAGGATGATGATCAGCCGCTCGTTTCGGTTGAGCCCCTTGGTGACCAGTCGCATCAGGTCGGTCTTTTGGATGCGGCGGGTGGGGTCCTCCCCCTTCTTGTCCTCAAGGATGTCGATTTCGCGGACATCTTTGGAGCTGTCCGTTTCGCACCATTTCTTGTTGAGGCTCACCAAGCTGACCGCGTTGGCTTCGACAAGGAGCTTTTCGAAGTCTTCCCGGGAAAGGCCCATGTGCTCGGCCACTTCGGCATCGGCCGGTGCGCGGCCAAGCTTGGTTTCGAGCGTCTTGATCGCCTCATTGAGTTTGCTGGCTTTGCTGCGGACAAGACGCGGCACCCAGTCCATCGTGCGGAGTTCGTCGAGCATGGCGCCGCGAATACGGGGCACGCAGTAGGTCTCAAACTTCACGCCCCGCGACATGTCGAAGGCGTCGATGGCGTCCATCAGGCCAAACGTGCCGGCGGAAGTGAGGTCGTCCAACTCCACGCCGTCGGGCAGGCGAGCCCAGATACGCTCGCCGTTGTACCGCACCAACGGGATGTAGAGCTCGATGAGCCTGTTTCGCAGGTCCTCGTTGGACGGGTCTGCTTTGAACCGTCGCCAGAGTTCCTGAACCTCTTCGGCAGGGAGTTGATGCGCCACCTTCGTCCTCCGTGATGATTGGCACCTGAGCATCCCTGCCCAGCTGCTTCCGACTTCATGATGATCGACCCACTGCCCTTCGATGAACTTCAACTCGTTCTTATCGTCATCGAGAAGGCAGTTCCTTAAATGTTTTTTCCTGCGCCCTTACGGCTTCGCGGATCCTTACTCAGGCCGCGGCGGCGGTCGGTCCGCGGTGTCCTCCGACCGTGGCAAACACCTCCACTTTTGGCTCGTCTGCAATCTCTTCCATGGAGAGCACTGGGACATCGGGCAGGTCGGTCGCGATCATGCCGCGGACCCGACGCCGAAAGGCCGCTGGCACCACCACGACCGGAGGACTGCCTCGCTGCAGCCCTGGGCGGACTGCCCGGCGGATTTCTGCGATCAGGCGTCTTTCGTCCGCACCACTGCTGTGCGATGCCTGCGGAGTGTTCTGGGTGTGTGCGAGCGCCGCCTCGCTCAGCCGGATCGTGGGGAGCCTTCCAGCGGCGTCGCGGGCACGCCGGCAGATGGTCCGCGAAAGGCCCAGGCGGACCCATTCGGCGAGCTGCTCTGGTTCGGTGGTATCGCCTGCATGGTCGGCCATGATCTCGAGGAGCACGGGGAGCGGACGGATCGGCACACCCTCACGCACGAGCTGCTGCAAGGTACGGTGGACGAGTTTCAAAGGCAGGAGCTCAGGCACCACGCCGTCGACAACCGCTGGTTGGCTCTGCCGCACGCTCTCCACGAGCCGGGCGACCGAGTCGCGGGTGAGCAGGAGTTCCGCCCGGCGACGCACAGAGCCTTCCACGGCTCGCATCACCACATCTGCGGTGTCGTGCAGTTCGCAGCCCCGCTGCCGTGCACTGGCGACTTCCCGGGCGGCGATCCAACGGGCGGCGGCGTGCGTCAGCGGGTCGGTGGCGGCATGTTCATCGTCGGCCGTCGCCAGGTCGCCCCCCACAGCGAGCACCCGCCCTGCTGGGAGCGTGGACTCGTAGAGTGTTTCGCCAGCGACTTGGATCCGACACCATCGTGACGGCGCCTCCATGGAGTCGCGAAACACGACTTTCGGGAGCAGGACGCCGAGGTCGGCAGCGAGGCTGCCCCGCAAAGCGGCGGTGCGAGCAGGCAGGACGGGCGACGGCCCTGCCACCAGGTAGAGCAGGTCTCGGCCGAGCTCCACGCTCACGGCATCGTCGCCAAGCAGCTGGGTGACGAGCTGCTCAGGTGGCGTGGCGGGAGCCTCGGAGTCTGCTGGTTTCTCACGTGTGTGGCGCTGTCTCCAGGCAATCACCCCGAGCACAGCCGCGACGCTCATCAGGGGGAGGAACGGCAGCCCCGTCAGGCTCAAGGCAGCCAGGAAGACCGCGGCCGTCCCGAGCACCTGAGGCTTGCCGCCGAACTGCTTGCCAAGTTCTCGCGAGAGATCTGCGGCATGGCTCGAGCGTGAGATCAAGAGGCCCATCGCGACGGAAACAAGCAGGCTCGAGGCCGCGGTCACAAGGCCGTCACCGATCGTGAGCCGGCTAAACACTTCGCCGGCGCGGCTGATCGGCATGCCATGTTGCAGCGTTCCGATCGCGATGCCGCCCGCGAGGTTGATCAGCGTGATCACCACGCCGGCGATCGCTTCCCCACGGACAAACCGGCTCGCGCCATCCATGCCTGAGAAGAAATCGCTGCGGGCCTGGAGTTCGTTCCGCAGCCGACGCCCCTCGGCCGCACTCAGTGAGCCCGCCTTGAGCTCCGCGTCGATTGCCATCTGCCGGCCCGGCATCGCGTCGAGGGTGAAGCGAGCCGCGACTTCGCTGGTGCGGCTGGAGCCGGCCGTGATCACCACGAGCTGGACCACCGCGATGATCGCAAAAATCACGGCACCGACGGCCAAGCTGTTGCCGGAGACAAACCCGCCGAAGGCTTCGACCACGTGCCCCGCGGCGGCTTCACCATCGATCGCGGCTCGCGTGAGGATCAGCCTCGTCGTCGCGATGTTGAGCACCAGGCGGACGAGTGTGGCGCCGAGGAGAAACGTTGGGAAGACGGCCATTTCCAGCGGCGTGCGGGCCGCAATCGCAGCCAAGAGGGCGATCACCGCAGCGGTCAGGTTGGCTGCCAGCAGCAAGTCGATCACCGCCGGGGGCAGCGGTACCACCACCGCCACCATTGCCACGAGGATGGCGATGGGAAGTGCGGCATCGACGAGAAAGGCTGTGGCGGGCCTGGAAGCAACCGCCGCTGAGCCGGACATGGACGTCATGAGGAGTAAACAGCGGGTCTTGGGCCGCCCGGCACACGCACGGTTGTGGCTCGGGAGACGGGTGGCGGACGGTACCGAACGGGCCCCGTGGGGTCCAGACCGGTCGTCCTGCCCTGCCTTCAGGCCGCTGCGGTTCGGCCGTCACCGTGGGGGGGCGAAAGATGCTTTTTCAAACCATGAGGGGTGAGCGGTATATTTCTGCGTCCACCGGCTTTTTTCAGTCAGCCTCTCCCCTTCCCCGGAATCCGCCGTGCTCCCGAGTGTTCTTGCCGCGTCTGCCTCGCCTGCCGTTGTTGACGCCACCGGTTCGATCCACGCTGGCCATTGGCTCGCTTTTGCGGCGTTTGTGGCCGTGATGCTCACCCTCGATCTGACGGTCTTTCACAAGAAGGCCCACGAGCCCACCCTCGCGGAGAGCGGTTTCTGGACGGCGTTTTGGTCACTGCTGGCGCTTGGCTTTAACGGCATCGTCTGGCTGTGGCTGGGAGGCAATGCTGCCATAGAGTTTCTCACGGGCTATCTCGTGGAGTGGTCGCTCTCCATGGACAACGTCTTCGTGTTCGCGGTGGTGTTTGGCACCTTCCGCGTGCCGTTGAAGTATCAGTATCGGGTGCTCTTCTGGGGCATTCTCGGTGCGGTCTTGATGCGACTGACCTTTGTGTTGGTGGGGGCAGAGCTGATTGCCCACTTTAAGTGGGTGTTTTGGATCTTTGGCGGCTTTTTGGTCTACACAGGGATCAAACTCGCCGTGTCGCACGACGACGTGCATCCCGAAGACAACTTCCTGCTGAAACTCGCTCGTCGGGTGATGCCCTTCACGACGCAGCCATCCGGCGATCGCTTCTTCGTGCGCGAGGAAGGGCGGCTCGTGGCCACGCCGCTGTTCCTCGTGCTGCTCGTGGTGGAAAGCACGGATGTGCTCTTCGCGGTCGACAGTGTGCCGGCGATCTTTGGTGTGGTCACGGAAGGCACGCCGTACTTCACCTTCGTGGTGTTTACGTCCAATGTGTTTGCGATCCTTGGTTTGCGGGCGCTCTACTTCCTCCTGGCCGGGGTGATGGACCTCTTCCGTTTCCTCAACTACGGCCTCTCGGCGGTGCTCGTGTTTGTGGGCGGCAAGATGATCGCGGAGGCGGCCCGCCACAACGAATGGTTGGCGGAACGGGGTGGCTGGGATGCGCACGCTGAGGGACACCTGATTGCCCCCTGGCTCTCACTCGTGGTGATCGTTGGTCTGATTGGTGCGAGCGTCGCCGCCTCCCTCCTCTTTCCGGCACCGAAGGAAGAGCAGCACGCAGACGAGGCCTCGTCGTGAGGCCAGAATCACCTGGAACCGGGGATTGGCTGACGCCGGCTTTC
Organism: Planctomycetota bacterium; assembly: GCA_029978905.1. Lineage (GTDB taxonomy): Bacteria > Planctomycetota > Planctomycetia > Pirellulales > UBA1268 > M30B53. The sequence goes on from JAPOIM010000020.1 coordinate 52,371, forward strand.
TTCTTGGGCAGGTAGACTTTGAAAAGCGGTCGCCCGGCTTGGGGCTGCCTGATGTCGGAGGGGTTTCAGATGATCGGATGGCTGTCAGGACTCACGCCGGGCTCGCGGCCGGTCATCAACGGAACGACCTGGCGGATCGTGCATCAGGTCGGGCAACTCGAAGAGGAGATGAAACTCCTCGATGACACCCGGCTGCGGCGTTTAGGCCGCTCCTTGTCGTACCGGGCTCGCTCGGGTGAGGCGCCGGAAGATCTGCTCGTGGAGTGCTTTGCCGCCACACGCGAGGCCGGCCGACGCACGCTGGGCATGCGGCACTACGACGTGCAGTTGCTCGCGGGGGTCGCCCTGGTGCACGGCAGCATCGTGGAGATGCAGACCGGCGAAGGGAAAACGCTCGTCGCGACGTTGCCGCTGGTGCTCTACGCCCTTTACGGCAAAGGGGCGCATCTGGCCACGGTGAACGATTACCTTGCCAAGCGTGATGCAGACTGGATGACACCGATCTTCAAGGCCCTCAACCTTTCTGTGGGCTGCGTGGAGTCGGAGATGGACTTCGATGCACGCCGAGAGGCCTACGCCAAAGATGTGACGTACGGCACGGCGAAGGAGTTCGGCTTTGACTTTCTCAAGGACCGTCTCATGGGGCGTGAGATTGCCGAAGGTCGTGTCGACCTCGGGGCCACGCTGATGGGGCGGGCTGGCAGTGGCCCCAAACTCCTGCAGCGGCCCTACTGGTTTGCGCTCGTCGACGAGGCCGACAACGTGCTGATCGACGAGGCCCGCACCCCTCTGGTCATCGCCTCCGCGCCCGGGGAAGCCGAGGCCAAGCAGCAGGCTCTCTTTGAGTTTGCTGCGGACGCCGCCACGAGGCTCCAGCGTGATGAAGACTTCGAACTCGACCGTCAGAAGCACACCTGTGAGTTGCTGGGCCCTGGCCGGAGCCGCGTGAGAGCCCTGCCCCGTCCCCATCTGTTGGAGGCGACCAGCCTGCTAGTGCTCTATGAAGCCGTGGAGCGGGCCGTGCGGGCGCGGGAGATGTTTGTTCTCGACCGTCAGTATGTGGTGCGAGACGGCAAGATCGTGATCGTCGATGAGTTCACGGGGCGCACGGCGGAAGGCCGCACATGGCGCGATGGACTCCACCAGGCCGTTGAGGCGAAGGAAGGGGTGGAGATCACGGTGCCGAGTGGGCACGCAGCGAGGATCACGATTCAGGACCTCTTTGCACGCTGGCCGCATCTGGCCGGCATGACGGGCACGATCGCCACGAGTGCGGGCGAGATCGCCCGCACCTACGACGTTGCCGTGGCGGTGGTACCCACGAACCGCCCGGCCATTCGCAAGCGGCTCACACCGGTGGTGGTGGCCAACGAGCAGGAGAAGTTTCGGCGGATCGTCCAAGAGGTGGTCGATATGCATGCCGGCGGGCGGCCAGTGTTGATCGGCACCCGCACCATCGACAAGTCTGAGCAGCTCTCCAAACTGCTCGCGGAAGCTGGCCTGCCTCACACGGTGCTCAACGCACGGCAGATCGAGCAGGAAGCAGAGATCGTGGCCGGCGCTGGGCAGAAGGGGCAGATCACGGTCTCGACCAACATGGCGGGGCGTGGCACGGACATTCGCCTGGGCGACGGCGTTGAGGAACTCGGTGGGCTGCACGTGATCTGCACCGAGTTGCACGATTCGGCTCGCATCGATCGTCAGCTGGTCGGCCGCTGCGGTCGCCAAGGGGACCCCGGGAGTTGGCGACAGTACGTGGCGGCGGACGACGACATCCTCGTAATGGGGTATGGACCAAAGCGGGCGAAGCGGATCAGCGAGTGGCTGCAGAGCCATCTCTCATCCAGTTCGGAACGGCTTCTGAAGGTGTTCCGCCGGGCCCAGCAACGCGTCGAAGCCCGTCATGTGCGGCAGCGACGGGTGCTCGAATACATCGAACGGCAGCGGGCGGAAGGGCACATCCAGATGAGCCAGGATCCGTATCTCGACGCGGCCAGCTAAACGGCAGTGGCCGGGGCAGGTGGGGAAGGCATGCTGGCGAGTTGGGGGAAACCGGTGGTTCCGGCGGGATTGGCGTTGACTCCGGGCGGCTTCTGAAGGATTTTCTCGCGGCCTCGTGACCACGAGAACCGAGCCCGCCCATGAAGACCTCCCGTTTTTCGATTCTCTCCGCAACGTTCGGCGCGTTGGTGATGCTCGTGGCGTTCGCCGCCATGACACGGGGGTGGGCTCAGGAGGCGACCGAACCACCCCCTTCCTTCGGCGACTTCAATCCCGTGGCTCCGCTGGAGGCGGAAGACGGCTCGTTCGAGTCGGCGGCGTTGGCTGAGGAGAGCGAGGAGACGCCGGCCTCAGGCTTTGGCAGCCCAACTCCGGCTGAGCCAGGTAGCTTTTTCCGATCATCAGAGCCGGTCGCGGAGGACAGCCCGGGGTTTGATTCCGCTCCGCCCCCACCCTTCTCGTCACCGCCACCTGCCGCGCCTCCGGCTGCGGCGGCAGATGAGGCGCTCCCTGCGGCGGGCTTCCCACCGCAGGCGTTTGAGCCGCCACCAACTTCCCCCCCTGCGGCAACCGGCTTCGGGACGCCTCTGGGGGCTGACGGGACCCGCTCGGTGCTGACGGCCCCTGCGGAGGAGGCCGCAGCGATGGCGCCTCCAGCCGCGTTCGGAGGGCTCGGTGCTGCGGCGCCGGTAACGCCTCCGGCCGAGATCACGAATGCACCCGTGGCAGAGTCGGCCCCACCCGCCGCGAACCAGCGGCAGATTGAAATGCCGACCGGGCCGGCCACGGAGTTGATCATCGCTGCGATCGAGGGCGTTGAGGCTGGAACAGGGCCGGCTGTCCTCGAAGGACTTGCCGTCCGCCCCCTTCCCTTGCTGGAAGCCCTGGAGCGTTCTGGAGACCGAGGGCGACGGCTGTGGATCACGCAGGCCTACTGGAACCTCGTGGAAAAGGTCGCGGTGCTGCGGTGGACTGCGGAGGCGGTGGAGCGACTCGAATACGTCGCGCCCAGTGGCGATCCACACGATCGTGCGGTGCTCGATGTGGCGGTGGCCTCCCGGCTGGCGGATGTGGCGGCAGCCCGCGCGTCGCTTGTGTCGGCCCAGCAGGAACTCGTCGATCTTGTGCGGCTGCCTGCCAACGAGCCCTTGCCGTGGCCGGTGGATCGGCCGTTGGCCACGTCGTACGAGACCCACTTTGAGGTGCTCTTTGCGTCACGGATCGCCACCGGGCGGATTCGCGCGATCAATCGCTCCCTGCCGCTTGAGCATGAAGAGGTGGACGCCCGCGCGGCGGCGGTCGTGGCTGCTGAGACGGCGCTGGCGATGGCTGAAAATGATCATGCTCGTGGCAGCCGCGGCATTGAAGCGGTGATCGCCGCGCACGCGGCGCTCGTGGATCAGCAGCAGGCGCTCGCCAAGTCGGTCACCCGCTACAACGACGACATCGTGGAGTATGTGATGGCGGTCGCAGACTTCTCGGTGCCGGATGAGCAGTTCGCGACGATGCTGATCGGAGCGCCGACGCCTTGGCGGCCCGCCGTGACCCTCACCTCAGCGACCGTGCCCGTCGGCATGACCCCCACGCTCGCACCGCCTGCCGCAAGCCCGCTCGGCGGCGCGGTGATTCCTTCGAGTGGCTTTCCTGCCCCGTAGCGGCCCCCTCGTCGATGCGGATTGGAGTGGGCGATATCCTGTCGGCATGGATGCACCACTGCCCACTGCTGCCACGAGTGTGACCGACGAACGCGAGGCCTCCCCGAAGCCGCTGATCTTGGGGAACGTGGTGGTCGATCCGCCGGTCCTTCAGGCGCCGATGGCGGGTTTCACGAACTTTGCCTACCGCCAAGTCGTCAGGGAGTTTGGCGGTGCGGGGTTGCTGGCGACGGAAATGATTGCCGCCCGCAGTGCCGTGTGGCTCGAGGGGGAGCGGGGAGAGCACCCCGATCGGCTGTGGGGCGTCCGCGAGGAGCCCCGTCCCCTGGCCGTGCAGATGTGGGACAACGACCCTGAGAATCTCGCCCGTGTTGGCCGAACGCTGGCCCGCGACTACCAGGTCAGCGTGGTCGATCTCAACTTCGGGTGCCCCGTCCGGCAGGTGACGGAGAAGGCCCA